>NZ_JAWOWM010000013.1:0-82493 GCF_033340475.1 Vibrio sp. 1078-1
GTGCCGACTACCGGAATCGAACTGGTGACCTACTGATTACAAGTCAGTTGCTCTACCTACTGAGCTAAGTCGGCACACTTTATTCTTTGTGCTTTTGTCCGTGTTATAACATTTCGTTAAGACACCAACAAATCAAATTGTGGTGCCCGGAGGCGGAATCGAACCACCGACACGAGGATTTTCAATCCTCTGCTCTACCGACTGAGCTATCCGGGCAACGGAGCGCTATTAAACGGATTTTCCCGCGTTGCGTCAACCACTTTTTTTAAATAATTTCAAAAAAGTGGTTGTTCGAACGCTTTTTATTCAACTGTCACTACAAAGTTTGCTTCGAGTTAAATTCCTTTTTGAAATTTGTAACTTTTTCTAGGTAGCGACGCGCTTCTGCGTTCGGGTGTTTCTTGGTTAACGCCCAATAAACTTGGTTGGGTTGCAATGAATTAAGATCTTGCATTGCGCGTTTGCGATCACTGCGATGAAATGTGTTTAAAACTCCTCCAGTACCGCCATTGTAAGCTGAAATCATGCTGTACTCGAGAGAGGTAGGGTGGCGGACTTCTCTTAAATAACGATTTTTTAAGATATAGAAATACGCAGTACCAGTATCTATGTTGTTTTCTGGATTAAACAAATATTCAGGGCTTGGTTGGCCCGAGCGCTTTTTCACGAGTTTGAACACATCTCGTCCCGCTGTTTTAGGTACAACTTGCATTAGGCCATATGCATTTGCCCAACTTACCGCGTATGGGTTGAAACTGCTCTCGGTTTTAATAATGGCGTATATCAAGTCTTCTGGAATGTCGTATTTCTTGGAAGCTCGACGCACGATATCGGCGTATTGGTAGCTGCGTGTTGAAAAGTGGTCTTCAACCATGGGAATTTCGACGTAATACGCTTTCTTGAAATCTACATTTTTGGTTTTTATTTTATTTGCGATGAGGTATTCCGCAAATCGGTTTGCCCGCCAAGACCATTGAATTGGCTTATTGTCTTGGTCGACAACTTGTTTATACAGGAATGGTTGCCCCTCTAACGTGATACCTTTAGAGGAGAATAAGTCGACGTGCGCGGGATCGTCTGGTGTTAATAAGGTGGTGACAATCGCGTCTTTTAGGTGTTTTTGGGGCTCGGTCGGTGATACGGTCTCTATCGTGATCACGCCTTTGCGAAAGTCGACCTCGGCGCGGCTAAGGTAGTTATCGATGTACTTAACGTAATTACTCTTGCCAGCGTACTTGATTTCTTTTTTACCCCAGCGCTTTTGAATATTGCCTGAAAAGCTATTGATTAAGGCATCTAGCGCCGCAGTATCTTTTTCAAATTGTCCTGGTAGCTCAGCTAAGTTATTGGCAAAACGGTTTGTTGGCTCGTAGTTGACGTCATAAATCTTTTCGACGAATTCACGGCTACAGCCTGCCATTAAAAGTGCGGCAGCAATAAAGACAATTTTTTTCATAAGTATCAGAGTTATTGAAGGTAATAGAAAAATGACACCACAAATGGTTGTGATGTCATTGTTTAACTCAAGCGACTTTATTCGCTCGGAGGTGTGTAACCTTCGATATGAACGTCTTTTCCTTCAAAGAGGAAATTTACCATTTCTGTTTCGATCAGTTTGCGGTGTTCTGGATCCATCATGTTGAGTTTCTTCTCGTTGATCAACATGGTTTGTTTGTGTTGCCACTGAGCCCACGCTTCTTTCGAGATGTTGTCGAAAATGCGTTTACCTAGTTCACCAGGGTAAAGTTGAAAGTCTAGACCTTCGCCTTCTTTCTTTAGTCGAGCACAAAATACAGTGCGGCTCATAATGACTCCTTGTATTCAATTAACGAAGTTCGTGGGGTAGCGTTTCCAGCAATAGTTTTACTGGCGCGGCTAAACCGACTTCTTCAGGTTTAGATAAGTTATACCAAAGACCTTTGTTGCCTTCCATTATCACGTCCGGTTGCTTTGATAAATCAATCAAAATTGGCGTGATATCTAGGTGGTAATGGCTGAATGTATGACGAAAGGTAATCAGTGTTTGCTTCTGTTTGATATTGCTGGCTTGAATGCCGCGTTGATCCAGTAGCAATTCAATGTCGCTTTCTGCATCCACATGTTCGGTTTGTGGGAAGCAGAATAAGCCACCCCAAATGCCTGTTTGTGGTCTTTGCTCCAACCACACCTCATGACCATTTTCGGTGTTGTGGTGAAGCATCACGAAACGAGTTTGCTTGATTGGCTTATCTTTCTTCGGTTTTTTGCCCGGGTAGTCGAGCACATTACCTTGTTGCTTTGCCACACACAGATCAGCAACAGGGCAGAGGCTACATTTGGGTTTGCTGCGTGTGCAGACCATTGCGCCCATGTCCATCATTGCCTGGTTATACTTATCTACATCCGTTTGTGGGGTGTGCGTTTCGGCAATTTCCCACAGCTGGTTTTCAACCTTTTTTTGTCCTGGCCATCCTGCAACTGCGAAACAGCGGGATAGGGTGCGCTTCACGTTACCATCAAGAATCGCGTGTGGTTGTTTATACACAGACGATAAAATGGCGGCAGCGGTAGAGCGACCAATCCCCGGTAGGGCGTTCATTTTCTCTATATCAAGAGGAAACTCACCATTGTATGTAGAGGCGACCTCTTGTGCTGCTTTGTGAAGGTTACGGGCTCGGGCGTAGTACCCTAAGCCAGTCCAAAGGTGTAGGACTTCATCTTGCTCAGCATTGGCAAGATCGATCACGGTTGGAAAGCGCTCCAAGAAACGTTGGTAATACGGAATAACCGTAGTGACCTGAGTTTGCTGAAGCATAATTTCAGACAACCAGACACTGTATGCGGTCTTATTTTGTTGCCACGGAAGATCTTTTCTTCCATATGCGTCATACCATTCTAGGATGGCACTGGCGAAAGGTGTCACGACTTGCTCTGTATTCTATTATTGGTTAGGTGCAAAATTGCACCACATAATGGGCAAGAAGTACAACGGATAAACAGTAGGGATATAAAGAGGTGTGTCGTTGCTTTTGGGTTGCCATAGACCAAGAGCTCAACAAATACTTGCACCTAAGTAAATTCTTTGGATAATCCCCGCTTTGATTAATCAATGTGCAGGCAAAATCAATGAGTGAAGTAACCACTAACGAATACAACGAAGACGGAAAGCTGATCCGCAAAATCCGCAGCTTTGTACGCCGTGAAGGGCGTTTGACTAAAGGTCAAGAGAGCGCGATGAATGAATGCTGGCCTACGATGGGTATTGACTTCAAAGCTGAACTTCTCGATTGGAAAGAGGTGTTTGGCAACGATAACCCAGTAGTGCTTGAGATCGGTTTTGGTATGGGTGCTTCATTGGTTGAAATGGCAAAGAACGCGCCAGAGAAAAACTTCATCGGTATCGAAGTTCATAGCCCAGGCGTTGGTGCTTGTCTTGCCGATGCTCGCGAAGCGGGAATTACTAACCTGCGTGTAATGTGTCACGATGCGGTAGAAGTATTCGAACACATGATCCCAAATGGCAGCTTATCGACACTGCAATTGTTCTTCCCAGACCCTTGGCATAAGAAGCGTCACCACAAGCGTCGTATTGTTCAATTAGGTTTTGCGGAAATGGTGCGTGAGAAGCTTATCCCTAATGAAGGTATTTTCCACATGGCGACCGACTGGGAAAACTACGCAGAGCACATGATTGAAGTGATGAACCAAGCGCCAGGTTTCGAAAACATTGCTAAAGATGGTGATTTCGTTCCTCGTCCAGACGATCGCCCGCTAACGAAGTTTGAAGCTCGTGGTCACCGTCTTGGTCACGGTGTTTGGGATATCAAATATAAGCGTATTGCGTAACCAGAGGAGTTCATGGGATGTACCATTACGCGATATTAGCGAATCCGGGTCATAACCGAATTTACTTTGATAGCGCAATGACCATTGCCTGTTCTGAGCTAAAAGCAATTTTAGCTTCACAAGGCGTGGATGTGACAGAAATTGGTAGTAAAGACGTTGGCTTACCTGCTGCGTTGGTGTTTTCTTGTCAGGAAGCGCTAACCGATGAGCAGGCGCGAAGAATCGCAGCCTCTTCGATTTACTATGCGCTATTTGAAGTGCGCGAAGATGGTTTACTTCGACCAGTTCAAGCGCCCGTATTTAACACTTTCCCGGAAAGTATGAGCCAGATTTTGCGCTACACCGGGAAAACAAACGAGCAGTTTACCCGTTTGATGGTGAATATCGGCATTAGTGCGTCCAATACGGGAAGTGAACAACTGACCTTAATGGATCCAATGTGTGGTAAAGGTACAACCTTATTTGAAGGCTTGATCCACGGTTTGAACGTGGTAGGGGTTGAGATCAACGCCAAGTGGGTGCAAGAGATCCAGACCTTTATTGTTAAGTTCATGAAGAATGGCCGCTTTAAGCACAAAGTGAGCAAAGAAAAGCGCACTGCGGGTGGCAAGAAAGTGGCGGATGGTTTCGTGGTTGAAGCTGCAGCAAATAAAGAAGATTACAACCAAGGCAATCTTCAATTTATGAAGCTGTATTCGGCTGATACTCGTATCGCTGATCAAGTCGTGAAAAAGAACTCAGTTGATGTGATGGTGTCTGATCTGCCTTATGGCGTGCAGCACGGCAGCAAAAATGCCAAGGACAGCAAACTGAACCGTAGTCCACTAGAGCTTTTAAAAGAGGCTCTGCCTGCATGGAAAGTGGTATTGAAAAAGCAAGGTTCAGTGGTGTTGTCTTTCAATGAATTCACATTGAAATGGAAAGATGTCGCGGCATTATTTGAAGAGCAAGGTTGGAAGGTACTTTCAGAAGAGCCTTACATCGGTTATCTTCACCGTGTTGATCAATCTATCAACCGCAATATTATTGTGGCAGTAAAACCATAATCGACTTGAGTCGAACGAACCCTATGGAAAAGCCAACGACACGTTGGCTTTTTTTACCTCTGAGCTCAACGAGTTCTCTTGTAAATAGAAGGTAGAGAATGAAACCGACAGTGGAAATTTTGACAGATATTTTGGCGGAAGTACGCCCTTTAATCGGCCAAGGTAAAGTGGCTGATTACATTCCTGCTCTGGCAAAAGTACCCAGCAACAAGTTAGGTATTGCGGTATACACCAACGAAGGTGAGGTTATTAAGGCGGGTGATGCCGATGAACCTTTCTCTATCCAATCTATTTCAAAAGCATTGAGCTTGACGTTAGCGATGTGCTTGTACAAGCAAGAAGAAATTTGGTCTCGAGTGGGAAAAGAGCCTTCGGGGCAGGCATTTAATTCGCTAATCCAGCTAGAAATGGAGCAAGGTATTCCTCGTAATCCATTTATAAATGCTGGAGCGATAGTAGTGGCGGATTTGTTACAAACTCGCTTATCTGCGCCTCGTCAGCGCCTGTTGGAGTTTGTGCGTCAGCTTTCTGGTGATACCCATATTGTGTATGACAAAGTCGTTGCGGCATCCGAAATGATGCATGGTGACCGTAATGCGGCGATTGCATATCTCATGCGTTCTTTTGGCAACTTCGAAAATGAAGTGATTCCAGTACTACAAAATTACTTCCACGCTTGTGCGCTGAAGATGAGTTGCGTCGATTTGGCTAAAACGTTTAGCTATTTAGCAAACAAGGGCACATCGGTACAAACGGGCAAGCCTGTAGTTTCTCCTGTGCAAACCAAACAACTTAATGCACTGTTAGCAACGTGTGGCTTGTATGATGGCGCGGGCGAGTTTGCTTATCGCGTTGGTATGCCTGGTAAGTCTGGTGTTGGTGGTGGCATTATTGCGGTAGTACCTGGTGAAATGACCATTTCAGTATGGTCTCCAGAGCTTGATCCTTCAGGTAACTCGCTTGCTGGTACTAAGGCGCTTGAGCTGCTCTCAGAGCGAATTGGCCGTTCAATTTTCTAATGTTGGAAATGTGTCAACCTTATTTAGGATGGTACTGTTTCTAAATAAAAAGCCTCTCAATTGAGAGGCTTTTTTTGTTTTGGGGTTGCGTTAGTCTTCGCTTTCTTCGGCCATAAAGGCTTCGAGCAAATCATTAAGGAAGAGCTTCCCTTTTTCAGTAATTTGCCAATGGGTAGCCGTTTCACTCAGGTAGCCCATTTCTATCGCCCAGTCGATGGTTTCTTGAATCGTACTGAGCGGTAAGCCCGTGGTGTCCACATAATCTTGCTTCGGACAGGCTTCGATTAAGCGGAATCGGTTCATAAAAAACTCGAATGGACGATCTTCATCCGCGACGACATGTTCTGTATGCAGATAAGGTTTGACCATATTTTGATAAGCCGCTAAATAGCCTCGCGGGTGTTTTACCTTTGTCGTTCGAATAATACGTCCGTCGGTAAAACTGAGTTTGCCATGAGAGCCACAACCGATACCAAGGTAATCACCAAAGCGCCAGTAGTTGAGGTTGTGCTGACACTGATAGCCCGGCTTGCTGTAACCGGAGATTTCATATTGCACATAACCCGCGGCTGCAAGTTTTTGGTGTCCGAGCTCGAAAATATCCCACAAGTCATCATCGTCAGGTAGCGTTGGTGGCTTGTAGTAGAACATGGTGTTTGGTTCGATGGTCAGCTGATACCAAGACAAGTGCGGCGGTGCCAACTCAATCGCTTTGTCCAAATCTGCCAAGGCTTGTGCGATGCTTTGATCAGGTAAGCCGTGCATGAGATCGAGGTTAAAGCTGTTCAAACCGATTTGGTGCGCCAGCTTAGCAGCATTGACGGCTTCGTCTTGGCCGTGAATGCGCCCCAAACGCTCAAGCTTCTGCTGCTCAAAGCTTTGTACGCCGATAGAGATACGCGTTACACCAGCTTTGCGGTAGCCAACAAAACGCTCTGCTTCGATGGTGCCTGGATTCGCTTCCATGGTTATTTCGATTTCAGGCTTGAACGGGATACGCGCTTCAATGCCCTTAAGTAGACGCTCGATGCCTTCTGCCGAAATCAAACTCGGCGTACCACCACCAATGAAGATTGAATGCAGTGGACGTGGCGCTTCGTTAAGTCGGTATTTCTCAATGTCGGTATCCAAATCTTCTAAAAGGGCACTGATGTACTCTTCTTCTGGAATCTCGGTTTTGAGCGCGTGAGAATTAAAGTCGCAATACGGGCACTTTTGCACACACCACGGGATGTGTACATACAAGCTGAGTGCTGGGGGCGTTAACATGGTCTAATTCGCTCGTGATTACTGAGACACTTGCTCAGACAGTTGAGCAAACAACGACTTGAGCGCTTTACCGCGGTGAGACAGTTGTTTCTTACGTGCAGGTTCAAGTTCGGCTGACGCACAGTTGTCTTCAGGAACAAAGAAGATTGGGTCGTAGCCAAAGCCATTTTCACCGTGTGCTTCAGTTAGAATTCGGCCTTCCCATTTACCGTGACAGACGATAGGCGTTGGGTCGTTCTCGTGACGCATGAGGACTAATACGCAGTGGAAACGTGCTGTACGCTCTGCTTCTGGTACGCCTTCCATTGCCGCTAGCAATTTTTCTAGATTCTCTTGATCAGATGCGCTCTCGCCTGCGTAACGTGCAGAGTAAATGCCCGGAGCGCCTTTTAAGAAATCGACTTCTAATCCAGAGTCGTCTGCAATGGCAGGAAGCCCTGTTTCTTGTGCGGCATGGCGAGCTTTAATGATTGCGTTTTCAATGAAAGTTGTACCCGTTTCAGCTACTTCCGATACATTGAATTCACTTTGCGCTAATACTTCAAAGCCGAAGTCAGACAACAAATCTGCCATTTCACGAACTTTGCCTTGGTTACCAGTTGCTAGCACAATTTTTTTCATGGGAATCTCTTTTAATAGTGATAGAGGAGAACAAATCGTTCTCCTCTAGATATTCTTTAACTAATAAGTGGTTTTTAGCCTGCTTAGATCCAAAAGCTTTTGGAACATCACAACCCAATTACTCTTCAACATAAAACTTCTGGGTGAATTTAAGCTTACCTGAGCCTTTGTTTCCAGCTTTTACGTCAATATCGAAAGTAAAAGTTTCTTCGTGGGTAATTGGTAGTTCGGCTAAATAGTATATCGCATTGCCTTCTTTGACTTCACGAAAGGTCAAGGTCTGAGTTTGGCCGATAAGGTTCTTCGCGCGTCCAGCAATTTTTGCTTCTAATGCTGGCTTACCCAATGAAGCTCTATCTAACACGCTAATATTAACCACAGCGAGGTATCCATTACGTTTGATATCGTAGCTACGTGCGACTTTGGGTGTTAGGAATGTTGAGTTAAACGCGACATAGTGTACTTCGATATCTTTCATATTTTTAAACTGATCGGCGAAGCTTGGTAACGACAACAGGCTAATCAGTAATGCGGTAATCCATTTGCTCATTGTTACTTCCTCAAAGCACTTGTTATAAAACAACCATAGCTGCAATTTTACCTTGGTCAGGGGGTAAAAAATGCGTACTCAGTTGTTGGTATTAGTAAGTGTGGTACAAAATCGTAAATAAAAAGCCATCATATGATGGCTTTAATTTCTGTCGGTATCTGGGTAGGCGATTCTATCCGAATTTGTTTGTGCCGTCCTAATTCACCTTTTTCTATGTGAACCAAGCCCTTAGCGATTTTAAACTGCTTGGCTAAGAACTTAGTTAGGTGTGCATTAGCTTTGCCATCGACAGGTGGAGCAGTAATGGCGATTTTTAGCTCTTCACCATGCAAGCCAACGATTTTATCGCGGCTAGCTTTAGGTTGAATATAGAGCTTCAGGATGATGTCCTCACCATCTTGCCAAACTGCAGCTGACATTATAGCTGGAACCAAATTGGACCAATGATATCGCCCATTAAGAAGTTCGCGAACTGCAAGCCGATAAATAACACCAGTACGCTTAAATCAAGACCACCAATAGCCGGAAGAATACGACGGATTGGAGCGCACATTGGCTCGGTCAGTTGATGGAATACGTACTCGATAGGGCTGCGGCCTTGGCTTACCCAGCTCAAAATTGCACGGATCAATAGTACCCAGAACAATAGGCCACCTGCGGCTTTGATTAATGATAATAAGCCCAAGAATAAGAAGTCAGCGCTGAAAGAGACGGAACCGTTCGAAGCTATTAGGATAAGCACGACAAATTTAAGCACACACAACACGTAGGCAAACAACACGGTTGCTAGGTCAATATTCCCCACGGAAGGGATAACGCGGCGCAATGGACCAATGACCGGCTGAGTCGCTTTTACTATGAATTGCGAGAATGGGTTGTAGAAGTCTGCGCGCGCAGCTTGCAACCAAATTCGCAAAATTACGACCATGATGTACAGGTCAAATAGGGTTGAGATGAGAAAACTCATTGAATTCATAAGGTACCCTTAACAAGTGATGGATGATACTAAACGGAGTTCATCCAAATAATTAAAACAGTTTTTCCATTTCTTCCGCGCGAGCCACAGCAGCTTGCATGGCTTTAGCGACAATATCTGAAAGTTGATGTTCGTTGAATGTACGCAGTGCTTCTGCCGTTGTCCCACCTTTCGATGTTACGTTCTCACGCAGGGTCGATAGCTCAGTTTCTGGGTTGCTAACCACCATACTGGCCGCGCCCAGTGCCGCTTGCTGAACCAATAGTCGAGCGGTCTCTTTATCAAAGCCTTGCGCAATCGCTTCTGCTTGCATCGCTTCCATAAACAGGAAGAAGTATGCTGGAGCACTGCCCGCTGCGGCAATCACATTATTGATGCCAGACTCTTGCTCAACCCAGCATACTTTACCGACCGCTTCCATTAACTCTGCGGCAAAAGCTTTGTCGTGCTCGGTTACATGAGTTGGTGCGAACAACCCACTCATACCCAACCCAAGCTGTGATGGCGTATTTGGCATAACACGAACCAAGTTCAATTTGGTGGCTAGCATATCATCCAATCGTGAACAGTTGATGCCTGCGGCAATAGAAATCACCAGTTTATTAGTGAAATCGATCGATTGCAGTGGTTTACAGACATCCGCCATCATTTGCGGTTTTACAGACAATACCACCACATCCGCCTCGGTCGCAGCTTGGATGTTATCGCTGGTGGTACGGATGCCAAAATCTTGTTCTAGCAGAAGGCGACGAGCCTCTGAAGGAGCCGTTGCGGTAATGTTTTGCGCTGGGTATCCGTTAGCAACCAAGCCGGAAACAATGGCTCTCACCATGTTGCCAGCACCAATGAAGGCGATTTTTTTATGTTCCATTTGTCTGATTTCCATCATGATATTTAGAATTTGTTGTGCGCTCAGGTGTATAATGGCGCCGCTGTTACTTACTGCTCCTATTGGCGAGTAAGATGATTGCGCATTTACGCTCTAACGATTGACGACATAACTTATGTCGCGAGTGAGCGTTTTGTTGATTTAGCTGTAGTCTCGTGCGCCGAAAATAGCGGTTCCAATACGAACCATTGTACTACCAGCTTCGATTGCAGCGGTCATATCACCACTCATTCCCATTGATAATGTATCGATTTCTGGGAACTGTGCTTCGAGTGTTTGCTTCAACGTAGCCAACTTCTGAAATTCACGGAGTTGTGATTCGTAGTCAGACACGTTGGCAGGAATCGACATCAACCCTCTTAAAGTGAGGTTGGGTAGGCGAGAAATCAACTCCGCCAGCTCGAATACTTCCGCTTCAGTGACACCAGACTTAGATGCCTCACCACTGGTGTTAACCTGAATCAGAACTTGTAGCGGTTTAAGTTCGCTTGGCCGCTGATCATTCAGGCGTTGAGCAATCTTGGTTCGATCGATGGTGTGAACCCAATCGAAATGTTCAGCAACAAGTCGCGATTTATTGGATTGAATCGGGCCAATGAAGTGCCATTCGATTCGATTATCTGGATAATGCTCGGCAAAGTGCTGAACTTTACTGACGCCCTCTTGAACGTAGTTTTCACCAAAGGCGGTTTGTCCCGCTTGGTAGGCTTCGAGAATTGCCTCGACAGGTTTAGTTTTGCTTACCGCTAGAAGTTGCACTGACTCTGGAGTTCGACCACATTTTTGCTCGTCATATCGAATTTGAGAGGTGATATGTTCAATATTTTGTTGAATACTACTCATAGCTGTACTTTAGACTTAAGGATTTTAAATGGATATCACTGAGTTACTGGATTTTAGTGTAAAACATAATGCCTCGGATCTACATCTTTCTGCAGGTGTCCCACCAATGGTTCGTATTGATGGGGATGTGAGAAAACTAGGCATTCCAGCGTTTACACACCAAGAAGTGCATCGTTTGGTTTTCGAAATCATGAACGATGCCCAACGCAGTGAGTTCGAAGAAAAACTCGAAGTCGATTTCTCTTTTGAGTTGCATAACGTTGGCCGTTTCCGTGTCAACGCTTTCAACCAATCTCGCGGTTGTGCGGCAGTATTCCGTACCATTCCAAGTAGCATTCCAACTCTGGAAGAGCTAGAAGCGCCAGAGATCTTCAAAAAAATTGCGAACGCTGAAAAAGGCTTAGTTCTGGTCACTGGCCCAACAGGTTCAGGTAAATCGACGACCTTAGCAGCCATTGTTGACTACATTAACCGTAATCACAACAAGCACGTACTCACAATTGAAGATCCGATTGAATTTGTTCACAACAACAATAAATGTTTGATCAACCAGCGTGAAGTTCACCGTGACACCCATAGTTTCCAAAACGCACTGCGCAGCGCATTGCGTGAAGACCCGGATGTCATTCTGGTTGGTGAGATGCGTGACAAAGAAACCATCAGCCTTGCGTTAACGGCGGCGGAAACGGGGCACTTAGTGTTCGGCACGTTACATACCAGCTCGGCGGCAAAAACCATTGACCGTATTATCGATGTGTTCCCTGGCAGCGATAAAGACATGGTGCGCTCGATGCTTTCTGAATCCCTTCGTTCGGTTATCGCACAAAAATTATTGAAACGTAATGGTGGTGGCCGTATTGCATGCCATGAAATTATGATGGCAACGCCTGCGATTCGTAACTTGATCCGCGAAGACAAAGTCGCGCAGATGTATTCGATCATTCAAACAGGTGCGGCTCACGGCATGCAAACCATGGAGCAAAATGCTCGTCAGTTAATGGCGCAAGGCATGGTTGCTCGTGAAGAGGTCGATAGTAAGATCGGATTAGAAGTGCAGCAATTCTCGTAACGTTCATACAGATAATGGTGAATACGGAAGATGGATCTAGATAAATTTCTCGAAGGCATGTTGGCGCTGAAAGCGTCGGATCTTTACATCACGGTTGGAGCGCCAATTCTATTTCGTGTGGATGGCGAATTGCGTCCGCAAGGGGAAAAACTCACCGAGAGTGATGTGGCTGCATTACTCGACAGCGCTATGGAACCAGATCGGCGTCAGGAATTTCGTAAAAGTCGCGAGTCGAATTTTGCCATTGTGAGAGATTGTGGTCGCTTCCGTGTGAGTGCCTTTTTTCAACGCGAGTTACCAGGCGCAGTGATTCGTCGTATTGAAACTAATATTCCTACTTTTGAGCAGTTAAAGTTACCGTTAGTGTTGCAAGATTTGGCGATAGCTAAGCGTGGTTTGGTGCTGGTGGTCGGTGCTACTGGGTCGGGTAAATCGACCACCATGGCGGCGATGACAGGCTATCGAAACAGCAATAAAACCGGGCACATTTTGACGGTCGAAGATCCGATCGAGTTCGTGCATGAACACAAGCGCTGTATCGTGACTCAACGTGAAGTTGGGTTAGATACGGAAAGCTATGAAGTTGCGCTTAAAAACTCGCTGCGCCAAGCACCAGATATGATTTTGATTGGTGAGATCCGTAGCCGTGAAACAATGGAATACGCGATGACCTTCGCCGAAACGGGTCACCTGTGTATGGCAACGTTGCACGCCAACAATGCAAACCAAGCTTTAGAGCGCATTCTTCACTTGGTACCGAAAGATCAAAAAGAACAATTCTTGTTCGATTTGTCGATGAACCTAAAAGGCGTGGTTGGTCAGCAGCTGATCCGAGATAAAAATGGGCAGGGACGTCATGGTGTATTTGAGATCTTGCTAAATAGTCCACGTGTGTCGGATTTGATTCGTCGCGGAGATTTACATGAGTTGAAGTCAACCATGGCTCGCTCAAATGAGTTTGGTATGCTGACGTTCGATCAATCTCTTTATAAGTTAGTGATGCAAGGTAAGATCAGCGAAGAGGATGCACTACATAGTGCCGACTCAGCGAATGATCTGCGCTTGATGTTGAAAACGCAGCGTGGTGAAGCATTCTCTACGGGCAGTTTGGCGAACGTTAAGATCGATATGGATTAATCCAATCCAGAAACAAAAAAGGTTGGCAGGAGCCAACCTTTTTTCATTGTGCTTGAAGTGTTTACTCACCCCAAAGAGCTTCAAACCAGCTTTCTAGAATCACCACTGCTGACTGGCAGTCAACATTACCTTTCGATAGGGCTTTGTAGCCGCCCATGCTGAACAACTCCGCACGAGCTTCTGCAGTAGATAAACGCTCATCATGCAGTTCAACAGGCAATCCGTATCGGCCTTGCAGACGCTTAGCAAATTTTCGTGCACGAGGGGTTATGGTCTCAAGGTCTTTACCATGCAGATCGGTCGGTAAACCGACCACTAGCAAATCTGGTTGCCACTCTTTGATTTGCTTTTCGATATCGTCCCAGTTTGGAATACCGTCATTGGCTTTAAAGGCTTTTAATGGGGAAGCTGTACCAGTAATTTCTTGGCCAATAGCGCTACCAATGCTTTTGGTTCCAAAGTCAAAAGCCATAATTGTGCGTGACATAAGGTGTCTCTATCTAATGTAACTGTATATTTGGACTAAGCATGTCCAGAGTCTGCTGAAAGGTGACTTGGGTCGATACCCAGCTTTTCGACCGCTTTCTTCCAACGCTCGTTGATTGGTGTATTAAAGATAATTTCAGGCGTCGCTTCAATGGTGAGCCAAGAGTTTTCGACCAGCTCACTTTCTAATTGGCCTGCACTCCAACCGGAGTAGCCAAGTGCCACTAAGTAATCACTTGGTTCTGCTTCTGTTCCTAACACCGACAGAATATCACGCGAAGTGGTTACCGCGAGGTCATCGGTCATTTGGACGCTGGACTCGTAGTAATCTTTGGGTTTATGCAAAATAAAACCACGATCTTCCGAGATTGGGCCGCCATTGTAGACTGGTCTATCTAGACTGGCTTCAAACAGGCGAGGGTGTACTGGCTGAACTTCCACCTGCTTGAGCATGTTGCCGACGGTGATATCAACAGGAGCATTGATCATCAGCCCCATAGCGCCGTCTTCGTTGTGCTCACAAACGTAGATCACGCTGTTTTGAAAGTACGGATCTTTCATCCCAGGCATGGCAACCAAAAAGTGATTTGTGAGATTCATACTCATACTGACCCTTAACTCTCGTAAATGCCCTTAAGCAAACATCATACAGTTTACCATCTAGGTATGTGCATGAGTTTGCTTAAGTTAATGTACTACGCTCTCTATTAACTGTAATACAGTTTGAGTTATTCGCCTTTTACTCGACGCTCAATCGCATCCATCAGCTTGCCTGTGATTGAGATATCAAAAGCTGCTTCAATTTCGCGAATACAGGTTGGGCTGGTGACGTTGATTTCTGTTAGCTTGTCGCCAATTACGTCAAGGCCAACAAAGATAAGGCCTTTTTCTTTCAATGTCGGAGCAACGGTTTGCGCAATTTTGAGGTCGGTTTCGCTTAGCGGACGAGCTTCACCAGTACCACCAGCGGCTAGGTTGCCGCGCGTTTCGCCTTTAGCAGGAATGCGTGCTAGACAGTAAGGCATAGGTTCGCCATCTACCACTAAGATACGTTTGTCACCGTTGCTGATATCTGGCACGAAGGTTTGCGCCATTGCGTAGTTTTGACCGTGGTTAGTCAATGTCTCGATGATCACAGAGACGTTTGGATCGTTTTCTTTTACACGGAAGATGGACGCGCCACCCATACCATCAAGCGGTTTCAGGATGACATCACCATGTTTTTCACGAAATTCTTTAATTTTCTCTGCTTTTCGCGTCACGATCGTTGTAGGTGTCAGCTCTGGGAACCATGCCGTAAACAGCTTTTCGTTACAATCACGTAAGCTTTGAGGCTTGTTAACGATCAGTGCACCTTGTTCTTCTGCACGCTCAAGGATGTAAGTCGCGTAGATGTATTCAGTATCAAACGGAGGATCTTTACGCATTAGCACCGCGTCTAGCTCAGACAGTTCGATAGTTTGCTCTGATTTGAACTCGTACCAACCGTTTGGATCTTCTTTTAGTTCTACCACTTTAGTATCTGCAATGGCAACGCCTTGATCGAGATGCAGATCATTCATTTCCATGTAGTGGATTTCATAGCCGCGTCGTTGCGCTTCAAGCATCATGGCAAAGCTAGAGTCTTTTTTGATGTTAATGGACGAGATTGGGTCCATTACGATACCGAGTTTGATCATTATTTTTCTCCGTTTTAACCAAGATCGCCGAAACGAACTTGTAAGGCTGTAATTGCTGTCAGAGCCGCTGTTTCGGTACGCAGAACGCGAGGGCCGAGTAGCGTTTCTTCAAATTGGTATTCTCGAGTCATCTCGATCTCTTCAGACGATAAACCGCCTTCAGGACCGATCAGTAGGCGCACTTTTTCAACCGGGGTTGGCAAAGTGTTGATTGAGTATTTAGCACGAGGGTGAAGGTTAAGCTTTAAACCATCGTACTCTTCTTTACACCACTCTTCCAAGCTCATAATTGGACGAATTTCGGGCACGACATTACGCCCACATTGCTCACAGGCACTGATGGCGATTTTCTGCCATTGCGCGAGTTTTTTCTCAAAACGCTTTTGGTCAAGCTTGACGCCACAACGTTCAGAAATCAGAGGAGTGATGGTATTGACGCCAAGTTCAACAGACTTTTGGATGGTGAACTCCATCTTATCGCCACGTGAAATGACTTGACCAAGGTGCAGATCTAAAGGGGATTCAATACTGCTTTCTACACGCTCGGTGATGTTAACCAAAACTGATTTCTTGCTGACTTCACTGATAACCGCTGGGAACTCTGCGCCACTGTCGTCAAAAAGGAGAACGTCTTGGCCTTCTTTCATGCGCAAAACACGACCGATATGGCCTGCTGCGTCGTCACTTAAAGCAAGTGAGCCAAGTTGATGAATGGTTTCTGGATGATAAATTCGAGGGGTACGCATGAGATTTCCAGCAAGAGAATAAACTTAAACCCTAACATGGATGCTTTGCACCGAAAAAACAAGGGGCAAGAAGCGTTTCAATATCAGTAATTGAAACGCTTCGAGGTCGGAGGTTACAGTGCGCGGCAGGCTTCTTGAACAAATGGGTTGTGATTGCCCTGTACTTTTGCAATGCGCTCGTCACGCTCACATTCCCATTTATCGACAGGATAGGTTTTGTTCCAAGCACTCATTAATTGCGTTTGCTGCTTCGACAGTTTGAAACCGTACTCTTTGCTCATGTATAGATAGGTACGAGCAATTGAGCCACGCGCACGGTCTGGTGGCGTGACTTTACGCTGCTTAAAGTTCACTTGCATCTCACAGCGACCATAACTCACGCCATCCATACCGTTCCATTGGCTGAAGTTGTAGTTCGAACGGTCACCGTTTACTTCACCAATAGCAGGAGTTAGGTTGTGCAAGTCTGCTTCCATCAAACGAAAAGTTTTGTCTTTTTTCTTACAGTTTTTACGTCCGCCATCTTGCCAGCATTGACGCTGGTGGCCAAATTGCCACGCAGGAACAACGTGCTCCCATTCGATTCGTGCAGCCCGTTTTTCTTGTTTACGGACTTGGTAACCGCAAGAGGCTAAATCGGGTAAGCCTTTCTTGCCTTGCCATTGAATGTTACAGCCACAGTAGAAGCTTGTTGGATGGTCTTGATAAATTTTGACCGCCTCACGTTTGGCAGCAGAGAATGAGCTCGGTGGCGCGGCAATCGCAGTGCTAGAAAGCGCGATAAGCAACAGAGAGAGTAAGTATTTCATGATAAAAGTCTTTATAAAGTATGACTTTATTCATGATAACACGCACAAAATAGCTTTAGTGATGAGTAAGTTAACAATAGTTGGCGAAGGGAAGGTTTTGATCAACTCGATCTTTATTTTGGGAACGCAAGTAACACTATGAGGTAAGGGCTACGATAATTGAATACCGGTGAAGTTAAGTGGTTGGCGGCATTTTTGACAAGAGTACGTCGCCTCTTTGCGCAGCACTTTATTATGACGGCGAATCGATAGAGGGTAGGTCATACAACCACAACGATACTCAAAGGTTTTACCTTGAACGGATTTTACTTCAAAGCTGTGAGTGGTTTTGGCTGGTACGTTAAATACGGCTTCCATGACGCCTTTCCATTCTTTACCGTGAGGCCTAACTCGCCCGTAAACCTGATAAGTAATCAGGTGTGCTACTTCATGAGGAATGACTTCATCTAAGAATGCTTGGGTGTTTTCGCGAAATAAAACAGGGTTTAGGCGTACTTGATTTAATTGAAGGTAGGCTTTTCCTGCCGCTTTCCCACGGACGTCGAAGGTGATTGTTGGAATCGGGAAAGAACGTTTGAAAGCTTGTTCCGCCATCGCGATACAGCCCGCCATCACTTGCTTGGCTTTATAGCTGAGTTCTATATCCACAATTCACCTCGATAAATCAAATAAAAAAGCCCCCGCATTTGCGAGGGCCAGATCATAGCATCAGTTAATTATGGTGTGTGTTTTTTCTTGATGGTGGCATGGTAAGCGTGCCATGTACCGTAGCCTAGAATTGGCATGGTAAACAACATTCCGATCCCGTAGGTCGCAAAGCCGATAAGAATACCGCCACAGATGATCGCTGCCCAAACAATCATTGCTGGAATGTTGGATTTCACTGCATTAAAGCTGGTAAATACAGCGGTCATCATGTCTACGCGACGCTCCATCATGAGCGGAATAGAAAAGGCTGAAATACTAAACACCACACAAGCCAAAACAAAGCCAACTAAAGAGCCGATGACAAGGAAGGGTAGAAACTCACTTAAAGGTGCCCCTTGAACAGAAGGGTAGAGCGCATGAAGTAGAGCGGCAATGCGCATCCAAAATATCATACACACTGCGAGTAACACGGCGAACGCCCATTGAGATGTTGAGTTACGACCGATCGCTTTCATTGAATGGAACAAGCTTGCTTTGTGTCCGCGCTCTCTCTCCCAACTGGCATCATACAAGCCGAGCGCGAGAAACGGACCGATTAACATGTAAACAATCAAACTGGGCATGACGACCAAGTGTGTGCCTTGCCACTGTACGAGCAAAACAATGCCTATGGCTGCTGCCATAAAACAGATGCCATAGAAAGCACTAATAAGCGGCATTCGCACGAAATCATGCAGACCTAATGCGAGCCAATGAAAAGGTGCAGAAAGATTGACCGTATTGCACGGTATGGTTCTGGCGTATTCGTTGTCTGGCACTTCCTTTCGCTTGTTGTGGAAGTCCGATGGATTAACAGTTCGAGGCATAACTCCTCCTTGATTTATTCCCACATTATCCGCTTATACCAACTGACAGCGGTTTTTGTTCAGTCAAACTTGAAGCGACTTTTTCAAGTTTACATCTGAGCATTGGCTTAGTTTGGTATCGGCCATAAAGATGCCTGACTCATGTCTTTACTTAAGTGTTGCTTCCACAGTCGCCAGCATCCGACGTCTCTATTTAAATTGGAGTTAACAATATTTTAACTATTGGCGGAGATGGGATAATTTACAAATAATTGCTTAAAATTTATTCGGTATAAAAATGAGGGAGAAACAGGACTGCTTTGTGGGGCAGGGCGGTATGAGCCGAAATGGCTAGATAAAAGTTGCTGAAAATAAAAAGCCCCCACCATAGGCGAGGGCTTGATTGATTCTTGCTTGGCTTGATTATTTGATGCCAGCGAAATCGCGTAGAAGTGCAGCTTTGTCTGTCGCTTCCCACGGGAATTCTTCACGACCGAAGTGACCGTAAGCCGCTGTCTTCTTGTAGATAGGTTGAAGAAGGTTAAGCATTTCTTGTAGACCGTATGGACGTAGGTCGAAGAATTGACGAACCGCTTCAATGATGATGTCGTGAGATACTTTCTCAGTACCGAACGTTTCCACCATGATAGACGTTGGATCAGCAACACCGATTGCGTAAGAAAGTTGGATCTCACAACGGTCAGCCATGCCTGCGGCTACGATGTTTTTCGCTACGTAGCGTGCTGCGTATGCTGCACTACGGTCAACTTTTGATGGATCTTTACCAGAAAACGCACCGCCACCGTGACGAGCTGCGCCGCCGTAGGTATCTACGATGATCTTACGACCAGTTAGACCACAGTCACCCATAGGACCGCCGATTACGAAGCGACCGGTTGGATTAATGAAGAAGTTTGTTTCTTTGTTGATCCACTCAGAAGGTAGCACTGGCTTAATGATCTCTTCCATTACCGCTTCACGCAGGTCTGAAGTTGAGATTGAGTCACAGTGTTGAGTTGAAAGAACAACCGCGTCGATACCAACGATGTTACCTTGATCGTATTGGAATGTTACCTGAGATTTTGCATCAGGACGCAACCAAGGTAGTGTGCCGTTTTTACGAACTTCTGCTTGCTTTTGAACAAGACGGTGAGAGTAAGTAATTGGCGCTGGCATTAGTACTTCAGTTTCGTTACAAGCGTAACCAAACATGATGCCTTGGTCGCCTGCACCTTGTTCTTTAGGGTCAGTTTTATCAACACCTTGGTTGATATCTGGCGACTGTTTACCGATTGTGTTTAGTACCGCACAAGAATCTGCGTCAAAGCCCATATCTGAATGTACGTAGCCGATTTCACGAACGGTTTCACGAGTTAACTCTTCGATGTCTACCCATGCTGAAGTCGTGATTTCACCACCCACCATTACCATACCGGTTTTAACGTAAGTCTCACATGCAACACGAGCCTTTGGATCTTGCTCTAGAATCGCGTCAAGAACCGCATCAGAAATCTGGTCTGCAATTTTATCTGGATGACCTTCTGATACTGACTCAGAAGTAAACAGGTGCTTAGCCATGTTAGCTCCACTATATCTGGTTTAAAACTGGGGAATGATAAACTCTCCAGCGCAAATTAATACTAATTTTTGTAGGTGTATCTACATCTAGACGTCTATTCTAAATTTGATTGCTCGAATTACAAGCTCTTTTTTGGTTTTTGTTATAACCAAACGTTTGCCTGATTTATTGATAATTTTAAGAACTTCGAACGATTTGGCGCGAAAGGTGCAATATTTGTGAGGTTTTGGACTGGAAAACGTTTGCACACCCAACAGGGCTTTGAGAGAATTATGACCTACTTTTCGTTTCGCTTAATGTACTCAGGAGCAGACATGTCGTCTCGTAAACATCTTGCCAATGCAATTCGTGCTCTAAGCATGGATGGTGTTCAACAAGCTAACTCAGGCCACCCAGGCGCACCAATGGGTATGGCTGATATCGCTGAAGTTCTTTGGCGCTCTCACCTAAACCATAACCCTTCAAACCCAGAGTGGGCCGACCGCGATCGCTTTGTGCTGTCAAACGGTCATGGGTCAATGCTTATTTACTCTCTACTGCACTTAAGCGGTTACGAGCTATCTATTGACGATCTGAAAAACTTCCGTCAATTGCACTCAAAAACCCCAGGTCACCCAGAGTACGGCTACGCGCCTGGTATCGAGACAACAACTGGTCCTCTAGGTCAAGGCATCACTAACGCTGTTGGTATGGCGATCGCAGAGAAAGCACTAGCGGCACAGTTCAACAAAGAAGGTCACGATATCGTTGACCACTTTACGTATGTGTTCATGGGTGACGGCTGTCTAATGGAAGGCATCTCGCATGAAGCATGCTCTCTTGCTGGGACGTTAGGTCTAGGCAAACTGATCGCGTTCTGGGATGACAACGGCATTTCTATCGACGGTCACGTTGAAGGCTGGTTCTCTGACGATACACCTAAGCGTTTTGAAGCGTACGGCTGGCATGTAATCCCAGCAGTCGATGGTCACGACTCAGACGCGATCAACGCAGCAATTGAAGCAGCAAAAGCGGACCCACGTCCTACGCTTATCTGTACCAAAACAATTATCGGTTTCGGTTCTCCTAACAAGTCTGGTTCGCACGACTGTCACGGTGCACCACTAGGTCACGATGAAATCCAAGCGGCTCGCGAATACCTAGGTTGGGAGTACGGCCCATTTGAGATCCCGGCAGATGTTTACGCTGAGTGGGATGCAAAAGAAGCGGGCGCCGCGAAAGAAGCAGCTTGGAATGAAAAATTCGAAGCATACGCTGCAGCTTACCCTGCAGAAGCGGCAGAGCTTAAACGTCGTCTAAACGGCGAACTTCCTGCACAGTGGGAAGAAAAAGCGAACCAAATCATTGCCGATCTTCACGCAAATCCAGCGAACATTGCATCACGTAAAGCGTCGCAAAATGCACTAGAAGCGTTTGGTCAAATGCTTCCTGAGTTTATGGGTGGTTCTGCTGACCTAGCGCCTTCTAACCTGACCATGTGGTCTGGTTCTAAGTCTCTAGAAATGGAGGACTTCTCTGGCAACTACATCCACTACGGTGTGCGTGAATTCGGTATGACCGCTATCATCAACGGTATCGCATTGCACGGTGGTTTCGTTCCTTACGGCGCAACATTCCTAATGTTCATGGAATATGCTCGTAACGCAATGCGTATGGCTGCGCTGATGAAAATTCAGAACATCCAAGTTTACACGCATGATTCGATCGGTCTTGGCGAAGATGGCCCAACTCACCAACCTGTTGAGCAAATGGCGTCTCTACGTGTAACTCCAAACATGAGCACATGGCGCCCATGTGACCAAGTTGAGTCTGCAGTTGCATGGAAACTAGCGATTGAACGTAAAGATGCACCAACTGCACTTATCTTCTCTCGTCAAAACCTAGCGCAACAAGAGCGTACTGCTGAACAAGTCGCAGACATCGCGAAAGGTGCTTACATCCTGAAAGATAGCGAAGGTAAGCCTGAGCTAATCCTTATCGCAACAGGTTCTGAGGTTGAGCTTGCAGTGAAAGCCGCTGAGCAACTAACTTCAGAAGGCAAGAAAGTACGCGTTGTTTCAATGCCATCAACAGACGCATTCGACAAACAAGACGCTGCTTACCGTGAATCTGTACTGCCATCAGACGTAACGGCACGTATCGCTATTGAAGCGGGCATTGCGGATTTCTGGTACAAGTACGTAGGCTTCGACGGTCGCATCATCGGTATGACAACATTCGGTGAATCAGCACCTGCTGGTCAGCTATTCGAGATGTTTGGCTTCACGACTGAAAACGTAGTGAACACAGCTAAAGAATTGCTAGCGTAATTGCAGGACCATCTAAACAGTCGAACGTAAACGACAACTGTTAGATGCTAAAGTTAGAAAGGCCATCATTATGATGGCCTTTTTATTTTTGTCAGGTTTTCCAACCTTGTGGAATGCTTTGGTGAATGCAGTCTAAAAGTACGGATAAGCGCAGTGGTGGTCGTCCTGCTGGTGTATAGCAGTTAATGGAAATAGGCTCAGAAAGCCAACCTTCTAAGCATGGTGTGATTCGCCCTGGGTGATGTTTCTCATAGCCGCATGCTGTCCAAGTCGGCAGCAGTCCAATACCATGACCATTCGCGATACTGTCTATTTGCATTGCTATGTTGTCGCTGTATAAGCGACTAACAAAGGGTTCTAAAAAGAACTCACCGTGTTGAGGGTGTGCTAGCATCAATCCATTTTCTTGCACTGAACCAAAATCGATCCATGGATGTGCTTCAAGTTCTTTGGGGTGCGGTATAGGCCCATGTTGTTTTAGATAATTTGGAGAGGCAAAAGGCGTATAGCGAAATACCCCCAGCACTTCTTTTCGCCAGTCTAGCTCTTTACGTTCACCGAGCCAGATGAACAAATCTGGGTCATGATGCGCCTCAGAAAAGTCACTGGTAAGTTGAACTCTAACATCGGGATTATCAGCAAGAAAACGATTGAGTACGCCGCCGAGCCAGCTTCTAACTAAGGCAGTGTGACAAACAATATGCAGTGGCCCTGAAACTTGGTTCGTTAAACCTTGAAGTGCATCATAACTCTCTTCACTTAACTCAAGAATCTGGCGGCTGTAGTGGGCAAAGATCTCTCCAGCTCTTGTCAGAACTAATCGATTACCTTGTCTGGCGGTTAGAGCCTGACCGAAGTCTTCTTCTAATTGTGCCAAGCGACGACTTAGCGTTGATTTTGGCTGATTAAGGGCTTTAGCAGCGGCTGTCAAACTTTTATGCTGATTGAGCGCATCAAAGGCTCTAATTGATGCTAAGTCGTGCATATTTCTTTTACTCCTTACTGCGTTATGTACGAGTTCCATAAATGGAAAGAACCGTTCCATAACTCTCACTATGCATCTCATTCTATTTGTGAATAATTCACTTTCGAAAATAATAATCATTATCAATTATGGAGATGTAGATGTCTACTCTTAGACTGCCAGTTATTACCGCAACTGGTATTTTAGCCTTCGTCAGTGTCCCTCATGTTTTTGCCAATGATGCAGTTTCTAAAATGGAAACAGTGGTTGTAACTGCATCAAGCTACGAGCAATCTCAAGCGGACGCGCCTGCAAGTATTAGTGTTATTTCACGTGAGGAGTTGGACTCCCGTTATTACCGCGATGTGACTGATGCACTAAAAAGTGTGCCAGGTGTTGTCGTGACAGGTGGTGGTGATACCACCGACATTAGTATCCGTGGTATGGGTTCTAAATACACTTTGATACTGGTCGACGGTAAACGTCAAAGCACGCGTGAAACTCGTCCAAATAGTGACGGTCCTGGTATCGAACAAGGTTGGTTACCTCCTCTTCAAGCGATTGAGCGAATCGAAGTTATTCGTGGCCCAATGTCGACGCTTTACGGTTCTGATGCGATTGGTGGTGTGATTAACGTCATCACACGAAAAGATGCGCTAGAGTGGACAGGTAATGTTCAACTGGGCACGGTACTACAAGAGAATAGCCGCTCAGGGGGAGAGCAGAGCGCGAACTTTTTCGTTAATGGTCCGTTGGCTGAAAATTTATCTCTCCAAGTATATGGTCAGTACACAACCAGAGAAGAAGATGACATCGAATACGGTTATGAAGATAAAGATATGCAGAGTATCTCTTCAAAACTGACTTACCAGATTAATGAGCGCCATTCGGTGCAATTAGAAGGTGGCACGTCGGCACAAAGTCGTCGTGGTAATGTGGGCCTTTCAGTGCCGACCACTGGGTGTCGTGGTGGGTGTGAAGACTCACTGAATGAATATCGTCGTAATTACGTAACGGTAAGCCACAACGGTGATTGGGATTCGATTGGCATTTCAGATACTTACTTACAGCGAGAAGAGAGCGAGAACAAATCTCGTGAGATGACGATCACCAACACCACGTTCAAATCGAGCTTGGTGACTGGTATCGGAAACCATACGTTGACGACGGGTGTGGACGCCACTCATGCAGAGCTTGAGGATTTCACCTCCAACAAAGCGTCATCGAAGACTGAAACATCGAATACGCAGTGGGCTGTTTTCATTGAAGATGAATGGAGAATCGCCGATCCGTTTAGCGTTACGCTTGGTGGTCGTCTAGATCATGACGAAAACTATGGCGCGCACTTTAGTCCGCGTGTTTACGGTGTATGGCGAGTTGATCCGTCTTGGACGGTGAAAGGCGGTGTGGCAACAGGTTTCCGTTCTCCACAATTACGTGAAATTACTCCTGGCTGGGCGCAAGTCAGTGGTGGCGGTAATATCTACGGTAACCCAGATCTTGACCCTGAAACGTCGCTAAACAAAGAAATCAGCGTCTTGTATCAAGGTGATTCTGGCTTAGATGTCTCTTTGACAGCGTTCCATAACGAATTCAAAGACAAGATCACACGTGTTGTTTGTCCAGACACTATCTGTACTGATGGTCCAAACCAATGGGGCGCAGATCCAACGTACCGTATTAACGTGGATGAAGCCGTCACACAAGGTATTGAAGCGACCTTAGCATCGCCGTTAACGGAAACCATTTACCTTAGCTCGAGCTACACATTTACCGACTCAGAGCAAAAAACAGGTGAATACAAAGGCATGCCGCTGCAGCAGTTACCAAAGCATCTGTTTAATGTGGATGTGACTTGGCAAACGACAACAGATCTAGAGAGCTGGGCGAAAGTCACGTACCGAGGTAAAGAAATGGATCCGGTTACTGGCCCATCAAGAAACAGTATTGTAGAACCAGCTTATACCTTTGTGGACGCCGGTGTGACATACCAGTTAACCGACAATACTCGTATTAAAGGCGCTATCTATAACTTGCTGGACGAGGAAATCAGTTACGAAGAATACGGATATATTGAAGATGGTCGTCGCTACTGGTTAGGTTTAGACGTCGCATTTTAATTATCTATCGTTGTAATAAGGTCGAGCATAGTCTCGACCTTTTTTAATCCTGCTTTACTTTGATTCAACAGGTGCGTTTGTCAGCCTGATCAGGTAGTATCTGTGACACGAAATTTTTGGTAGGGCGAAGGATAAATGCTAAAGGTTGCGATCAATGGATTTGGACGTATAGGTCGTAATGTTCTGCGAGCGGTGTATGAAAGTGGAAAACACCAGCAGATCAAGGTTGTGGTGGTTAACGAACTAGCTCAGCCAGAGGCGATGGCACACCTACTGCAATATGACACCAGTCATGGTCGCTTTGGTAAAAAAATTTCCCATGACCAAGAACATTTGCATGTTCATCATGACAGCGGTGAATATGATTCCATTCGCATTCTCCACCTCTCCGAAATCGAATTACTTCCTTGGCGTGATTTAGAAGTTGATATCGTCTTGGATTGCACTGGCGTATTTGGTTCGCAAGCCGATGGGCAAGCGCATATAGAAGCTGGCGCTAAGAAAGTACTGTTTTCGCACCCGGGCGCAAACGACCTAGATAATACGATTATCTATGGCGTGAACCACGAAACTCTGAAAGACGAGCACCGTGTTGTCTCCAATGGCTCTTGCACCACCAACTGTATCGTTCCCATCATTAAAGTATTAGACGAAGCCTTCGGCATAGAGTCTGGCACCATTACCACAATTCATTCGTCCATGAACGATCAACAAGTAATTGATGCGTATCATAACGACTTACGCCGTACCCGCGCTGCAAGCCAATCTATTATTCCGGTGGACACTAAGTTGCATAAGGGGATTGAAAGAATCTTCCCGAAATTTTCCAACAAATTCGAAGCAATTTCTGTTCGTGTTCCAACGGTTAACGTCACTGCAATGGATTTAAGTGTCACAATTAGTACAAATGTGAAAGTTAATGACGTAAATCAAACCATTGTTAACGCATCTCAGTGTACATTACGTAACATTGTTGACTATACTGAATCGCCACTCGTTTCCATCGACTTTAACCACGACCCCCATAGTGCGATTGTGGATGGAAGCCAGACTAGAGTGAGTAACGGGCAACTCGTAAAAATGCTCGTTTGGTGCGACAACGAATGGGGCTTTGCTAACCGGATGCTGGATACTGCCTTAGCAATGCAAGCTTCTTCGCAAGTGGAACAGTAATGACGAAGAAGTGATGGAGAATTTTTATTTCAAGCCTTGAAATAAATCCATAATATCTCCATATCTATAACCAGTTTGAAGAATT
Organism: Vibrio sp. 1078-1; assembly: GCF_033340475.1. Taxonomy (NCBI): domain Bacteria; kingdom Pseudomonadati; phylum Pseudomonadota; class Gammaproteobacteria; order Vibrionales; family Vibrionaceae; genus Vibrio; species Vibrio sp. 1078-1. The sequence continues at coordinate 26,688 of NZ_JAWOWM010000013.1, forward strand.
AACAGGCTTGGCAGGGTTGCCGAGTTTTCAAAAACTTTAATTATTAAATATTTGAGAGGACACATCATGTCTGTAATCAAGATGACTGACCTGGATCTTGCAGGTAAACGTGTATTTATCCGTGCTGACCTAAACGTGCCAGTAAAAGACGGTAAAGTAACTTCGGATGCACGTATCATCGCATCTCTTCCAACTATTAAGCACTGCCTAGAAGCAGGCGCTAAAGTAATGGTTACGTCTCACCTAGGTCGCCCAACTGAAGGTGAATACGCTGAAGAGTTCTCTCTACAACCAGTTGTTAACTACCTAAACGACGCACTAGATTGCGAAGTGAAGCTAGCAAAAGACTACCTAGATGGCCTAGAGCTAAATGCGGGTGAACTTGTTGTTCTTGAAAACGTTCGCTTCAACAAAGGCGAAAAGAAAAACGACGAAGAGCTATCTAAGAAATATGCAGCACTATGTGACGTATTCGTAATGGACGCATTCGGTACGGCTCACCGTGCTCAAGCATCTACTCACGGCGTTGGCATGCACGCAGACGTAGCATGTGCTGGTCCTCTACTAGCAAACGAACTAGAAGCGCTAGGCAAAGCAATGGACAAGCCAGCTCGTCCAATGGTTGCTATCGTAGGTGGTTCAAAAGTTTCTACTAAGCTAACTGTTCTTGAGTCTCTATCTAAAATCGCTGACCAACTCGTTGTTGGTGGTGGTATTGCTAACACATTCATCGCAGCTGCTGGCCACAACGTTGGTAAGTCTCTATACGAAGCAGACCTAGTTGAAACAGCTAAGAAGCTAATGGACGAGTGTGCAATTCCAGTAGCAACTGACGTTGCATGTGCGAAAGCATTTGACGAGAACGCAGAAGCTGAAATCAAGCACGTTTCTGAAGTACAAGACGACGACATGATCTTCGACCTTGGTCCAGATTCAACTGCTGAACTAGCTGAAATCCTTAAAAACGCTAAGACTATCCTATGGAACGGTCCAGTAGGCGTATTCGAATTCAAGAACTTCGAAGCAGGTACTAAAGGTATCTCTGAAGCTATCGCAGCTTCTGAAGGCTTCTCTGTTGCAGGCGGTGGTGACACGCTAGCGGCTATCGACAAGTTCGGTATCAAAGCGGATGTATCTTACATCTCTACTGGCGGCGGCGCTTTCCTTGAGTTCGTAGAAGGTAAAGTTCTTCCAGCAGTAGAAATGCTAGAAGCACGCGCTAAGTAATTAAAGCAAAGCGGGGGAGTGATTCTCCCGCTTTCTTGTTTGCTGCAACGTGTGAGGAACTCTGCTAGAATAGCCTCAGTTGTGAGCAAACGTTTGCAAGATTTTCAACTTAACAAGTTTTGTTTAAAAACGACAGATAAATAGGATTACATCCATGTCTAAGATCTTCGACTTCGTAAAACCAGGTGTTATCTCTGGCGATGACGTTCAGAAAGTATTTGAAGTTGCAAAAGAAAACAGCTTTGCACTTCCAGCAGTAAACTGTGTGGGTACTGACTCTGTAAACGCAGTACTTGAAGCAGCTGCAAAAGTTAAAGCTCCAGTTATCGTTCAGTTCTCTAACGGTGGCGCTGCTTTCTTTGCTGGTAAAGGTCTAAAACTTGAAGGTCAAGAAGCTCAAATCCTAGGTGCTGTTGCTGGTGCGAAATACGTTCACGCTGTAGCTGAAGCTTACGGTGTTCCAGTAATCCTACACACTGACCACGCAGCTAAGAAACTACTTCCTTGGATCGACGGTCTACTAGACGCTGGTGAAGAGTACTTCGCGCAAACTGGTAAGCCACTATTCTCTTCTCACATGATCGACCTTTCTGAAGAGTCTCTAGAAGAGAACATCGAAATTTCTGCTAAGTACCTAGAGCGCATGGCTAAAATGAACATGACTCTAGAAATCGAACTAGGTTGTACTGGTGGTGAAGAAGACGGCGTTGACAACTCTGATATGGATGCGTCTGAGCTATACACTTCTCCAGAAGACGTTGCATACGCATACGAGAAACTAAGCGCAATCAGCCACCGTTTCACTATCGCAGCATCTTTCGGTAACGTACACGGCGTATACAAGCCAGGTAACGTTGTACTAACTCCAACTATCCTACGTGATTCTCAAGCGCACGTTTCTGAGAAATTCGGTCTTCCAGCGAACTCTCTAAACTTCGTATTCCACGGTGGTTCAGGTTCTTCTCTAGAAGAAATCCGTGAATCTATCGGCTACGGTGTAATCAAAATGAACATCGATACTGATACACAGTGGGCTACTTGGGATGGTATCCGTAAGTTCGAAGCTGAAAACCACGATTACCTACAAGGTCAGATCGGTAACCCAACTGGTGAAGATGCACCAAACAAGAAGTACTACGATCCACGCGTATGGCTACGTGCAGGCCAAGCTTCAATGGTTACTCGTCTAGAGCAAGCATTTGCTGACCTTAACGCAGTTGACGTACTATAATCGTTACTGATTAAGTTACTTAAAAACCCGCTCTTTGAGCGGGTTTTTTTTATATCTATCATTTTCTTCCCCTCTGCTTTCTCCCGATATTTTTATGCGTTAGGTTGTATTTGCTAGTGAGATATCTCACCTTTAACGTTTTTTTTAAAGAAAACATGGGAATATCAGTCTTAAGAGTGGCGAAATCAGAGTGCATTGCGTAACCTGTAACAAGTCAGTGTCAGAAAGCTCTGATAAAGTCTTGTTTTGCATATCTTTGCGAAACTCTGACTTTGAAAAAAGTCAGAGTTGGGATATTGTGCCAAAAATCTGACACTGTTCAGTGGAGCAATAGGGATGTTGTTTTAGAAAAGAGCCTTTAAAAAACAAGGTTCATAAATTAACGGCAATTGGATTTATATCTCTTTATTTTTGAGGATAAGAATTATGGCAGGTGAATCGGTGGGTATCGATACCACTTTAACGGATGGTCTAACTCAGGCTGAAACTTGGCTGACAAACAATTCAGATCTACTGGTTCAGTACGGTGTGAACATTATCTCTGCGGTGCTTATTCTGTTTATCGGTAATCTTATCGTTAAGGCAGTCGCTGGTAGTGTTTCTAAAGTACTAGAAAAGAAAAACATGGATAAGGCCGTCGTTGAATTTATTCACGGTCTTGTTCGTTACTTGCTATTTGTAATCGTGCTAATCGCGGCTCTTGGTCGATTAGGAGTTCAAACCGCTTCTGTTGTTGCTGTGATTGGTGCGGCAGGTCTTGCTGTTGGTCTTGCACTACAAGGTTCACTATCAAACTTTGCAGCAGGCGTACTTATTGTTGCGTTCCGTCCATTCAAATCAGGCGACTACGTAGAAATCGGTGGTGTAGCGGGTAGTGTTGAAGCAATTCAAATCTTCCAAACCGTTCTAAAAACACCAGACAACAAAATGGTTGTTGTGCCTAACTCTTCAGTTATCGGCGGTGCCATTACTAACTACTCTCGCCATGCGACACGACGTGTCGACCTAGTGATTGGTGTTTCATACAAAGCAGACCTTAAACTAACGAAGAAAGTGATTCGTGAGACGCTAGAGAAAGATCCACGTATCTTGAAAGACCCAGATATCACAATTGGTGTACTTACGTTAGCAGACTCTTCAGTTAACTTTGTGGTTCGTCCATGGGTGAAAACTGCAGATTACTGGGGCGTATACTTTGATGCAATGCAAGGTATTAAAGAAGCATTGGATGAAAATGGTATCGAGATTCCATTCCCACAAATGGATGTTCACCTGAACAAAGTCGACGCTTAATCAAAAGCAGTCGATATTCAAAAGCGAGGCCAATAGGCCTCGCTTTTTTATATTTCGTAAAGGGTGTGATGACCAGCAAGCAAGAGGCGTTTTAGATGTTTACCTGCAAATCCAAATGTGAACTCAGGTAAGCCAGGCGTATAGAGCAACTCTTGATGTTGATAGAGATTGGTATCAACAATGATAGTGATGTATTCCGGTAAGCCTATTGGGCAAACCGCGCCGGGTACGCAACCTAACACTTCGACCATTTCATCATCATTACAAATAGAGGGACGTTTACCTGTAATCGCTTTAATCTGCTTGGCATCGAGGCGCGAGTCCTTATCTGTCAGATAAACCGCGTAACCTTGTCCTTTGAGTGTTAAAAAGAGGCTTTTGGTATGCGTACCCGTCCAACCAAGCTCTCTCGCAATGCGTATATCTGTCTCAAAGTCTAAGATGGCTTCGTGCTGCCATTCCCGAAAAGGAATAGAGAGCGCGTTGAATCGCTCTCTATTGTTGTTATAAATATGTTTTAGTGACTCCATGTCTTTGCTGCCTTACTACCTGGTGATTACCAATACTTATCAATAAGCTCACTCGCTAAGATATACGCTATTGTGAACATCATCATTGCGATTGCAATGTCGATGGTTTTTTTCACTTTTGGTTGAGAGAGTGTTGGACCTAGTTTGGCTGCTCCTATCGATAAAGTGTAGAACCAAACAAAGGAAGCCATAATCGTACCTAGTGCAAAAGCAATGCGATCATGGCCTTCAAATTGTCCACCGATCGAACCTAGAATAACGACTGTATCTAAATATAAGTGCGGATTAAGCACAGTGACAGCTAACGCACCTAGAATAACCGTTCGACGACCTCGAGCTACGATCTCCCCTTTTGATTCCGATTCACTCTCTGGCTTAAAAGCACTTTTTAGCGAGAGCAGTCCATAGAAGCTCAAGAAAGCAATACCACCAAGTGTCACCGACGTCAGTAAGATTTCATTTTGAGACAGAATTGCACCACCACCAAAGATACCTAGAGAGATGAAAATCATATCTAGCACGCTACAAATAGTGGCGGTTGTTAGGTGGTGGTTACGCTTTATGCCTTGATTCAAAACATACGCATTTTGCGCGCCGATCGGAATGATCATTGATGCTCCTAAACCAAAACCTTGCAATAGAACCCACAAGCTCACACTTCACCTCACTTCAAAATAACAAATACATTTACAGAAAGGGGAAAGATAAAGCGTTTATCTAAATAAGTATAATTAATGATTTTAATCTTACATTAGATAGACTAATTTAACGGGAGGCGTTTGATCAGGAGTGAGAGGAAAGGTATGCGAGGGTTAGATTACAAATGGATTGAGGCATTAGATGCTATAGTTTATCAGGGTAGCTTTGAGCGTGCTGCCGAGCATTTATTTGTTTCTCAATCCGCCATTTCTCAACGTATCAAGCAGTTAGAGAAGTTTCTCGCGCAGCCTGTTTTAATTCGAAGCCAGCCACCTAAGCCAACGCTAATTGGTAAAAAATTGTTGGGTCTTTATCGGCGAGTACGCTTGCTAGAGCATGAAATTCTCCCCGAACTAAAAAATGATACCAGTACGCGACCTGTGCAACTCTCTTTAGCGACTAATGCAGATAGCCTTGCAACATGGCTACTGCCAGCGCTGCAAAATGTTATGAAGCAGCGTCAAGTTGAACTAAAACTGACTATCTATGGTGAATACCGCTCTATTGAAAAACTCAAAAGTGGCGAAGTGACAGGAGCGATCAGCTTGGAGTCCCAGCCAATCCCCGGATGCAGAGCAGACTATTTAGGTCGCATCGATTATGTTTGTGTCGCGAGCCCAGAGTTCTATCAGCGTTATTTTTCTAAAGGCGTAAATAATCAGACATTGGCAAAAGCACCGGCCGTTTCATATGACCAATATGATGATCTACATAAAACATTTCTTACCGAGCATTTTAACGTCAATCCTGACAGCGTTATTCATCACAACATCAGTAGTTCTGAAGCGTTTCTAAAAGTGGCGTTAGCTGGTGTAGCTTATTGCTTGATCCCCCGCTTGCAAATTACCGACGAATTAGACAGAGGTGTGTTGGTTGATGTGACTCCAGGTTTTTTAATGTCCCATCGGATTTATTGGCACCACTGGCAGTTAGAAACTGGGGTACTACAAGAAATCTCACATGCGATAGTGGGGTATGCGCAGCAGCATCTACCTCAATAAGTTCGTCAGAGCTGCATATCGTTCACTTAAGTGTGTTTTGTTTAAAAATTACGCCAATGTTACATAGTCAAAGTTGTGTTAGAAGTCACTATGGGTGCTTGGATAATCGGCGGAAGTTTCTATTATGAAACCACACGCTTTCTCAGCCATGATAGTGATGTTGGAATCTGAGATTAAGTACTTAATTTTGTATGGATGGATTTATTGAATGAAATTGTATTCATTTTTGCTGGCTTCAGCACTCAGCCTTACCAGTGCTTCAGTTTTGGCGAATACGCCAGAGTTTGCTCATGTTACGACAACGGGGTATGGCGAAGTGACGGCCACACCTGACATGGCTACGTTTTCTGTAAAAGTAGTCGATACGACAATGACGGCCGAACAAGCGAAATTGTCCGTAGATAAAACCGTTGAAGAGTTTCTAAAAAGCTTATCGGATGCCGGCTTGTCAAAAGACAATATTACTAGCTCGAATTTATACCTTGCTCCTCAGTACCATTACCCTAAATCAGGGAAAGCAGAACTTGTTGGGTATCGAGCATCTCGCAGTATTGATGTCACGGTGACGGATCTGAAAAACCTTAACCAATACCTAGATATGGCGTTAGAAGCGGGAATTAATCAGGTTGATAATATTCAACTTAAAGTAAGCAACCAAGCCGAATATCAGCAAAAGGCACGAATGGCTGCGATTAAGGACGCAAGAGAAAAAGCAGGGTCATTAGCGACTGGTTTTGAGAAAAAGTTGGGCGATGTATGGCAGATCAATTACAGACAGATGCACGTTCAGCCTGTGTTAATGCGTTCAATGGCGATGGATAGTAAAGAAGGAGCGAATAGCTACCAAGATTCAACCATGATCATTCGCGATCAAGTCGATGTCATTTATAAGCTAAAGTAAGGCTTAGCAAACAGTAAAAAGCAAAAGGCAGGGAGTTACAACCCCTGCCTTTGTCATTTCTATTTCACAGTTTAATGCAGGATACGAGCACGGATTGTGCCTTCAATGTTTTTGAGCTTTGTTAGAGCTTCTTCTGCTCGTTCAGTTTCAACGTCGATCACTACGTAGCCTATTTCAGCGGCTGTTTGTAGGTACTGCGCGGCAATGTTAATGCCTTCTTCAGCAAAGATGGTGTTGATCTGAGTTAGAATACCAGGACGGTTCTTATGGATATGAAGCAGACGAGAGCACTCACCACTGTGTTCTGGCAATGACACTTCAGGGAAGTTTACGCTTGAAAGTGTCGAGCCGTTATCAGAGTACTTAGCCAGTTTGCCCGCCACTTCTAAGCCGATATTCTCTTGTGCTTCTTGCGTTGAACCACCAACGTGTGGAGTGAGAATGACGTTATCGAATTTTTGTAAAGGAGACTCGAACGGGTCAGCATTTGTTTTTGGTTCAGTTGGGAATACATCAATTGCAGCGCCGGCAAGGTGACCAGCTTCTAAGCTATGGCAAAGTGCAGGAATATCCACAACGGTGCCACGTGCCGCGTTGATAAAGATGGAACCTGGTTTCATTCGAGCAAATTCAGCTTCACCCATCATGTTTTTCGTTTCCGGTGTTTCGGGAACGTGCAAAGAAATCACATCACATTTGTTCAATAGTTCACTCATGGTATGTACTTGCGTCGCATTACCAAGGGACAGTTTGTTCTCAATATCGTAGTAGTAAACGCGCATACCTAAGTTTTCGGCAATAATACCAAGCTGCGTACCAATGTGACCGTATCCGATAATGCCAAGGCACTTACCACGAGCTTCGTAAGAGTTGTCTGCACTTTTCTTCCAAATACCGCGATGTGCAAGAGCATTCTTTTCAGGAATACCACGCACTAGTAAAAGGATTTGCCCAAGTACAAGCTCTGCCACGCTTCGAGTGTTAGAGAATGGTGCATTAAAGACAGGAATACCGCGTTTTGCTGCTGCGTCTAGGTTTACTTGGTTAGTGCCAATACAAAAACAGCCAATTGCAACCAGCTTGTTCGCCGCATTGATTACCTCTTCGGATAGGTTCGTACGGGAGCGGATACCAATGAAGTGCACGTCTTTTACCGCTTCAATTAGTTCTTCTTCCGGAAGGGAACCTTTATGGTATTCAATGTTGGTATAACCAGCTGCTTGAAGAACTTCAACTGAAGAAGGGTGGAGTCCCTCTAACAAGAGGATCTTAATCTTTTCTTTTTCCAGTGAAACTTTGGCCATTTTTTCTCGTCCTTAAAATGGAAAGGTGGGCTAATGTGGCGCACATTGGGCAAAACTATTAAAAAGGGGATAATTAACAGTTTTGTAGGAAGACAAACGTTTCCCTGTGCGTCTTCTGTTCAATAAAGTAACAAAAAAAAATTGCTTTGGGTAAGAAAATTACGGAATAAGAGATAATTTTCTTATAGAAAGGAATAAAAAACGGTGCCTTGCAGCACCGTATGTAATGAAATAACAGAAAAGTGAACCAGATAGGTTCATTTTAGGCTGTTATTTACTCTTCAATTTTTGCACCTTCTGGTGTGCCAGTGATCACTACGTCTGCACCACGATGAGCGAAAAGACCCACAGTCACCACACCAGCGATGCCGTTTATTTTGTCTTCCATTTCTTTCGGGTTGGTAATTTGCATATTGTGCACATCCAGAATCACGTTGCCGTTGTCAGTCACAACGCCTTCACGGTAAGCTGGATCACCACCTAGTTTTACCAATTCACGAGCCACGTAAGAGCGTGCCATTGGGATTACTTCAACAGGCAATGGGAACTGGCCAAGTACGTCAACTGCTTTAGTGCCGTCAACGATACATACGAACTTATCAGAGATTGCTGCGACAATTTTCTCACGAGTCAGAGCCGCGCCGCCGCCTTTGATCATTTCACGTGCTGGGTTGATCTCATCTGCGCCATCAACATACACATCCAGCTTCATTACATCGTTACACTCGTATACTTCAATACCAAGCTCTTTAAGGCGCTCAGTTGAAGCGACAGAGCTAGACACTGCACCTTTAATATCATCTTTGATAGTGCCTAGTGCATCGATGAAGTGATTCACGGTAGAGCCAGTACCAACACCGACAATGCTGCCTTTCTCAACATATTTTAGTGCTGCCCAACCAGCCGCTTTTTTCATTTCATCTTGAGTCATGCCAATCTCCTGAATAGATGTTCGTTAACGTTTGCGGGCGTGATTATAGCGGCTTACTTGTCACTTTCCCATTGCCATATTTGGCTTGGGGTCACGATCTTAGGCAATGGAATGTCCCAGCTTTCAATTGGTAAGCGTTCTACATGTTGGCAGTCATGAGCGATACCGACAGGTTTAGCACCCTCTCCAGTTATAAACCAACGTGACAGAGTACGATCGTAGTACCCCCCGCCCATGCCTAAGCGGTGTCCGATGCTGTCGAACCCAACTAAAGGCGTGCAGATTAAATCAAGCTGGCGAACGGGTTTGAGGTGTCTGATATCGAGCTTGGGCTCTAAGATGCCGTACTTGTTGTAGACGAGCTGTTCATCATTTACATACTGAAGAAACAGTAACTGACCTTTAGAAAAGGGATGGATGACGGGCAGATAAACCGATTTTCCCTGTTGCCATAACCATTCAATGAGCGGTTTAGTATCAAGCTCACCGTCTGCAGAAAGGTAGATGGCAATATGTTGCGCCTGATCGATTTCAGGAAGTTGGGAAAATTGAGTAATAAGGTCGATTCCCGCTTGGTATTGCGTATCACTGCACAGAGCGTTGCGCTTTTCACGAATCAGTTTGCGGAAGTCTTGTCGAGAGAGGTCTGACATAGAGAGAATACCCCAGGGTGCCGTTGAGGATTGTGGCCCTTGAACCAGCTGGTTCAAGGCGGATCAGCAATGACAACCGTAGGCTTCTCGGTGCATGCCGAGCTTGCTCAATAGTTACCAAATACTAACCCTTAGGTATTGCTTATCGGCTCAGGGACTTAAATCCTGCTGACGCACACCCCAGGGTAAATTTTGTATTTACTGCTGTCCTTGCGTAACTTTGCTTAGTGCGTTCTCTAAAGACGCGGTGAGCTTTTCCATTCGCTCAGTAATTTCTTGCTGTTGACCATTGGATTCGTATGACTTGGTGTGCAACTCATAGCAAATATTCAATGCAGCAAAGGTCAGCAGTTGGATTTCATTGGTTACCTTAGTACGTTCGCTCATTTCTTTCAATCGGCGATCAAGATCTTTTGCCGCTGCAACAAGAGACTCTTCTTGTCCTGTCGGACAATTCACACGTGTAAGTTTGCCTAATATTTCAACGTCGATCGCTTGATTGCTCATGATGAATAAACTCTATATTCGCGCTATCTAAGGTGTTGCTTCATACAACTACCGAGGAGCAAACTATAGGAAAACCGCTATTAAGATTCAAGCATTTCCCATCACAGAAAGAGAAATGATGACGAGATCACACAGGAATTGGGCAAATTGAACAAATGCTGTCCAAAATTGAATTTGATAGCCGTTTCAGACCACTAACCTTGATGGTAGGATATACCAATACATTATTACGCAAGAATGAGCCAAGTTATGAGTGAAATCACCCTTCCTGAATACCAATCTATTGCTGCTGAACTGCAATCGGCAAGCCTGGCTGTGACACCGGCGGAGTTACATGGCTTATTTGTTGGCATGTTAAGTGGTGGATTGGCGATCAATGATCAAACTTGGCAGCCGATTCTTTTTGACTACACCAATGATGGGATGGGGTGGCCCTCGACAGCACTCACTTTTGCTCAGAGCATATTCAACGTTACTGTTAATGAGCTTACTGGCACATCAATGGAGCTGTCTTTACTATTGCCAGATGAGCCGGGCGAAGAAGGCTTATTCGCATTAGCCGACAGTGTGTCCGACTTTGTAAACCACTTTATTTCTGGGCTAGGTCTAGCAGGCGTTGCGCTTAACAAAGCATCTGATGACGCTAAAGAAGCACTGGCTGATCTAGAAGAGATTGCCAAATTAGGCATTGATGAAGATGACGATCTTGGTGAACAAGCGCAATTGCTAGAGCAAGTGATTGAGCACATCAAAGCTTGCGTACTAACGATTCATGCTGAATTTGGTGTTCGTCCTGAAAGCAGCGACAAAAAACCTACTATTCACTAATCGTAGACCGTCCAGAGGTTAGTATGAAGCAATATGATGTAGTCATTGCTGGTGGTGCCATGGCTGGTACAACGTTAGCATTGGCGATTGACCATTTGTCTCAGGGAAAGCTCCGCATTGCCGTCGTTGAGCCTTTTAAAGCACAATCAGATATGCACCCTGGTTTTGACTCTCGCTCAATCGCATTGTCTTACGGTACTGTCAATCTGTTGCGTCAACTACAGCTCTGGACGTCAGTAGAACCGTTTGTCACACCCATTGAACATATCCACGTTTCTGACCGTTCTCATGCTGGGATGACGGAGATTACCAAGCAAGAGGTTGGGGTTGAAGCTCTAGGGTATGTTGTAGAATTAGCCGATGTTGGGCGTGTATATCAAGAATTATTAGACAGTAGCGAGTCAATTACGCTGTTTTGTCCTGACTCCGTTACCGATATCGAGCGCGAGCAAAACTGTACCCATGTGACGTTGAAAAGTGGTGAGCAACTTGAAGCAAAACTGCTGGTGGCTGCAGATGGTGCTGTTTCGACCTGTTGTCAGAAAATTGGTCTAGAACTTTCTGAGCAAGATTTTGAACAAGTGGCTGTCATTGCCAATATTGTGACTCAAGAACCTCATCAAGGTAGAGCCTTTGAACGTTTTACTGAGAATGGCCCAGTTGCTTTATTGCCAATGAGTGACAATCGAATGTCCTTAGTTTGGTGTTTGCACCCTGAAGAAGCCCAAGCCGTTCTTGAGTTATCTGATCAAGCATTTCTCCAGCGTTTACAGAACGATTTTGGTTGGCGTTTAGGCGCGATGAAAAAAGTGGGGCGCCGTGCAAGTTACCCATTGCTTCTTCGCCATCGAAAGCAAAATATTTCACATCGCTTTGCGATTGTTGGAAATGCGGCGCAAACGCTGCACCCGATAGCTGGACAAGGCTTTAATCTCGGTATTCGCGATGTAGTCTCACTAGCAGAAGAAATTGTGCAGCAAAGTGAGGATGTGGGTCTTTATCAAGGCCTGATGCGCTTTAGTCAACGTAGAGAAGCAGATCGAAGCGAAACTATTTGGCTAACCAGTGCCTTAGTGCATGTTTTTTCAAATGATTTACCCGCGATGCGAATTGGCCGAAATACTGCCTTAGCAGCGATGGATAACCTTTCTATTTTTAAGCAGCCGCTACTATGCCATACACTTGGCTTGGTAAAACGATGAACGGCCGCACTGAATTAGGTAATAAAAAGCAATGATGCAAAGTGTAGATATCGCCATCATCGGCGGAGGGATGGTTGGGTTGGCACTTGCTGCCGCGTTCAAAGACAGTGATCTGCGTGTCGCCGTTATTGAAGGTAAAGTGCCAGATGATTCGTTGAAAGAATTACCCGATGTTCGTGTGTCTGCGCTGAGCCGCTCTAGTGAGACGATTTTGCGTAAACTTGGTGCTTGGCAGGGCATAGAACAGCGCCGAGCTTCACCTTACCATGGCATGGAAGTATGGGAACAAGATAGCTTTGCCAGCATTGAATTTAATGCACAAAGTATGGCACAACCTGATTTAGGGCATATTGTTGAGAATCGTGTGATTCAACTTGCGCTGCTTGAACAAGTCCAAAAGCTCGATAACGTCACTATGTTTATGCCTGCACGTTGCGCGACTCTCGCGGTCGGTGAGCAAGAAAGCTGGCTGACGCTCGATAATGGCCAAGCCATGACCGCTAAATTAGTGGTCGGAGCCGATGGGGCGAATTCGTGGCTTCGCCATCAAATGGATATTCCATTAACGCATTGGGACTATGGTCATCATGCTTTGGTCGCGAATGTCAAAACTGCTATGCCACACAACAGCATTGCGCGCCAGATATTTACTCCTCACGGACCGTTGGCATTTTTGCCAATGTCGCAACCAGATATGTGCTCTATTGTTTGGTCCACGGAGCCAAATCGAGCAGAGCAGTTAGTGGCGATGAGTGAACATGATTTCAATAAAGCGTTGACGAGTGAGTTTGATGCTCGACTTGGTCTATGTGAAGTAGTGGGAGAGCGTGCTGCGTTTCCTTTGAAAATGCGCTATGCGCGAGATTTTGTTGTCGAGCGAGTCGCGCTGGTTGGTGATGCGGCCCATACCATTCACCCATTAGCGGGGCAGGGTGTGAATTTAGGTTTATTAGATGCCGCCAGTCTTGCTCAAGAAGTATTAGCACTTTGGAAGCAGGGACAAGATATCGGCAGTAAACGCAACCTAAGAAGCTACGAGCGTTGGCGAAAAGCGGAAGCGGCAAAGATGATCGCTACTATGCAAGGGTTTCGAGATTTGTTCTCTGGCGAGAACCCTGCTAAGAAGCTTGTTCGTGGCATTGGCTTGAGTTTAGCGGGGCAACTGCCGGGAGCGAAAGATGAGATCATGAAGCGCGCGCTTGGTTTAAAGGGACACTTGCCGGATCTCGCGCGTCAGTAAGTGCAAAGCGAACTTCAAATACACAAAAGGCTGGTTAATCCAGCCTTTGTTTTATCAACATTTTGCTAAGCATATGCGCATCGGAGTTTCATTATTTCTTGATTGATCTCTTTGACCGCTCGGAAATGGCGTTGCTCTGCTTTCTCCGGCAGTATTAACTTACCGTTATCAAACTCGAATCTACCGACCCCGTAAATATAAATTCTTCCTTTAAAAAGACGACTTATATGTTTAGCAATCATACTTGGTGTATAGCGCTTAAACAGTCTCATATTTACTTTCCTTTTATCTAACCTAGCCTAGGTATTCTACGTTCTGGACGCGAAAATTATTGTGACAGCAATAGTATTAAATACAGATGTAGGGTGTTGCGTCAGAGAATTGTGTTGTCTTAGACAATTTGACAGTGTCATCTCTTAAATAGCGTGAGGATTACCCCAAAAATAACCTCTCTAAAGGAACCCTTACGCCAATACACTCCTTTTTACGTGACGCATTAAGCAATAGTTTTGTTACAGAATTAAGAATAGAACGAAAACGGTTGTTTGCTAGTTGTTTCTATTAAGGTCGTGCTTCGCGTAACACACTTTACGTTCTAACGATTAGAGGAAATGAAAGAGAAAAAGTTCCACGTAAAAAAAAGCCCGCTTCAGCGGGCGAATAGTCACAGATGCATTACACAAAAGTGGATAACTAACTGCATGAATGCTGTCACTCAGCTAGCTGACTCACTTTATATTGGTTAAGTGCTTGTTTGAAACTTAACCAACAAATTCAGCATATACGAGTTTTATCTTTGTGACTATTTATGTTTTATATGTGATTAAAAATTCTCATGTCTATTTTTGTAGATATGAGCGAGATCACGCAGTGATAGAAACACTACGTGTCATTACATTGTTTTTAGACGATTAACGACAGATCTCAGCTACGGTCGGCTGGCACAATTGGATAAGATCTTGAATAGAAAGCGCCAGCCCAGCCATTCGATCGCCACTGCTGATCGTGACTTCCTGTTCTTCTAGTAAGCTGGGGTCGAACACGATTGGCATATGACGTTTGAGTAACAGAGGAGTGACAGTACCAACTTTGTAACCAGTGATGGACTCAACATCGGCTTGATCAACACAAGTCATCCGGCGACATTTCAGTAACGAGCGCACTTTTTTGGGATCAACGCTACGATCACCTGGTGCACAGGCGAGTGCATATTGATTACCCATGTCTCGTAGCAAGATTGCTTTCACCATTTGAGAAGGGCGAATGCCGCGTTGGTGCGCGGCATCCTCAATGGTGGTTGATGGTCTTTGATGCGGTAACAGACGAAACGGAATGTGTTGGTCTGTGAGAAATTGCATCAAAGGAGTATTGATTGTATTACTCATCATCAAGACTGTAAGGCAGTGATTCGATTGTCCATTCACATTCTGGTTGCGCAACTAAACGAAGACGAGTGTCTTCATCGAGATTATTAGGCAGTACGATCAGGCCAATCGCGTGATTGTCACTGAACTGGTAGTGATTTAATAAAGCACCTACTGAACGCCAGTTTTCACCTACGCTGCGTTCGAGCTCAATTGGTTCGTCACTGAATGGAGCAGAAGTTGCACCTTTTACGATATACATCGCACGTTTATTGGTACCGCGATACTTCGCTCGTGCTACCGTTTCTTGTCCCGTGTAGCAGCCCTTTGTGAAGCTTATGCCTCCTAAAGCTTGCACGTTGAGTGCTTGTGGAATGTGAGCATTCTGCGCGGATGCAGAGACAAATGGTAAACCTGCCTCAATATCGAAACGATTCCAAAGCTCATTTGTCGTAAAGACAGCGTCGGTAGTTTCAACGATTTGCTGTGCTTCTGGCGCACTTAATATCAGTAACCAGCGATCTTGTGCAACTTGCACTGCTGTGCCACCGTCAACTGCGCGAACGCTGCCAGTTGTCTTGCTCATTGTTGAAATGAATTCGTCGGCTTTGACGCCAGCAACACCTAAGATAACGTCATCAGAAGCTTCAATCGTTACTTTAGAGAAAATGGCGTATTTCTTTATTTCATTAAGTTCTACGTCAATCGCCGATTTTGGTTGGATCATGCCGTAGCCATCATGATGATGGAAAAGGCGGAACACGCTCCACACTTTGCCTTTTGCATCACAATGTGCGCCCAGTGTTGATTGGTCTTGTTCTAAAGAAACAACATCGCAGGTAACCTGACCTTGTAAGTATGATTTTTTATCATCACCGATCATGGTGATCATGCCGAAGTTATCCAGCAGTGAGATAGATAACTCTGGAAGCGCGTCTTGAGTTGAGAGAGGTAATGCTGAAAAACGAGTTTGCCATTCCATAATTACAATGCCTTTTGAAGATATTTTTCCGCTATGTTATACCCAAATAACCTTGAGATACTAGGGGAGCGATTTACGAATCAACATTTGTCTGCTTTCACTATCGTATTGTGACCCGCACACTAGTGACGTAGCACATCCCTTGTTACACTCCGCACTAACAACAAGACATCTATGAAGGAATAGTGAATGTACACTCCGGAAGAAAAAGCGCGTATTAAATGGGCTTGTCGTCGAGGCATGCTTGAGCTTGACGTAGTAATTATGCCGTTTTTTGAAGAGTGCTTTGATACTCTGAGTGAACAAGAGCAGCGTGACTTTGTTTCTTTACTTGAATGCGATGATCCTGATCTGTTTACTTGGGTAATGGGGCATGGCCGTAGCGAAAATTTAGGTCATGCAGCAATGGTTGATAAAATTGTCGCCCATAACCTCAGCAAAGTTCGTTAATTTTACTGCTTCTCCCTCTCTGACTGCCCGAGTCCTCAATGTTGTACTTTTCTTATTGATGACTTGGGCTGTTATCTTCTCTAGCATTCCGCTCGTATTATCGACTTATTTGTTATTACTGATTGTTAAGGCTCTCTCAAGCCAAGGCCTTGTTCAACCTACAAGTCATGGGCATTGGTATGTGCACTGCGATGGCTCGGTTAGGTTTGATGCCCTTGAGTGTGGCGAATGCTCGGAAGATATTGAGTCCGAAAAGGGTCATTTACAGCGAGTCGATACATCGGCATCACCATTCAAGATAACATTCCAATTGCAATCTGGCCGTGTTGTTACGATTTGGCGTGATAGCTGTGACGATGAGCAGTATCGTCAACTATCTTTGGTATTACGCCAATGGGAAATGAAACAGGGAGCTAATGCTCCCTGCTGATGTAATAGTTTACTTGGTAAAGTTAAAGCTGTTTAGCTGGAACCAAAATCGTTGGGCCGCTGTTTTCCAGTTGGTTCGGATAGTCAAGCGTGTAGTGCAAACCTCGACTCTCTTTACGCTGCATCGCACAACGAACCATCAACTCTGCTACTTGTAAAAGGTTACGCAGTTCTAATAAGTTGTTCGACACTCGGAAATTGCTGTAGTACTCGTGTGTTTCTTGTTGCAACAGTTGGATACGGCGTAAGGCGCGCTCTAAACGCTTGTCAGTTCGCACAATGCCCATGTAGTCCCACATAAACAGACGAAGCTCGTGCCAGTTGTGCTGAATGATCACTTCTTCATCACTATTGGTTACTTTGCTTTCATCCCAACATGGCACCTGTGAAGGTAGCTCAACGTTAGTGTGATGTTTTAGAATATCTTTTGCCGCAGACCAAGCATAAACCACGCATTCGAGAAGTGAGTTTGATGCCATGCGGTTAGCACCATGCAGCCCGGTGTAGCTAACTTCACCAATCGCATACAAATTTTTCAGATCGGTGCAGCCATTTCTATCCACCATGACACCGCCACAAGTGTAGTGTGCAGCAGGTACGATTGGGATTGGCTCTTTAGTCATGTCAATGCCCAAGTCCATCAAACGTGAATAAATGGTTGGGAAGTGTTTCGTAATAAAGTCAGCAGGCTTATGGCTGATGTCGAGATACATACAGTCGGCACCTAAACGCTTCATTTCGAAGTCGATAGCACGAGCCACGACGTCACGCGGAGCAAGCTCTTTACGTTCATCGAAATCCGGCATAAAGCGAGAGCCATCTGGACGACGCAGGTAAGCACCTTCGCCACGCAACGCTTCAGTCAGCAAGAAGTTACGTGCTTCTGGGTGATATAAACACGTAGGGTGGAACTGGTTAAATTCCATATTCGCCACACGACACCCTGCACGCCAAGCAATCGCAATACCATCACCAGACGACACATCTGGGTTAGAGGTGTATTGATAAACCTTTGAAGCACCACCTGTAGCGAGAACCACAAATTTGGCTCGCACGGTTTCGACATGCTCTTCGTTGCGGTTCCAAATATAAGCACCGATAACTTTGTTTTTATCACCGCCAATTTTGTCTTCGGTGATTAAGTCCAGAGCATTGTGACGTTCGAGAACATGAATGTTTGGATGGTTATGAGCGTTATCTTGCAGGGAGGTTTGCATCGCCATACCTGTCGCATCTGCCGCGTGAAGAATACGACGACGGCTATGACCACCTTCACGAGTTAAGTGGTAGCGAGGTTCATCGTCAGAGTCATCTTCTTCACGATCAAATGGGACACCACCGTCAATCAACCACTGTACACACTCTTTTGAATGCTCAGCAATGAACCTTACGGTCTCCTCATCGCAAATACCATCCCCGGCGATTTGCGTGTCTTCAACGTGTGAATCAATGGTGTCTGACTCATCAAATACGGCAGCGATACCGCCTTGAGCATAGTAGGTTGCCCCTTCGCTGCGTGGTCCTTTACTCAGCACCATCACCTTACAGTGGTTAGCAACGCGCAAAGCCAACGACAAACCTGCCGCGCCACTCCCTACCACTAATACATCACACTCATGTTCACGATTTGTGTTCATATAACTTTTATAATCCCAAGCTAAGGTAACAAAGTTACCTTGTGTATTATTTGCACACCATGTGCATTCCATTATCGCGACATCTGTCGCTAAGGGCTAAGTTGGGAGACCTATCGACGTCCGTGTTACGGCGGTGACTGAGCCACTCTTCTTTTTCATGCAGAGCATGAGCATGCTTCCTAAGTTATAATTTGTAACGCGGTGTTCAGATAGCCATTAGCCATGCAAATGAAAAGTAATAGTTTGTCAATGCCATTGCTTTTCCATGCCCGACCCAGCACAATCTGGGACAGAGATCATTCATTATACCCATTTCCCTCCAAGATGCTCGCTTGTCAAACTTAGACTAAAGTCAGGCAGCGGTGGTCATTTGGGTACAGACATCACATTGTGAAAAAACAATGACAAAAAACTTGAGAAACCATGGAACTTTCTCATTCACGTTAGGGTCACAATAGTGCTCAAGTAAGCAGTGGTGTCAATACTACGTTTTGCATAATTAGTACCCATATCTGAGAAGAGTAGGGGCATAACAAATAGGAGTATCCGCTCGAATGAACGAGCAGCTGACCGATCAAGTATTGATTGAGCGAGTTCAGAATGGCGATAAGCAAGCATTCAACCTGTTGGTAACAAAGTACCAGAATAAGGTATGTAATCTTATTTCCAGATACGTTAGTAATCCTGGCGATGTACCAGATGTAGCACAAGAAGCGTTTATTAAAGCTTACCGAGCTATCCCTAGCTTTCGTGGGGAAAGTGCGTTTTATACGTGGCTGTATCGCATTGCAGTGAATACTGCGAAAAATCACATTGTTGCTCAAGGGCGTAGACCTCCAGCGACAGATGTCGATGCTGAAGATGCTGAATTTTACGAAACAGGTAGTGCACTTAAAGAAATATCGAACCCTGAGAACTTAACGTTGTCCAAAGAATTGCAACGGGTGGTGTTCAGTGCAATCGAAGCTTTACCTGAAGATTTAAAAACCGCAATGACATTACGAGAGCTCGATGGCTTGAGTTATGAAGAAATTGCAGAAGTGATGGATTGCCCGGTAGGAACGGTACGATCGCGTATCTTCCGTGCTCGTGAGGCGGTGGAAAAGAAAATCAGACCTCTTTTGCAACGCTAGTACAAGTAATAACTATGGTGAAAATAATGGCTGACAAAGAAAAACTTTCAGCTCTCATGGATGGAGAATTGGTCGATAAGGCTTTAATTCAAGAGTTAGAGCAAGACCAAGAGAGCCGTGATGCTTGGCAGAACTATCACCTGATTGGTGATGTGATGCGAGGTGAAGCGCCAGCAAAACCTGAGTGGAATATTGCTGAAAGCGTGGCGTTAGCGTTAGAAGATGAACCTGCACACCGTGCGTTTGATTCGCACAGTGCAAATGTTATCTCAATTGCGGATACGCCAAAAGAGTCGCAACCAGAACCGCAAAAAGCAAAACGTCAGTTGCCAGGTTGGTTGACGCAGTTTGGTCAAGTTGCTGTTGCTGCATGTGTATCGCTTGTTGTTATTTTAGGTGTACAGCAGTACGGTGGTAGCGATTCAATGTCGCCGCAAACAGATCAATTACCTGTATTGCAGACGGTTCCGTTTGCTGGCAGCGCAGAACCAGTGAGTTTGACTCGTGAGTCTGTAGAACGTTCTGTAGGCGAGGCAAATATGCAAGAGCAGCGCAAGCGTGTTCATGCTATGCTGCGAGACTACGAATTGCAGTTACGAATTAACAGTGATGCATCTCAACAAGATGCAAATCTGAATCCGGATATTGAATGAAAAAATTTCTGATCAGCGCTTGCGCTCTGTTCAGTATGATGTCTTCTCAAGCCTTTGCTGGTGATAAGCCAGCGGAGGCTTTATTGCATCAAATGAGCGAGGCGAGTAAGAATTTAAGTTACGAACTCTCTTATATCCTTATCAAAAAGAACAGCATTGAGCCGTTGCTGTATCGTCATGCCACGCATGGTGACGATCAATATGCTCACCTTGTCTACTTAAGTGGCCCCGTGCGTGAAGTGATTCGTCGCGGAACTGAAGTAAGTTACATCGAAACGGGTTTAGAACCGTTCACCATCGAGTCAGGTAAAATGGTCGCTCCGACTATGCCTATGCTCAACACCAATATCGATGAGCTAAACTTGTATTACGACTATGTAAAAGTGGGTAGAGCTCGTGAAGCTGGTGTGGCAACACAAGTGCTGCGTATTGTTCCTAAAGACGGTCTGCGCTATTCATACGTACTATGGATCGATGAGAAGAGTAAATTGCCGTTACGTGCCGACCTTGTGGACCGCGATGGTGAGATGCTTGAACAATATCGCACTATTTCTTACACGGTAAATCCAAAAATCGCAGAGTTAATGAGTGGCCTGCAAGATGTTCAATTACCTGCTGTTCTCACCATGCCAAAAGGCGATATTGGGACCAGTAATTGGCAGGTTGGTTGGATCCCTGAGGGTTTCGAGCCGAACGAGCTCAACCGCTATCGAATGGCCGTTACTAATCAAATGGTGGAGAGCCAGCTGTATTCTGATGGTCTGTTTAGCTTCTCTGTTTACGTGGCAAACAAAGATGAGCATTCGTTAAAAGGGCAGTTGGTTCGCCAAGGCAGAAGAACGCTACACAGTTTTGTGAGCGGTCAACATGAAATCTCTGTTGTAGGAGACATTCCACCGACCACAGCACAGCGTATAGCCCAATCTGTCACATTTAATGTAACAAAGAGTAAATAACAATGATGACCGCGTTGGCTACCGTGACAGACGTGCATCGTCGCGGCAAGCAATACGAAATTGATTTAAGTTGCGAACAGCAGACCAGTTGCAGTAGTTGCTCTTCACAGAAAAGCTGTGGAACGGGCGTTGTTACTAAAGCCATTGGTAACAAGAGTTTATCTTGGCACCTGCGCACGGATAAATCGGTGAAAATAGGTCAAGTCGTCGAGATTGGTTTTCCTGAGTCGAGCCTAATAAAATCAGCAATGGCGGTTTATTTACTGCCATTGTTTGGTTTGATTATCGGTGCGATGTTTGGTCACTTCCTATTAGCGCCGCTGACAGCCGGCGGGGAAGGCATCATCATATTGGCATCGGTATTGTTTGCCGCTGGTGGAATGTGGATCGCAAAACGTGTTTCTCGTCCTTTAGAAGATGAATCCAAGCGCCAAGTTACCCTCGTTCGGGTACTTGGAGAGCCAATCCAGTAAGTGCTGTCCCCCTCCACTAAAGGTTATTTGGGTATGTACTTTAAATTACGTGCGCCCGTTAACGAAATTCGGTAGAATCTGCCAACTTGATTGAAATGCCGTCAGTAGATGGCGTTTCTTACTGTCCCTATTTGTAAAGAGTTAGTCACCCTAAATCTATGAAGCACATTCGTAACTTTTCGATTATCGCCCACATCGACCATGGTAAGTCGACCCTATCAGACCGTCTAATCCAAGTTTGTGGCGGGTTAACCGATCGTGAAATGGCCGCACAGGTTCTGGATTCTATGGATCTTGAACGTGAGCGTGGCATCACCATCAAATCTCAGAGTGTGACGCTAAACTACACCGCTAAAGACGGTGAGACGTATCAGCTGAACTTCATCGATACTCCGGGGCACGTTGACTTTGCATATGAAGTATCACGTTCTCTAGCGGCTTGTGAAGGTGCGCTATTGGTTGTGGATGCGGGTCAAGGTGTTGAAGCTCAAACACTGGCTAACTGTTACACCGCGATCGAAATGGATCTAGAGGTTGTGCCAATCTTGAACAAGATTGACCTACCAGCAGCCGATCCTGAGCGTGTAGCGGAAGAAATTGAAGAAATCGTTGGTATCGATGCAATGGAAGCAACCCGCTGTTCTGCGAAGACAGGCATCGGTGTTGATGACGTTCTAGAGAACATTGTGTCAGCGATCCCTGCTCCGGAAGGTGATCCAGATGCGCCACTACAAGCGCTGATCATTGACTCATGGTTTGATAACTACCTTGGCGTTGTTTCTCTAGTGCGTATTAAAAACGGCGAACTGAAGAAGAACGATAAGATCAAAGTGATGAGTACGGGCCAAGTTTGGGGTGTAGACCGCCTTGGTATCTTTACGCCAAAACAAGTAGATACCGATACCCTTCGTACTGGTGAAGTAGGTTGGGTTGTTTGTGGTATCAAAGACATTCTTGGTGCCCCTGTTGGTGATACGCTGACTCTAGCGAAGAATGGTTGTGATAAACCGCTACCTGGCTTTAAGAAAGTTAAACCTCAGGTTTACGCAGGTCTGTTCCCTGTATCTTCCGACGATTACGAAAACTTCCGTGACGCACTAGGCAAACTAAGCCTCAACGACGCATCGCTATTCTACGAGCCAGAAAACTCTGCGGCACTTGGCTTTGGTTTCCGTTGTGGTTTCCTTGGCATGTTGCACATGGAAATCATCCAAGAGCGTCTAGAGCGTGAATACGACTTGGATCTTATTACCACAGCACCAACGGTAGTTTACGAAGTTGAGAAGACGGATGGCGATCTGCTGTATGTTGATAGCCCAGCAAAACTACCAGCGATCAATGACATTGAAGAAATTCGTGAACCGATTGCGCGTTGTAACATCCTTGTGCCTTCAGAGTACCTAGGTAACGTAATCACACTGTGTGTTGAAAAGCGAGGCAGTCAAGTTGATATGGTTTACCACGGTAACCAAGTCGCTGTGACTTACGATATTCCAATGGCTGAAGTGGTACTGGATTTCTTCGATCGTCTGAAATCAACATCACGCGGTTACGCATCTTTGGATTACAACTTCCAGCGTTTTGAAGCTTCGAACATGGTACGTGTAGACGTTCTTCTTAACGGTGACACTGTTGATGCATTGGCGATGATCACACACAAAGATCAGTCTCAGACTCGCGGTCGTCAGTTGGTAGAGAAGATGAAAGAATTCATCCCTCGCCAAATGTTTGATATCGCAATCCAAGCGGCAATTGGTAACCACATTATCGCTCGTTCAACGGTAAAACAGTTGCGTAAGAACGTTATTGCGAAATGTTACGGCGGTGACGTAAGTCGTAAGAAGAAACTTCTGAAGAAACAGAAAGAAGGTAAGAAACGCATGAAGCAGATCGGTAACGTTGAGCTGCCTCAAGAAGCGTTCCTAGCCATCCTTCACGTAGGTAAAGACTAAAGTTGAACTTTGTCTCACACTTGTCGGTCTTAAGACGTTAGATATTAAAATAAGTGAAAGGGTTTCGGCTCTTTCACTTTCGTATTTTTAGATAAGGGAATTTAATGGCGAATACATTCTCACTGATGTTGGTTATTGCGACTTTGGTAACTGGCGTGGTTTGGCTATTGGAAAAGCTGGTTTTCGCGAAAAAGCGTCAGGAAAAACTGGCTGAGATTCAAGCTCAGACGTCTAATGGTTTGGATGCAGTGACCTTGCAAAAAGTTGAGCGTCAGCCTTGGTGGGTTGAAAATAGCGTCTCTATTTTCCCTGTGATCGCGTTCGTTTTAGTATTACGTTCTTTTATCTACGAACCATTTCAAATCCCATCAGGCTCAATGATGCCTACCTTGCTGGTTGGCGATTTCATTTTAGTTGAGAAGTACGCGTACGGTCTAAAAGACCCAGTATGGCGTACTCAGCTAGTGGAAACTGGTAAGCCTGAGCGTGGTGATATCGTGGTCTTCAAATACCCACCACAACCAAGTGTGGACTACATTAAGCGTGTAGTTGGTTTACCTGGTGATATCGTGCGTTATTCAAGTGATAAGCAGCTTTGCGTGCAAAGCCAAGGCGAATCGGCATGTAAGCCAGTTAAACTGAGCAATGTTGAAGAAAGTCAGTTTAGCTCGAACGGTATTCCAATGATCCAACTGGATGAAAAATTGGGTAACGTTGAGCACAATATTTTGGTTAACCCTCTTGTGCGTAACCGCGTGGAGCAATATTTCCCACGCAGCGGCACGACAGAGTGGGTTGTACCACAAGGTCAGTATTTTGTGATGGGTGATAACCGTGACAACAGTGCTGACAGCCGTTACTGGGGCTTTGTTCCAGAAGCAAACTTAGTCGGTAAAGCTGTCGCGATCTGGATCAGCTTCGAGTTTGATCGTGGCGCAGATAGTGTTCTACCTTCATGGATTCCAACTGGTGTGCGTTTTAACCGCATCGGTGGCATTCACTAACCATTCAAATATCGAGAGAGTATGAATTCTCCAATTGATAAACTAGAGAGAAAGCTCGGCTACCAGTTTCAAGATGCCGGGCTTATCAATTTGGCGCTGACGCACCGCAGCGCCAACAGTAAGCACAATGAACGTCTTGAGTTTCTGGGCGATTCAATTTTAAGTTTTGTCATCGCTGATGATCTGTACCATCGTTTCCCAAAAGTGAACGAAGGTGACATGAGCCGCATGCGTGCTACTTTGGTTCGCGGACATACATTGGCGGAACTGGGTCGTGAATTCGATCTAGGAGATTATTTAAAATTAGGTCCAGGTGAATTGAAGAGTGGCGGTTTTCGCCGAGACTCTATTTTAGCCGATGCGGTTGAAGCCATTATTGGCGCAATTTACCTAGACAGTGATCTTGAAGTTGTGCGAGGCATTGTACTGAGTTGGTATCAGTCACGCCTTGAAGCCATTAAACCAGGCGTTTCACAGAAAGATCCGAAAACTCGCCTACAAGAGTTCCTACAAGGCAGAAGAAAACCGCTGCCTGTCTACACAGTGACTAATATTAAAGGTGAAGCGCACAACCAAGAGTTCACGGTTGAGTGCGAAGTAGCAGGTGTGGATAAGCCTGTAATCGGTAAAGGCACCAGCCGCCGCAAGGCAGAACAAGCGGCTGCTGAAACAGCACTTGAGCAATTAACAAATGGCTGATAACGAATTCGATATCGATGCGTTTTTCGCATCACAAGGTGAGCCAAGCTCGCCAGAAAACCAACACTGTGGCTTTATTGCTATTGTTGGTCGTCCAAACGTAGGTAAGTCGACACTTTTGAACAAGATTTTGGGTCAGAAGATTTCGATCACCTCTCGTAAGCCGCAAACGACACGCCACCGTATTATGGGTGTGGATACGGACGGCGATTACCAAGCGATTTACGTCG
This sequence comes from Vibrio sp. 1078-1, assembly GCF_033340475.1. NCBI lineage: Bacteria > Pseudomonadati > Pseudomonadota > Gammaproteobacteria > Vibrionales > Vibrionaceae > Vibrio > Vibrio sp. 1078-1. The sequence goes on from NZ_JAWOWM010000013.1 coordinate 52,197, forward strand.
ACACGCCTGGACTTCACATTGAAGAAAAGCGTGCGATCAACCGTTTGATGAACCGTGCAGCTAACTCGTCATTGAGTGATGTAAACCTTGTGTTCTTCTTAGTCGATGGTACGCATTGGACTAAAGACGATGAGATGGTGCTGACCAAACTTCAAAAATCGAACTTCCCAGTTGTGCTTTGTGTAAACAAAGTCGACAACGTACAAGATCGTAACGACGTGATGCTACACATGGCGGAGATGTCGAAGAAGATGGACTTCGTGGATGTTGTGCCAATCTCTGCCAAGCAAGGTAAGAACATTGACGTACTGCGTAAGCACGTGCGTAATCACTTACCTAAAGCAACGCATCACTTCCCAGAAGAATACGTGACTGACCGTTCTCAGCGTTTTATGGCGTCTGAGATTGTGCGTGAAAAGCTGATGCGCTTTACTGGTGAAGAGCTGCCATACTCAGTAACGGTTGAAATTGAACGTTTTGATTACAACCCCGAAACCGACGGTTTCCACATCAATGCCTTGATTCTTGTTGAGCGTAATGGTCAGAAGAAAATGGTGATTGGCAAAGGCGGCGAGAAGATTAAAACCATTGGTCGCGAAGCGCGTTTGGATATGGAAGAATTGTTCGGTCGTAAAGTTTACCTAGAAACCTGGGTAAAAGTGAAATCTGGCTGGGCAGACGACGAACGAGCGTTGCGTTCGTTGGGTTATATAGACGATTTATAATCTTGGCTGCGAAGGTGCTTCGCTCCAACATCGATGAAAAATCAGTATCGATTAAAATAAGGAGCCGCTCGGCTCCTTATTTTTTATTTCACACTTTTTAGGCACAATGACTTAGATGAGTAATCTGTCTTCCGAAGGTTTACAGCGCTGTTTTGTATTGCACCGACGCCCTTACAGTGAATCGAGCTTAATCCTTGATGTATTTAGTGAGGAATATGGCCGAATGACTTTAATGGCCAAAGGCGCGCGCAGTAAGCGTTCGAACTTAAAAGGCGCATTGCAACCTTTTACCCCGCTATTACTTAAATGGTCGGGGAAAGGCTCGATGAAAACTTTGCGTCAAGCCGAGCCGATAAGTCTAGGTTTGCCGTTAACGGGCATTAATCTCTACTCAGCCATGTACGTCAATGAACTGATTGGCCGTATTTTGATGGCTGAAGTGCCGATGCCAGCACTATTTCATGATTATTTGCATGCGTTAACCGAGTTGGCGCACAACGAGAACCCTGAGCCTGCACTGCGTCGTTTTGAGTTAGCCTTGCTGTCTGCTATGGGGTATGGCGTGGATTTTTTGCATTGTGCAGGTACCGGCGAGCCCGTCGACCCAGAAATGACCTATCGTTACCGGGAACAGAAAGGGTTTATTGCTTCGGTTAGGCGCGATAACCTCACGTTTTTAGGGAATGAACTGATTGCTATCAGTGAGCGGCGGTTCGTCACTAAAGAGCAGCTAAAAGCGGCAAAACGCTTTACACGTATAGCCTTAAAGCCGTATCTTGGCGGCAAACCTTTAAAAAGTCGTGAATTTTTCATTCAGACCCCCAGAGCACGGAGTAACGGAAAATGAGCTCAATTTATTTAGGCGTCAATATCGACCATATTGCCACTCTACGTAATGCACGTGGTACAAAATACCCAGATCCTGTTCACGCTGCTGAAATTGCAGAGCGTGCAGGCGCGGACGGTATCACTATCCACTTACGTGAAGACCGTCGCCATATTTTGGATCGTGATGTACGTATTCTGCGTGAAACCATTCAAACGCGTATGAATCTAGAGATGGCAGTGACGGACGAAATGGTTGAGATTGCGCTGCAAACTAAACCAGAGTTTGTGTGTCTAGTGCCTGAAAAGCGTGAAGAACTGACGACGGAAGGTGGCTTAGATGTTGTAGGGCAGCTTGAAAAAATTAAAGCTGCGACGAAAAAGCTGACAGATGCAGGCATTAAAGTTTCGCTCTTTATTGATGCTGACCGTCAACAGATTGAAGCTGCGAAAAAGTGTGGCGCTCCGTTTATTGAGCTACATACTGGCCATTATGCAGATGCGACGACAGAAGACGAACAACAAGCTGAACTGAAGAAGATTGCCGCTGGTGCGAGTTATGCACATGATCTAGGTATTATTGTTAATGCCGGGCATGGCCTGACTTATCACAATGTCGCACCAATTGCTGCATTACCAGAAATTTACGAACTTAACATTGGTCACTCAATCATTGGTCGCGCAGTATTTGATGGTTTAAATAAAGCGGTTGCTGACATGAAAGCACTGATGATTGAGGCTCGCCAGTCATAGGGCTATCTAGATGGCGATTATAGGGTTAGGGACCGACATTGCAGAAATTGAGCGTATTGAAAAAGCGTTAGCTCGTAGTGGTGAACCTTTTGCTCAGCGGATTCTTTCAGAAGAAGAAATGGCCAAATTCTCACAGCTTAAGCTGCAAGGTCGTTATCTTGCTAAGCGCTTTGCAGTCAAAGAAGCGGCCTCAAAAGCATTGGGAACGGGGATAGCAAAAGGGGTCACGTTTCACGATTTTTCCATCTCGAACGATGCGCTTGGAAAACCAGTGCTCGCATTGACGGGCACAGCCAAGCAAATAGCGGATGCGATGGGCGTTAACCACATTCACCTGTCCATTTCCGATGAGCGTCATTACGCTGTGGCGACGGTTATTTTTGAATCCTAGCTTGTAAGTCTTAAACAAAATACTAAAAAGCCAGAGCATTTGCTCTGGCTTTTGTTTCTCTTCAATAGATCACTGTTCAAGGTATAACTTTGCGGTTGTTGTTACTTTAATCATTTCATCTTGCAGCTCGAACATTTCAGGCTCAACTTCCTCAAGACTGACCCCTGAGCGCAGTGCTTGCTCAAGCGTCGCACAGAGTGACTTCAGTCTTGGAACGCCACAATATGAACTACTGCCGTGCAGCTTATGGATGACATGAATTAGGTCATCACGGGAGATATCTTCTTGCTCCAGAGCTTGGTCAACGACTGCTTCTACTTCAGGGATGAACTCAATCAACATGCGCAGCATGTCTTTAGCGAGATCCTCTTTATTCGCGCTCTGTTTTAAGGCTGCTTGCCAATCAATAATCACATCCTGCTGAGGCGAAGAAACGGGTTGTGGTGCGCTTCCTTCAGGTTCATCAACGTATGAAGGGGCGACTTTGCCAATGCTCTCTGTACAAGCATTTGGGTTCCAGTGAACCAAAACCTGTTGCAGCACATGCTCTTCAATAGGTTTGGTCAAGTAGTCATCCATTCCTGCTGAGAGCAAGCGGTCTCGTTCCCCTGCCATGGCATGCGCCGTTACAGCAATCACTGGCGTGTCTTTATTTAACTCCAACTCTTTAATGTGCTTACAAGCGGTCACCCCATCCATTTGTGGCATTTGGATATCCATAAAGATTAAATCGTACTTTTTCTCTGTCGCCAGGTTCACCGCTTGCTGGCCATTGCTACAGGCGGTGACGGTTTCTACTCGTTCGCGGAGCAGTGCAGAGATCAGCTTCAAGTTTGCAGGGTTGTCATCCACTGCTAGTACAGTCAGAGGTAAACGGTCCCCTTCGCTTGGCGTAATTGGAGCGCTTAATACAGGTGGCGATTCTACATGTTCGCTAATCAGGCTTTGTAGCAACTTACGGCGAGACAATGGCTTCGTCAGGCACTGGACGTGATGCTCTGTCATTATTTGGTCCGCAAGCGCCAATTCGGTACTCGGTGTCCCTAGAAGAACACTCGGAGCCATACGTTTCGCTTGTTCTATCCAAGGTGTAATAACTTCCGCATCGTGAGTCTGGTTGGCCGCTAAATTCAACAATACATAATCATATTGTTCTTCGTTGTTTGGTAGCGAAGAGCGGTATGTTACTAAAATACCCTCCTGACTCAGAATCTGTTGGGTTACGGATGCGGCTTGCATGTTTGGTTCAATCAGCAGTAACTGCTTCCCAGTCAGAAGTTCCACTTCAATCAGTTCGCTCATTGGCATCTCGGTTGAGTGCAAGCGCACCGTAAACCAGAAGGTTGAACCTTGGTGTAGACGGCTGGTTAAACTGATTTCGCCGCCCATCTGGCTCACCAGTTTCTGAGTGATGACCAGACCAAGGCCAGTACCGCCGTAACGACGTGAAATACTTGCATCTGCTTGGCTAAAGGCTTGGAACAACTGCGCTTGCTGACGCTCAGAGATACCAATACCGGTATCACGCACCATGAATTGCAGTTCGACGGAGTCTCCTGATTGAGAGCGCATTTCTACGCTAACATCAATGTTGCCTCGCTCGGTAAACTTGATTGAGTTACCGACTAAGTTCGTCAAAATTTGCTGAATACGTAGTGGATCCCCAACTAAACCCGGTGGAATTTTAGGGTCCACTTTTAGGGTGATTTCTAACCCTTTCTCATGTGCACTTGTGGCTTGTAGGTTAATTACCTCTTCTAAACTTTCTCGGAAATCAAAAGGAATGTTTTCCAGCGCCAGCTTACCCGCTTCAAGTTTCGAGAAGTCGAGAATGTCATTGATGATATTCAGCAGGTTGTTCGCCGATTTCTCAATCGTCTGTAGGTAATCCGTTTGGCTGTTAGAAAGCTGCGTTTTAAGCATTTGACGAGTAAAGCCAATCACCCCATTGAGCGGAGTACGCAGCTCGTGCGACATGTTTGCCAAGAACTCTGACTTAACCCTGGCCGCTTCTTGCGCGCGTTTCTTCGCGATATCCAGCTCAACGTTCTGAATTTCTAGCTGCTCAAGCGTTTCACGTAAGTCGGACGTGGCTTGGTCTATACTGTGCTGCATCTCCACGTGATATTCTGATAACGATACCGCCATGGCGTTGATGCCATTTTTTAGCTGGTCTAACTCCCCGTGCATTTTGCCTTCGATACGCACATCCAGATGACCGCGGCGAATGCGGTCAACGACATTCTTCATGTGGGTGATAGGTTGGGTCACATCGTGCATTAGACGTGAAGCAAACACACTTGCTAAGCCAAGACCGAGAACCAGAACTAAAAACGCAGAGAAGACTTCTTGATACTGTTGCAGCCTCAAGGAGGAGAGATCTAACTCGACGGCGATGTAACCAATCGCTTTTGTGCCTTGGCTTTCGTTCGACAACTCCGCTAAGTAGTGACCTTCTGACAAAATGGGGACACGCAATATCAGTGAGTTTTCGTAGATTTCCGAATTACCCAGTTGCGGGATCGGTTTATCTTTGGGAAACATCAAGGCTTCAAAATTAGGATGAAAGTTAGAGGTTACAAAGAGCTCATGATGTTCATCAAATACCGCGATACTACGAACCAGTTTGGAGTTTTTACGGTGCGCGTAGCTTATCAAGCGACGTACCGCCTCTCGGCTTTCTGATAGTAGATGAGTTTCACTGGCAATCGCCAGCGGCTCAATAATGCTGTTACCAGTGGTGATAACTTGTTTCTCAAGGTCTTGGTAGCGGTTAAATGAGAAAAAGCCGCTCAGTAATAAACCAATAATGAGAGTGGGAGCGAGAGTTAGTGTAATTACACGTGCTCGTAAGCCATATCTGGTCATGTTATCTAATTACATCGGAGTCTGGATATGGGAAAATAACGCATTATTTCTCAAGCGCACGATAAAGCCTTGAGCAAAGAAGTGACGTCACCGAATAAACGGTAAGCATAATCAAGTCACTCGAATCACACAACGGCTGCAATCAAGAATAGTGAAGCCGAAGAGCAATTACACATAAATCAGGCATAGAGCATGGCACGCATCTTTCAACCGAAAAAGAAAACCCAACTCAATACTCGGCACCAAGCAGTGCAAGTAGAGCGTTTAGATCACCACGGCGCAGGCATTGCTTACCTCAAAAAGAAGCCATTGTTTATTGATGGAGCACTGCCGGGTGAGGAGGTGGTCACTCAATTGGTGGAAGAAAAGAGCAAATACGCTCGCGGTAAGTTGATTAAAATCCTTAAGCCGAGTGAAGCTCGTGTGGAGCCATTTTGCCCACATTATAATGAGTGCGGTGGCTGTGATTTGCAGCATCTAGATTATGACCAACAATTGACGTACAAACAGCAAACGTTGCGTCAGCTAATGCGAAAATTTTCAGGCAGTGACATTGAACTAGATGCCCCGTTATTGGGATATTCGCAGGCCTACCGTCGCCGTGCGAGAGTGAGCTTGTTTGTTGATAAAAAAACACGTCAGCTACATTTTGGTTTCCGTAAAAAGCAGAGTAAGCAAATTGCGCAAGTGACCGATTGCCCAGTGCTGGCACCGGAACTGAATGTTTTGCTGCCAGAGATTTACTCAGCCCTAAAAGCGTTCAAAAAGCCGGAACAATTGGGTCATGTAGAGCTGGTACTTGGTGATAATGGTCCGTGTATTACGCTGCGCCACTTGAGCGCTCTGACAACGAGTGAAACTCAATCTCTAACGGAGTTGGCAAAACGTCATGGCGCATCGTTGTACTTAATGCCATCGACAGAACAATTAGACCTTATCGAAGGCGATATGCCTTTTTATCAAGAAGTTGGAGTGAAAATCCCTTTTGCACCAAATAACTTTATTCAAGTAAACCAAGGTGTAAACCAACAAATGGTCAAACAAGCGGTTGAGTGGTTAGACCCACAAAAGAGTGACCGAGTGTTAGATTTGTTCTGTGGCTTAGGCAACTTTAGTTTACCAGTTGCGAAATTAGCTAAGTACGTGGTTGGAGTAGAGGGTGTTGCAGAGATGGTAGAAAAAGCCACAAACAATGCATCTTTGAACCAAATCAATAACGCGCAATTTTATCACGCTAACCTTGAGCAAGATTTTGAAGGCCAAGCCTGGGCCGCAGAGCGGTTTGATAAAGTATTATTAGACCCAGCACGCGCGGGAGCGAGTGGGATCATCGATCAAGTTTCTGAGCTTGGCGCACAGCGTGTAGTTTATGTTTCTTGTAATCCTGCTACCCTTGCTAGGGATAGTCAAAGCTTGATAGAGCAAGGCTATAAATTAACGAAATTAGGTATGCTGGACATGTTCCCTCATACCAGTCATCTAGAATCGATGGCATTGTTTGAAAAGTCCTAACTTTAGGACTTTGACCCCTTATTTGTGGTGGGTGGTCATAAAGCCAGCGTGTACGCGCGGTAAAAAGAACTAACCTGGACGGTGTTAGTCAAACCACACGAATATAATAATTAGGATGATGAGATGGTTGCGGTAAGAAGCGCGCATTTAAACCAAGATGAACAGTTTGAACTCGAAAACTGGGTGGCTAGCCTAGGACAAGAGAAAAACACAGCCTCACGCTTAATCGAAGTATATCGAGATTGCCAGACGGTATTAGCTGATAACGAGCAAGCGGAGCTGTTGTTGTGGCGTGGACGAGAAATGATCGAAATTTTGATCACCTTGTCTATGGATCAAGCCACTTTAGTGGCTGCTCAACTGTTTCCTTTGGTTTCAAGTGGTGCTTTTAACAGAGAAATTCTGGAAGAGAAATACAGCAAAGAAATCATAAAATTAATCGACGGCGTTGAAGAAATGGCTGCTATTGGCCAACTCAACGTCAACATGGAAGGCAGTGCAGCGTCATCTCAGGTAGATAACGTACGCCGCATGCTGCTTGCCATGGTGGATGACTTCCGCTGCGTGGTTATCAAGCTTGCGGAGCGAATTTGTAACCTTATTGAAGTTAAAAAAGCGCCTGATGAAGTTCGACGTGCGGCGGCAAAAGAGTGTGCCAACATCTATGCGCCGCTAGCAAACCGATTAGGCATCGGTCAGCTGAAATGGGAAATTGAAGATTACGCTTTCCGCTACCAACAGCCGGAAACTTACAAACAAATTGCCAAGCAGCTTTCTGAGCGACGCATCGTTCGTGAACAGTACATCAAAGACTTTGTTGAAGACCTCACGCACGAAATGGAAGTGTCGGGCATCAATGCCGAAGTGAGTGGTCGACCTAAGCACATCTACAGCATTTGGCGAAAAATGCAGAAGAAGAGTTTGGCATTCGATGAGCTGTTTGATGTTCGAGCAGTACGTATCATCGCAGACAAACTGCAAGACTGTTACGCGGCTTTAGGCGTAGTTCACACCAAATACAAGCATCTACCGAGCGAGTTTGATGACTACGTTGCTAACCCTAAACCAAACGGTTATCAATCGATCCATACAGTAATTCTAGGGCCAGAAGGCAAAACCATCGAGATCCAGATTCGTACCAAGCAAATGCATGAAGAGTCGGAACTGGGGGTTGCAGCGCACTGGAAATATAAAGAAGGGGCAAGCAGCCGAAGCGGTTATGATGAGAAGATTACGTGGCTGCGTAAGCTATTGGATTGGCAAGAAGAAATGTCTGACTCTGGCGAAATGCTCGATGAGCTGCGTAGCCAAGTCTTTGATGACCGTGTTTATGCCTTTACACCACGTGGTGATGTTGTCGATTTGCCAATGGGGGCAACGCCGCTAGATTTTGCCTATCACATTCACTCCGAAGTGGGACACCGTTGTATCGGTGCCAAAGTCGGAGGTCGTATTGTGCCGTTCACGCATAAATTACATATGGGTGACCAAGTCGAGATTATCACTCAGAAAGAACCTAACCCATCACGTGACTGGTTAAACCCATCATTAGGCTTCGTTCATTCTGGTCGTGCGCGTGCCAAAATTAACGCCTGGTTCCGAAAACAAAGCCGTGAGAAGAACCTTGAAGCAGGTCGTGAAATCCTTGAGCATGAGTTAGCCAAAATTGGCGCAACGTTAAAAGATGCAGAGCATTACGCCCTCAAGCGGTTTAACGTCAAAACACCAGATGAATTGTATGTTGGTGTAGGTAGCGGTGATTTGCGTATCAACCAAATAATTAACCATATCAACGCGTTAGTTAACAAGCCAACGGCAGAGGAAGAAGATCAGCAAGCACTGGAAAAACTGCAAGAAGCTGAGCATAAATCACCCGCGCAAAGCCGACCGAAAAAAGACGCAGTTGTAGTAGAAGGCGTCGATAACCTAATGACACATCTAGCACGTTGCTGTCAGCCAATTCCAGGTGACGATATCTCTGGTTACATAACGCAAGGTCGTGGGATTTCAGTACACCGTAGTGACTGTGAACAGCTAGAAGAACTGCGCCATCATGCGCCAGAGCGCATCATCGATACAGTCTGGGGCAGCGGCTTTGTGGGGTCATACATCCTCACCGTGCGTGTTGAAGCGATGGAGCGAGGTGGTCTACTCAAAGACATTACGACACTGTTCGCCAACGAAAAGATCAAAGTGACCAGTATGAAGAACCGAGTCGACTACAGACGTCAACTTGCCATCATGGACTTTGACCTAGAAGTCACCAATATTGAGGTGCTTTCGCGGGTTTCGAAACGTGTGGAACAGATCAAGGATGTCATGACGGTGAAACGCCTCGGCTAAAACTCTCGTCATAGTTATCGTTGTAGCGTTGTTGACTGCACGCACTCGCTCCATCACATGGTGAACCATGCTCAGGAGTCTCGTTTGTTTGTCGCCTAGCTACAACTTCAACTATTTACAGAGTTACACTTGCGTCATATTTGGCTTTTTATCTGCGTTAGCTGCACTTATTCCGACGTGCCGGCTCAGGGGCATCACATAGTAGGCTATGCTCAGGAGTCGCGAAAACTTGTTGCCTTGTCAAAGTAACAATTACTTAGTGAAAGCTGCTGAGAAAATATAATGTAGAAGGTGAGTGGTTTTGGCTGCTCACCTTTTTCTTTAATAGAAAGGTTTAAAGGAACAAAAAATGAGTCATCCAATTGAACAGTTAGAACAAATCATGGCGAAGCTGCGTGACCCCGAAAACGGTTGCCCTTGGGACTTAAAACAAACCTTTGACACCATCGTTCCGCATACAATAGAAGAAACCTACGAGGTGGTGGACGCGATTCAAAATCGAGATTGGCCCAATCTAAAAGAAGAGCTAGGGGATTTGTTGTTTCAGGTGATTTTTTACAGTCAGCTAGCGAAAGAGCAAGAGCTGTTCGACTTTTCGGATGTCGTCGAAACCGTGAACGAAAAACTGACTCGTCGCCACCCGCATGTTTTTTCAGATGTTGAGTTTGAATCTGACGAGGAAATTAACGCGAACTGGGAAGCGGAAAAAGCAAAAGAAAAAGCCCTAGTAGGCAAAGCGGAAGAAAGTATCCTAGACTCAATACCAAACTCTTTACCGGCACTTTCTCGTGCTACAAAAATTCAGAAAAAATGTGCAAAATTTGGGTTTGATTGGGATTCACTTGGCCCGGTTGTCGATAAAGTACGAGAAGAAATTGACGAAGTCATGGAAGAGGCACTGCAAGTTCAGCCCGATGAAGAGAAAGTTGAGTTGGAGCTCGGTGATTTGCTATTTGCGACTGTCAATTTGGCTCGCCACCTTGATAAAAACCCAGAAGTCGCGCTAGGAAAAGCAAACGTAAAGTTTGCGCGACGTTTTAAACAAGTTGAAGGCAAGGTCCAGCAGTCAGGCAAAGTACTTACAGATTGTTCTTTATCAGAACTTGACCATTTTTGGGATGAAGTAAAACAAGAAGAATCGAGGCAGAGGTAAACTGGCAGAATACATAATATAAGGTCAGCTTGTTTGGTTACACGAAACGGACTTTGGGTTGTCTTTGCTCACTTTGATTTGAAGCAAAAAATAAAAAATTACGGTGTGATAGATTTCACGTTGTGGCGGTAAGGAGCTTCTGGTATATTTATCTCCCGTCCAGAAGCACTCCATTTCCCTCATTCAACCAATTTCAGGTTAAACATGACGACAAATTACATTTTTGTTACTGGCGGGGTTGTATCCTCTCTAGGTAAAGGTATTGCAGCAGCATCTCTTGCGGCTATTCTAGAAGCTCGTGGTCTTAAAGTGACTATGATGAAGCTTGACCCTTACATCAACGTTGACCCGGGCACAATGAGCCCTACTCAGCACGGTGAAGTGTTCGTTACAGAAGATGGCGCAGAGACTGACCTTGACCTTGGTCACTACGAGCGTTTCATCCGTACCAAGATGACCAAGCGTAACAACTTCACTGCAGGTCGTGTTTATGCCGACGTACTTCGTAAAGAACGTCGTGGTGACTACCTAGGCGCAACTATTCAAGTTATCCCTCATATCACTAACGCAATCAAAGATCGCGTTATTGCAGGTTCTGAAGGCCATGATGTGGCTATCGTTGAAGTTGGCGGTACTGTTGGTGATATCGAATCACTACCATTTATGGAAGCGATTCGTCAGCTAGCTGTTGAGCTAGGCCGTGAGCGCGCAATGTTCATGCACCTAACACTTGTTCCTTACCTAGCGGCAGCGGGCGAAGTGAAAACTAAGCCGACGCAACACTCAGTAAAAGAACTTCTATCTATCGGTATTCAGCCAGACATCCTAGTTTGCCGTAGCGATCGCGTTATTCCTGCGAATGAGCGTAAAAAAATCGCACTGTTCTGTAATGTTCCAGAAAAAGCAGTAATTTCAATGAAGGATGTAGACTCTATCTACAAGATCCCTCAGTTGATTAAATCTCAAGGGCTAGATGACCTTGTGTGTGCTCGCTTTGGTATTACTGCTCCTGAAGCAGACCTTTCTGAATGGGAACAGGTTATCTACGAAGAAGCAAATCCTACTGGTGAAGTAACCATCGGTATGGTTGGTAAATACATTGAATTACCAGATGCATACAAATCTGTGAACGAAGCGCTTAAACACGCTGGCTTGAAAAACCGCCTAAGCGTCACAATTAAGTATGTAGACTCACAAGATATCGAAACAAAAGGCGTTGAACTTCTAGAAGGTTTGGACGCAATCCTAGTACCAGGTGGCTTCGGCGATCGTGGTATTGAAGGCAAGATCCGTGCGGCTCAATATGCACGTGAAAATAACGTGCCTTACCTAGGTATTTGTTTGGGTATGCAAGTTGCACTAATCGAATACGCGCGTAACGTTGCGGGTATGGAAGGTGCACATTCAACAGAATTTAACAAAGAGACTAAGTACCCTGTGGTAGGTTTGATCACAGAGTGGGTAGACGAATCAGGTAGCGTAGAAGAGCGTACTGAAAAGTCTGACCTAGGCGGTACGATGCGTCTTGGTTCACAGCTGTGTCACCTAGAGAAAGGGACTAAAGCTCGTGAACTGTACGGTAGCGCGACGATCCATGAACGTCACCGTCACCGTTACGAAGTGAATAACGTGCTTCGTCCGCAAATCGAAAAAGCAGGCCTAAAAGTATCAGGTCTATCTGCGGACAAGAAGTTAGTGGAAATGATTGAGAACCCAGCTCACCCATGGTTTGTAGCGGCTCAGTTCCACCCAGAATTCACCTCGACTCCTCGCGATGGACATCCATTGTTTGCAGGTTTTGTTAAGGCTGCGGGCCAAAACGCACGCGGCGAATTCGAGAAGTAAAAGGATACGGGCGGCGGCGAAGGTTGTGCTGCTGCCCTTTAAGATTGACATTTATATTTGAAACGAGAGGAAACATTAATGTCTAAGATCGTTAAAGTTCTAGGTCGTGAAATCATCGACTCACGTGGTAACCCAACTGTAGAAGCTGAAGTACACCTAGAAGGCGGTTTCGTAGGTATGGCGGCAGCTCCATCTGGCGCATCTACTGGTTCTCGCGAAGCTCTTGAGCTACGTGACGGTGACAAAGCACGTTTCCTAGGTAAAGGTGTTCTTAAAGCAGTTGAAGCTGTAAACGGCCCAATCGCTGAAGCTCTAGTTGGCAAAGACGCTAAAGACCAAGCTGCAATCGACGCAGTAATGATCGAACTAGACGGCACTGAAAACAAATCTAAATTCGGTGCTAACGCTATCCTAGCTGTTTCTCTAGCAAACGCTAAAGCTGCTGCTGCTGCGAAAGGCATGCCTCTATACGAGCACATCGCTGAGCTAAACGGCACTGCAGGTCAGTTCTCTATGCCTCTACCAATGATGAACATCATCAACGGTGGTGAGCACGCAGACAACAACGTTGACATCCAAGAGTTCATGATCCAACCAGTTGGCGCTAAGACTCTTAAAGAAGGTCTACGTATCGGTGCAGAAGTATTCCACAACCTAGCTAAAGTTCTTAAGTCTAAAGGCTACAGCACTGCAGTTGGTGATGAAGGTGGTTTCGCTCCTAACCTTAAATCTAACGCTGAAGCTCTAGAAGTTATCGCAGAAGCTGTTGCAGCTGCTGGTTACGAACTAGGTAAAGACGTAACTCTAGCTATGGACTGTGCTGCATCTGAGTTCTTCGACAAAGAAGCTGGCATCTACAACATGAAAGGCGAAGGTAAAACTTTCACTTCTGAAGAGTTCAACCACTACCTAGCTGAGCTAGCTAACCAATTCCCAATCGTTTCTATCGAAGACGGTCTAGACGAGTCTGACTGGGATGGCTTCAAGCACCAAACTGAACTACTAGGTGACAAGCTTCAACTAGTAGGTGACGATCTATTCGTTACTAACACTAAGATCCTTGCTGAAGGTATCGAGAAAGGCGTAGCTAACTCTATCCTTATCAAGTTCAACCAAATCGGTTCTCTAACTGAGACTCTAGCTGCAATCAAGATGGCTAAAGACGCAGGTTACACAGCAGTAATCTCTCACCGTTCTGGCGAAACTGAAGATGCAACTATCGCTGACCTAGCGGTAGGTACAGCTGCAGGTCAAATCAAAACTGGTTCTATGAGCCGTTCTGACCGTGTTGCTAAGTACAACCAGCTAATCCGTATCGAGGAAGCTCTAGGTGAGCGCGCTCCTTTCAACGGTCTTAAAGAAGTTAAAGGTCAAGCTTAATTCTTAATTGAATTAACCGCTTAACTTAAAGCTTTTGAAAACGCCTCGCACTTGCGGGGCGTTTTTTATATGACGGAAGCGCTAAGTGAGCGCGCTCCTCCATGTTTCAAGGAAGCGGTCTTAAAGAAGTTAAAGGTCAAGCTTAATTCTTATTGAGTAAAGTTTCGCTAAATAGCTTTTTGAAACCATCGCTACGGCGGTTTTTTTGTATTTATAAGTTTGTATTTTTGGCTCTTACTTTGGTCATGGGTAAGGAGCGCTTCCTATGAGCTTGTTTCATTTTGCTGCTTATTTCTTGTAAGGAGCGTGTGAGTCTCCCTTTCTCCCCTAGAGGCAACCTCGCATTTATGCTATATATGTCACCTTATCTAATTCCTTCCGGTACAGAATGTTAGCAGCGATATGCGAATCTTTGTTATAGCCCTTACGCTACTGTTTGGCTTGCTTCAATACACTCTATGGTTTGGTAAAAACGGAGTGTCTGACTACTACACAGTAAAAGATGAAATTGAAGTTCAGCAACAAGTGAACAGCAAGCTACAAGCTCGCAACAATGAAATGTTCGCTGAGATTGATGACTTAAGGCAAGGTCTTGATGCGATTGAAGAACGTGCGCGTCATGAGCTCGGTTTAGTTAAAGATGGCGAGACTTTTTACCGCATTATAGGTGAGGAAAACCATTAAAATGTTGGATATGAACTCATCGCATATCGCAATTGTGCCTGCTGCTGGTGTGGGTAGCAGAATGAAGGCAGATCGCCCTAAGCAATATTTATTGATCGAAGGTAAAGCGGTACTGGAACATACCGTAGAGAAACTGCTTTCTCACCCAAATATTTCTAAGGTTGTCGTTGCCGTTACTGACGGCGACCCATATTACCCAGAATTGTCCGTTGCTAAGCACCCAGATGTGATTCGTGTAGCTGGTGGTAAAGAAAGAGCAGACTCTGTGTTATCAGGGCTAAACTATGTCAATGAGCATCTGGAAAGCGAGTGGGTATTAGTTCACGACGCTGCAAGGCCATGTGTATTAACATCCGACATTGACCGTTTGATTGATGTTTGCTGCGCCCACTCAACGGGTGGCATTCTCGCATCTCCTGTGAGAGATACAATGAAGCGAGCAAACGCAGTGCAAGATATCGATCATACGGTAGATAGAGAAGCATTGTGGCATGCACTGACTCCACAAATGTTTAAAACTCAGCAGCTTACTCAAGCACTGGCTGACGCATTAGAACAGGGTGTAACCATTACTGATGAAGCCTCGGCTTTGGAATGGTTAGGCGAGAAGCCAGCCTTAGTTCAAGGGAATGCGAACAATATAAAAATCACTCAGCCAGAAGATCTTGCGTTAGCCGAGTTTTATCTAAGCCGTGAGCGCGGCGAATAAAGAAAGGATAGAAAATGATTCGAATTGGTCATGGTTTCGATGTACATAAATTCGGTGGTGAAGGCCCAGTCATTATTGGTGGTGTAGCAATCCCTTATGAGCAAGGTTTGATTGCTCACTCAGATGGCGATGTAGCGTTGCATGCGTTAACGGATGCTCTGCTGGGCGCGATTGCTGCCGGCGATATTGGTCGTCATTTCCCAGATACGGATGATAAATGGAAAGGCGCAAACAGTCGTGAATTACTGAAAGACGTTTACCGTCGAGTTAAAGAGCAAGGCTACCGTCTTGGCAATGCTGATGTAACCATCATGGCACAAGCGCCTAAAATGGCACCACACATTGACGCAATGTGTGCGGCGATAGCCGAAGACCTAGAAACCGACATTAGTAACATTAACGTAAAAGCGACGACGACAGAACGTCTCGGTTTTACTGGACGCAAAGAAGGCATAGCAACGGAAGCCGTTGTACTTCTGTTTAAGCAATAACTAGCAATTTGCTCCTCTAAGCTGTGATATCAGCGGAAACACATCATGTCAGACATTTTATCTTCATTGGCTTACCTAACGGGTAAGCCAGTTGCATCGGCAAAAATTAAAGCGCAGCCAGAGCATTTTCAGGTTCGCGAAGATTTAGGTTTTGCCTTTACGGGCGAAGGCGAGCACTTAATGGTTCGTATCCGTAAAACGGGCGAGAACACCAGCTTCGTTGCTAACGAGTTAGCAAAAGCCTGTGGTGTTAAGTCGAAAGACGTTAGCTGGGCGGGTCTTAAAGACCGTCATGCGGTGACGGAACAGTGGTTAAGTGTCCATTTACCAAAAGGTGAAACGCCAGATTTTTCAGCGTTTTTGGCTCAATACCCAAGTATCGAAATCCTTGCAACAGATCGTCACAATAAAAAACTGCGTCCTGGTGACCTAGTAGGGAACGAGTTCGTGGTTACTTTGTCTGAAGTGACAGATATAGCGGATGTAGAGCAACGTCTTGAAAAAGTGAAACAAGTTGGCGTGCCAAACTACTTTGGTAGTCAGCGTTTTGGTAACGATGGCAACAACCTTGAAGAAGCACGTCGATGGGGACGCGAAAACGTTCGTACCCGCAATCAAAACAAGCGAAGCATGTATTTATCAGCGGCTCGTTCGTGGATTTTCAACCGCATCGTTTCAGCTCGTCTAGAGAATGGTGTGTTTGATAAGTTCATTGATGGTGACATTGCACAGACGAATTCTGGCACTCAGTTGATTGATGCAAACAACATCACTGATTTGCAAGTACAATTTGCACAAGGTGAAGCGGCAATTACCGCTGCGCTTGCTGGCGATAATGCACTGCCTACTCAAGCCGAGGCTCTGGCATTAGAGCAACCGTTTTTAGACGAAGAGCCTGACCTCATGGCGCTGATTCGTGGTAATCGCATGCGCCACGATCGTCGCGATATTGCGCTGAAGCCAAAAGATTTAGCTTGGACGGTTGAAGGTAACAACATTACGCTGACTTTCTCACTGGATGCGGGATCTTTTGCGACCTCTATTGTTCGTGAGTTAGTTAATGAGGTTGAAGTAGAAAGAGAATACTAATGGAACAGGATTCACGAAACCCGAAGCCCTTAAGAGTCTTAATCAGCAATGATGATGGTGTTCATGCACAAGGGATTCATGCCCTCGCTGATGAGTTGAGAGATATCGCCGAAGTGACCATTGTCGCACCTGATCGAAATCGTTCAGGTGCTTCGAATTCACTCACATTAGAACAACCATTACGCGTGACTGAAATTGCCCCAAATATCTACTCAGTGCAAGGCACGCCCACGGATTGTGTGCATTTCGCGCTGAATGAGCTAATGAAAGATGATTTGCCTGATCTTGTTCTGTCAGGAATCAACCATGGCGCTAATTTGGGTGATGATGTTCTTTATTCTGGAACAGTAGCAGCCGCCATGGAAGGTCATTTCCTTGGCGTTCAGTCGGTGGCTTTTTCACTAGTGGGTAAGCGACATTTCGAATCCGCCGCTAAAATTGCACGTCAAATTGTACAACAGCATTTAGCGTCGCCGATTCCAACGAATCGTCTACTGAACGTAAACGTGCCTGACTTACCATCAGAGAATTTAGGTGAAATTGAAGTTACGCGTTTAGGTGCACGTCATCACGCAGAGAATATGATCAAGCAGAAAGATCCGAGAGGCCATGACATTTATTGGTTAGGGCCACCAGGAAAGGAGCAAGATGCAGGAGAGGGCACGGACTTTTATGCAATTGAGCATGGCCGAGTTTCAATGACGCCTCTGCAAGTTGATCTCACCGCTCACGAGTCGCTGCGTGCTATGGATAGTTGGTTAAAGGAAGAGAAGTAATGAGTAACCCACATGCTGACAGGTTGATAGCGTTTCTTATCTCCAGTGGCATCAAAGACCAAAGAGTTCTGGATGCTATCCAACGCTTGCCACGAGAAAGCTTTGTTTCTCAAGCGATGATGCACCAAGCCTATGATAACAATGCGTTACCAATTGGTCAGGGACAAACTATTTCTCAGCCTTATATCGTTGCTCGTATGACCGAGTTGCTTGAGCTAGAGCCGGCGAGTCGTGTTCTGGAAATCGGAACGGGATCGGGTTATCAAACCGCGGTACTGGCGCAAATTGTTGATCATGTATACTCCGTTGAGCGAATTAAATCGTTGCAATGGGAAGCAAAGCGTCGCCTGAAGCAATTGGATATCTACAATGTTTCAACTAAGCATGCTGATGGGTGGCAGGGCTGGGAAGCGCGAGGTCCTTTCGATGCTATCATTGTTACCGCTGCCGCTGAAGTGATTCCCCAAGCTCTTCTCTCACAATTAAGAGATGGCGGCAAAATGGTCATTCCTGTTGGAGATACGGAGCAACAGTTATTAAAAATAGAGCGTAAGGGAGACGAATATCTCTCTACCGTTGTAGAAATGGTTCGGTTCGTACCTCTGGTTGCGGGTGATTTAGCTTAAGGGTTAGGGATAGGTGAATAAGTTACTACGTCATATTGGTATTAGCTTTGTGTTTGCTGCAGGACTAGTTGGTTGTGCAGCGCATTCCCCTGCACCTGTCTCTAGCCTAAAAAAAGACTATTCAAGCCTTGAAAGAGGGAGTTACAGAGGGAGTTATTATGAGGTAAAAAAAGGCGATACGCTTTACTTCATAGCTTATGTCACAGATAAAGATGTAAATGATCTTGTTCGTTACAATGAGTTAACTCAGCCTTACACTATCTACCCAGGACAGAGGCTAAAACTTTGGGCTCCGAAATATGTCGCCCCTAAATATGGTCAAAAAGTTGAACCCGTTGTGGCTCCTGTTGTTACGACCCCCCCAGCTCCAGTGACGAAAACATCAACAGCCTCTAAACCTAAACCTTCGAGTAAAAACTCTAGTCAAAAACCTACAGAGACTAAGCCTAAAGTCGTACAAAAACAGCCACCAAAGAAGGTTGAACAATCGAAAACAAAGGAGTATGTTGGTTCAAAAGATAACCAAAAAGTGAAGCAAAAAGCGCCAACTACCACAGCAAAGAGTGATAAAGTCTCAAAGTGGTTGTGGCCAACAAAAGGGAGAGTAATCAAGAACTTTTCGGCGGGAGAACAGGGAAATAAAGGTATCGACATCGCAGGACAGCGTGGTCAACCTATCGTTTCAACCGCAGCCGGCACAGTCGTTTATTCAGGCAATGCGCTACGAGGTTATGGCAACTTAATTATAGTAAAGCATAACGACAATTATTTAAGCGCATACGCACATAATGACAAACTGCTGGTCACAGAAGGACAAAGCGTAAAAAGCGGACAAAAAATCGCCACCATGGGTAGTTCAGGTGCAAAGTCGGTCAAACTACACTTTGAAATTCGCTATCAAGGTAAATCAGTGAATCCAAAACGCTATTTGCCTTAAAACTTTGAAAAACAACTTGCGACATCATTTAGCGACATATTGAGTTGTCATGTCTTGCTAACTCGCCAGGGGGAGGCGTTATGAGTATCAGCAACACAGTAACCAAAGTTGAAGAGTTTGCATTTGACAATGCGTCAGTGAAGACCATTGATAACGAACTCGAAAGATCATCATCCACAGAAAGCAAAGCGACTGCGCGTGAAGAATTTGACGCGAGCAGTAAAAGCTTAGATGCAACTCAGTTGTATTTGGGCGAAATTGGCTTCTCACCTTTACTTACTGCCGAAGAAGAAGTGCTTTACGCAAGACGCGCCCTACGTGGCGACGAAGCGGCACGCAAACGTATGATCGAAAGTAACCTACGTTTGGTTGTTAAGATTTCTCGTCGATACAGTAACCGTGGTCTAGCACTACTCGATCTGATTGAAGAAGGTAACCTCGGCTTGATCCGAGCGGTCGAAAAATTCGACCCAGAACGTGGTTTCCGTTTCTCTACTTACGCAACGTGGTGGATCCGACAAACGATAGAGCGAGCGTTGATGAACCAAACTCGCACGATCCGTCTACCTATCCACGTAGTGAAAGAGCTGAACATTTATCTGCGTACTGCGCGTGAACTTTCTCAAAAGCTCGATCACGAACCGACCGCAGAAGAAATTGCTGCTCAATTAGATATTCCAGTCGAAGACGTAAGCAAAATGTTACGCCTTAATGAGCGTATTAGCTCTGTCGACACGCCAATCGGTGGTGACGGTGAGAAAGCGCTGCTGGATATTATTCCTGATGCAAACAACTCTGATCCAGAAGTTTCGACTCAAGATGACGACATCAAATCATCGTTGATTCATTGGTTAGAAGAGTTGAATCCGAAACAGAAAGAAGTGCTTGCACGTCGCTTCGGCCTACTAGGCTACGAGCCTTCGACGCTGGAAGAAGTTGGTCGAGAGATTGGCCTGACACGTGAGCGAGTACGTCAAATACAAGTGGAAGGTTTGCGTCGTCTTCGTGAAGTCCTAATCAAACAAGGTTTGAATATGGAAAACTTGTTTAACGTAGAAGACGATTAAATAATCCGTATTCCACTAGATACGCAAAAGGCTATGGTTCCCCATAGCCTTTTTTCTTTTTTGCTCCTTGGTGTGAGTCTATTTACAGCATCCTTTTCAAGCGATACAGCTCTTCAAGAGCTTGGCGTGGCGTTAAGTCGTCAGGATCAATACCTGACAGAGCTTGTTCGACCTCGCTAGGCTCTGGAATCAGGCTCAACTGGTTAGCCACATCTACTGCACTTGGACGCGGTGTGTCACTGTTTTGCCCCAGTTGCTCTAGCTGAGATAGCTTGTTACGCGCATTTTTGATGACCGTTTTTGGTACGCCAGCTAAGCCCGCAACAGCCAAGCCGTAAGACTTACTTGCCGCACCTTCTTGAACTGCGTGCATAAAGGCAATGCTGTCTCCATGTTCTACGGCATCCAAGTGAACGTTCGCTAAGCTTGGCAGTTGGTTCGGTAACTCTGTTAATTCGAAGTAGTGAGTTGCAAATAGGGTCATCGCACCAATTTGTGTTGCGAGCCATTCCGCACTTGCCCAAGCTAAAGAGAGACCGTCGTAAGTACTAGTACCGCGTCCGATTTCATCCATTAGCACCAAACTGTTCTTAGTTGCGTTGTGAAGAATATTGGCTGTTTCGGTCATTTCTACCATGAAGGTCGAGCGGCCAGATGCAAGATCATCTGACGCACCAATACGAGTAAATATACGATCTAAAGAACCAATCTGTGCGGATTCTGCCGGTACATAAGAGCCGATATGTGCCATCAATGCAATCAGCGCAGTTTGACGCATGTAGGTTGATTTACCACCCATGTTTGGACCGGTGATGATCAACATCTTACGGGCTGGGTTAAGCTCAATTGGGTTCGCGATGAACGGCTCTGTTGTTACTTGTTCTACGACTGGATGACGACC
This sequence comes from Vibrio sp. 1078-1, assembly GCF_033340475.1. Taxonomy (NCBI): domain Bacteria; kingdom Pseudomonadati; phylum Pseudomonadota; class Gammaproteobacteria; order Vibrionales; family Vibrionaceae; genus Vibrio; species Vibrio sp. 1078-1. The sequence continues at coordinate 73,272 of NZ_JAWOWM010000013.1, forward strand.
AGCTTGAATGTGAATTCCTGCGTCTTTCACAAGCGTTGGGCGGCAGTAATCTAACGAATCTGCACGCTCTGCTAGGTTTTGTAATACATCCAGTTGAGACAGGGCAGAAGCTAGGTTTTGCAGCTTCTCAAGGTTTGGCATCAATAGATCAAACAGTTCTTCCCACAACTGTTTCTCAAGTGCTAACGCTTTAGATTTCGAGTTAAGTACTTTGTCTTCGTGTTCCTTAAGCTCTGGGATGATGTAGCGTTCAGCGTTTTTGAGTGTTTGGCGACGTACATAATGCGGTGGAACCAAATGGCTCTGGCCACGGCTTACTTGGATAAAGAAGCCATGAACGTTGTTGTAGCCTACTTTAAGCGTATCGATACCGTGTCGTTCACGCTCATCTCGCTCAAGCTGCTCAAGATATTCTGTTGCACCGTCTGCCAATTTTCGCCATTCATCGAGCTCCGCATTGTAGCCTTCAGCGATGACGCCACCATCACGAATAACAACCGGCGGATTTTCTTTAATCGCGCGCTCTAACAGGTCACATACTTCGTCAATCGGAGCTGCATACTTCGCCAATTTCGTTAGGTACGGATGGGTCAAAGAAGCGGTGACAGATTCTAGCTCTGGTAGCTGTTGCATGGCATTGCGAAGTCTAGCCATATCGCGAGGGCGAGCAGAGCGTAATGCAAGGCGCGCTAAGATACGTTCAATATCACCAATTTGCTTTAACGTTGGTTGAAGATCAGCAAACAGAGCTTGTTCTTTAATCTCACCAATCGCATCAAGGCGATTGTTTAACGTTTCAATGCAACGCATAGGCTGATGCAACCAACGCTTCAGCATTCGGCTGCCCATCGGAGTTGCACAATGGTCGAGTACTGCAGCGAGCGTGTTATCGGTTCCGCCTGCTAGATTTTGAGTAATTTCCAGATTACGTCGGGTAGCAGCATCAAGGATGACGGATTGATCCTGATGATCAAACGTTAAAGAGCGAATATGAGGTAAAGCCGTACGTTGAGTATCTTTTACGTACTGGATCAAACAACCAGCAGCACATAACCCTAAGGACGCATGTTCTACACCAAAACCAACCAGATCTTTTGTGCCAAATTGTTGATTGAGTTGTTGCTTAGCCGTATCAAGCTCAAACTCCCAGACTGGGCGACGACGGTTACCATTGCGGCTCGCCATTAAATGTACAGGTTCAAAATCTTCTGGGAACAGTAGCTCACGTGGTGCGGTACGTTGAAGCTCGGCTGTCATCGCTTCTTCAGTTTCTGGTTCTGTCAGTTGGAAGCGACCAGAGGTGACATCCAGCGTCGCATAACCGAACTTACCGTTGTGATGGTAAATTGCTGCGATTAAGTTATCGACACGCTCAGAAAGCAGCGCCTCATCCGTCACTGTACCTGGTGTCACGATACGCACAACTTTACGTTCTACTGGGCCCTTGCTGGTGGCCGGATCGCCAATCTGTTCACAGATCGCCACAGACTCACCAAGCTGAACAAGTTTTGCCAGGTAGCCCTCTACGGCGTGAAATGGCACACCCGCCATTGGGATAGGTTCACCTGCAGACGCACCACGTTTGGTCAATGAAATATCAAGAAGCTGAGAAGCTCGCTTGGCATCATCGTAAAAGAGTTCGTAGAAATCGCCCATGCGGTAGAACAGCAAAATCTCTGGGTTCTCAGCTTTTAGCTTGAGGTATTGCTGCATCATCGGAGTGTGTTTTTGTTCAGCTTTCACAGGTAAGTTCTTTTGTTTATTTCCGTAGCGGCTTAGGATACGTGAATCCCTATCAAGTAAAAAGAGACAAAGGGCATTTTGGCTATGGAAAAAACAACAAAATTGAGTGCCGATTTAGGCGCATTATTGGCTAAACACGGGCATCTTTTAACGACCGCAGAATCATGCACTGGTGGTGGTGTTGCAACCGCCATTACTGACATTGCTGGTAGTTCAGCGTGGCTTGACCGTGCGTTTGTCACCTACAGTAATGAAGCGAAAATGGAGATGCTTGGTGTGCAAGCTTCAACGTTAGAAGCGCATGGTGCAGTGAGTGAGCCAGTTGTGATTGAAATGGTGCAGGGTGCAATTAAAAACTCCAATGCGACCATCGGTGTGTCCATCAGTGGTATTGCAGGGCCGGGTGGTGGCAGTGAAGAGAAACCAGTCGGCATGGTCTGCTTTGCTTTTGCTGATAACCAAAGTTGGCAGCAAGTCGAAACCATGCATTTTACTGGTGACCGTGCAGAAGTTCGCAAAAAAGCGGTCGAGCATGCGCTGACTCAATTGTATCAACATCTACTCTAGAATTTCTTAAATTGTTTTAGCCCAGCATTGATAAGGGCTAGAGCAAATCACGACTTTAGGTCAGCCAAATTTTTTTCATACAGGTATGGACACTGTATGAATCAACAGTATAATAACTTTCATTGCTGAGCAGTTCTTCTGCTTAAGAAAAATGAATTACTATTCGTCGCCCAAAGAAGATGAATAAATCGGAGAAAGTAATGGACGAGAACAAACAGAAAGCGCTCGCCGCTGCGCTAGGTCAAATTGAAAAGCAATTCGGTAAAGGCTCTATCATGCGCCTTGGTGATAACCGCGCAATGGACGTAGAAACCATCTCAACGGGTTCTCTTTCTCTTGATATCGCTTTGGGTGCTGGTGGTCTACCAATGGGTCGTATCGTAGAAATCTACGGCCCAGAATCTTCAGGTAAAACAACATTAACCCTTGAGCTTATTGCTGCTGCGCAACGTGAAGGCAAAACGTGTGCGTTTATCGATGCAGAGCACGCTCTAGATCCTGTATACGCGAAGAAACTTGGCGTAGATATCGATGCATTGCTGGTTTCTCAGCCAGACACAGGTGAGCAAGCGCTAGAGATCTGTGACGCACTTGCACGTTCTGGTGCTATCGATGTTATGGTTGTCGACTCTGTTGCAGCGCTAACACCGAAAGCAGAAATCGAAGGCGAAATGGGCGATAGCCACATGGGTCTGCAAGCACGTATGCTTTCTCAAGCAATGCGTAAGCTAACGGGTAACCTAAAGCAGTCTAACTGTATGTGTATCTTCATCAACCAAATCCGTATGAAGATTGGTGTGATGTTTGGTAACCCAGAAACAACAACAGGTGGTAACGCACTTAAGTTCTACGCTTCTGTTCGTCTAGATATCCGTCGTACTGGCGCAATCAAAGAAGGTGACGAAGTCGTAGGTAACGAAACGCGCATCAAAGTTGTTAAGAATAAGATTGCAGCACCATTTAAAGAAGCAAACACACAAATCATGTACGGCCAAGGCTTTAACCGCGAAGGTGAACTTGTCGATCTAGGTGTGAAGCACAAGTTAGTTGAAAAAGCCGGTGCTTGGTATAGCTACAATGGCGATAAGATTGGTCAAGGTAAAGCGAATGCGTGTAACTACCTGCGTGAGCATCCTGAAGTGGCTAAAACTATCGATACAAAACTGCGTGAAATGTTGCTAGCGCCAGCACTTGCGGAAGCGCCTGAAGCTGGTGAAGCGCCAGAGCAAGCTGAAGAGTTTTAATCTCTCATAGATTAATAAATGACAAAGCCCTGCAATGCGGGGCTTTTTTGTATCTATTGAAATCAAAAATCGAATTATCACAAAGGCCATTGAGAGCCTGTACAGCAAAAATACTTTTAGGATCATCATGTACCAAAAACGCCAGGCGCCAACATTATCGAGCAAAGAGGCAGCTATCCAATTGCTTAGCCGTCGCGATCATGGTCAGTATGAGCTTTACCAAAAATTATCGATGAAGGGCTATGAAGAATCAGACATCGACATCGCAATTAATTTTTGCCTAGACCATAACTATTTAGATGATTTACGTTACGCGAAGAGTCAAATTAGACAGCATGTATACAAAGGACATGGAGAGCGTCGAATTCGTCAAGAGTTAAACCAGAAGCGTGTTGCGGAATCGGTGATTGAGCAAGCTATGGCTGAAGAGCCGCAAGATTGGTTTGAACTGGCTAAACAGGCGGCAGAAAAGAAATTCAAAGGTATTAAAGCCAAAGACCAAAAAGAGTACGCAAAACAAGTTCGTTTTCTGCAATATCGTGGCTACAGTTTTGACCAAATCAGCTACGCGCTGAGCTTTGAGGACGAAGATTAACGGTCAGTCGTTCGCACTGATTTTTGTTTTGCTTCAAATTTTTTCTCCTACTCCCTCTTTTCCTCAAGAAAACTAGTCTCAGCTGTTTGCATGATCTACAATACGGCAAAATTCTAACTCGACTATTTTCAGGAAGAGCTGCATGTACATGAGCACTGATGAGGTTCGTAACGCGTTCCTCAAGTTCTTTGAGAGCAAAGGACACCAAATCGTAGAAAGTTCATCGTTAGTTCCACATAACGACCCAACCCTGCTGTTCACAAACGCAGGTATGAACCAATTTAAAGATTGTTTCTTAGGCTTAGAAAAACGAGCCTACACTCGAGCGACTACGGCTCAGCGTTGCGTACGTGCAGGTGGTAAACATAACGACCTAGAAAATGTTGGCTTTACTGCTCGTCACCACACATTCTTTGAAATGTTAGGCAACTTCAGTTTTGGTGATTACTTCAAAGAAGATGCGATCTCCTTTGCTTGGGAATTCCTAACCGAAGTTCTTAAACTGCCAGCGGATCGTTTATTGGTAACTGTTTACGAAACCGATGACGAAGCGTTTGACATCTGGAACAAGAAAGTTGGCGTGCCCGCTGATCGTATTGTTCGCATTGGTGACAAAGAAGGCGGCAAGCCGTACGAGTCTGATAACTTCTGGCAAATGGGCGACACTGGTCCTTGTGGTCCATGTACTGAAATCTTCTACGATCACGGTGAACACATCTGGGGTGGTCGTCCTGGCACGCCTGAAGAAGATGGTGACCGTTTCATCGAGATCTGGAACAACGTATTCATGCAGTTCAACCGTCACGCAGACGGCACTATGGAACCGCTACCAAAACCATCGGTAGATACTGGTATGGGTATCGAGCGTATCTCTGCAATCATGCAAGGCGTTCACTCAAACTACGAAATTGATGTATTCCAAACTCTTATCAAAGCAGCGGCTGAAGTCATTGGTTATGAAGATCTATCGAACCAATCGCTACGCGTTATTGCTGACCACATCCGTTCATGTTCATTCTTGATTGTTGATGGTGTGATGCCTTCAAACGAAGGTCGTGGTTACGTACTACGTCGTATCATCCGTCGTGCAGTTCGTCACGGTAACAAGCTGGGCGCACAAGGTGCATTCTTCCACAAGTTGGTTGGCGTTCTAGCTGACATCATGGGTACGGCTGGTGAAGAGCTGAAGCGTCAACAAGCTGTGGTTGAAAAAGTACTGCGTATCGAAGAAGAAAACTTTGGTCGTACACTTGAGCGCGGTATGGCGATTCTAAACGAAGCATTAGATAACCTAGACGGTAAAGTACTGGACGGCGAAACCGTATTTAAACTTTACGACACTTATGGCTTCCCAGCTGACTTAACTAACGACGTTGCACGTGAGCGTGAGTTCGCAATCGACGAAGAAGGTTTTGAGAAAGCGATGGAAGAGCAGCGTCAACGTGCGCGTGAAGCGGGTAACTTTGGTACTGACTACAACGCAGCAATCAAAGTTGATACGCAAACAGAATTCTGTGGTTACACAGGTACTAAAGGCTCTAGTTCTGTAGCAGCGATGTTCGTTGAAGGCAACGAAGTAGATTCGCTATCTGCGGGCGACAAAGCAATCATCGTACTTGGTGAAACACCATTCTACGCAGAGTCAGGCGGTCAGTGTGGTGACGCTGGTGAAATCCGTACTGAGTCTGGTGTATTCCGCGTTGAGGACACTCAAAAACTAGGTAACGCAATCGCGCACCACGGTGTAATGGCAGAAGGCGTTCTAGCGAAAGGTGATGAAGTAGCAACTATCGTTGACGCAGAGCGTCGCGCAGCTATCTCTCTAAACCACTCAGCAACGCACTTGCTACACGCAGCACTACGCCAAGTTTTAGGTGAGCACGTAACGCAGAAAGGCTCATTGGTGAAGGCAGACAACCTACGTTTCGACTTCTCACACCTAGAAGCCGTAACTGCAGCAGAACTGAAAGAAGTTGAGCGTCTAGTTAACGCGCAAATTCGTCGCAACCACACGATTGAAACCAACGTGATGGACATTGAGTCTGCTAAGAAGAAAGGCGCAATGGCACTGTTTGGTGAGAAGTACGATGACGAAGTACGCGTACTGTCTATGGGTGACTTCTCGACAGAGCTTTGCGGTGGTATTCACGCATCAAGCACAGGTGATATTGGCCTATTCAAAATCACTTCAGAAAGCGGCATTGCTGCAGGTATTCGACGTATTGAGGCGGTAACAGGCGAGGCTGCATTAGACGCGATTGAAGCTCAAAACGCGAAGTACGAAGAGAAACTGGCAGAATCTGCACAGAAAGCAAAAGCGCTAGAGAAAGAAGTGCAGAAGCTAAAAGATAAGATGGCGGCAGCAGAAAGCGCTAACATCATGGGCAAAGCGGTTGAAGTCAATGGTACAAAAGTTCTAGTCGCAGCTCTTGAAGGCGCTGACAGCAAGAACCTACGTACTATGGTTGATGACATCAAGAACCAAATGGGGTCTGGTGTCGTACTGCTTGCCAACGTGACAGGTGACAAGGTTGGCCTGATTGCTGGTGTGACTAAAGATCTAACTGGTAAAGTAAAAGCTGGTGATCTAGTTAAGATGATTGCTGAGCAAGTCGGTGGTAAGGGCGGTGGTCGTCCTGACATGGCTCAAGCTGGTGGTACTGATGTAGCCGCACTACCAGAGGCAATTAAAACAGTTCAGCCTTGGTTAGAAGAGCGCTTATAAGCTTTTAACTACTAAAATTACGCTCAATCAAGTTTCTTTGATTGAGCGTAATTTTTTTTAGCAGCCAAGTGGTTTAATTGACCAAAAGTTAACCGAGTCATTTAGGCTATTTGGTTTTTGTTGTAACTACTGCTTATATAATTTTTCTAAAAGGAAATACTGACGATGTAAGCAGTTCTAAAGAGACTTCGGTCTTGGGAAGGTGAAGACTGGTGAAAAAGCCCCTTATCGTGCAAAAGTTTGGCGGAACCTCCGTGGGTTCAATTGAAAGAATCCACCAAGTTGCTGAACACATCATTAAGGCGAAAAATGATGGCAATCAAGTTGTTGTTGTCGTGTCTGCAATGTCAGGCGAAACAAACAGACTGATGGACCTCGCTAAACAGATAGATAGCGTGCCTACAGCTCGAGAACTTGATGTTTTGCTCTCTGCTGGTGAGCAAGTGTCAATGGCACTGTTAGCAATGACACTCAATAAATTGGGTCATGCTGCACGCTCGCTTACCGGAGCACAGGCGAATATTGTGACGGATAATCAACACAATGACGCAACGATTAAACACATTGATACTAAGACAATTCTGGGATTGCTTGAGCAAGACCAAATCGTGATTGTTGCAGGCTTTCAAGGTGTGAATGAGAACGGGGATATCACCACATTAGGTCGAGGTGGCTCAGATACGAGCGCAGTGGCACTGGCAGGCGCATTGCGCGCTGATGAGTGTCAAATCTTTACCGACGTTGATGGTATTTATACTTGTGACCCACGTGTAGTGAAAAACGCGCGAAAATTGGCGGTTATCGATTTTCCTTCCATGGAAGCGATGGCAAGCCGAGGCGCGAAAGTATTACATTTACCTTCAGTGCAATTTGCATGGAAGAATAATGTGCCACTGCGCGTGCTTTCGACATTTGATGTTAATGAAGGCAGTCTGGTAAAGGGGGAGTTAGGCAATCAAGCCGTCTCTGGTATAGCCATTCAACGTGACCTTGCCATAATCGAAGTCGATAAAGAACATTTATCTAGTGCTACAAAACAATGTCAGATGTTGGGTATCGACATTTGGAATGTGATCGAGGAAACAGAACGGGCAGGTATCATGATAAAACAAGATGCATGTGCCAAGTTCGATCTGGTGTTCAGCGACAAAATCCGTAATAGTGAAGTGGTAAGCCTGTTGACCGCAGTGGGGCTTGAGGCCAATGGAATGGTAGAGCACGCATGCGATTTGTTGGCAAAGCGAGATATTGAGATCAATTTCAGCGCAACGAATGCACTCACTATGATGCTAGTTTTAGCACCCGAATGTGTGGATACAGCAGCAAACATTCTGCATGATGCTTACATTACGTCTAGTGAAGCATTAAACATTCAACAAAAACATGCCTTTTTAGGCTGATTTTCGCTAACAAGGTAGTTTACGAAAATATAACTTTTGTTGGATAATAGCTTTGTAGCAAGAAAATTTAGAGATTACTCAAGGAGCAAAGAATGCTAATTTTGACTCGCCGCGTAGGCGAAACACTGATGATTGGTGATGAAGTGACTGTAACTGTACTAGGTGTTAAAGGTAACCAAGTGCGTATCGGCGTTAACGCTCCGAAAGAGGTTTCAGTTCACCGTGAAGAAATCTACATGCGCATTCAAGCTGAAAAAGGCAATGGCAACGTTGCTTCAGGTAACTACTAAGTCGCTCCTGTTTACAGAGCTTAGTTTGAATGAAAAAGGCTAACCGAAGGGTTGGCCTTTTTAGTTTTTACTGTTTTTGAAAATTTGCAGAAACTATTGTATTGAGTATGGCTGTGAATTCATCAATAATGTTGATTCGAACTTCAGAAAGTTATTTGAAAATAAATGTCTTTTTTTCAGAGAAGACTCTCTTTTTTTCATCATAATAGAGTGATAAAGTTCGTTTAATAGTCACTTTGATTAAATCAGCAACGGTTAAGCCAGTTTCGTGGATTTTTTCAAAGAAAATGTTTGACATATTTTCGGTAAAACGTAATATGTGCCTCCGCAAGACGGTGAGGTGGCCGAGAGGCTGAAGGCGCTCCCCTGCTAAGGGAGTATACGGTTTATCCCGTATCGAGGGTTCGAATCCCTCCTTCACCGCCATTCTTGCAACGTTGATTTATCAACAAAAAGTGCGTCCTTAGCTCAGCTGGATAGAGTACCTGGCTACGAACCAGGCGGTCGGAGGTTCGAATCCTCCAGGACGCGCCATATCTCTTTTGAGATATAACAATGAAAACGGTGAGGTGGCCGAGAGGCTGAAGGCGCTCCCCTGCTAAGGGAGTATACGGTTTATCCCGTATCGAGGGTTCGAATCCCTCCTTCACCGCCATTC
>NZ_JAWOWM010000013.1:82593-118915 GCF_033340475.1 Vibrio sp. 1078-1
TGCGCGTCCTTAGCTCAGCTGGATAGAGTACCTGGCTACGAACCAGGCGGTCGGAGGTTCGAATCCTCCAGGACGCGCCACTTATTAAAGGGTAATGCCCTGATATTGATGAAAGTCGATATCGAAAACTGCGCGTCCTTAGCTCAGCTGGATAGAGTACCTGGCTACGAACCAGGCGGTCGGAGGTTCGAATCCTCCAGGACGCGCCACTTACTGAAACAGCCTCGCAATTGCGAGGCTTTTTTGTATCTAGACATCTGAAATATAGCGTAGGATCACTAGAGCCTATGTTCCTCTTTTTTAAAAGCGAATATGTGCGTATCTAAGCAATTTGCTATCAAGCTTCTGTCGCATCGTGTGAAATCATCCTGATTATCCCTCCTATACACTGACTTCCATTTTTCATTTCAATTACTCTCATGTAGTTACTTTGTTTTTTATTTGTTTATTAATTGTTAACTTTATTCATCTTTTTGTTTTTGTTGGTTTTTACTGCGTGAGTACCGATTTGATTTTGAAATCTAAATCGCAGTTTTTATTTATGTCCTCCTTTACTCTGTTCGTAAGGTGATAGCGATTTGAAGTGATTATTTTGTCATGAACTGTGATCTGTGTAGTGAATAAATAATCATTTATCAGGATTACTACAAACCTTCCTTAAACAAAATTGACAAAATTTAACCAATCGAGATAATCCATGGGTCGGGATTTGACACTATTAAAGTCCTGCACGTTGTCAGGATGACAAAGAAAGGAAGCAACATGACTAATATAGGAAGCCTGCTAGTAGATGCGGCCACCCTGATGCTAACGGGGATGGCGGTCGTATTTATTTTCCTCACTATTCTTGTTTATCTCGTTCGGTTAATGTCGAAATTGGTACCAGAAGAAGTACCAGAGCCGATCGCAGCACCAAAAACAAACACTAATATTCAATCAACCTCTTCAGCTGTTAGTCCACAAGTAGTGGCGGCGATCTCGGCTGCGATTCATAAACATCGCGCCTCATTCGCGAAGTAGCCGAACTAGGATTAAAAAGGAGTTTAAGAGCATGTCTAAACCACTAGCTATTACTGATGTGGTCCTTCGTGATGCCCATCAATCACTATTTGCTACGCGTATGCGTATTGAGGATATGCTGCCTATTGCAGCTGAGTTGGATAAGGTTGGTTACTGGTCTCTAGAGACTTGGGGTGGTGCAACATTTGATTCTTGTATTCGATTCTTAGGGGAAGATCCTTGGGAGCGTTTACGTGAACTAAAAAAAGCGATGCCTAATACACCAATGCAAATGCTACTGCGTGGTCAAAACCTTTTAGGATACCGCCATTATGCCGACGACGTAGTAGAGAAGTTTGTTGAACGCGCGCATGCTAACGGCATGGATGTATTCCGTATTTTTGATGCAATGAATGACGTGCGAAACTTCCAGAAAGCCGTTAAAGCAACGGTTGATGTTGGTGCGCATGCTCAAGGTACGTTGTCTTACACTACGAGCCCAGTGCATAACGCAGACACTTGGGTTGACTTGGCAAAACGCCTAGAGGATTTAGGTTGTCACTCGCTGTGTATTAAAGATATGTCTGGCTTACTTAAGCCTTATGAAGCGGAAGAGCTTATCACGCGTATCAAAGCGTCTTGTGATGTGCCATTGGCACTTCATTGTCATGCAACAACGGGGCTGTCTACAGCAACAGCGGTAAAAGCAGTAGAAGCCGGTATTGATATTCTCGATACTGCGATTTCTTCAATGAGTTGTACTTACGGTCATACACCGACTGAAACGGTAGTTGCTATGCTAGAAGGCACCGAGCGAGATACCAATTTGAAACTCGAGCAACTGGAACCTATCGCCGCATATTTCCGTGAGGTACGTAAGAAGTATGCGAAGTGGGAAGGCCAGTTAAAAGGAGTCGATTCACGCATCCTGATTGCTCAAGTGCCTGGTGGTATGCTGACCAATATGGAAGGCCAGTTGAAAGAGCAGGGCGCTGCGGATCGCATTGATGAAGTATTAGAAGAGATCCCTCGTGTACGTGAAGATCTTGGTTTCATTCCATTGGTGACTCCAACTTCACAGATCGTCGGTACGCAAGCGGTGATTAACGTTCTTACTGGCGAGCGCTATAAGAGTATTACCAAGGAAACCGCAGGTCTATTGAAAGGTGAGTACGGTCAAGCGCCAGCCGAGTTAAATGCAGAACTGCAAGCGAAAGTGCTTGATGGTAAAGAGCCAATTACCTGTCGTCCTGCCGATTTACTTGAGCCTGAAATGGAGACGCTTACGGTTGATCTGATGGAGAAAGCGAAATCAGAAGGCATTAAGCTAGCAAGTGAGCGTGTTGATGACGTACTCACTTATGCACTTTTCCCTCAAGTTGGACTTAAGTTCCTTAAGAATCGTGAAAACCCAGAAGCATTTGAGCCAGCACCAACGCTAGAAGCTGCGAAGCCTGCTGTACCTGTAGCTCAACCAGCAACTGGTGGTGTAGAAACTTATAGTGTACGTGTTGACGGACAGGTGTATGAGGTGGAAGTTGGCCCTCAAGGTGAACTGACATCTGTTACTCCTTCTAATGCACCGGCAAAATCGGTTACACCTAGCACACCTTCTAATGCTTCAGCTGAAGCGGTACCTGCTCCTCTTGCAGGTAACATCTTCAAAGTGAATGTTCAGCCTGGTGCTGAGGTAGCTGAAGGCGATGTATTGCTCATCCTTGAAGCGATGAAAATGGAAACTGAAGTACGAGCGGCGCGTGGTGGTGTGGTTCAAGAGCTGAACGTTAAAGAAGGCGATGCTGTCACAGTAGGTGCGCCTCTGTTGAGCCTGGCGTAAGGGAGTATCATGGACGGATTGTTAACCCTTTGGGCAGAAACAGGGATCGCTAACTTCGAGTTCGGCCAAATCTGTATGATGCTGGTTGGTTGTACCTTGCTGTTTTTGGCAATTAAAAAAGGATTTGAACCTTTACTGTTATTGCCGATTGGTTTCGGTGCTATTTTGGCGAATATTCCAAATGCTGGCTTTACTGAGCCTGGTGGCTTGCTCTACTACGTTTACTACATTGGGATTGAATCGGGTGTGTTCCCGCTATTGATCTTCATGGGTGTAGGCGCGATGACCGACTTTGGTGCTTTGATCGCAAACCCAAAAACGTTGTGGTTAGGTGCGGCTGCGCAGTTTGGTATTTTTGCAACACTGTTTGGCGCTATTTTGCTCAACTATGTACCTGGCATGGAGTTCTCCATGGCAGATGCATCGTCTATCGCGATCATCGGTGGTGCTGATGGGCCAACAGCGATTTTCTTAGCGAGTAAGCTCTCTCCAGATCTGCTAGGTGCGATTGCAGTCGCGGCATACAGCTATATGGCATTGGTGCCGATCATCCAGCCACCAATCATGAAAGCACTGACAACCAAGGAAGAACGTCAAATTAAGATGGCTCAGCTTCGTCATGTTGGTAAATGGGAGAAAGTCATCTTCCCGCTTGCTGTATTACTGATGACGATTCTGTTCTTACCTTCAGCTACGCCATTGGTTGGTATGTTCTGTTTGGGTAACTTGATGCGTGAAGCTGGTGTGGTCGATCGTTTATCGAAAACTGCTCAAAATGAATTGATCAACATAGTGACTATTTTTTTAGGTCTTGGTGTTGGTTCTAAGCTGCAAGCTGAGCAGTTCTTGAACCTAGAAACGTTAGGTATCTTGGGGTTAGGCGCAGTTGCATTTAGTATCGGTACTGGTGCGGGCGTCCTGATGGCGAAACTGCTTAACAAGTTCTCGAAAGAAGACATCAACCCACTTATTGGTGCGGCTGGCGTTTCTGCGGTACCAATGGCCGCGCGAGTCGTAAACAAAGTTGGTTTACAAGCTAACCCGCAAAACTTCTTGTTAATGCATGCGATGGGACCAAACGTTGCTGGTGTGCTGGGTTCAGCCGTTGCGGCTGGTATATTGTTAGCACTTGTTGGTTAGACATTATTGAAAATGGAATGATCAACCAATTTACAAAATCACGATTAACTTAGGTTAACAAAATGGTTTATAGTCAAAGGGATGCTTTCGCATCCCTTTTTGTTTTCTTGCAGGGAATGGTTTATGGAACACAAACAGATCGTTATCACTGAGTTTGGTGATGCCAACGTACTCGCGATTCAACATGCTTCTACACCATCACCACAGCCTGGTGAAGTCTTAGTAAAAGTCGCTTTTTCAGGCGTAAATCCTATTGATGTCAAAACTCGAGCTGGGCTCGGTTGGGCGGCAGCGCAGAATAAGAATAATTTACCTTGGGTGCCAGGTTACGACATCTCAGGAAAAGTGATGTCTTGTGGAGAGGGGGCATCACGTTTTAATGAAGGTGAGGAGGTGGCTGGATTTATTGGTTTCCCAGTTCGAGGCGGTGGTTACAGCCAATACATATGTGTTCCAGAAACTGAGTTAAGTCATGTTCCTAGCTCTGTCACTTTAGAAGCAGCTGCTGCATTACCGTTGGCGGGACAAACTGCGGCACAAGCTCTCAGTAAGGCTAATGTGACGGAAAATGATCGCGTACTTATCCTCGCTGGAGCCGGTGGTGTTGGACACCTCGCGGTACAAATTGCGATCGCGACGAAAGCGGAAGTCTTTACAACCTGCAGTGAACGAAATCTAGACTACCTTGCGACGCTCGGTGCTCATGCAGTGAACTATCAATTTGCACCAGTGTCAGAACGTGTTGAAGATGTTGATGTTTTGATTGATTTAGTAGGCGGAGATGCTGCGTTAGATGCGCTTAAATGCCTGAAAGACAATGCGAGAGTCATCACCGTTCCAACCATAACTGCTGAGCTGATTTGTGAAAAAGCCAAACTCCTAGGCTTTGAGGCTAGTGGCATGTTGGTTGAACCAGACCCTGCGCAGTTAGATACCTTGTTGTACATGGTCGGCGTTGGCTTACTGAAGACTGAAATTCAACAGGTTTATCCTATGAGTGATGTCATTGGTGCTCACCAGCAGGTCGAATCAGGAAGAACCAGAGGCAAGGTGTTGCTTGATATGACATGCTAGAAGCATTTAACACGAGTTTTGAAAGTTTAGCGCTTTGGTTTTCAGATTCAGCATTATGGGTGCTTTTCATGACCGGTTTTCTCAGTGCCACGTTGTTGCCTGGTGGTTCTGAGGCGGGCTTAGTTGCCACTCTCTCATTAAATCAATACTCCGTTTCTTCAATTGTTATGGTCGCTACTATCGGTAATACGCTTGGTGGCTTAACAAATTATTGGCTTGGCTTGTGGATTCCCAACAAAGCACAAGAGGAAAAGCACGGTCATACCGCATTAAAGTGGCTCTCTAAGTATGGCTATTGGGGATTATTTTTTAGCTGGTTACCTGTAATTGGAGACCCGCTGTGTTTAGCCGCAGGGTGGCTAAGAATGAAGTTTCTGCCTTGCGTGATTTTAATATTTTTAGGAAAGGCTGCTAGGTATAGCTTACTTGCGGTCATCTATCTCGGATTATTTTAAGGAAAGTACATGAAGATGTTTTGGGTTGGCGCGTGTTCACTGTTGGTGATCACGGGCTGTGCATCAAATACGCCAGTTTCATCACTGCCGAAAGGGGTAACTTTCGTTGAGTCATCGAAAGCTGAAGAAGGCAAAGTTAAGATTCCATACCAAAAGTATAAACTCGATAATGGTTTAACGGTGATCTTAGCTCCTGAAGATTCTGACCCATTGGTCCATGTGGATGTGACTTACCATGTTGGTTCAGCTCGTGAAGAAGTGGGTAAGTCTGGTTTTGCGCATTTCTTTGAGCACATGATGTTCCAAGGTTCAGAGAACGTTGGTGACCAAGAGCACTTCAGGATCATCACAGAGGCTGGAGGCACGTTAAATGGTACAACAAACCGCGATCGTACTAACTACTTTGAAACTGTCCCTGCTAACCAGCTCGAGAAAATGCTGTGGTTAGAGTCTGACCGTATGGGCTTTTTGCTGGATGCGGTTTCTCAACGCAAATTTGAAATTCAGCGTTCGACTGTAAAAAATGAGCGAGCCCAGCGTTACGATAATCGTCCTTATGGCTTAATTTGGGAGCGCATGTCCGAAGCGCTATATCCTGAAGGTCATCCGTATTCGTGGCAAACCATTGGTTATGTTGAAGATCTTGATCGTGTTGATGTGAACGACCTCAAAGCGTTTTTCTTGCGTTGGTATGGCCCAAACAATGCGACTATCACGATCGGTGGTGACTTAGACGTTGAACAAACTCTAGAGTGGGTAAATAAGTACTTCGGTTCGATTCCTCGTGGTCCTGAGGTTGAAAATGCGCCGAAAAAACCTGCAAAACTGCAAGAAGACAAATACATCACGCTAGAAGATCGTATTCAACAACCTATGGTGATGATCGCGTGGCCAACAACCTACAACGGCGAAGAAAGCCAAGCGTCTCTCGACACGTTATCAGAAGTATTGGGTGGCGGTACCAACAGCGTGCTCTATCAAGACCTAGTGAAGACTCAAAAAGCGGTCGATGCTGGTTCATTCCATGACTGTGCTGAACTGGCGTGTAACTTTTACGTTTACGCAATGGGCGATTCTGGAGACAAAGGCGACCTATCAAAACTGTACGACGAGCTTTTACAATCACTGAATCAGTTTGCGGAAAAAGGCGTGACAGAAGATCGCCTTGAGCAGTTGAAGGGTAAAGCGGAAGCGGATGCTATTTTTGCGCTAGAAAGCGTTAAAGGTAAAGTGACTCAGTTGGCTTCCAACGAGACATTTTTCGGCGATCCTGATCGTCTTGAGCAACAGCTTGAACAAATCCGTGCAGTTACGCCGACTTCGGTAGAAAAAGCGTATACGGACTTTATCCAAGGTAAGAACAAAGTGACCCTAAGCGTGGTCCCAAAAGGAAAAACAGACCTTGTCGTAAAACCTGCGACCTTTGTGACACCAAAGCGTACGCTGCCAGAATATGAGAAGATTTCCGATGACCAATTGGCGTATCGTCGTGCGACCGATAACTTCGATCGCTCAGTGCAACCTCCAGTAGGAGAACCAGTGAAAGCGACGATGCCAGAGCTGTACGAGTTACATTTCAAGAATGGCTCAGAGCTGCTTGGTGCAGTTAGCGACGAAACGCCGACGGTGATGATGCAATTTAGTCTACCTGCAGGGACACGTTTTGTTGAAAAGGGTAAAGAAGGTCTTGCCCAATTGACCGCTGCGATGTTGCAAGAAGGTACAACGAAACGCAGTGTCGAAGAGATTCAAGCTGAGCTTGATAAACTGGGTAGTGTTATCTCTGTTAATGCCACAGGTTATACAACAAACATCAGTGTTTCTGCTCTAGAAAAGAACTTAGAGCCGACGTTAAAAATTGTCGAAGAGATGTTGCTGTCTCCTGCATTTAATCAAGATGATTTCGAGCGTGTAAAAATGCAAGCGCTAGAAGGCCTGGTATATGAGCACCAAAATCCAAGTTGGATGGCGTCACAAGCGAGTCGCCAGGTGCTCTATGGGGATTCGGTTTTTGCTCGACCAAAAGACGGCACGCAAGCAGGTGTCAGTGCATTAACGTTGGATGATGTCCGTGAATTCTACTCGAAGCATTACACGCCACAAAGTGCGCAAATCGTTGTTGTTGGTGACATCAATAAACAGGAAATTGAGCAGCAACTGACGTTCTGGAAAAACTGGCAAGATGAAGCTGCGCCATTGTATGCACCGCAAAGCATTGCTGCATTAGGTGAGCAAAAGATCCATCTTGTTGATAAACCAGGAGCGCCGCAAAGTGTGGTCATGATGGTTCGTCAAGGTATGCCTTACGACGCAACGGGCGATTTTTACCTAAGCCAACTGGCAAACTTCAACTTAGCTGGGAACTTCAATAGCCGCATTAACCAAAATCTACGTGAAGACAAGGGTTACACATACGGTGCTTACGGATATTTCTCTGGTAATCCAGAAACAGGCTCGGTGGTTTTCACCGCGCAAGTACGAGCGGATGCAACGGTTGCTTCGATCATTGAGATGAAAAATGAGCTAAATGAATACTCGCAGTCAGGTATTACTGATGAAGAGATGAAATTTATGCGTCAAGCGGTCGGTCAAAAAGATGCACTGAAATATGAAACACCAACACAAAAAGCGGAGCTCATCAGTGATATTCTTAAGTACAACCTCGATCATGATTACTTGCAGCAAAGAAACGCTATCGTAGAAAAAGTCGATAAGCAGACGTTGAATGCGCTGGCTCAGAAATGGTTTGATCCAAATGACTATCAAATTATCGTCGTTGGTGATGCTAAATCGTTGCGTCCTCAATTAGAAAAGTTGGGGAAAGACGTAGAAGAGCTTGAAATCATTCGATAGAGTACACATTTAATAGCGGAGAAACGTTTCTCCGCTATTCATCTAGATAAGCAACTTTTCGTGGGTTATTTATCTAGATGCATTAATTATCAATAACTTAGCTTACACTTGTGTTATGTAACAAGTGTCCTGCTCCCAATATAAGCGAACCTCATTTTGACTGATTTTGCTGCGCGACTAAAAAAAGTTGCATCAAACCCCGAAGTATTTAAGCAGTTTGGACGCGGTGTTGAGCGAGAAACTTTGCGCTATCGTCAGGATGGACATCTAGCTACAACTCCTCATCCTGAAGGGTTAGGCTCTGCGTTCACAAATCAATGGATCACAACGGATTTTTCGGAATCATTGTTAGAGTTCATTACGCCTGTGTCACATGAAATTCCAGAGCTGATGGCACAGCTGAAAGATATCCATCATTTCACTCAAACCAAAATGGGTGAAGAGAAAATGTGGCCATTATCAATGCCTTGTTACGTAGGCTCAGAGGATGATATTCAGTTAGCCCAGTATGGCTCTTCGAATGCAGCGAAAATGAAAACGCTGTACCGAGAAGGCCTAAAGCGTCGCTATGGCAGCCTGATGCAAATTATTTCAGGTGTCCATTTTAACTTCTCGTTTTCTGAAACATTTTGGGATGCGCTCTATGGCGAGCAAGATGAACAAGCCCGCCAAGATGCTAAGTCTGATGCGTACTTTGCGTTGATCCGTAATTACTACCGCTTTGGCTGGATGATTCCCTACTTCTTTGGTGCATCACCAGCGTTATGTGGCTCTTTTATTCAAGGTCGTGAAACCGATCTGCCATTCGAGAAGATTGGCGGGACATTATATTTGCCGAAGTCGACGTCTTTGCGTTTGAGCGATCTTGGCTATACCAATAGTGCTCAAAGTGTGCTGAAAATTGGTTTTAACAGCATTGACCAATACCTCGATGGTTTGAGTGATGCGATTCGCCACCCATCAGAAGAGTTTGCGAAAATTGGGGTAAAAGTGGATGGTGAATACCGCCAGCTTAATTCCAATATCTTACAAATTGAGAATGAACTGTACGCTCCGATTCGTCCAAAACGTGTATCGAAAAGTGGTGAGAAGCCTTCAGATGCGTTACGACGCGGTGGTGTCGAATACATTGAAGTTCGTTCTCTAGATGTTAACCCATTCAGCGCAGTGGGCTTAAATGAAGAGCAAGTACGATTCTTGGATCTCTTCCTTACCTGGGCGGCCTTGTCAGACTCAGATCCTATGGATAACTGTGAATTAGAGTGTTGGCGCGATAACTGGAATAAAGTCATTGTTTCTGGCCGTGAAAAAGGTCTAATGCTGCAAATTGGTTGTCAAGGTGAACGTCTATCTCTACAAGATTGGGCACACCGAGTTTTCGTCGAGTTACGTCAAATAGCACAGCAAATGGATATGACCGCTGGTGGCAGTGCATACCAAGATGTGTGTAATCAACTCGAGACATGGATTGATAACCCAGAACTAACGATCTCTGGTCAACTATTAGAGCTAACGAAAGAACTGGGTGGGCTAGGTAAAGTTGGTTGTACTCTTGGTATGAAGTACCGTGATGAAAACCTAGCTCACGGTTATCAGTACTACTCACAAGATACGATGGAAACGGAAGTAGCGTCGTCCGTGGAAAAACAAAAGCAAGCAGAGCAGAGTGACACGCTTTCTTTTGATGATTTTTTGGAAGATTACTTTGCTTACCTGAAGCAGTAATGACTAACTAAGGATTGGTGGGGTTGAACATTAAGTCGTCAGTAGTAGCGGTACTTGGAGGCGTGCTACTTGCAGGTTGTGCTACGGCACCGCCAAAGCAGCAGAATAACTTATGCGAGATATTCCGAGAGAAATCCGGTTGGTACGATGATGCCAAAGATATGGAAGATGAATGGGGGACCCCTATTCATGTCGCTATGGCCATCATTAAACAAGAAAGCAGCTTTCGGCACGATGCAAAACCACCTAAAGATTATTTGCTAGGGTTTATTCCTTGGGGACGAGTCAGCAGTGCGTATGGTTACGCTCAAGCTCAAGACCCTGCTTGGGAAGACTTCCAAGATGCCACAGGTCAGGGTGGCTCTCGTACCAACTTCGATGATTCTATGATGTTTGTCGGTTGGTATACTCATGAAACACGGCGTCAGCTAGGGATTTCATTATGGGATCCCTATAACCAGTATCTGGCTTATCATGAAGGGCGAGGTGGGTATAAGCGAGGTACTTATAATCGAAAGCCTAGTTTAATCAAAGTCGCTCGACGTGTTGAACAAACAGCGAAAACTTATGGCTGGCAGCTGAAGCAATGTCGTCAGGAATTAGAAGACAACAGCAGCTGGTTCTTTTAGCCCACAGTCAGTTCATGTGCTGTAGGGATGAATGACATTTATCCATTACCGAAAGGTACTGGAGTTACAATCAGGAGAGATGTAATGCCTTTACTCGATAGTTTTACCGTGGACCACACTCGTATGAATGCACCCGCTGTACGAGTGGCGAAAACCATGCAGACCCCAAAAGGGGATACGATTACTGTTTTCGACTTACGCTTTACTGCGCCAAACAAAGACATTCTTTCTGAAAAAGGTATTCACACCCTAGAGCACCTTTATGCAGGCTTTATGCGTAATCACCTAAACGATGATTCTGTTGAGATCATCGATATTTCGCCTATGGGTTGCCGCACAGGTTTTTACATGAGCCTGATTGGCACACCATCAGAGCAGCAAGTCGCAGATGCTTGGATTGCAGCAATGGAAGATGTGCTGAAGGTAGAAAGTCAGAATAAGATCCCTGAACTTAACGAATACCAATGCGGCACGGCAGCAATGCACTCTTTAAAAGAAGCACAACAGATCGCAAAGAACATTTTGGATGCTGGTGTTTCGGTGAACAAAAATGATGAACTTGCTTTGCCTGAGTCGATGTTAAAAGAGTTGCGCATCGACTAGGTGCTCATTAAGAGAAGCATATTGCCCCAATAAGTAAAAAAGCCTGACATGAGTCAGGCTTTTCTTTTGGTTATTTGGATGTCGATTTTTTCTTCTTCGGATAAACACGAACGAGCTTGATTCGGTTCTCTTCAATCTCAACAAGTTCCATTGGGTGACCCGCTACTCTCACGCTTAAATGGCTCTCTGGAATATCTTCCAGGTGCTCCAAAATAAGACCGTTTAACGTTCTTGGGCCATCCGTTGGTAAATCCCATTTCAGGCCTTTGTTAATATCTCGAATATTGGTGCTGCCTTCAATAAGAAAGCTTCCGTCACCTTGAGGACTGATTTCATCAGAGAGGCTTGGAGAAATTGACGTCGTGAACTCACCAATGATCTCTTCCAGAATATCTTCAAGAGTGATTAGACCGATGATATCACCGTACTCATCCACGATCAGACCGATACGTTGCTTGTTGCGTTGGAATTTCAACATTTGCACGTTCAGTGGTGTGCCTTCTGGGATGTAATAGACCTCATCAGCAGCACGTAATAGCGTTTCTTTGTTGAATTCGTTCTTTTCCAACATCAGACGATAAGCTTCACGCAAGCGCAGCATGCCAACCACTTCATCAATTTGGTCACGATAGAAAACTATGCGTCCATGTGGTGAGTGTGTTAGCTGGCGAACAATGGATTTCCAGTCGTCGTTAATATCAATACCGGTAATTTCATTGCGTGGGACCATAATGTCGTTCACGGTGACGTGCTCAAGATCTAAAATAGACACTAGCATGTCTTGGTGTCGGCGAGGGATCAAACCGCCAGCTTCATTTACCACCGTACGCAGCTCATCGGAGCTAAGATGATCTTCTGCTGAGTGATCCGCTCTTACACCAAGTAAGCGGATAAAGCCATTCGTAATAAAGTTAACAAGCATCACTAAAGGCGACAGTAACTTCATCAGTATGGTCAATAATATACTGCTCGCGTAGGACACACGTTCAGGGTAAAGCGCTGCAATTGTTTTAGGGGTAACCTCGGCAAAAACCAATACAACCATAGTTAGTGCACCGGTTGCGATAGCGACACCTAAATCACCATACAAACGCATACCAATAATGGTCGCGATCGCGGACGCGAGAATATTAACGAGGTTGTTGCCGATAAGAATAAGACCAATCAAACGATCTGGACGGTCTAATAGTCTTTCGACTCGCTTAGCACCCTTATGCCCGTTTTTGGCTAAGTGTTTTAAGCGATAACGATTCAGAGACATCATCCCTGTTTCTGAACCGGAAAAGTAACCTGATATGACGATAAGACACGCGAGTAGCGCAAACAAGATACCCGTAGAGATGTCGTCCAAAACGTTGCTGTTCCTTGTAAGTATTGGGTTATATAACGGTTGAGTAAGTCCGTTAAGTCAAAGAGTTAAGGCGTACTGTATTTTATCTAGCCTAAAATATAAAGGATAGGAGCCCTAGAGCTCCTTAATTCAAGATGATTTCTTTTACAAAGCGACTGCCAAAATATGCCAGAGTTAACAGTGTTGCTCCTGCAACAGCGAACCATGTGACTTTTCTACCACGCCAGCCTTTTTGATAGTGACCCCAAAGCAGTATTGAGTACACCACCCAAGCGATGAAAGAAAGAATGCCCTTATGTGCCTTACCTTGGGCAAACATATCCTGCACAAAGACAAAGCCAGTAATGAGCGTGGCAGTTAACAATAAGTTACCGATCAAAATAATTTTGAAGAGTTGACGCTCCACCATTAATAGAGGCGGCAGGTTTGGGTTAATCGCCAAAGATTTTTTTGCTTTCAGTTTGTGATCCAGCCAAGCCAACTGAAGCGCATATAGTGCCCCGATAGTTAAAGTCGCGTATGAGAAGAGCGCAAATGAAATATGAATGAGTAGCTTAGGGTCATTCTCTAGGTGCTTTATAAACGTGCTTGGCAAAAATGTGGCAGCAGATAAATTGATGGCAGCAAAGCTATAAACGACAGGCAATAAAAACCACAGTCGGTTTTTCAACATAGCAAGGCTCATGACCAGAGAAATAATAAAACTGATCAAAGAAGCCACGTTGAGAATACTCAGGTTTTGACCTGAACCATCAAAGATCAGATCACTCAAAATCCACGCATGAAAAACAAGCGCACAGGCAGCACTAGCAAACACTGTTTTTGCTTTGATTCCTGACTGTTGTGAGAGTCCGGGTATGATGGTCGCAATCGCCAAGACATAAAGTATGGCGGCCGCGATGGCTATTAAGCTATCCATGAATCCTAAATATTATTGTGCACGATGGAGAAATTATACCTTGCATTACACTTTGGGGCTACGTTATATCCGACATCAATCGTGAGAGATGAGATATTGAAATTAATAAGTTACCGCACCATATATAAATAGAGACAAGAATAGGACAGCGGTACGGGTATGACTCAGACCTTGGCTAATGTATACTCACACTAATTAATCGCCATTTTAGCGAAGAGACAAAGATGTTTGAGAATTTAACGGATCGATTATCCAAAACGCTGAAAAATATCAGTGGTAAAGGTCGTCTGACCGAAGACAACATTAAAGAAACCCTACGTGAAGTCCGAATGGCTCTACTTGAAGCTGACGTTGCGCTTCCGGTCGTTCGTGAATTTGTGAACCGCGTTAAAGAAAAAGCGGTGGGCGTAGAAGTTTCTAAATCTCTGACTCCAGGTCAGGAATTTATCAAGATCGTTCAAACAGAACTTGAAGCCGTAATGGGTGAGTCGAATGAGGCGCTAAACCTTGCTGCTCAACCACCTGCTGTGCTTCTTATGGCTGGTCTACAAGGTGCGGGTAAAACCACATCGGTAGGTAAGTTATCTAAGCTTCTAAAAGAACGTGACAAGAAGAAAGTTTTGGTTGTGTCTGCCGACGTTTACCGTCCTGCGGCAATCAAGCAGCTTGAAACACTGGCATCAGACATCGGTGTTGACTTCTTCCCATCATCACCAGACCAAAAGCCTATTGATATCGCCAATGCAGCGATTGACCATGCGAAGAAAAAATTCTACGACGTATTGATTGTCGATACCGCAGGTCGTTTGGCAATTGATGAAGAGATGATGGGGGAGATCAAAGATCTTCACGCAGCTATCAACCCAGTAGAAACGCTATTTGTTGTTGACGCCATGACGGGTCAAGACGCAGCAAATACAGCAAAAGCCTTTGGCGATGCGCTACCTCTTACCGGTGTAGTTCTAACTAAGGTTGATGGTGATGCTCGTGGTGGTGCGGCACTTTCAGTACGCCATGTCACGGGCAAGCCAATCAAATTCTTGGGTGTCGGTGAAAAAACTGACGCGCTAGAACCGTTCCACCCAGATCGTGTTGCTTCACGTATTCTTGGCATGGGTGACGTTTTGTCTTTGATTGAAGACCTACAACGCAACGTTGACCAAGAAAAGGCAGAAAAGTTAGCGAAGAAGTTCAAAGAGAAGAAAGGTTTCGACCTTGAAGATTTCCGTGAACAGCTAGGCCAGATGCAAAACATGGGCGGCATGATGGGGATGATGGATAAGCTTCCAGGAATGTCCCAGCTACCAGACAATGTAAAAGACAAAGTCGATGACAAGATGTTCAAACAGATGGAAGCGATCATCAGCTCCATGACAATGAAAGAACGTCAACGCCCAGAAATTATCAAGGGCTCGCGCAAGAAGCGTATCGCGGCTGGTTCTGGTGTGCAGGTTCAAGATGTAAACCGCTTACTAAAACAGTTCACCCAAATGCAGAAAATGATGAAAAAGATGCAAAAAGGTGGCATGAAAGGCATGATGCGCAACATGCAAGGCATGATGGGCGGCATGGGTGGTGGCGGTGGCTTCAACCCATTTGGTCGTTAATTAATCGATCACGCATAGATTCAGGGTGTTAGGTACGTCACAAACTTTAAATTCAATTTATGTTGGTGAAAAAGTAACTAAACTCCTTGCATTGCTCCGGGAGAAGAGTAAAATTCCGGAGCTTTATTTTGGCACGAGACCCCAAACTGTTTAATTTCTTGAATGGTTTTTGGGGTTAATTTTATTTTTGAGAAAGCAAAGAGGACGACATGGTAACCATTCGTTTGGCACGTCACGGCGCTAAAAAGCGTCCATTTTATCAAATCGTAGTAGCGGACAGCCGCAACGCTGCAACTGGCCGTTTCATCGAGAAAGTTGGTTTCTTCAACCCAACTGCTAAAGGTCAAGAAGAAGGTCTACGTCTAGACCTAGACCGCGTTAACCACTGGGTTGGTCAAGGCGCGTCAGTATCTGACCGTGTTGCTAAGCTAGTTAAAGACGCTCAAAAAGCGGCTTAATTTTTTACTTGAAAAGTAGAAACTAGTTTATGTCGATGAAAGGTAAAGAAACAATGAGCAACGAAAAGATTGTTGTAGGCAAGTTTGGTGCTACTTACGGCATTCGTGGTTGGCTTAAGGTTTTTTCCTACACAGACAATGCTGAAAGCATTTTCGATTACAGCCCTTGGTACATTAACCAAAAGGGCAAGTGGGTTGAGTACAAAGTAGAAAGCTGGAAGCGCCATAACAAAGGTATGGTGGCTAAGCTGGAAGGCATGGATGTTCGTGAAGACGCGCATCTAATGACGAACTTTGAAATTGCTATTGACCCTGCGGTACTTCCTGAATTGTCAGAAGATGAGTTCTACTGGCGCGAATTGTTTGGGATGCAAGTTGTAACTACTAAAGGTTACGATCTAGGTGTCGTTACTGACATGCTAGAAACTGGCTCAAACGATGTTCTGGTTGTTAAAGCAAATCTTAAAGATGCTTTCGGGCAGAAGGAACGATTAATCCCGTTCCTTGAAGAGCAAGTGATCATTAATGTTGATCGCGAAGCTCAACGGATCGAAGTTGACTGGGATCCTGGATTCTAATCTCCAAAATTACAGAGCGAGATAAACATGTGGGTTGGCGTTATTAGCCTTTTTCCAGAAATGTTCCGTTCTGTTACTGATTTTGGAGTAACAGGTCAAGCGGTTAAAAAAGGTCTTTTGTCGATTGAGACTTGGAATCCTAGAGATTTCACTCACGACAAACATCGCACAGTCGATGACCGACCTTACGGTGGTGGCCCTGGTATGTTAATGATGGTTCAGCCTTTGCGCGATGCCATTCATACCGCGAAAGCAGCCTCACCGGGCAAGACGAAAGTCATCTACCTTTCTCCTCAAGGTCGCAAGCTCGACCAGAAAGGAGTGGAAGAACTGGCAACGAATGAGAACTTGCTTCTGATTTGTGGTCGTTATGAAGGGGTAGATGAGCGCATCATTCAATCTGAAGTCGACGAAGAATGGTCGATTGGTGATTTTGTGATGACGGGTGGTGAGATACCAGCCATGACGTTAATCGACTCTGTCTCTCGGTTTGTTCCGGGTGTACTAGGGGATTTCGCGTCAGCAGAAGAAGACTCTTTTGCAAATGGCTTGTTAGATTGTCCTCACTATACGCGTCCAGAAGTATTGGATGACAAAGAGGTACCAGCTGTACTGATGTCAGGCAATCACAAGGACATTCGTCAATGGCGACTCAAGCAGTCGTTGGGCCGTACTTGGCTAAGAAGACCAGAGCTCCTGGAAAACCTAGCTCTGACTGACGAACAGGAACAATTACTTGCTGAGTTTGTTAATGAGCATAAAGCCATTAAAGAACATAACGCAAAGTAACCTAATTTATTTAGTATCAGTTTATTCTAGGAATTTAAAAAATGAGTAACATCATCAAAGCTCTTGAAGAAGAGCAAATGAAATCAGACCTACCTAAATTTGCACCAGGTGACACTGTTGTAGTTCAAGTTAAGGTAAAAGAAGGTGACCGTGAGCGTCTACAGGCTTTCGAAGGCGTTGTAATCGCAATCCGTAACCGTGGTCTACACTCTGCTTTCACTGTACGTAAGATCTCTAACGGTGAAGGTGTTGAGCGTACGTTCCAAACACACTCTCCAATCGTTGATAGCATCGAAGTTAAACGCCGTGGTGCAGTACGTCGTGCCAAGTTGTACTACCTACGTGAGCGTTCTGGTAAGTCTGCTCGTATCAAAGAGAAACTTGCTAAGAAGTAATGCTATAACTAGCGTTCTCATCTTAAACGGAGTCCTTTTAGGGCTCCGTTTTTTTATTTGTGTAATTAGCTTGCTCGTTTCTTTTCGCCCGACCTGCACTGTCGATGCTCATGCACTGACGTACACTCCACGCCTCTGTCTTGTTGTGAATAGATTCCTGATGTCGCTATGGCTCCTCGGAATGACAGGAAATGATGGTCAAAGATTACAGAGTACCGTGGTTAAAATTCGTCATTCTGGATAGCGACGAAGGACCGTGATTCAGAATCTACTAGTTGAGAATGTAAGTGTTTAAGTTGTTAGCTTCATCCTTGCTGTTAGTTGATTCTTAATGTCGCTATAGCTTCTCTGAATGATGGGAATTGATAGCCAAAGATTACAGGGTACCGCGGTTGAAATTCGTCATTCTGGACAGCGACGAAGGAGCGTGGTTAAAAATCTACTCGCTGAGAATGCTAGTTTTTAAGTTGTTAGCTTCAATCCTTGCTGTTAGTAGATTCCTGATGTCGCTATGGCTCCTCGGAATGACGGGAAATGATGGCCAAAGATTACAGGGCACCGCGGTTAAAACTCATCATTCTGAACAGCGACGAAGGAGCGTGATTCAGAATCTACTAGTTGAGAATGTAAGTGTTTAAGTTGTTAGCTTCATCCTTGCTGTTAGTAGATTCTTAATGCCGCTATGGCTCCTCGGAATGACAGGAAATGATGGTCAAAGATTATAGAGTACCGTGGTTAAAATTCGTCATTCTGGACAGCGACGAAGGAGCGTGATTCAGAATCTACTAGTCGAGCATGCAAGTGTTTAAGTTGTTAGCTTCATCCTTACTGTGAGTAGATTCCTGATGTCGCTATGGCTCCTCGGAATGACGGAAAATGATGGTCAAAGATTATATAGCACTGAGGTTCAAATTCGTCATTCTGGACAGCGACGAAGGAGCGTGATTCAGATTCCCCAAGAAGGAACCTAGGGTATTCCTTTACCCTAGGTCTCAATTTAATACTGGTCTTCAGACCAGCCATCACTATCGGACATATCGGGTGCGCCTGGGATGGTGTTTTCTTCATCTGCCCATTCACCAAAATCAATCATTTGGCATTGTTTACTGCAGAAAGGGCGATGAGGACTTTGTTCTCCCCATTCTACGTCGGCGCCACATTGTGGGCATTGAACGATGGTAACTTTAGACATAGTTGAGCGTCCCATTACTAATTGGTGTTAAAGGGTAGTATACCTAAACGAATTAAAGATGGCTTATTCAACGCGCTATTGCTGCTACGAAATTTTATCAAATATAAGCGCAATAAAGCGTTGAATTTTAGATTATGGAGGCGAGGCGTAGTGTCGTCTTAGCTGCAAACAGCAAGTTCAAATTCAATATCTTGTGTGCATGCTTGACCGTTTTCAAACGACATGAACTTGATCGCAAAGCGGTTTTTATGGCCTGAAATCATAGGATACACGCCATATTCCATTGGGATGTGAAGTCTTAGAATGTTGGCTTCATCAGCGTCACTTTGGAAGAAACCTGCACGACCGATTTGAGCTTTGAAATGTCCGGTCTCTCTAGTGAGCTTTAACCATAACGAAAGCGCATCAGATAAGGGCTTTAAGCTTGCTTGCC
This sequence comes from Vibrio sp. 1078-1, assembly GCF_033340475.1. Lineage (NCBI taxonomy): Bacteria > Pseudomonadati > Pseudomonadota > Gammaproteobacteria > Vibrionales > Vibrionaceae > Vibrio > Vibrio sp. 1078-1. The sequence continues at coordinate 101,631 of NZ_JAWOWM010000013.1, forward strand.
ACTGTTGTGCATCACGCTTTTTACGTTCAATAGGTAGATGAAGCCAGTAGTGTAATGCTGGCAGATCAAAACAGCATGAACCACCCGGTAGATTAAAGCGTTGACGGATAGAGCTTAGGAAGCGATCTTCTTTTAATGCTTGGCCAAAACGTTCAGCACTCATTAGTTGGCTATGAACGACATCTATCTCTTGTAGCAAGGTATTTAATGCGTCTTGATCGACACCATCAACATTGAGCCAATGGCGGTACGACAGCCGTTGCTTCTCAAGATCTTTAGCCAGTTCACTTTTCAGTTGGATTTGTTCGAAGATCTCAACCATATCGAATAACGCACGGAAAAACAGTTGATACTGATGATTTTCGCTAAACCCAGAGGCCAAGTGAGCCTGACGCAGCAGAGACTCCACTCTTAGATAAATACGAGTTTTCTCATTTAACGGATGTTCAAATTTGTGCGTGGTCATCGACATAAGCCTTTGTGAGTTTCGTTCCTATTTTCGCAGATTTTTCTTACACATGGCTAGGTACTTTTCGTGCAAATCTGTGATTTGAAGCAAAAGATCAGGGTCACTTGGATTATTCTTAACCACATCGTCTGCAAGCGCGAGCCTTTGCTCTCTTGATGCTTGAGAGGCAAGGATGGCGCGAACTTGATCTTCACTCACATTGTCTCGTTTCATCGTGCGAGATATCTGTGTATTCGGTTCTACATCGACGACAAGAACGCGATCACACAAACTATCTAGCTTGTTTTCTACGAGCAACGGCACCACAAGTAACGCATACTTTGAAGTGACTTGCTGCAAATCTTCGATCATCTTTTCACGAATTATCGGGTGCAACAGTGCGTTGAGCCATGCTTTTTCATCTGAATTCGAAAAGATTTTTTCTCTCAGCTTTGCGCGATCTAAAGTTTGGTCTTCACGAACGATATCGTGACCAAAGTGTTCAATAATCGCGTTTAGGCCGGGAGTACCTGGCTCGACAACTTCTCTTGCGACAATGTCGGCATCGACGATATCGATTTTAAATTGTTGTTTGAACAGATTCGCGACGGTTGTTTTTCCACTAGCGATACCACCTGTTAAACCAATAACCAAAGCCATTTACACTCCTAGAACTGAAGTAAAGTACCAGTTTAAAATCTGGTCGCCCCAAATTAAGCTTATCCAACCAGCAATTGCTAAGTAAGGACCGAAAGGGAAAGCTTTTTCAATTCCCTGCTTTTGCAAGCGTAGTTGAATGATGCCAAATACGATGCCAACCACAGAAGAAAGTAGAATGATCATCGGCAGTGACTGCCAACCTAGCCAAGCTCCTAGTGCCGCCAGTAGTTTAAAATCACCATACCCCATTCCTTCTTTACCGGTAAGTAACTTAAAGCCCCAGTAAACGGACCAGAGACATAGGTAACCAGCAATAGCACCAATGACAGAATCTTGTAGAGTAACAGGACTTATTTCGACTAATGCTAAGGCAATGCCAGCCCAAGTTAATGGTAATGTTAATTGGTCAGGTAACAACATAGTATCGAGATCGATAAATGTTGCGGCGATTAAGATAAAAGTAAAAAAGAGTAGGGCAACGGTAAAGTAACTAAAACCAAAGTAATAAGCGATAAAGCCAGAACAGAACGCGGTGAGCAGTTCAATCAGTGGATAGCGTGCACTAATGGTTGCCTGACAGTTGTGACATTTGCCTTTTAAAAGCAGCCAGCTAATCACAGGAATGTTGTCGCGAATACGTATCGGTGTTGCGCATTTCTGGCAGGAGGAGCGTGGAACGCTCAAGGTCAGCACTTCTTTAGGAGGTTCTATTTTGTATTCAGGAAATGACTCGGCACATTCGCGTCGCCATTCTAGCTCCATGATTTTAGGTAGTCGATAAATAACCACATTGAGGAAGCTACCCACGATCAGACCGAAGATGGTGGCAAACACAACGAATAGCCAAGGGTAGTACTGGAATACTTCCATATTTGTCTCTTGAGCGATGAGTGAAATCAGCAAGATGCTGTTTTAAAGGAGTTAACAGCTCATTCTAGCCCAATACACTCATTAAGTTAAAGATTGGCAAGTACATTGCTGTCACTAATCCGCCAACAACGATACCTAAAAAAACGATAATTAGTGGCTCTAGGATTTTACTAAGGTTGTCGACGGTGTTGTCGACTTCAAACTCGTAGATTGTTGCAACTTTATTGAGCATATCGTCAAGTCGACCAGACTCTTCACCGATCATAACCATTTGTAACACCAATTCAGGGAACACATTACAGTTGCGCATGGCTACATACATTGGCATACCTGCGGCGGTATCACGGTAAACTTCTTCTATGGCGAGTTGATAGTGCAAGTTTCCTGAGGTTTTTGATGTGGTTTTTAAACTGGTTAGAATTGGAATACCCGCTGTAAAGCTTGTGGCGAGTGTTCGACTAAATTTGGCGATAGCGGCTTTTGATAATACGGGCCCGAGGACAGGAAATTTAAGCACAGAGCGATTGAGCATTAAGCGAAAAGAATCTGAACGCTTAGAGAGGATTCTCGCTGAGATGAATAGACTGATAGAGCCTAGTGCTATAAATGGGCTCCAGTTTTGTGTCCAGGCGGAAAGATCTAACACTTGCCTGGTAAACCACGGTAAGTCAGCACCAAAACCAACAAACATTTTTTCAAACTCGGGAATGACTTTGGTGAGCATGATAAACGACACTCCTAACGCTACTAGCACTACCATGGCTGGGTAAATCAGTGCTTTGATCACTTTCGCACGAAGCTGCTCATTTTTTTCTCGGTAGGTGGCTAAGCGCTCGAACACTTCCGCTAAGTTACCGGATTGCTCACCTGTTGCGATAAGGTCGGTATAGAGTGGGTCAAAGTGTTCACTTGCAGTGCGCATGGCTTTTGACATGGGCGTCCCCGCTTCAACGGCGCGTGTCACGCTCATCAAAATGGATTTCATCTCTGCTTTTTTATGATTTTCTGAGACCAATTTTAAAGCCTGAACTAAGGGTACACCGGTTATCAACATCGTCGAAATCTGACGGGTAAACACCGTGATGTCTCTGCCTTTCACGCGATGGCTGAGTTTAGTGAGAAACGAGATACTGCTTTTCTTTAACTTCTTGATCTTGATGTGCTGTGCGTCTAGACGCTCGCGTACTTCAATTTCTGTCATCGCGAGGGTTTGTCCAGACGTCTTTTTGCCTGAACTGTTGATGCCTTTCCAGCGGAAGTTTTTAAGTTGTGGTGTAGTGCTTTTCATAGAGGTGACTGCTGATTAAAGGATTAAAAATAAAGTACGCGCTGTAGTTCACTAAAACTTGTGATCCCTTGTTTGAGTTTTTCTATGCCCGACATTTGTAACGTGCTCATACCATTTGCGATGGCGAGTTTTTCTAGTTCATGTACCGAGGCACCTTTAATAAGCGCTTCGGAAAGAAATTCATCAAAGCGCATCACTTCATAAACCCCCGTTCGGCCGGAATAACCATGGGTACACTCATTGCATCCATCGGGATTGGCTTTAAAAATGTTGTCGCTTGCTTGAATTCCGAGATGTTGTAGCTGAACGGTAAGCTCTTGTGATTGTTTGCAGTGCGAGCACAGTTTACGGGCTAAGCGCTGGGCAATAATCAAACTAAGAGATGAGGCCAAGTTAAAGCTTTCTACGCCCATGTTTGATAAACGAATAACCGTTTCAGCCGCAGAATTGGTATGTAAGGTTGAAAGTACTAAGTGACCGGTTTGCGATGCTTTTATGGCGATTTCGGCGGTATCTAAATCACGAATCTCACCGACCATTACTACATCGGGGTCTTGACGTAAGAAAGAGCGCAGGGCTTCGGCAAAACCAAAACCAATCTTAGGCTGAACTTGAACTTGGTTAATGCCCGATAAGTTAATTTCTACTGGGTCTTCTGCCGTGGAAATGTTGATTTCTGGTTTATTGAGAATACTCAGCCCAGTGTACAGAGAAACGGTTTTTCCGCTCCCGGTTGGCCCTGTCATCAGAATCATGCCTTGTGGGCGACGCAGCGCATCCAAGTACAATTGTTTTTGTTGTTTGCTATAACCAAGCTTGTCGATATCCAATGACGCAGAGCTGCTGTCGAGCAGTCGTAGTACAATTTTCTCTCCAAATAGAGTAGGTAGCGTGGATACACGCATATCAATTGCGGTGTCTTGATTCAACTTGAGCTTAATACGCCCATCTTGTGGTAAGCGCCTTTCGGCAATATCAAGCTTAGAGAGGATTTTGATACGAGCGGATAAGCGGCGACTTAAGTGGCTTGGTGGCTGCTGTGTTTCAATTAAGATGCCATCACAGCGTAGGCGAACGCGGTACATCTTTTCATAAGGTTCAAAGTGGATATCGGATGCGCCTTTGCGCACAGCGTCCAACAGAATTTGGTTGATATAACGACTAACAGGAGATTCGTCTTGGCTCAAGTCTTCAATGTTGTCGATTTCATCTGCGCCCACGTCAACCAGATTGGCTAATTCTTCTTGGTTGATCTCTTTTAATCCAGACTTTTCTTGCCCAAGTGCTCGGCCATATAAGCGCCGAATCGCAGCGGTCAGCTCGCGAAAATCAGCGAGAACAAGCTCTACTTGCAACCCTGTCGCAAAACGAAAGTCATCTTCCGCTTGTAAGTTAGTTGGGTCTGCAACCGCGAGTGTTAATGTGGAAGATGTGCGATTGAGTGGCAAGGCATTATGTCGAGTGATCAGATCGCGCAAGCCAAGCTTTTGGCACAGCGACGAGTACTCATACTGACTGAGTGATGTGCAGGAAAGTCCAAAGATAGAGCTAAGGTGCTCAGTCAGCTCATGTGATTGGAAAAAGCCACAACTGAGCAAAGCCTCCGGCATTGAAATGCCAGAAGCTTTAGCTTGCTCAAGTAACGATTCTTCTTGGGAAAAAGACAGTATTCCCGCTTGACGAAGAACCGTTGAGAGGTTGGTTAGCATTACTAGTTAGTTGGGCAGAAATCTGCGTGGTTACCACCAGTAGAATTACATGTTACTCCCCATACCACTCCACTGTTACTTAAAGTTGGTGTTAAACGCACTTCAAAACCGGCTGGTAATCCACCTTTGCCATCAGTAGCATCAATAGTTGCGCTGATAAATGTGTCCGTATCAACTGTTCCTAGTGTTGTTTGCAATACAGAAGAGCTTATAGCAAACTTATCGTCACCAGTTGCCTTATCAAAAGTTTGCCCGTTAGGAACCCCACCAGTACCGTCCGTACAGTCCGTTTCAGAACTTAATAGACAGACACCCACGGCGGTTTTAAATGCATTCGACGCGTGTAACATCTCACTCGCGTGAGCTCGCTTTGTATAATTTTGGTATGCAGGAATTGCAAAAGCAGCCAAAACACCAATAATCGCCACCACAATCATCAATTCGATCAGAGTAAAACCCTGTTGTTTTTTCTGTTTACTGTTTTTCATTTTTAACCCTTTCCTAAAAATTAATAATGCTCTTGCATTAGCGAAAGATTATGGAGAGTTAAGGTGGGTTGAAAATGGGGAAGAGATGGGCTCTCGAGTGAGATAAAACTCTTTGGTGAAAAGTTGCATATCGCATGCAGAGTTTTGCGAGTAGTACTATTTTTTTAGTGGATAAAAAGAAAGGGCCAATTGGCCCTTTTAAATGATGAGTTACTCACAACTCACTGAGTTAGTTGAAGTAATTGAGATTGTGTTGCTTTTATTATTTGAAGCGCATCGAAAGATCCATCGCTTTTAGATGCTTAGTCAACGCGCCTACCGAAATGTAATCGACACCGGTTTCTGCGTATTCTGCGATGGTCTCTAGCGTAATGTTGCCGGAGTTCTCTAAAGCGGCACGACCTGCGTTAATCGCTACGGCTTCACGCATCATTTCTTTTGTGAAGTTATCGAGCATGATGATGTCGGCACCAGCCTCTATCGCTTGTTTCAACTCTTCTAAGCTTTCCGTTTCGACTTCTACCGGTTTGCCTGGGTTAAGCTCTTTCGCTTTTTGGATGGCTTGAGTGATGCCACCACAAGCAATAATGTGGTTTTCTTTAATGAGGTAAGCGTCGAACACGCCGATGCGATGGTTAAAGCCACCACCACACGTCACGGCGTATTTTAGTGCGCTACGCAGACCTGGAATGGTTTTACGTGTATCTAGTAGACGACACTCAGTATGCGCGATTTTTTCAGCGTACTCTGCGGTAACTGTTGCGCAGCCAGACAACGTTTGGATGAAGTTCATTGCGTTACGCTCACCAGTCAACAAGTCACGAGCAGGGCCTGTAAGCGTGCAAAGGGTTTGGTTGGGTTCGACTTTATCGCCGTCCTTTACGTGCCATTCAATGCTGACCTTGCCACCGAGCTGTTTAAAAACTTCATCAGCCCATGCTTGACCACAGAACACACCATGCTCACGAGTAATAATCGTTGCGGTATTAACCGCATCGGCAGGGATCAAAGATGCAGTAATGTCATTATCTGCGTCGACACTGCCACCTAGATCTTCTTTTAAGGTATCAGCGACAGAGCGAGTGATCTCTAAAGGGAGTTGTTGTTTAAGGTATTCTAGGCGTTCTTGAATGTTGTGTGTGTTCTTCATCGCAAATCTTGTCTTGAAAGGGAGATGGCAACGAATGATACTCTCCGGTGTCAATAATTTCAGCAGTTAATTTGCAAAGTAGAGAGGTTGATATGCGCCCAATTATCGAGAATGGCTGGCTGACACAAGCAAAGCATGTTCCGTCACCATTTTTTGATGCCCGCTCTGATATAAACGACATCTCTCTGCTGGTGGTACACAATATCAGTTTGCCTCCTGGGCAGTTTGGTGGACCATATATAGAGGACTTCTTCACTGGCAAGCTAGACCCAAATGAACATCCATTTTTTGAAGTCATTCACAAAATGGGCGTTTCTGCACATTGCTTGATTAAAAGAAACGGCGAGGTTGTTCAATTTGTTTCTTTTCTTGATAGAGCATGGCATGCCGGTCAATCCAGTTTCGCAGGCAGGGAGCGTTGTAATGACTATTCCATTGGTATCGAGCTTGAAGGGACAGAATTTACTGCCTACACAGAAGCGCAATATCAATCACTTGCAGAGATCACTGAGGTGATTATGCAGTCTTATCCTCAAATCACCCCGCCACGAATTACCGGTCATCAATATATTGCGCCCTTGAGAAAAAGCGATCCTGGTCTAAGCTTTGATTGGGTGAAATATAGACTGCTTATACAGCGTTGATTTGTAGCGAAAGTGTAAATTCAAAAAAGCGAAATAAATAAGGCATACGATCAGGTATGCCTTTTTTTGATACCAGAAATATTAATGATTGTTAAAAGTTAACTACATTTTTACGCTCGCACATGCCGTTTTGGTGAATAAATAGACTGATAATTTTGTCATTTTCTGTATTTCTTTTCCAAAACTGCTAGCACGTCGACTTCCCATTTGTATGCTTTATGTAATTGGTCATACCAATTCTATTGCTGTTTTAACAGTCGATTGTTATCAGAGTGTTGGAAGTAAGCTCGTTCTATGATTTAGGTCAATTTTCGGCTGGACAGTGGCGTTTTAATTATGTTAATTTCTGCACCAACTTAAAATTGGTATTACCAATTACCTGCAAGAGTAGAAGAACAATAAATTATGGCTTATCAAAGGATTCGTCAGCCAAAACTCTCTGATGTTATAGAACAAGAGTTAGAAAGGTTGATAGTGGAAGGAACATTGTCTCCGGGGCAACAACTGCCTCCAGAGCGTGAACTGGCAAAACAGTTCGATGTGTCTCGTCCTTCAGTCCGAGAAGCCATTCAACGCTTGGAAGCGAAGCGTTTGTTGACTCGTCGCCAAGGTGGCGGAACATTCGTAAGTGAGAATATCTGGAAGAGCTTTTCAGATCCCTTGTTGAATTTGTTGTCTAGTCATTCTGAAACCCAGCTTGATGTGCTTGAGTCTCGTCATGCGATGGAAGGAATTTCAGCCTACTTTGCAGCTTTACGTGGTACCGAAGAAGATTTTGCGCGTATTCAAGGTTGCCTTGAGCGCATTAGTCAAGAGCAAGCAAACAACGATATCGAAGCTGAATCTGCGGAAGTAATGCAATTTTTGATCGCTTTGACAGAGGCCGCGCACAACGTGGTTTTGTTGCACATTGTTCGAAGCTTAGCACCTTTGCTTGAGCAAAATATTCTACAAAATTTTAAATTACTACGTCGCCGCCCAGAAGCGGTCGAGAAAGTCAGTAAACACCGAGCCAATATCGTGGATGCGATTGTTTCTGGTCAGCCTGAAAAGGCGCGAGAAATGTCCCACTCGCACTTGGCTTACATCGAAGAAACATTGTTGGATTTGACTCGAGAAGAGTCTCGACGAGAGCGTTCTCTGCGTCGAATTCAGCAGGGTAATGACTCGTAAGAGCGTTACTTAAATAAGTAGATCCAACCAACAGAAGGATAGATCGCCATGTCTGATATGAAGCATGACGTAGATGCACTGGAAACTCAAGAATGGCTACAAGCGCTTGAGTCAGTTGTACGTGAAGAAGGTCTAGAGCGTGCTCAATTCCTATTAGAGCAAGTTCTAGATAAAGCACGTCTAGACGGTGTTGATATGCCAACAGGTATCACAACTAACTACATCAACACGATTCCTGCAGACCAAGAACCAGCATACCCAGGTGACACAACACTTGAGCGTCGTATTCGCTCAATTATTCGTTGGAACGCTATCATGATCGTTCTACGTGCATCTAAGAAAGACCTAGAGCTAGGCGGCCACATGGCGTCTTTCCAGTCTTCTGCTGCGTTCTACGAGACATGTTTCAACCACTTCTTCCGTGCACCAAACGAGAAGGATGGTGGCGACCTAGTTTACTACCAAGGTCACATTTCACCAGGTATCTACTCACGTGCATTCGTTGAAGGTCGTCTAACTGAAGAGCAGCTAGACAACTTCCGTCAAGAAGTAGACGGCAAAGGTATTCCTTCATACCCGCACCCTAAACTGATGCCTGAATTCTGGCAGTTCCCGACAGTATCGATGGGCCTAGGTCCAATCGCTTCTATCTACCAAGCTCGTTTCCTTAAGTACCTAGAAGGCCGTGGTCTTAAAGATACTTCAGAACAGCGCGTTTACGCGTTCCTAGGTGACGGTGAGATGGATGAGCCAGAATCACGTGGTGCTATCTCTTTCGCTGCGCGTGAGAAACTAGACAACCTATGCTTCCTAATCAACTGTAACCTACAGCGTCTAGATGGCCCTGTAATGGGTAACGGTAAGATCATTCAAGAACTTGAAGGTCTGTTCAAAGGTGCTGGTTGGAACGTAGTGAAGGTAATCTGGGGTAACAACTGGGATTCACTACTAGCTAAAGATACGACTGGTAAGCTTCTACAGCTTATGAATGAAACGATCGACGGCGACTACCAAACATTCAAATCAAAAGATGGCGCGTACGTACGTGAGCACTTCTTTGGTAAGTACCCAGAGACAGCTGCACTTGTTGCTGACATGACTGATGACGAAATCTTCGCACTTAAGCGTGGTGGTCACGAGTCTTCTAAGCTATACGCGGCATACAAAAACGCGGCAGAAACTAAAGGTCGTCCAACAGTAATCCTAGCTAAGACTGTTAAAGGTTACGGCATGGGTGAAGCGGCTGAAGGTAAGAACATCGCGCACCAAGTTAAGAAGATGGATATGACTCACGTACTACACCTACGTGATCGTCTAGGCCTTCAAGACATCCTAACTGACGAAGCAGTGAAAGAACTTCCGTACCTGAAACTTGAAGAAGGTTCAAAAGAGTACGAATACCTACACGCTCGTCGTAAAGCGCTACACGGCTACACGCCACAGCGTCTACCAAAATTCACTCAAGAATTCATCGTTCCTGAGCTAGAAGAATTCAAGCCACTACTAGAAGAACAGAAGCGTGATATCTCTTCTACTATGGCATTCGTACGTGCGCTAAACGTTCTACTTAAGAACAAGAACATTGGTAAGAACATCGTTCCTATCATTGCTGACGAAGCACGTACATTCGGTATGGAAGGTCTGTTCCGTCAAATCGGTATCTACAACCCGCACGGCCAAACTTACACACCAGAAGACCGTGGCGTTGTTTCTTACTACAAAGAAGCGACTTCAGGTCAGGTTCTACAAGAAGGTATCAACGAGCTAGGTGCTATGTCTTCATGGGTTGCTGCTGCGACTTCATACTCGACAAACGACCTACCAATGATCCCGTTCTACATCTACTACTCAATGTTCGGCTTCCAACGTGTTGGCGACATGGCGTGGATGGCTGGTGACCAACAAGCACGTGGTTTCCTACTAGGTGCAACTGCGGGTCGTACAACGTTGAACGGTGAAGGTCTACAGCACGAAGACGGCCACTCGCACATTTTGGCGGGTACGGTTCCTAACTGTATTTCTTACGACCCAACATTCGCGTACGAAGTAGCAGTAATCATGCAAGACGGTATCCGTCGCATGTACGGTCCAGAACAAGAAAACGTGTTCTACTACCTAACGCTAATGAACGAAAACTACGCAATGCCAGCAATGCCAGAAGGCGCTGAAGAAGGCATCCGTAAAGGTATCTACAAGCTAGAAACTTACACGGGCGACAAAGCGAAAGTTCAGCTAATGAGCTCTGGTACTATCATGAATGAAGTACGTAAAGCAGCTCAAATCCTAAGCGAAGATTACGGTGTTGCTTCTGATGTTTACTCTGTAACGTCATTCAACGAACTAACTCGCGATGGCCAAGATGCAGAGCGTTTCAACATGCTTCACCCAGAAGCGGAAGCGAAAGTACCTTACATCCAAACAGTAATGGGTACTGAACCTGCTATCGCAGCAACTGACTACATGAAGAACTACGCAGAGCAGGTTCGTGCATACATTCCTGCTGAGTCTTTCAAAGTTCTTGGTACTGATGGCTTCGGTCGTTCAGACAGCCGTGAAAACCTACGTCGTCACTTCGAAGTGAACGCAGGTTACGTAGTAGTAGCAGCGCTAACTGAACTAGCGAAACGTGGCGAAGTTGAGAAATCTGTAGTTGCAGAAGCAATTAAGAAATTCGACATCGACACAGAGAAAACAAACCCGCTATACGCTTAATTAAGAAGGTAGATAAGAAATGGCAATCGAAATTAATGTACCAGACATCGGTGCGGATGAGGTTGAAGTTACTGAGATTCTTGTAAGCGTTGGCGACAAGGTTGAAGAAGAGCAGTCTCTGATCACAGTTGAAGGCGATAAAGCTTCTATGGAAGTTCCTGCTTCTCAAGCGGGTATCGTTAAAGAAATCAAAGTTGCAGAAGGCGACAAGGTTTCTACTGGTTCTCTAATCATGATTTTCGAAGCCGAGGGTGCAGCTGACGCTGCACCTGCTCCTGCGGCAGAAGCAGCTCCAGCAGCAGCTCCAGCTCCAGCAGCAGCGGCAGAACTAAAAGAAGTTCACGTACCAGACATCGGTGGTGATGAAGTAGAAGTTACTGAAATCATGGTTGCCGTTGGCGACAGCATCGAAGAAGAGCAATCTCTTCTAACTGTTGAAGGCGACAAAGCTTCTATGGAAGTTCCAGCGCCATTCGCAGGTACTCTAAAAGAGATCAAAGTTGCAGCAGGCGATAAAGTATCGACTGGCTCACTTATCATGGTGTTCGAAACAGCAGGTTCAGGCGCTCCAGCAGCACCAGCGGCTGCTGAAGCTCCTGCGGCAGCAGCTCCAGCAGCGTCTGCGGCAAAAGAAGTGAACGTTCCAGATATCGGCGGCGACGAAGTTGAAGTTACTGAGATCATGGTTGCTGTTGGCGACACAGTGGAAGAAGAGCAATCTCTAATCACTGTTGAAGGTGACAAAGCTTCTATGGAAGTTCCTGCACCATTCGCTGGCACAGTTAAAGAAATCAAGATTGCAGCTGGCGACAAAGTGTCTACTGGCTCACTAATCATGGTATTCGAAGTGGCGGGTGCAGCACCTGCTCCTGCAGCAGCTCCAGCTCAAGCGGCAGCACCTGCAGCTCCGGCTCCTAAAGCAGAAGCTCCAGCGGCAGCAGCTCCAGCAGCGACTGGCGATTTCAAAGAAAACGATGAGTACGCTCACGCGTCTCCAGTTGTTCGTCGTCTAGCGCGTGAATTTGGCGTTAATCTTTCTAAGGTTAAAGGTTCTGGTCGTAAGAGCCGTATCCTAAAAGAAGACGTTCAAGCTTACGTGAAAGATGCACTTAAGCGTCTTGAGTCTGGCGCAGGTGCAGCAGCATCTGGCAAAGGCGACGGCGCGGCTCTTGGTCTACTACCATGGCCAAAAGTGGACTTCAGCAAGTTTGGTGAGACAGAAGTTCAACCGCTATCTCGCATTAAGAAGATCTCTGGCGCAAACCTACACCGTAACTGGGTAATGATCCCGCACGTTACACAGTGGGATAACGCAGACATCACTGCTCTTGAAGCATTCCGTAAAGAGCAAAACGCGATTGAAGCGAAGAAAGACACTGGCATGAAGATCACACCACTTGTGTTCATCATGAAAGCGGTAGCTAAAGCGCTTGAAGCGTTCCCAGCGTTCAACTCTTCTCTATCAGAAGACGGTGAGAGCCTAATTCTGAAGAAATACGTGAATGTTGGTATCGCGGTAGATACACCAAACGGTCTAGTTGTTCCTGTATTTAAAGACGTGAACAAGAAAGGCATCTACGAGCTATCTGAAGAGCTAATGGTGGTTTCTAAGAAAGCACGTGCTGGTAAGCTAACTGCGGCTGACATGCAAGGTGGCTGTTTCACTATCTCTAGCCTAGGCGGTATCGGCGGTACAGCGTTTACTCCAATCGTAAACGCACCAGAAGTTGGTATCCTAGGTGTGTCTAAGTCAGAAATGAAACCGGTATGGAACGGTAAAGAGTTCGAACCGCGTCTACAACTTCCACTGTCTCTATCATACGACCACCGTGTGATCGATGGTGCTGAAGGTGCGCGCTTCATCACTTACCTAAACTCATGTCTATCTGACATTCGTCGTCTAGTTCTGTAATAGAAATTAGATGAATGAGAGGCGGCAACTTAGCCGCCTCTGCTAATCATAATTACCGACAATTTGGTTATCAGCCTTGCTTCGTTCAGGGTTTTCACAATCGAATTGTTGTCTAGCTCACAGGCTAAATTGATTTACTTTTCACACCATTAACATCTCTGTAAACTGTTAGCGGTCTGAAAATAACTGTTTAAAACAAATCTCTCTTAAACATAAAAAATCGATACCCACTCAGCCTGTTAGGGATAATGACTACAAGAGGTCAAAATGAGCAAAGAAATTAAAGCCCAAGTTGTTGTACTTGGTTCTGGTCCTGCTGGTTACTCCGCTGCATTCCGTTGTGCGGACTTAGGTCTTGAAACTGTACTAGTTGAACGTTACAGCACGCTTGGCGGTGTATGTCTGAACGTGGGTTGTATCCCATCTAAAGCACTGCTTCACGTTTCTAAAGTAATTGAAGAAGCGAAAGCGATGGCTGACCACGGCGTTGTGTTCGGTGAGCCTCAAACAGACATCAGCAAAATCCGCATCTGGAAAGAAAAAGTTGTTAACCAACTAACTGGCGGCCTAAGCGGTATGGCTAAGATGCGTAACGTAACAGTAGTTAACGGTTACGGTAAGTTCACTGGCCCTAACTCTATCCTTGTAGAAGGCGAAGGTGAGCCAACAGTTGTTAACTTTGACAACGCAATCGTTGCGGCTGGTTCTCGTCCAATCAAACTGCCATTTATCCCGCATGAAGACCCACGTATTTGGGACTCTACTGACGCTCTAGAACTAAAAGAAGTGCCAGAAAAACTGCTTATCATGGGCGGTGGTATCATCGGTCTAGAAATGGGTACGGTTTACCACTCTCTAGGTTCTAAAGTTGAAGTTGTTGAAATGTTTGACCAGGTAATTCCTGCAGCAGACAAAGATATCGTGAAAGTATTTACTAAGCGTATTAAAGACAAGTTCAAGCTAATGCTAGAAACGAAAGTAACAGCAGTTGAAGCAAAAGAAGACGGTATCTACGTTTCAATGGAAGGCAAGAAAGCGCCAGCTGAAGCTGAGCGTTACGATGCGGTTCTAGTTGCTATCGGTCGTGTACCAAATGGTAAGCTAATCGACGGTGAAAAAGCGGGTCTAGAAATTGACGAGCGCGGCTTCATCAACGTTGATAAGCAAATGCGTACTAACGTTCCTCACATCTTCGCGATCGGTGATATCGTTGGTCAACCAATGCTTGCTCACAAAGGTGTGCATGAAGGTCACGTAGCTGCTGAAGTTATCTCTGGTAAGAAGCACTACTTCGACCCTAAAGTTATCCCTTCAATTGCGTACACTGAGCCAGAAGTGGCTTGGGTTGGTAAGACTGAAAAAGAAGCGAAAGAAGAAGGCATCAAGTACGAAGTAGCAACATTCCCATGGGCAGCATCAGGTCGTGCAATCGCATCTGACTGTGCAGACGGTATGACTAAGCTAATCTTCGACAAAGAAACTCACCGCGTAATCGGTGGTGCTATCGTTGGTACTAACGGTGGTGAACTACTTGGTGAAATCGGCCTTGCAATTGAGATGGGCTGTGATGCAGAAGATATCGCTCTGACTATCCACGCTCACCCAACTCTACACGAGTCTGTAGGTCTAGCTGCTGAAGTATTTGAAGGTTCAATCACTGACCTGCCAAACAAAAAAGCAGTTAAGAAGAAGTAAGCTTTTTCTGACTGAATGATAGAAGCCGCTGCATTGCAGCGGTTTTTTTATGCTTGTTATATAGAAATATAAATGTGTGCTTAGCTGACAGCAGACAATAAAAAGCCCACCAAACGGTGGGCTGACATATATTACGAGCTAAGCTTTAGTGTTCACGGTTGTAAATGCAAAGCATATCTAAGTATGAATTCACTAGATGTTTCAGCTCCGCTTCACCTTTAGCGCGGTTCGCTTGGACAAACAGTGAGTAACAAATACCGTGGAACAGGTTTGCCAAGTGTTCTGAATCGTGCTGGTCACACACTTCGCCACGTTCAATTGCTTTAATGAACATGTTTTGTACCAGCAACTGGTTAGTACGGTTAGTTGAAACAAACAATGGCCATACTTCGTCACGTGTTGAAGCACTCCACTCGAACCATACTTTTAGCCAGTGACAATCTTGGCTGACAAGCTCGATCATCGCATTAGTAATATTGGCGATGTTTTCACGTGCATGTAAGTCTAGGTCTATGTTATCCGATAGGAAGTTTGAGAACTGACGTACGACGTGATTGAGAACTTCATCCACCAAGTCTTCGCGTGTAGGGAAGTAGTTAAAAACAGTCGCTACAGAAACTTGAGCAATTTCTGCGATATCTGCGTGACCACCACGACCGATGCCGCGGCGCGCAAATACTTCCAATGCGATTTCCATTAACTGTTGCTTACGCTTAATTGGAGAAAGCCTAGTTCTAGGTCTCTTTGCAATTGAGTCCATATCCATTTTCCTTGCCATTTGAGTTGATATTGGGGGTAACCCCCTAATTGATTATTTTAATAGTTGCTTAAAGCAGTGATGAGTGTAATGGTGCATATGCACAAGGTCAACATCTGTAGAACAATTTATATACAGTAATGTCATTATTATTGATAAATTTAGCTATGAACTTTATAAAACTAAGACCTTCTTCCAAGATTTTTTGGCAACAGGATGCGACTTTCAACCCAATGAACGTGGTGATACACTACACGCCGTAAGATTAGGTGATCGTTTGCGTGCGACTTACCTCAACCCACAAATTTAGATTGAGCA
Source organism: Vibrio sp. 1078-1 (assembly GCF_033340475.1). Lineage (NCBI taxonomy): Bacteria > Pseudomonadati > Pseudomonadota > Gammaproteobacteria > Vibrionales > Vibrionaceae > Vibrio > Vibrio sp. 1078-1. The sequence continues at coordinate 117,455 of NZ_JAWOWM010000013.1, forward strand.
CAGTATGAAACATACAATAGAAGTCATGATTTCTGAGCAAGAAGTTCAGGAGCGAGTTCGTGAATTAGGCAAACAAATTACAGAGCGTTATCAAGGTAGTGAAGATCTTGTGTTGGTAGGCTTATTGCGTGGCTCATTTGTATTTATGGCAGACTTGGCACGTGCTATCGAACTGACTCACCAAGTTGATTTTATGACTGCGTCAAGCTACGGCAATACGATGGAAAGCTCACGTGACGTTCGTATCTTGAAAGATTTGGATGATGACATCAAAGGTAAAGACATTCTGCTTGTTGAAGACATCATTGACACTGGTAACACACTAAATAAAATCCGTGAGATTCTTTCGCTACGTGAGCCGAAGTCTATCGCTATTTGTACGCTCCTAGATAAGCCATCTCGTCGTGAAGTGAATGTTCCTGTGGATTGGATTGGTTTCGAAATTCCAGATGAATTTGTCGTTGGGGTGGGTATTGATTACGCGCAGAAATACCGCCACTTACCATACATCGGTAAAGTTGTACCTCAAGAATAATCATTGAGAGCAGCATTAAAAATATAAAAAAAACGCCCATCTAAGATGGGCGTTTTTTGTTCAACTTTTAGATATGACTTAGCGACAAAGCAGCTTGTTATCTGTATTTAGAATCGTCGAAAGAGCTTTCTGGTAAGACGCTTCTACGGTTTCCTTAGAGTTAGAACGAATGCCTAAGTACTCTAAGCGACCATCTTCAATTCCGTATACCACACCATGAATTTCAACATCTTGTCCACGCTCCCAAGCGTTTTGCAGGATGGTTGAGTTACCCAAGTTGTACACTTGCTCTGCAACATTAAGCTCGCCTAGTTTATCCGCTCGATCTTGTTGCGGCATTTGATCTAGGTAAGTGCGGTGTTTGAAATAGATATCTCTGATATGTAACAGCCAATTATTAATAAGACCTAGCTTAGGGTTATCAATGGCTGCATTTACGCCACCACATCCATAGTGTCCACAGACAATGATGTGTTTAACCTTAAGAACGTCTACGGCGTACTGGACGACGGATAGACAGTTGAGATCAGTATGGATAACTTGGTTTGCAACATTCCGATGAACAAAGAGTTCACCTGAGTATAGTCCGGTTAGTCGCTCGGCAGGGACGCGGCTATCAGAGCAGCCAATCCAAAGAAAATCAGGCTTTTGCCCCTCAGCGAGTTTTGCGAAGTATTCAGGTCGATCAGATTTGATCTCTTGAGACCATTTCGAATTGTTTTCAAATAACTGTTTTATTTCCGGCATTTTGCAAACTACTTCCCTTAAAAGACAAAATCGCTGCCGCTGTTTGTGTGCACATGCAAGCGATCAGTGTTGTAACTATACACAATGTTACAATTTCGATCTCGTTAAATATTCGTCAGATAGGACTCATCTGACTAGTTTTCATTAAGAAAAAAGTAAAATCTGGTGAAACTATTTGT
>NZ_JAWOWM010000014.1:0-109698 GCF_033340475.1 Vibrio sp. 1078-1
GCTTTATGATTATGTTCGAAGACCGACTCACTGAATACATGTAACCCCGACAGTTACACAGAATTATTTACAGGGTCGCACAATTAAGTAGTGAGAATACTTGATAACTATATCAATCGGGGTCACGATATTCTTTTGACGTATTTGATAGTTGAACGGTATCTGTAGATTCTAATTCAGCAACTTTGTATTGGTATTGCTGAATGATTAGGGCGAGTTGGTTATGCTGACTTGCCATATCAGCTAATTGAGTTTTGTACTCTTCGACTTGAGAACGATACTTCTCTTTTAACCTAGATTCATTTGCTAAACGCTCTCTTAGCTTTGATAGTTTTTCTTCAAACATGTTCTCAAGATTGTTCTTGGGAGAGCGCTTTGAGGCCGATTTTTTTATCTCATCAATGACTTCTTTGTAGTAGTAGGCCGAGCCATCACCTAGCCCTGCTTCTTCCTCTACCGCTTTGACAGAAATTTTTCTATTTGGAGCTATACGTTCGGTTTTCCCACTCAGAATACGCTTTAATGCATTTTCCAGCTCAACCCTCGTAATTTGGGACTTGCTCATACTGGTCGCTTCCTATGTCGAACTTTTCGAATGGAATTTTAAATCGGTGTAGTACTTTTTCTGCTGCTCTAATCTGCGTTATGAAATGAGAGTACATTGAGCTAGTTAAGGTACCGATAGCATCCATGTCTTTTACTTGTTGAGAGACCCAAGCATGACGCTTTTGCCAATTTTCAACTTGCTCTTGGCCAATGAGTTGGTTTTCACAATTCATGCAGTTTGCGGGTGAACTTATCTTATGCATCTGGCACTCATATCCAGCCATGCAATATGAGTGTAGCGTACCAACTAGAGTTAGACGACCGGCCTTGACGTGGTCATTTATCGAATCCCAAGCTTTATATTTTTTAGGGAGGGCCAACCGGTTCTTGTTGATAGCCCCAGCCATATGCCCCATAAGGTTGTTAGACTCCTTTCCTTCGTACCATTCGTGGATTTTTTGTGTTGTAGACTCTTGAATAACATCGTTGATGAATGACTTGAGTTCAGTATCGATCTGCAGTGCTTTGATTTTACTGGCAAGGCCTCCTTCTCCATACCATTCTGATGTGGGGAGATCTAAGTGCTTAAATTGTTGTTTTATTGCTATGTCGTGACAAAGGTTGTGTCGTTTGGAAAACACAGCAAATGTTCTCCTTAACTGATGAGTGCTTAGCGGCCAAATATTGCCAATTTTTAAAATTTCAGCTGCTTTCTTGGGTTCTCTATTAGGGTTAATAAGACGAAATTCATTTAGGTCATCTTCGGTGATTTTGGCATCTGCTTTTTGACATATGCGTCGAAAATGCCTTCTCATACTATTGTCTTGTATAATTACTGGTTTTAAGGATTTACGCCCTTGTCCCAACCACAAGCAAGATGAGTTATATTCGCTCATTGGGTCTTCATCTTCTAACAGTTGAATTCGCATATGCCGTGAGAGAGCTTCCGCAATATTGATGGCTTTTTCTGCAAGTTTGGTTGTTACCCACTCTGCTGGTTTTCCTTTCCCTTGAGCAAATTTGTGGTGTTCTGAGCGGAGAACATAGTATTTTCTACCATATACCTCTTTTTCTCGAAAGCTATTGGAGTTTAAGCAATATAGCTCAGAACGACGCATTCCTGTAAGGGCGCCACAGGTGATGAAGCAAATAGTTTGTAACTCAATGATTGCACTGTGGAAATTACGTATATCGTTGGGCAACTTGCTGCTTAGAGGAGTGTTTTCTAAATGAGCACTAATTATGGACTTATACTTAGAAGGCATGTGCTTGTTGACTTCGACTCTATAGTCATAAGATTCTTTATTCATCCATTGCCAAGTTCCACTTTCTATTTTCTCATCAACACGTCTTTTTCCTTCTACGTAGTTTTCTCTTAGGTCATGCAGTAATTCATGGATAGCTTCTCTATGTGGGTAGTACTCGTCAATTTTTCTAAAGCAATAACCGTAAACCCTTTCCATTATTCTCGTCGGCATAGCATAAAACTGATTAGTACCTTCCTCTTTAGTCTTACCTGTTAACTCAAAAGAGAACTTGGCTGAAGTTTGATCGGGTGGTATGGAAAAATTGATAGGAAGGTACTTGGCAACTCTTTGTATACTTGTCAATGTATTGTAAATAGCTTCCACTTGGGCGTTTTGATAGTCTTGGGCTTTAAGGTGGTTACGAAACTCAAGGAAGACAATATTAGACGAAAGGTCTCCAATAGAAGAAAACCCATTTTTTTCAAGAAATTTGTATACTTGAGCTAGTTTTGAAAAACGTGCGAGAAGGGTTGTTGGTTTAATCACTGCGCCTTTTCTGTGATGGCCTGAAATGTAGAGCCATGAGAAACAAATTAGTTTCATTTCTTTAGCCAAATTTTCGTTTGAAAATGAAGAAAAAATAACCTGCTTTTTGTGGACTATTCTGGTGTCTAAGTATGCAGAAAAGTTCCATTCCTCATCCCCAAAGTAGCTTTGAGCACTACCATCATACTTTTTTGTCACAACTACATTATTTAACTCTATAAAATGGTTGTTTACATATAAGTCGAGCACTCTTTTATATTCGGAAATATTTTCCTTGAGAATATTCTTAGGTAGTTCAAATAATGGAGTCATAGAGTGCCCTTAGAAATCTAAGTTAATGCCTTCAGGCCATAGAGGGTGTCTTCCTTCATTCTGTAGTTTTTTCTCTGCTAGTCTTTTTACTTTGGGGTGTATGGTAAACATTATTCGATTGATAGAGCTTAAAAGCTCAGAATAGTTTTTATTAAAGTGTTGTTCATTGAGATGGTGAACTTTGGAGTCAACGATGGAATCCCGGTAGCTCAATAGACACCAGATGTCTTCGATACTTTCAATGATGACTTGATTTTCACAGTTGAAACAATTCTGAATGTCAGAACATGCTAGGTGGTCGACGAGAAAGTCTTTAGGACTGAAATTATTCCTTCGTCTATATTTATCAGCTTGGTTGGAATAGACATCTTTACAACCAGTTCCAATGATCGTCTTTTGACTATGTTTATCTGCATATTTGTTAAGAAAATCCTCATAGGGAAGAACTTCTAGTCCTAGTTCTTTTTTTGCAAACTCTTTTGCATTGTTTATATCTGAGCATCTAGCTGCCCCTTCAATAGTGTGAGTTGCTGCAAGTAGTTGTTTCTGGTTTTCAACCTGATTACCTGAGGAGTAGTGTTTTGATAGTGTGTAAGGAGTATTACCTAAGAGCAACGCTGTTTCTGTGGCATTTCCGGTTTTCGATAAATATCGATAACTGCCACTGGCACGAAACTTTGACGCCATAGGGCGTAGTGGCTCACCTTCATCAGATTTGATAGCGAATGTTTCTTGCAGCCATTTTGAGAAGTTTTGTATGTGCCCTTGTTCCAAGGGAGCTATGTTTCCTTTTTTAGCACGCCAAAGGAGGTGAGGTTCTGAAGATATAAGACTACTCAGTTTCAACAACTGTTCAAAAAATCGAAGGGCAATCTTGGGAACATGGAATGTACCGTTATCACCAATAGATATAGATACGTATTTATTTGCTCGTGGCTTTAACACGCTTTGTTCAAACCACTTGCCACCTTCAAACACTTTTTCTTTAGGTTTTGTCATATTTAGCAGGACAGTCGTGTTACCCCATGTGTAATACGACAGCATGAAATAGGCAGCACTAAAACATTTTGTTATTGGGGAGGCAATCTCATGTGTATGTTGGTTATAGGTAAAGGATGCTGTTCTTTGATTGCCGGATGCATTTAAGTGAACTTCTGGACTATCCATTATTTGTTTGGAGATCTGTCTGAAAAAGGAGTGGATAATTTTGATCAAGGAAGATAGCTCTCTATCCGAGTAGCCTTGAGTTGGATTGGGTTCGGATCGAAATAAACTGTAAGGGGAAAACCACTCAGCGCTTGGGTTACCAAACATTTCCAAACATTTTTTAGAGCAAGAAATCATTTTTCTTGCAGAATTGACATTCATTGAAGAGATTCGAACTTGCTCTATTAAGTGTCGTTCCCATGATTCGACAGCTGTTGAGCTTTCTGGATTAAGTTTTTTCGAATCACAAAAACGAACGTACTTTGCAAAATCTCGCAGGTAGCTTTGTTTTGTTAGATCCGAGTATTCATTTGTCTCGCTGAATATTCGGTACCATCTAATAACATCGGAATCTCGATTTGCAGGTTCTGCGTGTTGTAAATTTCTTTTAAAAGCAACACCTTTGTAGAAAAAACGAGTGAAGTCATACGTGAACGTTTGTTTGACCCCGGTGCGAAGTTTTATGGTTAGTTGCGGAGGAGAATAAGTCATAGCATTGCTTCCTCTAATATTTGATCTAACATCACCATGGCGCTCTGGTTTGCTTTTTCTTTTCTTAGGTATCGGATGTACTTCCATGTTGTTTTATCATCTTTGTGTCCCATCCACCCCATAAGTAAAGCCATCGCATCTCCAACATCCGGATAATGTTCAAGTAATGAATCAAGACGGTAGGTGCCATAAGTCGCTCTTAAATCATGAGTTCGATGATTGAACCGGATATGGTGTTTGTCTTGGATACGATGTTTTAAGCGCCGAAAGTGCTGCTGGATGTTGTTACTGCAAAGAGGGTTACCTAAATTGTTGAGAAGGAGTGTTTTGTATTCTTTTTCAGACTTTTGGCTGCGTCTTAGTCGACGTTCACTAACTGAGTAATCATACATTTTACGCATTAATTGGTTGGGTATTTCTACTTTACGAGTTCTATTGAATTTTGTGTGTACGCCGTTGTGAACACCGATTTCAACTTCGTATCTATGAATATGTTGTCTAGGCATTTCAACAACCGACAACGGAAATGTACAAGCCTCTTCAACGCGCAACCCCGACTGAACTTGAAGAAGTTGATGAATCATGAATTCTTCAGAGCTTTCTAAAAGGCAATCCGCGAAGAAAACTAACTCTTGTCTAGAGAGTGGGTTAAGTTTTTGTTGTTCATTTCTTGTTGGCTTTCTGATCCTGAGATCAGTTGAGCGTATTGCAAACTTAGGTTTGTTATGACTCATCATTCCTGAGTTAGCAATATGGACTATTTGGTAGTTAAAGGGTTTATTCTCTTCAGTGAACGTTATGAATCTCTCATGAGCAGCCCATTCATAAAACTTGATGACATGAAGAATCTACATAGACGCTGTAGAAAAGGCGATCTCACCACACCTCGCTGCTTTTAATAGGTCATCATTTCGAAAGCGGTAGGTAGGTTTTAGGTAGTCGTTTACTGGGAAATTGTCCCAAGAGTAATTATTCGTTTCTAAGAATTGCCAATATCTTTTAAGAGCACGAACACTTGCTGTTATGTCGGCTGCTTTTCGAATGTTAACCAAATAATTGAACCAGAGATTAACCGGAAGCAGATATTCGTTGTCTTTAGAGTAGAACGTAGGAAACCCACTCAGATGAATGGAGGTTGATTTATATGACGTTGGGTATATTCGGGGAACATCAAAACTTTTCGAGTTTACAACGGTAACCATACTAGCCTCCATATGTACTAGATATACAGAGGCTAGTAGGTTTTCCAGACTTTACAAATCTACAGGGTGGATTTTCCAGACCATGATCTACATGGTAACAATATTTTCCCCTTGGTCGTTATACAGTTCCAATTTTCTTGATTTTAAAGTGTGGATTAGTTGCCAGCTTTTTATCTAGTCGAGGTGCTAACCACTCTTTAAACGCTTTTTTCCGTTCAGCTTTTCTAACATCTTCCACAGCAAATACTTTGTATTTTGCTTGGTTTTTTGGCTCGCCAAGCCACTTCTTGATAGCTGAATCTGTCCACAATCGATCTGTTTTTAGTCGAGTTACCGTAATCCAGTTTTTCGACCACTCAACAAAACGCTTTCGCTCTTTGATAGCTCGAATCTCTTGTTGGCTTTTAACCCAATTGGGATCGACAGCAAACTGCTTGTGGCCGATAAACCTACCGCGAGGCTTAGGCATCCTTTTCCCCCTACGACTGGTTAGATGGTTCACGGACTTTGAAGCCGTTTGGTCTAGTTAGTGAAACGGCATCACCAACCCTAGATACATTCCATGTTTCAATTAAGTTAACTTGGTCGTTTATAACTCGCACTTTGATGTTTTCATTTTCAGGATCTATTTTGATGCAATTATTGCCTCCAACTGAATGAGAGTACCCAAACAACCAATTTACGGACTCGTTGGGGCACTCTTCGAATCCATGAACATAACCAATTTCACTATCATCAATCTGTAGCTCAGCTACAGGTGAGATGTAGATAGTAATATCAGCCATTTGCTCATTGACCATTTCGTTATAATCATCTACTAGGTCACAAGCACTCAAAAGAGGCAGTGCGATAGCTAATGTTAATATGCTTTTCAATTTCATCATTTCCCCTTAAATTACGTTTCTTGTTTTCAGCTCATCTACGTGGCGTTCTTCACGATAAACACGAGATCATGGCCCTTATACATCAATCAATGCTTTCAACAAATCCCTCTATTAGCTCAGATGTATTCGATTGTGCACCACCAGCGAATCCAGTTGAGCTATTTAATGAAGGTAAGATTTCTTTTATAAGGTTCAATATTGACAGTCGAGTTAAAGTGTAGGAGGTCATATCTTTAACTCTTTTTGCTTCCATCTCCTGGGCGGGATTATTGATCTCCATTTCCTTATTGGCCGTTTTTATTTTCTCTTTTAACAGCCCTAGTTGCTTGATCTTAGAAAACTTTAATTCGTTATTAACAGTAAACCCTAAAGTGGCGTTCCATTCGCAAGATAGTTGAAGTGGGCGCTTTTGCGCTAGTAAATTAGCATTGATTTCATCTGACTCAATATCCTGGTTACTGTATCTCACCTTGTTCGCACCGTTCGCTCTATTCTCAAATGCAATATCACCATTTTTAATTGCCAACGTAGGCGGTAACTCCAGGCTGCTAAGCCAACTAGTAAATACACTCGAAACATCATTATTAACTGTTAGCGGGCTCGCAGGAAATGTTTTGAATGTAAGCCTGAATAAATCAATAATCGCTTCAACTTCTTTGTTTCCACTTGAACCGATAAAAAGAAACTTTAGCTCAGTATTAAACCAAACAATGATATCTTTGAAACGTGTAAGCGATTTCGGTATAAGAAGGTTTTCACACATTTCACGTAAATTCTTGACATCTTGTGAAGAAACCTTGGCATTTACTCCCCATGTCCTGGGGGAATCTTGTGCAAGCTGAATCATTTTCTGCCTGACAGCTTCATCCAATGTACTAGATGCAACAGACCTAAAGCGCTTTTCTATACGAAAAATGTAATCGTTTTCCAGCTTAATGTAAGGTTTATTTGATTGCAGTAACTCAGCCCAACCATATTTAGTCTTAATCGCACCAGTCAAAGGTTTAGCCTTCAACCTTTCAAACATTTCAGAGTGCAGATTTGGGTCCAAGTTGAAGTCTTCAGGTAACTTGTAAATCACAAAGGTTTTAAACATGATTTACCTCGGCTTTATTGGAAAGTGGCAGTAAACGCATAGGATCTTTTTTGATGGCAACTAAAAATGAATACACAGAACCAAAGCGATTGGTGTCATATTGCCAATATAAATGCAGGTAATGAAAATAGATAAAGGAAGTAAATGCACTTAGCAAGGTCAAATACATGGATGTCATTAGGTAACTAAATTGAACCTCCGAGGTTACTATCGTTACAATAATAAATTTGGCAACACTGTTTACAGCGAAGAAGCAAAAAGCCAATACGAAAAATAGCGTTAGCCAAATAGACAGCTGTAGGTTTCTGGCTTTGCCTTCAACCTGTTCATCATTCATGTCGAAACCAGCTTTAACAACCTCATCGAAAGGTACAAGATTGAAGTGTACGGGGGTCTCCATGAACGGAACCATTTTCATATGGGCGGGGACAGCTCTAACAAGTTCCATGTACGTAGTTGGCTTCACTTCGGTACGCTGAATGGTTAAATCATACCGTCCATCTTCCCCTTTTTTTAAAATCAAACGGTTCGCTGATTCAGAGGCTGTCAACTGAGGTAGATGAGGGCTAATTTCAAGCATATCGTTTGCTAGCTGCTCATTAGAATCACTGGGACGCTCCTCGTGTTTTAGAACCAACAAACGATTACTGTCTTTCTTAAAATCAGGAACACTTCCATTAGCCTCTGAAAGCACACTCGATTCAAACAAGCTATAACCATGTTTCAGTAGGTACTCTCTATTGACTTCGGTGTATGAGTCTAGATAAGGCAGGGACGTTAAAGGGTCAAAAGATTGCTGATAATCTCTTGCAGACTTTATTTCATTTAGTAGGCCTCCAGGGAGCCTGTATTCATTATGAATACTCTCCAGAGCTCTATCTATAGGGGTTATATGAACCCACTCAGTCCAAAACCTCAGTCTAAACATATTCCATGTCCAATCATTTGGGGTCTTGCTTGTGGCGTTTTTAAAAAAAGTTGAAAGTATCATAGATTACATAGTCCTATTTGCTTGCACTTGGTGGTCGTTCAGACTTTTCGCCATTTCCTGTGTTTCCATTTCCGTTATTACCACTGCCATTATTACCATTGCCTTGCTGATCCTGTTGAGGTTGTTGTTTCTGAAGTGAACCATTAAAAGCATCAGACATTTTGTTGAAGGTACCATTCGTTGCTGATAGGTACTGATCAGAATCACCAAATTGACCAATAGCATCTGTAGCAACCCAAGACATTAAATTGTTGGCAAATAAGTTCGGAGCTTTTAGACAATAAACAAGTAAACCAAATAGAACGATTGGATATCCTCCTGTAAGCATCACTAAATCAAAAAGATCCCAAGAGGAGGGTAGGTTAACTCCAATGGACTTCCACCAAACGCTATTAAGGAAAGCTAAGCTGAGGTTACACATTGCAAAACCAAGCATTAATCCAATTACATGAAGAGTCGGCCTCAGGAATATGGCTCCGTAGAGAGCTGCCATTCTTAGACCATGAACAGCCATTAGCCCTTCACCTGCAGCAGAGGATAATAAAGCACTGCCCAGGGCAATGCCTGCCAGAGCTTCGGCACAAATGATGAAAAAAGCGGTAACAACAAATAGGAATGTAATTATTGGCACCATTGGCAATACATTTCCTAGAATAAAAGCACCGATAAGGCTAGATACAACCAGTGGAGCGACTGTTTTAACGAAGAAGGCCAAAGGTATAGCGAATGGAGCTGACAAAGCAGAACTCTCGAGGGCACCTTTGATGACATCTGCGCCTTCAGTTGCCAATACAACGATGTACCAAATGTTCTTAAGCGCTTCACCTAACGTAGATAATAACGCCAAAGCATTTGTAGACCCTGTAACGTCGAATAGAGCTCCATCATAGTCAATGCCGCTCATCCCTGGCGTTTCTATTGCAGATGCCAGATTACCATTATAATTACCAAGGCTTAGAGCTGAGCTTAATATTCCGGAAGCAACAGATACTATTGCAGACTCGTTGCCAGTCGCCGCTGCTTTTGCGTTTTCATTTGTCGAGTGAACGGCCATTAGTGCGGACCAGTTATTCAACTTCTGCGCCTCAGGCCAATCTGATTTTATGTCTCCACTCATTGCAAGTTGTTCAGTTAAGTTCCAAGTGAACTTTGGAAAATTGCTTGCCAGCCAATACGTCTTACATTCGTTTGCTTCATCTATTTCATCATCAAGAGAGGAATCGAAAAGGTTTATACTTGGAATCCATGAGAATACAGAACGGCAAAAACTGGTTCTTTCCGGTATATTTGTACTCATTACATTGTCTAATGAAAAACCTACTCCAGATGAAGCTAATTGCATCATTCCATTCATACGACTAAACGCTAGAGGAGCCATCATCCAGCCCCCTTCTGTTAACTCTTCGACCAGCGAGGATGAGCCTGATATGCTGATATTCGCTTTAGAACTACCGCAACGACTTGCTTCATATTGACCCTGCCAAGACTGAGATAACTCCCCCATATAACCGCGCTCTACAACTTTAGACTTACACATTGCTAAATCAACGTGCGCTTTGAATAGGTTTTCAGCTAACTCTTTAGAGCCTAATTCATTGAGTAAATATTCACGATAATAAGAGTCATCACTTCTTCGCATTGCCGTTACATATTTTGATAAATCTGCGTTCTTCAGCCGCGATAACATACTCGATACAAGCGTGTGTAATTCTGACATGAAAGTGAACGTAGCCTCTGTACCGTAGTAGTTCGAGTAATATGCAAGCTTTTGCTCCACTGATGAGCTAGCTGTAGGTTTACGGGCGAAATCAAACCTGATTGAACCACAGGCTCCTCCACGAAATTCTAAAATAGCGCCAGTATTTTCAGCCCCATTCTTTCCTATAGGCTCATCGACATAATTAAGAGAAGAAGAAGACCCGCTTGAATTAGGGTACATTGAGCTGATTCGTGAAAATGATGGAAATGAGTCGGTTGGGAATATGCTAGATGTCCCATTTGAATTAATCGATTTTAAAGTGAATTTTCTATCATTTGAGCTTTCAAACAACTCAGCACAAGAAAGCATAGAAACCATAGTTTCTCCAACTGAGAACACTTCACCTACATTCGTAGACGCTATTTGCGCTCCAGTATGATTCACATAATCATTTACTCCAGCTTTCCAGAATACATCAGCTGCTCCCGCACCATGGACGATTACATACATCCCAGAAGCTTGTCCTACCGACACAAAGGAACCAGCAGCATGAATCATAGGCGCCAATGACCCCAACGCTATTGCAATTCTTAATGGAACGTATGGTGACATTTTCCCAAAGACATGACCTGTAGCAGCAGCATTCATCATGATGTGACCAGAGTTATATATTACATTTATTGATCCATAGAGTAGGGCTAAGAAATTGAGCCCCCCCAACATGACCATTAAAGGCGTCAATGTCGCTTCTACACTCTGATTACCAAAAAGGTGATGTACCCAACCACCGAATAAAATTGCTAAAAAGTTTGTTGTCGACCCTGTCTGAACATGAGCCTCTATACAAGTAAGAGTAAAATCTGCACAAGTTGCCATAGGGGACCTCAGTTCATGGTTGCAGCTGTGATAGTGTTGCTCAGTGATTGATAGAAGAAATCGATGTACACAAGGAAAATTCCGAACCCCATATGAACAACAATATGACTAAACTTAATTTGTCCTGACATCTGTGGATTGGCTAAGAGAGTTATTCCCATCACACCTCTGAAGTAAGATATAACTCCGTAAATAGACATGACCGCAAAACAAGCTCGTATAGCAATAGAACGAGTTTGCATCCCCGTTCCTACGGTAGAAACATTGACTAGGTTAGTAGCTCGCTGACTTATGTCATCAAACATTGCCGCAGAATAGGGAGTGCTAAAATCTAATCCTGAACCATGCCAAAATAGACTCCCCCAAGCAGCTATTCCTTCTCCAAATTTCCACATAAATGCTGAAGCTATAAAAACTGCCATTATCAATTTAGGTGAGGGAGGACTTCCATACATTTGGCTAACCATGGGGGACGACGTTCTTGTCCTCATGAGGGCAAGCCATAAATAGACACCCTGGACAAATAGATATAAACCCAGCCCCTGAGCTACTAGGATTATTCCATCAACTAAAATGACAAATTCATGCGTCAGAAACCGCTCTAGAACGTCAGTGACCTCTACAGCCATAATTAGTATTTCCTTGCATTTCCAGCTATTTCATTTAGCAGTTGAGTTTGTAAGCCTAAATTGAATTCGCTTGATAACTGGGAATCCAGTATATGACCCAGCAGAGCAAGGACCCTTGCATCAATTTGAGCGTTCATTCTTTGGACTTGTTCCACAGTGGTAAAATTAGCCTTGCAAGCTTGACCAGCTGGTGTGTTTAACCAATCATCCATTTCACGCTGGGTATTTACCATTGCGGCTTTGCGTGAATAACAAGACTTGTCACCACCATTTCCGTAGAGCTTTATTTGCTCAGGAGAGTTATAGAAATCAATATCAGCCTTTATTTGCTCAAGAATAGATTGAATAGGGCGCCCATTTTCATCACGAGGGTTGGTGAGCCCGTTAACTCTAAGAGCTGTATTAAATCCAGCTGTAGTTCTTAGATGACGTTTAAGCCATCGGTTGTAAGCCATCTTTGCATCTGCACCCGAGTTTTCATTGATAACTTGGTTATTCTCACCGCGGGGCATTTTATTTATTTCACCGGAGCTAAAAAGTACTTTAAGCATGGTGTCAGTGCGCTCTTTCTCATCAGTTGATTTGGAGTAGCCACCTTCACCCATGCCGGGTAAAACACCTTTTATATTTAATAAATCGAGTTCAACAGTATCTCCATGCGTAACGCCCTCTAAAAGTGATACAGACTCATCTGCTAATGATTGCAGCCCTGTTTCACATCTATCTCCTTCACAATCAATTTCATCTGAAAGCTGCACAGCAAAATCAAGGCTATTTGTCTGGGCTTCGCAATAAAAGTCATCTGTAGCTTCATAAAGTGCAGACACCGCTGCTATGCCATCACACATCAATGGTGAGGGTTCCATCTTTGCTTGAAGCTCAAGGTTAGAAGTTTCCGAAACACTGTTAGAAATGGCCTGTGTTGATGCGAGTTCGCGCATCGTATCTTGAGATGCTTTCCATTCCTCCATTAGTTCTGTCATTGTCATTTCAGAAATCTTTAAACCCTTTTCTTCAGCCCATAACATCGCATCTTGAGCACTTTGGCTGATTATCTGACCTAAGCCTGTTGGGTCTGTACAGATTACGGCGTTTGCTGTCCCTGGCAATAAGACCGCCAGGGATAAACTTAATAACGTTTTCTTAAACATTAGCGTGCTCTCTATAAATCAAACCCACCAATATCAAATGATAGGTCTTGAGTTGGTTGAGACGGTGAGTTTCCATCATTTGATGGTTTGGATGGAGTTGCTTCGTTGAATAGTTCGGAGAAGTCGAGTTCAGGCACTTGTGTATGTTCAATAGAATGACCAGTCTTCAACGCCCTATCCGTATTCAATGCGTATTCTGAAACACCAATTTGCAGACACATATGTTCGAACTTTGCATCGTTTAGTCCAACCTCGCGATTCGAGGCAGGGTGGTTTCTTAAGATATGCATTTGTGGGTCGACCAATGGGCCGATAATTGAGTTATTGAATTTCATTTCAACCTCTAATAGACTCGAAACTAATGTCATATTACAATAAAAAACAACATCAGCAAAACCCAAAAGTCACCTATGATTAGACTAACGTTCGATAAAAAATGGATAGATGAATACTGGCAAGAGGTTGAGCCAAAAGTAATGAGCAGCATTTCATCCTTTGAGGCCAGAGAAAGCTGGGTTGTTGAGGATCAGTCTCCATCATTAAGAGAACTTAATCGCATTGCTGAAAACCTACCTCAATTAGCAAATTTCCCATTGAATCAGGATGTGCAAGAGCAAGCCGATCGGTTACTCGTAATTTTGGGGTGCTTACCGCTAAAAACGTCTTTAGCTGCTTTTGGTTGGCTGGGGGCTTTTAGTCAAAACGATCACAAATGGAATTACATTGTCTCTATCCACGCGAACCAAACTCTAGCGAGTCAAAGTATAGAAAACCGAAACCGGTATAAGTTTGCCAAAATTCTTCACACAAGATTAAACCTCTTCAACTTTCTAATCGAATTCGACAAGCAATATATGAGTGAGGATGCAACTCGATTGGCACTGGCAACTCACAAAAGATTAATTCAGGAGAATACTAAGGATGGATAATAATAAAATTATTCGTTTTGCACTTCTAGCTTCAGTCATTGCAACTGTCACTCCCTTTAAGAGTGAAGCAGCAAGGGTATGTCGACAAAAAGTCTCATTGCCAGCACCTTCAGCTGGTATATGTGACGTAGATACAAGCAATCCTAAGATGGGAAACCCATTTGCTTATATAGACCCGACTCAAGGGTGTGATTTCTCTTTTAGTTTGCCAGGTCTACCTTCGTTTAGCCTCGATGGTTTACAAGGAGCTCTATGCGATACCATTCAGGATATTGGGCAGCAAGGCATTGACGACGCACTTGGCCCTGTACTTGATGCGATTCCAGATAGTGTAGACCTCGACCTAGATAATTTGATGGAAGGCATCTTCGATGATCAAATTGAGATGCAAAGTAAATTTTGCCCTGTCTATGACGACAAGGGAAAACTGGTTTCGTACGAATGTGCGTCTGATGGGAATGGTGGCGGTGACATTATAGACATAGAAGACCCTGATCATGGAGACAGAGAATGTTATACACAAAATGGAATTACATACTGTAAGGATGATGAAGGAGAGGTAACTGAACCAGACCCAGAACCTTATGACCCTGAGAAAGACCCAACTTTGCCAATATGCTCAGAGTTAGACAGTTTCTTTGACTCTGAAGGTAACTTAATACCTTGTAGAAACGGTACAAGCAGACAAGCCGTTTACCCTCAATCTGAACAAAACCTTCCTAGTTCATCAAGAGATACCAACCAATCTACCAAACCAAAATGGGATGTGAAAAAAGGGTGGTAATGTGAATTTAATACTTGTTGAAAGCAGCCTTAAATCGAAGCAAGTTAACTTGGCTCTAGGTGCACTAGGTATTCAAGAAGAGTTTACTTGCGGATTTACTATGGGGAGAGTTTTCGATTTTAAGGTCGGAGACCCTTCTCTAAAGTGGTCCCCAAGGAACTCTGACGTATACCAGTATCTGTCTACTCAAATTCAACGCTCAGACAATGTTATCGCTATGACAGATGCTGACGAACAAGGAGAGTACATCGCCTACCAATTGCAAACCATAGCAAATCAATATGGTCGTTCACTTGTGAAAGCCGATCTGAGTGAGTTATCACCTTTAGGCATAAAAACAGCACTGAGTAAGGTTAGGCCAATAAACCTAGACGTTGTAGCACAAGCACATACAGAACGACTATTAAATCTTAAAGTAGCCAATTATGGTATTAATCAGGGTATTGGACCAACGAGTATTCATAAGTTAATGGTTGCAAGCCATTTAATGGATACACCTACTCTTAATGTAGCTACATTCTTAGATGATGAAAGTTCCGTTAAAGCCCTAACTTACAACACTTCCCTAAAGTCAGCCGAGTCTGAATTAGTTGAAGTTCCAACGAAACCGCCATCAACCTTAAACATCTACCAGAACGTAGCAATACACTACGATACGCCTGTCTGTGATATCGCAAATAATCTTCAAGACTTATATCAATCTGGAAAGCTTTCATACGGGCGTGTGACCGAGAATTATTGGTATCCAAGTGCAGAGAACTCCGTAGAAGATACCCTAAGCGAGCTTTGTGTAGCTATAGACATGGAAAGATTTGCGGCATTAACAGAAAGAAACCAAGCCCACTCAGCTATTTATGTCGTTGATCATCGTTCCGTGTACAGCAAACATTCAGAAGTAGAAATGGTAACTGAATTTACAAAAAGTGCTTTGGGCTTGAGCGATAAAAAGACGTATCTAGCTGATGCTGGTGGACCTATTTTGTCAACTGAAGAACTAGTTCAGCCTGGTTTAAAACGCAGCTCCCCAGATATCCAGATCTTACAAAGCTTAAATGAACTTGGCCTATATAAGCCTTCTACCAGCCCAACTCTTTGTAGTTCCCTTAGCTCAGCTTTTTACATTAACTCACAACTGAACAAAGAAGCTCTAAAGTTTCAGTTTTCTATCACTAAGCGTCTTTTCCCTTCTCTCTTAGAACATATAGAGATGCGTCAAAATCCAATCACCCAACGAGTAAACCATAAAGTAGATGGGACGGAACTAACTATCACTAACAACATGGCCAACACCTTGTTTGATAATTTAACGATGAGTAGGTAATCATGATCAAATTCCATAAAAAGAAAGGTTTAGCACTATCATTAATGGCCTTAGCCAGTTTCTACGCTTTTGCTGAGTATAAAACTGATAAAGCACCTATAAAGAGTAATCCAACAAGTGAGGTTTATGTAAGTGGCTCGAGTACTTTGCCAATTGAACAACTCGTTGAAGAAAAAATGAGTGTAACCACATACAAAATAATTAAAATCATGGAAGACACTAACCTTTATGCCGCCTTCACAAACAAAGGGACATTCATTGTTGATAGCGATGTTAACTTTGCAATTAAGGGGAAAATGATTGATCTGTCCAATGGCGATAACATCCTTGGTCGTATATTCGGCGCACATAAGGATGAGATACAGTCAATAATCACCAAAGAGAAGGCAATAGTTGCTTTCACAGATAGCAGTCATAAAGCTTCAGTCAAATTGAGCGACACCAAGCCCAAGCCTCAACCAATTCCAGCTGAACCTTCTGAACATAACACCAACTTAAACAGCTCTCATGAAGAAAAGATAAACGAGATTTTACGTAAATCTCCAGGAGTTCAGGCGTTAATCAAAAGAAAGTTGGCCATGGAAGCGAAACAAGAACAGCTTGAGCATCAAGAAAGTTCTGATTCTAGCAAACAACAACCCGTAACTCAGTCATCTATTCCAAGCGTAAGCTCCGAAAAAACATCTAACACAATCATGGATGAATTAAAGAACATCGAGCCTCATATGCGTCAAAAGTTAGGACCTACATACGCTCCGATGCTTCTTCCAGCAATAGATGATGATAGCTTTATTGTTTATGAAAATGATGCAGATGTCCCTTATAAGGGAACTTTGACAGTTGCTACCGATTTTAGTTGTCCAGTATGTAAACAGCTACATACTCTAATTCCTTCTTTAAATGCTGAGGGTGTAAAGGTACGTTACATGCCTTATCCTAGAAAACGGATTATTGATTACCCATTCGAGAATAACTTTACAGTCGATCAGTATATATATCGTACTCACCAAGAGCCCCTTAATAGCTTTGGTGAGTTAGTGCTTAATGGATACTGCTCTGATGATAATAAAGCCGCATACAATGAACTCTTTTCTACTAAGAGCTTAAGAAACTTTCCAAGTAACATTTCGAAGAGTTGTGAAACTAAAATGAGGGAATTCAAGATTTTGGGCGATTTAATGTTCGCAGGTGGAACTCCCTACCTAGTTTGGGGAGACGAAGACACTCCAGCAAGTGAAAGGGGTTATATTCGCGGAGTTATGAGAAGTGATAGAACAATTTTCGATCTACTAAAACGAAAGGAAAGTTAGTAACTAGATAATAACTTTAGAGATCATCCCAAACCCTGAAACTTTATTTGGCCCATCTTGGGCCAAATTTTTATTCAATATAATAAAAGTCTAATCTATGGGAGTTACTACTATTGCATCCGCATCGTCAGACTCATGATTACCGTCATATGGCACTAGAGTAATTAGAGAGGCAGATTCTAACTTGTTACCAACGCTTGCTGTAACAGGTAGGCACATATGAAGTTGACGATTCTCACTCTTTGTCATGTTATGAACCCCTCTGCGAGATCGTTCAGAAACAATCACCTCCGTTTCGACTTCATAATGCAATTGCAATTCGTGACTACTTGATAAAGAGAGTGGTGTTGGTTCTACTTTGAACCCGGTAAACTCAATTTTCTTTACAGCATCCCAAACTTCACCTAGTGGCCAACCTAAATAGTGGTTGTGTTTTGAATCAATAGAATAAGCAATCATAGAAGACATACTCCTTGAAAGTCCTATTCTACCTTCCGACACTTCTTTAATTTCTAGGCTGAAGATAGAGTATAGCTCTATGTCTGCTCGCCCACTAACTGCAGCAATCCAGGCTGCATTTCCCTCATAGTCACCCATTTGACACCATTGTTTTTAATTGATGAATGTCTTATATTATACAACTATTACCCCCCGCGCAACGAGGCAAACATGAGGTTAGAAGATAGCCTACAAGACCATGTTTTTGATTCAATTAGTAGGTCATTAGGTCTAACTATCAATGAAAAGCAACACCTTCAATTTGCAGTTAACTGGAACACGAATGAGTTGATGCTTTCGTCTTACATGGCTGCTAATGCTCTTAACGGAACATCTACGTTTGACTGCCAGCTGCCTATTGTTTCTATTGATGAAGATGGGGATATAACATCGCTCGAACTCCCCCATGAAATTGATTGGAGCAAGCCAAAGCAACAGTCCCTTCTATCCATAATAGAGATGCACGGTATTCGTCTTGATAAAAGCGAACCTAGTGAAAACTTTAAGACATGGCTAAGGGTTGCACAGCTGAATGAACTACATAGTGTTATTAAGCGATCTGTTGAACACCATCGTAGCAGCAATTCACCGAATGCCCATCAGATTCCGTTGTTATTAGATAGAACAGACTATCTCTTCGAACCTTCGTCAGGTTTGGCCGTACCTAACACGCAATCAATGCTAAGTAATCGTGTTGAAAACCAGATAATCAACCAGACAACCTACAAGCACAATCTAATTCCAGATAACGAAATAGTGGTTAACCCAGCATTAGACATTTCTATTGGGGTGGAAAGATGAAGAAATTCTTTACAATTGGGGTGGCTATAGTTGCATTCATTCCGTACACAAGCCATGCATTCTTAGCTTGGACGATTGTAGATCCAGCCAAAACAGGTCAAAAAGCTAGTCAAACAGCCACTGATGGTATGACAGCAGCTGAAAGAGCGCTGACTAAGTCTCAAGAAATGGCAAACGAGATCAATAACGCGATTAAATCATTCCAAAACGACGACAACCTCAAAGCTTTCCATACAGCTACTGTATCAGGTAGTCACTCTGAAACGCACAATTTGCTAATGCAATCAAAGATGGAAGTTACACCAGGCCTTTGTGAATTTGTTGAGAGGGCGTATGTAGCTAATTTTGATGAACAAGGCTGTCTATTCTTTGATGATGATGGCCTAACTAGTTCACTAGTAATTGAGGGGGAGAAGGTACTTCCTGGAAAACTAGCCGAAGAAACCTTTGATAACCTTAAGTCCAGCATATCTCATAGAGCTCCTATTGGCGCACCTAACCTTCACGAAGAATACACAATCCTTCTAAATGACACCTTTGGGCAAGCAGTATTGAGTGAGTTATCGCACGAAGACCGTTTAGCTATGGATCAGTTAGTTGGTCTATTAACAACTCAAAATCAATCTACGATCCCTCACCCAAAAGACATGAAAGGTTCTGACGATGAACTCAGATTAACTAGAAAACTGAATAGATACCTTCGAAGTGACTTAGCGATTGCCACTATGAAATCGAGTTATATAAAACGCTCCCAATTGAGCGATATGAACTCTATTCAGTCAGATATATGGCAAGGCAGAACGGAAGAGCTTAGCGATATGAAATCCTTAGGAATGCCTGTAGAGACAGTTAATGGGCTGTCTCCTAGGCCGACCAGCGAAAGTGTTGCTCGGATGGATGCAATTCAATCAGCACGATTAGCAAGATACCTTTTGGCCTACTACGAATCACTACTTACAAGAGAAGCCAACCTTGCTCTTAAGACTCAAATTTTAGCGGAGTTAGCAGAAAATGGACTATAACAAACACTCAATAACAGACCTTATTAACAGCATCCCGCTAGAGTCTATTAGGCTTGAAACACCTGACTTTGAATTCGCAAGCCAAGGACAGAGCTTAAGCACCTCTTCTGTAGCTCCCAATTTACCAGAAACTATCAACTTCACTCCAATATCAGAAATAACACCTGACACACCAATAAAACGGTATTCATTTTCACCTACCGTTAACATTGAAAGTACTGGTATCGATGCTGGTGGTATTACAAATGTAGCTGCGAGCTTAAAAAATTCAGCTATTGAGCACTCCGTAGGAAAAGGATCACCTTCAACTGAAGAGCATGTATTGAAGCATACTGAACCTGCTGAGGAAAAGCATATAAAAACAAAAGAAGAACCCCCAGAACAAAAAACTGCATCCCCAGACCAACCAGCAACTATTGAACGTAATGTTGAGAATGAAAACGTTCCTAAACAGGATGAAGAGAAACCAAATAATAGAAAAAAAACTACCCCACCAAGTAAGGAAAACGGAAGGGAGCAGGATAGTGTACAAAATAAAGAAAACAAGAAGGTCGACCAGTACAACCAAAACATAAATACAAATAGGAACTCTTATGGCCTATTTAACCTCAACCATAACGGCTCCAAAGCTCAAGGTGGGCCTTCTTTCTTAACAAACTCCTACAACAAATTAAAAGGAGAACAGCCAGGGTTGAAACAAATCAACAGTGTCATTGATAGGTCAAGAGATCTTCAACAGTCCTACCTGGACCTAAAAGGACTGATTGCAGAAGGAGCACCAGCTTCAACACTTAAAAAAGCTGAGAAAAACTTCGAGAAGATAGCTAGTGACCTAAATAAAAGTGTTTCAAAAGTTCAAAAGGGATTGGACAACCTTGGTCCTAATGCGATTGACCAACTAGGCAAAGCCGTAGGCCAAGACAAGCTATCCCAATGTAAAAAATCACTTGAAACTGCAACTAAATTACTTTCTGGAGAAAACGTTCAGGAAGTAGGTATGCAGACTAGCAAGATTGTCCAGAAAGCTGCGGAAAACATGCACAAAACTGTTGAAAACATTACAAATACAATTAACACAACCATCAACATGCTTGGGTTAGGAAGAGGTTAACGATGAGCAATTTTATTGAGTTAATGGAAAGTGAAAACGTACCAACAAACTTTAAATTTCTTCTAGGATTCCATCAAGAGACCAGCAAGCTTTCGCACTTCGGAATCGCAAAGCACATTGGTTTACTAGATCAATACATTGAAGATAGCGTTGACTTAGGTTTGCTTAACAATATGACGCTTGAAGAACTATGCATTCAGTTTCCTCACCTAAATATGAGTAAAGAAAAGTTATCTATCTTGAAATCAGGAGTACCTTACTTCAATGGCTTGTATCAACTAGAAATAAACAAAGAAGCCTACAAGTATAAGGACCTCTATGACTATTGCACTGATGGTAAATCAATTGTTCTGAACCTAAACAATAAACCCATAATATTTTTGCCTAGCGAAAATGATTACTATCAACTACAGCTCGATATTAGTAGCAAAAACCACTCTAACGAAATCGTTTTTTGGCTTGATTGCGCTGGCTTATTACCTACAACAGCCACCGAATCATCGGCTCCCGGTACAGGGATCGCCATACAAGAACAAGTCATGGCAAATAACTACTATATAGCCATAGCACCTGAAAGTGAGATTGTTCGTAACCTTTCTAGGATAGACTCCAGTGTATTCTCGAAAGTTAATGAAAAGCTATATGAAGACCAATTACCACATCAGGCCGAAGGGTGTATTGAATTTCTTTCTTTTGCGGAAAAGCACCTGATACACAAGATCCACTTCAATATTATAGATAGCTCTATCAATAGAGTCGTCTGTCTAAATCAAATGGTTACTGAATCTTTTGATTGGACTTCTCTAGGTATGTATCAGGGGTTAAAGCTATTTTTGCAAGAATCCGGCATACCTACCAAAGCTTTAAATGAAACCCCGTATTCAGGTTTCACGGTTATAGAAATGCTTACATCAGAACATACTGATGAAAGCTTTGAATGCGGCATTAAAATAAACTCAATCCCTATCCCTGGCGGCTATACCCTAATTTTGGACATGATGTACACATCTGAGTTTGAGATAGAGACAAATCAGACAAGCACTCCTGAAATTCAAGAGGGAATTGTTCAGTTAAGCTTCGGGAGTATTAAACAAGATCCACTTGGTGGAATGATCAATAGCGTACGAGAGCATTTGAATGAAGAAAATGGAGATACATTTCTAGCGTATGAAGATTCATTTCCTATCTACTTAACAGATCTTGTTCACACAAACCTCTCAGGTGATATCAATAGTTTACTCTCACAGTACGCTTCTTCAGGTATGCAGTTCCTAATAATTGGAGAAATCTCTAGCGAATTCATTGCCAATACTGCACTGATTGCAGCACAAAATGGCTTTATGGTGTTCGGATGGGTTTATTCGGCCACAGAGTCAGGCGCACTAAAAAAATTCACGTATAAACAATCTATTTATAGACAAAGCGAACCTCATGCACTTGGGCAACTCGTTAGACCTATCCAAATTGAACATGAAACTAGCGAGTAGGGGGAACTATGAATCACAATACACCTAGTAACATTGTAGAAAGACTAGAAGCAAGTCTCCGAGGCACGGTCTATGCCACTAAAAAAGACCGTAACAAAACTATTTTGAGAGATTATGGACATCCATTCGGACGCTCCAAGAACTCAATGGGTGCTAGTTTAAAGCTTTCCGATTACGTGAATGGAAAGTCAAAAAGTCTCAATGAAACTTATTCGAGGGAATTTGCAGAAGTTCATTGGGCTAAAGCCGCTGCATTGGCCATCCATCTAACATCTGGATTTGAAGTCTATTCAAAAAATGGTATTTCTGAATTCTTTGAAGAGCGTAAAAAGCTCGGAAAAATTGCAAGTGAGCTCAGGGCTACCGGAGACGATGTATATAAAAATCCTGAGTATGTGGCCGCTAAAAACAAAGCATATGAAGCATGGCAACGTAGGTTTAGTCCAGAACACAACTCAGCATCAATCTTAGATAAAACTCACAAAGCTCAAGATTCACTTTTAAGTGAGTTCTCTAGCCAAGCAGTTAAACTTGGGTACATAGATCATTCTTCACTTTTTAGATTAGAGAAGCTAGTTAGAGAAAACATAAAGTCTCTAAATAACGGGGTTCATGAAAATGAACTAGCTAATCCTGCTCAAATGTATCAACACAAAGCTGAACTTTATGAGCTAATGTTGAGCGAAACGTATCAAGCAGACACTAAATCACTGCAGCTTCTTGGTAAAAATATGTTTCAAGAGCACTTAAGTGAGATACAAAGTTACGCAGATAGTCAAAAGTACACAAGCTCTAGTGGTAAGCGCGTTGATTTTGACATTGACCTAAACTCATACGCTGACTCTCCAACTATTGGTGAAAATGGTGCAAAAGTCGGAGGTATCGCTAAGGAATTCCACCACAAAGGCGGTAAAAAGTCAGAATGGTCGGTTGCAGCTGGGATTAGGGTTTTTTACAACGACAAAAATCCGAGTGACATAACGCCAACGGTCTCACTTGCCGTCGGTATTTCGCTTATAGGTCGAGACTCTACATTTATCAGTTTTAAACCTGACTTCAAAGGCTGGTGCGAACGTCTACCTTGTGCCCCTTTGGGTAACGAGGCAAACCTAACAGCTGAGCAAGCTCGTCTTGCTCACGAAACTCGTCAAAAAGAACTAGCGGATAAAATAGCTGCCTCCGCAAAAGAAGCAGAGCTTAAGCATCAACAGAAGATGCAAGAGATAGCTGAAGCTAACGCTAAACGTGAGATCGAGGTTAAAACCTTAATTGATGCCAATTTCGAAAAACCAGAACTCACTAAAGATTCCGTAAAAGGCACTTATATCCAAAAAAAACATTTGGAGGCCTTACTAAACTATCCAGAACTCCATGGTCTGATGAGACTAACATCTTTATACGACCAACCAGCGGTTAGCATTCAAATGGGCCCTAATGTGGAGGAGACTAGAGGGTTACAGTTCTTAGCCCATAATGGCTCTCCCTGGAACAAAGAAAATCCCACTAACAAAATGTTTGAAGTCATGAATGACGACATGAAAAACAATTTTGTTCAACTCGGCAATATTACACCTAAGACAACGATCATAACGAGTGAAGGCTTTGCTAATGGAGGGTCTTTGTTTATCGCCGCTAAGGAACGTGGTTTAGATGTTGCTGTTGTTTGTGCGATGTTTGCTAATAATATCTCTCACGCAATAAAGCGGTACAGCCAGGACTACCCTAACAACCCCCTATTAAACGCCTCAGATAATGACTGTTTTTTAAAAGCCCCTACGAGTGAACACTCGATTAGAGCTCTTAATTTGAATACAGGCGCGAAGGTCGCTCTTCAAGCTTACGACGAATTTGGGGTAAAAAGCTTTAGCGTTGATTGGGAAAAGTTAGATGTACTTCCAGAAGCCACTGCAATTAAGGCTACAGACTACAATAATTTATTCGATATTTTTGAATATGATAAAGCTATAGAAGTTATGGGAGACCAGTTAGAGCTGGTAATAAGCAACAATACTACACCATCAAAAGAGTATGTCGCTCCCAGGAAATTTCTGGATGCAGAAAGAGATAAATTCACTGATATCTTTGATGCATATGGCATCGATGGGACCCTACTAACCACTAGCTTTCCCGTTGGAATGCAATTCGAAACTCCAAAAGCAGTATCCGTAGAACAAGAGCGAATAGATCACCGAGTCTCTGAGCTACCTGTTCAAGAAGCTAACGTAGCTCCTAATGAACATAATATAGAACGAATAGTGTCATATTCGCTACAACGTCACATCGACGGAGATTGGCAAACTATTGAGAAAGCAGACACCGCTAAAGAAATTTTAATAAACCTAGAAATTGAAAAGGGACACGCAGTTCAGATAGCTTATGAGAAGTTTTCTCAAGCTGAAAAAAACCTTGATAGTGCTTACACCAAAGCTCTCGAATATGTTGGTTCAACATACAGATGCTTTGACGAGGAATCAAAAGTACCTTTTACTTCCGCAGATACATACAACGATATTAGGGATATTCAATTGGCCCATGATGTCGTTTTGCTTGTTGAGAATGAAACGGGAACATTTGCTAGACCAATAAGAGTTTCTGAAGATGGTGAGCTTGTTATCGGAGGTAGCAAAGGGCTGAAACAACCGAGATACAACAGCAGAGCAGACCTTGCACAAGACATCAACGCTGTAGTCGAATCAATATATTTTAGTAACAATAATTATCAGTGGCTTACTGATCAAAACTTTGTATTACGAGATATTGATGCAGATGGTAAGCCAGACAGAACTACTTCAAGGACATTTGAGGAAGAATTCGGCCTCAGCGTATCGGAAGTAATGTCTACATTAGTGGACCCAAGGTCGATACAAGCAAAGCTCGAAAACTCAAATCAGACAATCAAAATAAATTGTACGACGACAAACGAACTTGAACCAGTAACTGAATTAGAAATTGACAGTAATGAAGTTGCTTATGAGCTTGACAGAATCAGCTCTCAACCAAACATTATTGATATCGATACATCTGCTTTTTCTAGTGCAGATCAAAACTTCTATATCGAACCCGCTGAGCGGCAGTCAAAACCTTACACAGTTAAATCATTTGCACCTAATGGAGCTGTAAACGGTAACTATGAGTTCGATTCATTGGCTCTTGCAGAGAATAAAATTGACGCATTGAATGGCACTAAATTCACCATACCTACAACCGTTTACTATATTTCAAAGCATGGTGAAACGCCTATATCAACAACAATCGACCCTGTGGATTTACCGCTATTGCAGCCAAAAGCACCACTGCAAGAGGAACCTGGTCAACTTTCTCGAGAACTAGAAACCTGCTTAGTACAAATTGATTCAACAGATTGGGGGACGTACGAACTCCCAATATCAAATGATACCCCGATAATGTTGAACCAAGAGGGTAGCTGGGTTAATGCATCAACTGGAGAGCCGACAAAGACTCTTAGCTTAATTGAGCTATACAACATCGAAAACGCCCATACAGAAGGTTTAGATAACGATAATGAATTAACCTTAGATAGTACCAACTTCGCAGAGCTTGCTGCCGATGGTGGCTTCGATATTGATTTCAGAGAACAATATACAGGCTTGGACCATGATCTTATTGAAACCACACATGAAATAGAACCCATTGTCGATGATTTCAACTTTGATATTGACACATTAGCTAACCTTGACATGAATGAACTGGAACCTGAAATAGAGGGAGCCCAGTTAGAACAGCTCAAAGAAAATATAGTTGATGCTATTGACCTAGAAACAGACAACGAGCCTGTAAACCACGAGCAAGAACTGACTAACCCTGACGCTTGGTCCGATGAACTCACTCACGGCAATCATAACCTGGAAGAGAGCATTGAGGTTGAGGCAGAAACGGATAGCCCAGAATTACTCGATAATGCAGATGACTGGTTGGATGAATTATCTGAACTTGACGCCCCATCGTTTAAACCCTCAACAATCGACCCATTAGAGAGCGATATGCCTGATTTTTCAGGTATGGAAGACGTTGAATGGGGTCTTGATGATTTCGGCATAGATGAGGAAGAGCAAACCATTAGTGTTGCTGGCTCAGAACATGTTGAAAACCAGGGCACAATAGATTTGTTTGAGTTAGCTGACCAAGAAGTGGAAGTCCAATCCGTATCTAACGAACAGCCATCATCTGTAAGTCAAGCAGAAAGACACAGTATAGATACGACAATCAATGACGTAAGTATTGAATTGGGTCAAGTTGACCCCAAGTCCGATGGACTGGATCTTAAGCATCAGAAAACTACAGGGGTAGGCGAGCGTTCCTTGGCTGAGCAATCTATGGAGAAGATTGATAGAACGACAGATGTGCTTGTCAACTCTACAACAAGACCACCAAACAGCGATGAACAAGTAATAAAAACTAATACTGGGGCAAAATCATTAAGTCAGCTAGTGTTAGATGAACTAAATGCTACAAGTATTAACTTTAGTGACCAGTTCACACCAAAAGATACTTTTGTTGGAATTTCAAGCTTTACGACGGTAGGTGCCTGGGCCGATAGTTCGAAATATTGGAAATCAACAACCACTGTAGAAGCCTCTACTTTGAATGTTAGAAGTGAAATCGATTTACCTTTAGTAGACGTAGAAGCTCCAGATGTTAATGTGCCAACAACAGAACAATTAACGTCTATATTCGATAAATCTAAGCAGAAAGCTTGGAATGAACAACGAGCCGCAAACTCAATCCAGGCGCAAGTCGAAATGTTTGAGGAAATTGCGCTTTCTGAGAACCAAAACTTTAATGCGAACCTAGATGTTGCACCAGACCTTGATGGTACTTCCTCTTCCTATAACCCTAATAGTGAACAGACATCCTCAGATGCGATACCGTCAAAAGACACAACAAGCCCTGACATAGAAAATACAGCTCCTGCAAACGAGATAAAGGATGAATCCAGAAATGGACAACACCAAAGTGAGATAGAAAAGGAACTTTTAAAAGTACTTCAGTCACTCAAATCCTCAGATAAGGAGAGTGTGGCCCATCTTACTGGACTACTTACAAACATAGCTGAGAGTGCAGCCAAAAATGCCATAGACGTCCATGACGTTAAAAGTAGAATTGAGACACCACATAAAGTAGAAGTGACTAACCAATCAGAGGAGCCTATCCAGGTTGTAACCAAAACATTCTCGGAGACAACAAAGGTCAATATTAATGACTTCGACTTCGATGATAATCCTGATGTAAAAGCTTATGTGAAACTTGCTAATGAACTTGTAGGCGACAAAGGACAGTCAGCTATACAAAAGAAAGCAGCCTTCCTATACGCATCAAAGACATCTCCAGAATCAGATACCAAAGAGCTAACTCAAAAAGCACTTGAAGTATTGGTATCAATAAAAAAACCTGAAGACAACTTAGCTAAACAAGAATATGCATCTAAAGCTAGTGAAATAGGCAATTGGTTGGCGACTGAAGCTAGAGTGGGGATGATGATCGAATCTACACGCAATGAGCAAGGCTACGTGACGAAATTTTCTGCTCTTGATAAAAAGCTACACGCAAAGGTACATGAATATCTTACCACGCCTTCAAGCCCAATTAAGGGCGCTAATGACCCTATATACTTTAGTCGAATTTGTCTAAAGGACGCTATTGAAAAACGTCAAATACCTGAGGATACGCTTAGGCAAGCTCTTTTCGGCATATGGAATAGCCCTGTGGGTAATACAGGTGAACTATCTAAATACTACAACAAAGTTGCTACCAGACTGCACGAAACTGGAGTAAGGAAGGTAGTTAACGATCTTAAAGAGAAAGGTATTATTGAGAATGACCCTAGTAGTAGACAAAATCTACTGTATGAAGACCCACTAGATGGGACACAAAAGTCCTTAAAGATTTCAAGTTTAAAATCTGCAGCAGCTGGTTTGGTAGCAGAACGTGAAATACAAGCTGCAAAAGAAATGCCTCGAACAGCGAAGAAGAATCAACGTGAGCCATACAGCTACTTCGTAGCTAAAGCATTTGAGAATCTAACTGAAATTAGTACTCCTTTAAAAACGGAGATTGATTTAGATAAGCCATGGAGAGCAACATTGCGAAGAGGTGATGGTTCGCGTTCTGATATGAACTCCAAAGAGCAAGAAACTATGGAGATTACAAGATAACAATGATTTCTTATCTGTTCCTGGTAATTACTGGTAGTCTCATTGCAAAGATCACTTATGTCATAGCTGGATTACTGCCACAAATTGAAGAAGATGAGATCAGAAATGATCTCATCACCTATTATCCTGAATACTCTTTAGAACCAAGTAACCGTGAAGGACGGTTTGACTTCACTAGCTTATGCAAAAGTGTTGGATACTGGGTACCTTTCTCCTGCATTGCTGGTGGCCTGAAGGGAAACAACCAAACTTATAAAGAGGTATTTGTATTAGAAATTACCGTAGCCGCTTCAACGGTGACTCTATACCAAATAGCAACTTCATTTGAGCAGTTTCTTTTAATGCTCATTTTCTTTTGCCTAACAGCAATGGCGTTTTTGGTTGACCTAGCGAGTCAATTTCTACCAGAAAAACTAACAAATTTCATTTTATGGTCTGGTTTGGTTCTGGCTTGTACAGAGTATGGCTATCTATCTTCCGAAGAATCGCTTAGCGGTGCTTTATTAGGGTATGGGCTTCTTTACCTTTTCAATACTATGCATAAAGTGCTTTACAAAAATATTGGAATGGCAAATGGTGATTTAAGGCTGGGGGCTGGTATAGGGGCTTGGGCTGGCGTAGAGATAACAATGCTCACAATACTCTTTATGTTTGTGTTCATCGTCATAACATACATAAGAGGAACGAGAGGGCAGTATCCACTGGGGCCATATATAGTGATAAGCTCTTACATAGCATTCATAGTCAACAATCCCAGTTTTTTAACTATTAATTTTTAAATTAAAGCAGCTATCGTAGCTGCTTTATTTTCTAATATGAATAGTAATATGGGCCCTACCAAACCACTACCTCATGTTACTTTCATCCAACCCATATTCTGTCTCCGCTAAATCGAGTAGCAGATTTAAAAACTCATCATTCGTTGAAGACTTAGCTACTCTCTTACATAAGGAATCAAACCTTTTTTTGGTAAGCTTAGACAGTGCCATTGTGGTTGTTGAAGTTTTATCACGAGATTTCGCAGCATGAAACAAACCGACGAACTTATCTACTCTAGACTCTGGAAAGAAAACCAATAATTGCATGAAAGTAGACCGAATCTTCTGTACATCCGTTTCATCAATTTTATTAAGCTGAGATTGAATTGCTTTAGATGTTGTACGAAAACCATCCGGGTCATTGCAGTGGTTAAGTGCCAAAAAATTATCGTTAGCATCCAGAATCCACTTTAAAAACTGGTAGTTATTTGGCCCACGTATGTTAACTTTTTTGCTTAATGAATTAGACATGAGTATCGGCCTTTTTATACAGCGTGAAAAACACGGTCGTCCATAACCAAGCTAAAACGTAAAATCCCTCGCCGGGAGGAGCTGTAAGCAAACATCCAATAGATACAATTACCACTGCAACCTCAACGGCCTTTAAGAGGGTAGGAGATAGTACTCCACCTTTGAACTTATGAATGATGCATAGCAAACCAAGTACAAATGCCGACGTCATAAAGACTAAGACTGCATTTCCTTCAACAACTGATGACACCAAACTTACGGTAGCAAATAGGGCAAGTAACATCATAAATTTGTTAAAAATCTTTAGCATTTGTACTCCTGATCTCTTAGTTATATATACTCAAAGTCAGCATGCTTAGAAGCTTCAGTACCTACGTACGAGTATTCCGCTTTTCTCACACGAACAAAGAGGGGGCTATAGCTATTATGTTGGTTGAAGTGGCCAACAGCATGGTTTCTTTCGTCAGCGATAGCTCTTTCGATTAAAGCTGATTTAAACTCGCTATACGTAGTGCTCCTATTACCATCGGAATCCTCAGGTAACTCCAAAATCAAATTCAATATCAAATCTGAAAATTTATCATTTGGTTCTGGTAGCTCAGAGTCGAGTCTATCGAGTAAGGAAATCGAATCTGATATCACACGGTAGATTAGAATATCAGTAAATTTAAGCTTCTCGAGATCATTAGAAAACTCAGAATCGATGCCTTCAACTCTGTTTAGAATTGAGCCGAGAACATCGTTAATAGCAACGTCTGACTTGGATTTGAGTATTTCTTCATCAACCTCACTACTTTTGAGTGACATCAGAGTAGAACAAAGCTCATCGACAACGATTTGAATTGATTTTTCATAAATTGAGTCTCTTGTAGTTAGCAATCGCTCGCAGAATGACATGTGTCTTTCAGCAATATGAATCCTTTCAAGTTCTGAGTTCAACAAAGATCTCCTAGATTCACCTGCCTTTTCATACTGAGAAACTTTTCTGTTTAATCGTTGCAGTTCCTCTTGTAACTTATCAACTC
The DNA here is from genome assembly GCF_033340475.1 of Vibrio sp. 1078-1. Classification (NCBI taxonomy): domain Bacteria; kingdom Pseudomonadati; phylum Pseudomonadota; class Gammaproteobacteria; order Vibrionales; family Vibrionaceae; genus Vibrio; species Vibrio sp. 1078-1. Next base: position 30,628 of record NZ_JAWOWM010000014.1, read on the forward strand.
TTAACGAGAAATCAGAGCACTCTGCTTTTAACAAACGTAAGTCAGAAGAGGTTGATTCAAGAGATTCGATTTTCTCAAGCTTCACCTTCTTATCTGCCTTAGCTTTTCTCAACTGTGTACGATTAGATGCAATTGAAGCGTTAGCTTTCTTGGCTCGTTCAATATATAAACTGGCAAGTTCAATTAGTCTTAGATAAAGAGGTTGTCGAGCGCCTTTATAAATGCTTCTTTGAGATTCAATAGCGCTTCTAGTGCATCTCTTTAAAGAGTCAACGCTATCCCTATTAAAAAGCACGAGCTGGTCTTTCTTAAGAATAATGTCCTTAGCAATAAAATCTTCAAAACGTTCGTCATACAGCTTTGCTGTCCTCTCAGATATCTCTTTTATGCTTTTCTCGCGGAATTCAGAGTTACTTAACGTTTGGTTTGGTGCATTCTTTAGTACGTCCATCATTATTTCTTCTGAACGACGAAGAGAAACATCAACGTTATCCAGTAACAGCTCAGTAGGACGAAGAGTATTGCTCTCATCAATCGTGCATAATCCCGCTCTAACGAAATACATTAAAGCGTCTTGCACTTTGAAAGGTATGTCAGAACCATAAGAGACATTATTCAATAAATTTGAGCGCTCTTGTAGAAACTCTAAATCTGAGTCACTTCTTAATGCGCGAGCTTGGGCCCGTACTGCTCTTGATATTTGGCATGAAAATAGGGCAATTGAAATCTCATCAACAACTTTAAAAATCTTAGCTGCAAATCTTGTAATCCTATTATCTAAAGAGTTAGTTAGGGTCAAGTAGCCTAATCGCTCATCTAGCCACATGAAATCCTTATGACAGATAAGCAAAGAGTGAGCTAATTCCTCTCTTTTATGTACAGGCAGCTTTTTAGGCATGAGAGGTAGTAAGATTTGCTCTTGTATCATCCCATTGAACTTTACAGCTCGTTCTGCGTGGTTAAGAAGGTTTTCTAACTTAACGTTAAAGTTGTTTGGAATAAGGAAAAGCGTAGACTCTTTAGTATTTCTCTCACGACCCTTTATACGTGTGTCATTGAACTCAAAATAGAGCCTCTTAATTTTGAGTTGTCTCGTGTCGACTTTTGGTCTGAACTCTAGGATTTTCATCAGCCCCAAAACATTAAATGGTTTTTCACTAAATGCTTCTTGATGTCCAAGCTTGGGGTTAAAACTCTGATATTTGGGATCGGCTAAACGTTGGGCAAGTAGCCCAATTTCAATTGGGACCTGAGAGTACAGGTAATCAAACAGATTTTCGAAAAACTCATCCCACGATTTAACTAGTTCCTTGCCAAACGAATCTACAAGTACACTCTTGATGACACGGATTCTTTCGGTACTAACAGTTGCTTCTGGGTACTCCACGTCAAGAAATTCTTTAATCTGAGCTTGAGTATGTGGACCCTCACCATTTAGCCCTAGTGCCAACTCTAAAATTCGGGCGTTGCGTTTGGGATTCTCTAGTAGTTCAATCTTTTGAACAATGTCTGCCAGCCTAGAGATAAGTAACTTTTTGGTTTTTGGCATTCTTATCACCTTAAATCAAAGGTTTACTACTTTTGTATTTATTATATTGCGGTAATAACCATATTGCTAAGAATTCTATTATATATTATAGCAAATGTTAAGTCAGCTTTGTGTTAATAAAATTAGATATATGCTATAAATGGACTATAAACAATAGAAAGTGGAGTTCACAATGACTGTAGAGCTAGAAGAGTTAAAAAGCCCTTGGGTGGAACTGTATGAACAATGTTTAGAATCAGCATACGATTACCCTTACAGTGACTTAGAAGGTTTCCCTGGCTTATACGCCAGAAGACTTAAAACAGCAATTTTGCTAAAACAAAATAGGAACAAAAAAATCAGTATAACTGAAGCAAGTACGATTGCAGATAGAGCAGCAAAACACACCCTAGTCGAACTTAGGGCTAAGTTCACAGAGCGTTGTAGTTTTTCACACATCAAAAACGAGCTCAGAAAGGGTAGTGCTAGCCAGATTCCAGGAAGAAAAATAATAGACAATGGTATGGCTGCAAAATTCATGAACATTGTCGTTGGTTTCCCTACCTATAAACTAAGTTCTAACGAGATTAAATTTCTCCTTTCGAAATTCGATAGTGACTTAGTACACTACGATAGTGAGAAGTGGTACATAACGATCAAGGTTTTTGAATTGCATTTAGAAGAGGCGGAACCGACACCACAAGAGATGGCTGTTCTGGATAGCGTTGCACGATCTTCAATTCCTAGCATTATTGCATACACATTGGACTCAGATTACAAGATCGACTGGAAGGACTTTTTTAACGCTGTTAAAGCAAGAGTTAAAGAAACAGTTAAACAAGGTTTTAATAGGTTCAAAAGTCGGAAAGGGGACTTAGACAATGAACAAATTGAGGCTCTCTTTGACGAATAAAATCGCTACCAACTCCTTTCAAAAGTGGGGCTTAACTAAACAGTGCTAAGCCCCATTAGCCCCATTTTTCTTAAGCTATCAGCAATGACTCCATGTTGAAATTATCAATAGCTAAGCTATCAGAGACACCATCTTTACTTTCAAGATAATCATCTTTCGTAGAAAAAGCATCTGGCTGTTCAGTTTGCCCCTCAACAGCTCTAAAGCCAATAGGGTGGTTTGAAAGCTTTTCAATACTTGAAGCTATTTTAGCCAAATGTTGCTCAACATTTTCGAGTGTCTTGTACTCATTACACTTAAACCTTTCTTTATTACTTTGGTTTTGAAGGAAATGAATAGCAGAATTCATCATATTGATAGCATGTTGGTTGACATCATTAAGAGCTTGCTTGGGATCGTTTTCGGAATGTGCAGACAAATAAGTATGAACGAGACCTTGGTGATACACAGAAGAATCCGTTATGTGTATGCTAGCTCTTCTCTTTACTTTATCAATGTGTAACCCTAAGTTGCGGCACCAATCCCAGTCTCTGATCTCATGAGGGAGGATGTTATCAAAATAATACATAAGCTTATCGAACTCACCCTCTTCGATGAAATACCCAATTCTAATTAACTCTTCGACTAACGATTTGAGAGTTATTGATTTTGAATTCGCTAACTCTCGGCATTCTGTTGAGTAATCATTTGGTATCCTTATTTCCACTTTTAATGAAAAGCGCCCCATGACCTTTGCCTACTTATTCTTTTTGTTGTTTTGGTACCAAAGCTCTGCAAACAACTCAAGGCCCCAAGCGTTTAGCTTGTCTGCTTCATCTGGTATGAGGAATGAGTTGTTATCTTTACCGTAATACTCTTCAATTAAAGGTGTAATTTCTTCACGCAATGCGGCAATAGTACCTCCAATGAATATGATTAAATCAATATCTACAGCTTTAGATAAGGTATCAGTGATTGCGCCAAAAATCTTACTAGCTAGCTCCTTCCGTGCATTCTCTGCCCATTCTGAATGATCTTTTTCAACCCCCCGAACTGTAACAATACCTTCATCAATTAACTTACGGCACTGCTGATGTGTGGGTGTGGTGAAACCTAAATCGTAAAGGTAGTTGGATGCTTTTTTGACAATCTGATTGAACCCGATGTCCTGGGTGACAGAACGATCCATATCAATAGTTCCATCGTCAAACACAGCTATATCAGTTGTTTTACCACCAGGATCAGCGATTGCGATCGTTTTTCCTATGTATTCAGGGTTATGTACCAACATCCCTGAATCATCTCTCTTAAATAGGAATACACGAAGGGCTGCTAGTGCTTCGGGCTGAACAAGTAGAGCTTCAATATTTGACTTCCGCAGCTTCGATTCCGGGTCAGTACCTAAGTGATCAAAAGATCTCTGCATAGAGAGCATCTTTTGCTTAACATTGTTTTCGTTGACGGACCCATCTGTTTTAAAGAACTGTCTTAATGGCATTCCAGTACAAAGAACGTACTTTTTATTGAGTAACTCATCTCCAAATTGATTTAAGCCATGCTGCAGTAAAACCTGAGCTGCTTCACTATTGGAGAAGTCATCGTTCCTGGGAATAGGTTGTTTTACCTCACCAATGGTGTAAGCGTTACCTGTAACAGCAGAAGTAAATTTCGTTTGAACAGGAGCATTACTTGATACTGAAAAGGTTTCATCTAGTACCGCAAAACGTTCAGTCGAACGTTGGATGTGTGTAGGAAAGGAGGTTTTAACAGATTCAGCTGAGATCTTATGTTGGGCATTACCGTCATCATACCCAATAAATAGTGTTGAACAGTCGTTAAACATAGTAAAATATCTCTATTGTTTTTTAGTGATAAATGCAATATATAGCATGTCTGTGACAACCTCAAATATTTTCACTTTAGGAGGCAGGTGTTGATTGAAGACTGGCGAGAGAAGTTAAAGGAGAACTTGGAGAGAAATTACCAAATAGAAGTATCATCTCTCTATATATCGAAAAAGAATCGAATGGTATATGTACAATTTTCTGACAGTTCAAATGTACAAAAATACTTAGGTTTAAATTTAGACCTAGTCGATGTAGTGATTAGACAAAATACATGGGAATATTGCCAGAATAGCAAGGTATCAACGTTAATTGAAAAACGACATAGAGTAAAACTACCAAAGAATAAAATGAGTAAATATTGCTTCGAATCTTAGTAAGAGTAATCGAAAACTAAGTTATTTTTTATCAGAAGATCTATTTAACTTTAGTTAAATAGATCTTCTGATAACCTATTTTATGGTAAATGGCCATTATGTTTAATACTCACAAATTTCAAATTCACAGGGGAAAGAGATTTCACATAGTCAACTTTCAAAAGGAGGTATCTAACTTATTGATATTTGGTAGGTGGTAACAACTACGTGTACAAAATTCCAATCGTCGCGAATTTAACATAACATAGATAATATACACTAAGAGTGTAAGAGCAATTTTAATATGTCCTCTTATACTTAATGAACATGCAGAGCTTTGAGTACCTCAACCGATGCTAAATCCCATGATTGACCGAGACTTTAATCGTATTACAGTGATGCAAAATGTTCGCGAACACCGCCTTCGTCAAATCGACGATTTAGGCTGCAAATATATATAATTTAAGCCCTCGACAATTGGAAGCTTATGTAGTCAGTTAAGCCAGTTTGGTGCTTCTACGTTAGCACATACGTCAAGAGCCGAATCAAGCAACCGACGTTTTCTTTGCCTAATCATCTGAACATCATGGGAGCTCAATACTTTGATTTGTAGCTAACATTCGCTTGTGAGGTTCTAACGGAACAACACAACTTGGCTCTGACTGTCTATACACTAAGTCAGTTGATGACAGTCGATGGCCCCACGTGCCACACTAGCCATTTGCTTGCCAACCTCGTTATTCACATAGGTCAAATAATAAATAGTATTTTCAATTTCTGAATACAAAGGTGGAAGGTTATCATTAAGGTTCCAACCTCATTTTAAAGTAAATTGTTCTGAGCTCCTTGCTCTAAGTAGACCTCAGTTGCTCTCCCCAACATCCCCCTGGCCTTCACTCAAAATATTCACATTATTTCAAAAGATACGTCTCTTAACATCTTAAAAATGGACGCACCTATCGCTTTGGCAACATCACACATTGAGCTGTCTAAAGCTAAAACATGCTCTTAAGTTGATAACTTAAGATAAATCCACCACAGCACTTAATTACTCACAGTTGTAGATATGCCCTGGCAAAGGGTCTTTTTTGTCCTGACCGATTAGTGGCTATTTGGTGGGACTGTAATGGCAATTGGATGGCATTAATCAAGCTAATATACCCGATGGACATTTAATAAGTGAGTAAAGCATTACGTCACAGTGAGAGTAATCGGACACTTAAAGGTCATAGAAAGGAGCCCAAAAGGACAGTGTAATTTTTGATATTTACAAATATGGGAGAAAAACAAGTCTGTTAAACAAAACGCAGACCCTTCTTTAGAATTAAAATATTTTAATACTTTTAAATTTAAAATAATTAAAAGGGCTTCGCCAAAATATAGATCGAAATAATCAATGTCAAGTTCTTTGATATTGCATTGTGATCGGGGGATGACGGGTTGGCTGGGGCCGAGCTGTCGGGGGTGACCCCCAAGAAGCGGGAAATTAAGCATTTAGGGCTTTAGCCCTAAGTGCTTAAATGGATAATTCGCTATATCCAGAGTGATCAATTGACTCTGTCATGGTGATCTTGCGACCAAAGAATGACCACTCTAATTTACGTACTAAACGTGTTTTGTACTGGACTTCTGAAATTACAGAAGGCGTAGTTTCCACACCAAACGTTTCTCTCAGTAACTCTTGTGCCTTAGCAACTATTGACCCCTGCGTAATCTCGAATTGAAGATCGAACAACTTTTCTTTCACAAGGTCTCCGATAGGTGTTTCTGAGGCTTTGCCGAATTCATATTTTATTCCCAGTTCACAGTAGACAGCGTTTGGAGTTTTTTTCTGAAATTCCGCGCTAAAGAATCTCCCCTGAGTTAAACCCATATCGTTATCACCAACTTGACCAATAATCTTGCCGTTAGTGATGTAGAAGTTATGAACTGTTACTTTCATTTTTTGTCCCGCCAGTAGTATTCCCAACTGTTTCCATTATACCAAAACCAGATTAAAATACCACATTAAAACACAAACAAAAGTAAAATATACTTAACTATTATTATTGACTTTTATCCAGACAAAGACGACACAATAGGGCTCGATAGAGGGTTAGCTTTTTAGGCGAAGCCGTTAAGAAAAGCGTTGAAATTTCTTTTAGCTGCCGAAGGCAGATCATTTAGGCCACCAGCCCCCTGCCATAGCAATGACAACGGGGTTTATGTTGGCATTGCTATGGCGCTGGAGGTCTAGCAGCCTTGAGCGATACATTGAAATGCATCAAACCTTATTACTGCACTAAGGATGACAACGTCTTTTTGTTGGCGTCCATAGTGAATTAGGTTTGATTGAAATTTCAATGACAACACTTAGCGAGGAACGAGCTTTAGTGATGTAGGGGTAAGTCCGGCGGGTGGGCCTCGGTGGCGACTAGGGGGAACCCCTATTAGTGGAGAGCGTCCAATTGAAACAAATTTACTTGTTACAATTGGATAGTTATTAGTATTAAAATTAAAAGTATCGCCAATTTTACTCTTTGCTTTGTACTCGTTTTCGTTTTGATAGTTTCTACAATTTTATCTATTAGACCGAAAGCCTCTGCAAACCCAACAATTAGTACAAATACTGTAAAAGCATCAGCCACATTTGAGAAACCCAAACGCTCAAAAATAAATGTTAGAGCGTCAGCTACTGCGTAAATGCGTAATAACAATGCTGCTAAATTCAATATGTTCCCCCTACCCTTAATATATTCCTTTTCAATTAGCTAGTATGTTCAATTGATATATGTCAGATATCACTAGATAAGTTTGAAACTAGATAATAATGAATCTGGCTCATTGGTCTGTTCGATTATTAAGGGTTGTCCTGACACATCCCATTCATAAGTAGAAACCGTCTTTCCCCTAAACTGTTTCATCACTTTTAACCTAGGTTCATTAAACTTCTTCCCTAGAAGAAACTTACCTATTGAAATTACTTTTGATAAAGAAGAACCACGATGCCCTTCCTCTGATAAGCAACTTAGGATTTCTACGATATTATGTCTTGTGTCGATATCCGAGTTAGTACCTAAGATAAAAGCTATGTCTGAGTCCATGTATATTGAATCATTGATCACCTTTTCATAGGTAATCGAAATAAACTTACCCTCTACTAAACCGACATTGTTTTTCCCAACATAACCGAATAAACGACTGCAAATAATGGTGTAATTATTGATGATAACTTCTAATTTCATACTGCCCCCAAGCCTATGATATTTATTTGTTCAGAGTATGTATTATAAATAAACGCAACTATAAATACCATATTAGAACACACAATAAAGTAAAATATACTTAACTATTCTAGTTGACTTTAGACCGGACAAAGACGACACAATAGGGCTCGACAGAGGGTCAGCTTTTTAGGCGAAGCCGTTAAGAAAAGCGATACAAAAGCTTCTAGCTCGCCGAAGGCGATTCATTTAGACCACCAGCACCCTGCCATAGCAATGACAACGGGGTTTATGTTGGCATTGCTATGGCGCTGGAGGTCTAACAGCCTTGAGCGATACATTGAAATTCATCAAACCTTACCACTGCACTATGGATGACAACGGATTTTTGTTGGCGTCCATAGTGATTTAGGTTTGAATGAAATTTCAATGACAGCACTTAGCGAGGCACGAGCTTTAGTGATGTAGGGGTAAGTCCGGCGGGTGGGCCTCGGTGGCGACTAGGGGGAACCCCTGTTAGTGGAGAGCAAATATTGCCCAGTAAATCTGAGCAATATTTATCTATTGATGGTCGAATGACAACGCTGCTCTTTCAAGCTCCTTCTCTAGCTCCACAAGGCGTGTCGGAAGTAACGCAAAAGAAAACAAGGTCAATAATGATTCGATTGAATCCCGCCATTGAGCCGTTGACTGAAGTATTTCTAGAACCCCGAAATCTGCACAAATCTGTTTTAGCTTAACTTCATTGTTAGCTTTTTCTTCACGCTTAAGGGCAACCTTCAAGAATTCATCGAATTTATTCTGAGACATTTCTTTGACTGAAACAAAGCCAGTTCCTTTTTCTGTCCATACCATTAGATGCGGTTCTCCGCTGAATACACTGATCTGGTCTTTATAGTGCTTACTAATTAGCTCAATCTGTTTCTCAGTTCTCATAGTGGTGCCCCTACTTCAATAAACTAATGTGATTTGGTTTGTTACTCAATAGCTCTGCGATCTCAAACTGCTCCGCTACATACTCGACATTAGGGATTAAGGTAGGCTCCCATGTACTAAGCGCGACCTTTCTGCCTTGTTGAACATCATCAACAATGTTGTCTAGACTTTTGACGCTACATACCTCATACAAGCTTGTACCAAATTCATCATTCTCTACTACACATGTAGCGAACGTGCCAACGTCCTTAGATTCAATGATTAATAGACGTACTTCTGACTCCTGTTTAACCCCGCCTACTATATGACCAATAGTCACTTTTTCAATGTTTTGAATAACTGTCTTCATAATGCCCCCAAGCAATTTAACAATATAAACAGTAACTTACTTGTATTTATTATATCAAACCACCCAGTTAAATACCACATAATAACACGATGTATTGAAAAATAAGTATTGTCCTTTCGATTGACATTAGCCCCGACAAAGGCGACACAATAGGGCTCGATAGAGGGTCAGCTTTTTAGGCGAAGCCGTTAAGAAAAGCGATACAAATGCTTCTAGCTCGCCGAAGGCGATTCATTTAGACCACCAGCACCCTGCCATAGCAATGACAACGGGGTTTATGTTGGCATTTCTATGGCGCTGGAGGTCTAGCAGCCTTGAGCGAGATAAACTTTTGCACCCTAGGGTAGCAATCTGAATGACAAATTCTTTTCTTTGGCAATCAGATTGCTCTAGGGTTTCATTAAATGAAGCACTTGAAGAGGAACGATTCTTAGTGCTTAGGGGTAAGTCCGGCGGGTGGGCCTCGGTGGCGACTAGGGGAAACCCCTGTTAGTGGAGAGAAAATTGTGAATGCGTTATATTGTTTACTCGCAACAAAAAGCCCTGAACTTAGTCAGGGCTTCTCTAATTAAAGCTTGGTTAAGCGGCTTGTTCTGTTGCTCCATTAATGTCACCACTATCATCGCTCATACTTTGAGAACCAAAGTACTGATCCTCTAACTTTTGCCGTGCTTCAGAAAGTGGTACACCCAGGGTTGTAAGGAGTTTATTTGCAGCCAAGTCAATGCTAGTTTTATTCACTGACATATTGCCACTCTTGTCATCTATGATGCGGCCAGTAAAGTCAGACGTACCTAGATCGCGTGAGTAGTTAAGTTCTTCAAGCTTATCCCACTGAACTGCTTCGAGAGAGCCATAGTGATTCATTGCGATATTTCCAGCTACTGCAACAGCCTTTAGTGTAGCTACATGAGTTAGAATACAGGTATTACGGAATTCTTCTGCTGACGTATCGCTGAATGCTAAGCCTCCCCAACCCATGGCTCTAGAAACAGTAGTCCAAAACTCGTTTGCTAGCTGGTACTTTGAATCAGAGATTTCTTTTACTTCCTTACTCAACCCCAGCAGGATTTGGTTGATATCTTTGATAGCTTTCAAAGGAAAGTACTTTTCAGACTTCTTGGTGATCGTATTGTGCTCCATATCAACCAGGTCTTTAAACGCAACGCAGTTCTCAGTTATGTAACGAGCTAAACATGGAAGAGGGTCACGTGTATTAAAGGCATCTGAAATACTTTGTTGAGGTTTGGCCAAGTTTTGGTTGATGTCACAAAAGCCCAACTGCCTCTCTTTAAGTGTCAAGTTCGTATATAGCATAATAGGAACATCTACGTTCTCTAGATCAAAACCTAACTCGGCGAGTTCATCACACAACATTTCTAGAGCGAAGTCGATTCCAACAGAACGATGTTGGCCATCGAATAGCTTAATGGAACTATCCATAGATATATGAAGTAGACCAACTCGCGCTCCTTCCATAACCTCTTCAAATTCAGGCTTTTTATCTTTCTTCGACACAACCACACCAATGATAGTTGGGATGATGTAAAAACGCTTATAGTTGTTCACAAGGTATTTCGCGAAATCTTTCGCTCGCTTCATATTTACCTCTCGCTGGCTACGTTTAAGTACACTACCCTTGTTATCGATGTTTAGTAGTGAGACCAATACTGAAGCTGGAACATTCACTAGATGAAATGGTTTGAATTGCTTACCTACAGTACAAGGAAGTGAGTATGCGAAGTTTTTATCAATTGACATATTTTAGCCCCCAAGCTATTTAAAAATCAGTTAACATGAAAACTATGCCTTTGTTTTCATGTATTTATTATACACCCTCACCCAAAAAAATACCACATTGTAACACCAAATATTTAATAATTATTGTTGCCTTTTTTGATTGACATTAGCCCCGACAAAGGCGACACAATAGGGCTCGATAGAGGGTCAGCTTTTTAGGCGAAGCCGTTAAGAAAAGCGATACAAATGCTTCTAGCTCGCCGAAGGCGAATCATATGGCCACCAGCATTCTGCTAGGACGGTGACAACGGGGGTTTGTTGGCAACGACCTAGCGCTGGAGGTCAACAGCCTTGAGCGGCAGCACTTAGTGAGGAACGAACCTTAGCGCTGCAGGGGTAAGTCCGGCGGGTGGGCCTCGGTGGCGACTAGGGGAACCCTGTTAGTGGAGAGCAAATCAACAACCTGCCGCTTTGGGCAGGTTGTTGATATCAAGCACAACAAGAGTCTACTGATACACCTTCTAGGTATTGATGAGCCTTACCAATGTCTGACCAGTAAGTCAGCTTTTTGAGCCTCATTGATGGGAACTGCGTTAATGACCAGATTTTATCAAAAGCGCTATTTGCCTTTTCTTCGTCATCATACGCTGAATGAATACTCCCAGTTATTGAGTTGTATAAGACGATAGCGTTATATTGTTTTGTGTTTGTTGACTTACTAACAGTACCAAATTCTGTTGCTGTGCCTGGTTCACATGAGCCTAGCTTGATTGTTTTTTTAGTGTCCTCTTTCTGTCCTACTTCATAAGCCGATGCTAGTTGAAGAGTACCAGCAACGCCTCCATTGCAAGCTGCTTCAGTGTCAGCTGGTAGGAATAAACCCCCATTGATACAAACAACCGCCTTTAACTCTTCGCAGTACATCACTGATAAGCGCTGGTTCGTGTTAGGGATGAATACCATAGCAGGTATAAAAGTTTCCTCTCCAGTAACCATATGTGTAAAAGTATTTAATTCCATACATGCCCCCAAGCATTTAAATAATTGATTAAACTGGCGTTATTATATACTAACCCTTACAAATATACCATATGATAACACAATATTTTATAAATTATTGTTCCCATATTTTATTGACTTTGGGAAGGACAAAGGCAACACAATAGGGCTCGATAGAGGGTCAGCTTTTTAGGCGAAGCCGTTAAGAAAAGCGATACAAATTCTTTTTGCTCGCCGAAGGCGATTCATATGGCCACCAGCATTCTGCTAGGACGGTGACAACGGGGGTTTGTTGGCATCGTCCTAGCGCTGGTGGACAACAGCCTTGAGCGGCAGAACTTGGTGAGGGACGAGCCTTAGGGATGCAGGGGTAAGTCCGGCGGGTGGGCCTCGGTGGCGACTAGGGGGGACCCCTCTTAGTGGAGAGCTAAAATCTCACAAACCCACCTAATAAAAAGAGGCTCCCTTGGGAGCCTCTTTTTAGCGTATGATAAAAATCATCGATATAGTCATGTTTGAGTAATCAAGCACTCTTTATGACCAAATAGTGTAAAACACCCTGAATATGTCAAATGTTCATTCCCGGTAAATCTATTCAGATACACTCTCATTTGAACTAGGTAGTAACCGGTATCAAAATGCTCGTTGCAAACTTCACAGTCGCCAAACTTACATGTACCACTGCCAAGCTGTGTTAGCCTATACACATGTCGTAGATCACTTGTATCAGTCATCACTCAATTACCTTGTAGTTTAATCTATCCTAGAACTGTAAAGCCTTTAAGTTTTGCAAACTTGTTTGACACACTAAATCCTTTGACGACATCTAAAGGTAATCTCTGTCTTTTTATTATCCACCATGCTTTTCTTATGTGTAGCAATGCGAGTCTACGTTTTTTATTTATCGTCTCTTCTTGCTTTGTTGGTCCGCAATTTCGTAGGTAACTAAGAAGCAAACAATACAGACCATCTAAGCATTCGACCTGAAACCAGATGTCACTGCCAAAACTTGGAATGTCCTCCAGTTCGAAACAAACCTGTTGCTTTCCATCAATTTCTCTAAATTTCATATTGCCCCCAAGCAATTGCTAACAACTATTATATATTATAGCAAGTGGCCGAGTTAAATACCACATTTATACACATGTAATTTTGGTAGTCTATTGAGAGCTTTGATATTGAAAGAGACTGATATTATGTTTTCTTCTGGCTTAAGGCTCGATAGCGGACCTGAGCCGCTATCATAAGGTTATTTTATTCTTAGATGCTCACCACGCTCATCCGGCTTTAGAGTGAAGAGTATGTAATCAACCTGCTCTATACAGATCTCATAATCATCGTTGATTAGTAGCACCTCCCTATCATCAGTACTGGATGTGTATTGCTGGGTAACCTTCCCTTTTAATACTTTATCTTTATTGAATACCTTTAATCCTACTAATCTCATACATTCTCCTTACTAGCAGTGATTGAATGATGAACGGCCTCCTTATGGAGTTCTAATATCTCCTTGCTTGTAAGGTAGCTATGAATCTCATTTATTTTCTTAATTACTTCAGAATGATCGTTGAAAAGTTGTTTGCGCTTATCCCATACGACTTCGTGGTGTGCTAGCTGTCCTGGTAGTGTCTTGTCATGAATGCCATAGACATATGTCCCTTCTCTGATTTTCTTTTTGACCAGCATCTTAGACATTAAAAAAATGATGAGTAGGTCCGTTTCTATGATCTGAGTAGTGAGGATAATACCGAAGAATAGACAGTCCTCCCGGTCTACGTCATCGATGTGAATCCCATTGTAACCATTCGAAAAGTAATACACTGGACTGCCTGGTTCCAGATTGTATGAAAAATAGAGATATGCATTTTCATTCTTCTGGAACAGCTCTTTCCTTCTCGCAATCTGAGTACCATATTGATCCATGTAATTATAGTTACAGATGTGCATTTCAGGGCACAACGATATGGTCTTTCCGCAGGTAGTTATGTACTTCTTTCTCTTGCTTATAGATAAGCTGCTTATTGTTTTGGTCATATTGCCCCCAAGCAATTGTTTTTCAAATGTATTGTTACATTAGCAATTAAAGAAATTATACTAAAACATGCCATAAGATACCACATTCACACACCTAATATGGTTAAATATACTTAACTATATTGATTGACTTTACCTCGGACAAAGGCGACACAATGGGGCTCGACAGAGGGTCAGCTTTTTAGGCGAAGCCGTTAAGAAAAGCGATACAAATGCTTTTAGCTCGCCGAAGGCGATTCTAATGGCCACCAGCATTCTGCTAGGACGGTGACAACGGGGGTTTGTTGGCAATGTCCTGGCGCTGGTGGACAACAGCCTTGAGCGGCAATACTTGGCGAGGCACGAGACCTAGCATTGCAAGGGTAAGTCCGGCGGGTGGGCCTCGGTGGCGACTAGGGGGAACCCCTGTTAGTGGAGAGCAGGTAAGCCGCAATGTTTACTCATTGCGGCTTACCTGGGGTCAAGTACCCATTAATTAGTAAACACTTAGGTTTATTACTTCCGTACCGCTTTCAGCCAATGTGGCAATTTCTGGCTCAATATCTACCAGTTGGTCATATACTGAAAGCTCCTTGGCAGCGGCTATGTCTAGATAATATTCAGTTTTATCGGGGGTAGTAGCAATTGCATTCGTCTCTGGCAACGATTCAGCTTGAAAAGCTGCTATTGGTAAGTACTTAAACATGTCTTTCCTCCTAACATTTACAAATGATCTTGCTTGTCAGATGACACTCATTGCTCTTTCGTAGAACAGACAGAAGTTCGCTCTGTCTGTTTGAATTCTCTCTTTAACCTTATCTTGCGTTGATTCTCTTAGCGCATCTAACACCTTTACTAATATGGAAGCAGTGAATGCGTCTATCAGTAGTGGTTGAAGACCTAGTTCTTTAGATTCATCAGTAAAAGAAATTGTTGTGAGTGATTTATTGATTAATTCATTTGGCCAAACAAAGAGCATTGCTTGGCCTTGAGCGACTTTTTTAAGATTATCGTAATTGCAGAACTCTGTTTTCATATTGCCCCCAAGCAATTGTTTTCAAATAGATAGTTACATAAGCAACTAAGGAAATTATACTAAAACACGCCCTAAAATACCACATTTACACATTTTACATAGTAAAATATACTGAACTATATTGATTGACTTTGGACCGGACAAAGGCAACACAATAGGGCTCGATAGAGGGTCAGCTTTTTAGGCGAAGCCGTTAAGAAAAGCGATACAAATGCTTCTAGCTCGCCGAAGGCGAATCATATGGCCACCAGCATTCTGCTAGGACGGTGACAACGGGGGTTTGTTGGCAACGACCTAGCGCTGGAGGTCAACAGCCTTGAGCGGCAGCACTTAGTGAGGAACGAACCTTAGCGCTGCAGGGGTAAGTCCGGCGGGTGGGCCTCGGTGGCGACTAGGGGTATCCCCTATTAGTGGAGAGAAATTTTTATGTTTCGATTGTAGTTGATTGGTTTTATGTACACCAGAGAAAAAAAAGCCCCGACAATATTGCCGGGGCTGGTCGCTTGGGGAGCGGTTATTCTGGTGCTGGTTCTCTATATACCAGCAATCTTCCACTAATTGACTTTTGATTGCTCTTTCCCTTATGGGGGACACAGATAGAGTACAAGGAAAAATGTTTAGCCTTCACCACTTCTGTTAGGCATTGGCTTTTAAACCTACGCTCGAGAATGTTCAGGCTGTCTTCTAAAGTATGCGAAAGAGGTTCAGGCTTTCTCTCTACTGCTGACCCACCTAAATTGTAATAATATAATTTCCACATAAAAAACAACCCAAAACCAATACCAAGTCTAATGTACATTCAAGCTAATGTTTGCTTCAAGTTCGAGTGTGAAAATCGTATCTTCATAGCTATAAACCACAGTGTTATTACTAACGATTGGTTCTGACATTAAGAACAACTCTGACATATCGAGAAATGACTGCTTATCTATCTGTTCCTGTGGAAAGCTACCCACCTGTACTGTGATAACCTTAGTAAATCCAATCCATTTCTTTACATCTTCATGTTGCTTTTTCTTATTGGCAATCATAGATTTGATGTAGCTACTTCCTTGCCCTTCCTTCTCTTTTCCACTTTCGACGCTGACGACTTCGGAATGATTAAGCTTGATAGGCTCCTTGTTAGAGTTGTCTTGCTGACCATTACTAGATGGCTCGTTAAGGCATGAGTAATCAGCCAACATACCAATGCATTTGAAGAAGCCATTTACATCCGAACGGTCAGTAAAATGAAAACCTGGGATAGCGCCATCAGATTTAAACTTTGAGTAATACCCATTGTTCTCCTTAGCCACTGAAAGCAACGACTTAAAAACATCAGGGCTTTGTTTTTCTTCGAAGTTCACCACGAAAACTAAATGGCCTTTTTTTGTGTGATGCATCACCTCAATTGGCTTGGCCTTCCCAACAATAGAGTTCTTAAGGTCTACTTCGGATTGATTACTACTGTTTTCTGTTTTCTTGCCAGTAACCTTCTTTTCTGGAATAGCTATTTCTCCATAAGGAACACTTGATTTTTTATCGTTCGTGTTGAGCACTATCTTTCTAATTTCTATACCGCAACGAATGTAATCTTTATTTGTCAGATAAAAGCCTCGTCCCATAGAATACTTTTCTCTGTGCTCTGTACTAAGCTCTTTGTCGGATAGGGCTGCGGTGTCTTGGTGGTTTAGCGCTGCTTTACGCATCTCAGAAAATAGATCTCGGGTGTGCTTTGACCATGCCAGGATGATGGTTCTATTAGTTTGTGTTTCATAATAATCAGTATAAGGGTCTGATCTATCACTCATAGAGGTAAATTTGGCAACGATAACCGCCTGGGCATCTTCAGGGATAGATAAGTTGTCCTGGAAAGCCTCTACCGCTTTCCGATGTTCCATTATGCGCTTTTGCCTTTCTTCGTATGCTTTCTTTTCTTCCTCTTCCTTGCGCTTAGCTTCTTCGGCAATAATAGAGGAATAAAGTGCCTTGTTCTTGCTGTTGTCGATATCTTCTAAATCGACCTTAGTTAGAAAACCAAACTCAAGCAGCTCTTCTCGTGTCAATCGCTCCTTGAATTCTTCTACATACGATTTCAACTTCCCTAGGCGCTCTTTTATACTTTTGTCGCAACCACGACCCAGGCTTAGGTCAATATTGAAAATCGTGCCAGAATCGAAAGTTACCTTAACATCTGTCTTTTCATACCCTAGTTCGCATTTTGCAGCTACTTCATGAGCAAGTTGTTCAAAATCTTCGATAGAGTAATCTTTCTCTTCAAGCATTTTTGATTCAGAAAATAATACAGTAACTGAAATTGGTTTAATCATCGTTGCCCCCAAGCATCGGAAAAATAGATTAAGAATAAGTTGTTCTCTTAACTTAAAAACATTATAACTCACACCCCCAATAAATACCATATTAACACACTATAAATAGTAAAATATACTTAACTTTATTTATTGACTTTGGCCCGAACAAGGGCGTCACAATAGGGCTCGATAGAGGGTCAGCTTTTTAGGCGAAGCCGTTAAGAAAAGCGATACAAATGCTTTTTGCTCGCCGAAGGCGATTCATATGGCCACCAGCATTCTGCTAGGACGGTGACAACGGGGGTTTGTTGGCATCGTACTAGCGCTGGTGGACAACAGCCTTGAGCGGCAGCACTTGGTGAGGAACGAGCCTTAGGGATGCAGGGGTAAGTCCGGCGGGTGGGCCTCGGTGGCGACTAGGGGGAACCCCTATTAGTGGAGAGAAAATTCATCTCAATATCTTGTTCACAGGACAAAAAAAAACTCAGTGCTTAACACTGAGTTTTTTTGAGGGGTTTTGAAGTATCTCTACTACTTTTGGTTCAGATGATGAACCGTTGGTATTGAGGTATATTTCACGTTCTCATCGATTTGACCCACCGCGCTGACCGAGGGAGAAAGTGCTGCTATTAATAAGAAAGCGATAATATTGTTACTCATAAGATTAGCTCCTAGTTGCCGAACGAAATAAAACTTTATACTGGTAATCCTCAAGAAACTTTAGCTCGAGGTCGAAGGCTTAAAATTCTCGTGTAAATAGCATATTTCTGTTTTGCCAAATCTTTAGTAGTAACATGTGAGCTCTTACCTAACTTAGGTTCTGTTTGACTGTCAGTGCCTAGCATTTCTTTTAACACTTCAAGCTCAGCCTCGAGGGTGTCATTTGATGAAATGTATCCAATATAGTTGAATACATCCTGGGAAGAGAAACTTAAGCCATCAGCTTTCTGGTGCTCATGCCGGGAGATATAGCAGCGCTTACCGTTAATGATATCGATATGATAAGCCTCTACAATGCGGTCACCGTATCCATCATCCCAGCCATTATCTTTGTTACGGCCATATAGCCGTGAATGTCTGTAATGAAACTTGAGAAATTGCTTCATTTCTTCAAAAGAAATGAGAATATTATTGTGTCTCATATTGCCCCCAAGCAATTGAATTTATTAACAAGCCATGTAAAGAGTATAACAAAACACGAATTAAAATACCACATTATAACATCTATGTTGTGGTATTTTTTCTATTACTCTGTTCGTCTTTAGTGAATTCCTGGGGTGACATGGCCCTTAAAAAATCTAAGGCCATGGCATTCTCAATTAACCACTAAATTTCTGTGCTGCCTATCCATTGCTCGCCTAGATAGACATCTGCATAATCGTATTCAAACTTAGAGCAGCACTCCTCTAAATCTTCGTAGGTCCAACCATCAGCTGGAGCTGGTACCAACTCCTTCAAGATAAAATTTTCCCCATAGCAATATAGATTAGATGCCTCTAGTCCAGTAATTAAACAGCTCTCGCCTTCTTTAGGTCTTGCTATACATTTAACACTCATTAGATTTACCTTTTGAAATCACTATTTTTACAGTCTTCACTTGTGTACCAGATTCGGAGAAAGTCCCTTCTTTACAACTAGTGACCGATGCGCCCAGCTCCTTCAGCCATTCTTGGAATTCTCTTTGAATTCTACGGGTCCCGTTAACCGCTCCATCACTTGCTATGGTAACTAAGCGGCCACCGATGTCTAAGTGATTGAACATCTTTCTTATATGCTTAATGTCCTGGTGCTTATTGAATGGGGGGTTAGCCAAAATACGGTCGAACTTATTACCCTCAGGGTACTCCATAAAGTCCATACAGTGAGTTGCGTATCTATGATGCTTAAGCATGTCGAAGTTCTGAGGGTTCAGCTCGATAGCAACACCATTATCACTAATTCGAGCCATACGATTTGCACACCTACCATCGCCGCAACTAGGTTCCATCCATCTATGTTCAGGCCTGAGATCTAAGTCAATCATCATTTCATCTGCTAGAGTGTCCGGAGAGAAAAACATTTGGTATTTTTTCTTATCATTGAGCTCTTCTCCTTCGATAAGTTTCTTTTGTATATCAACTACGTTTCTATACTCGAAATGAAATGCACCTTTTTTGTATTTGCCTCCAGCCTTAAGTAATAAGTTCTTTATCGCTTTGTAGTGCTTCAGCTGCTTTTGAGGTAATACTAGTGTGTTGTCTATTGGTAGAAGCAATGACAGTTCATGTTCAATGGAGTGATCATCAGATTGCTCTTTCTCATTAAGTTTGTTGAAAAAGAAATGGTCATGTGCATGCTTGATTACAGTCAAAGTATCCTCACTGATGAAGTGAATGTCTGGGTGGAAACCAAGAGCGTTCAAAAAATTGGCTTTATCAATGATCTTATTGCCTGTTACCTGGCGAGTATCGCACTCATTTCTCTCCAGCCATTGGTAATAGAAAGTGTCTTCTAAGGGTGCCGACATTTTCATATTGTTGATAATGAACAGACTCTTTAAGCAATTGGGCTTTGTATCGCTGTGAACAACTATTGCTCTTGAGGGACGACTAGCACCAAATTTTTTTTTGTATTCCGCTTTACTAGGGGTGTCTAGAAGTACGGAAGAGCCGCAGTCATAAAGCACCTCAACATTTCCTAATGATTGTGAAAGAATGAATGACAGACCATCTTCGTCTATAAATGTTGTAATTTCCATAATGCCCCCAAGCAATATATCTAATTGATTAACTGGTAATAATTATATCTAACCCCATAGACAAATACCATATTTAAACACTAAATAAAGTAAAATATAATTAACTAATCACATTGACTTTGCCCCGGACAAAGGCGTCACAATAGGGCTCGATAGAGGGTCAGCTTTTTAGGCGAAGCCGTTAAGAAAAGCGATACAAATGCTTTTTGCTTGCCGAAGGCGATTCATATGGCCACCAGCATTCTGCTAGGACGGTGACAACGGGGGTTGGTTGGAATCGTACTAGCGCTGGTGGACAACAGCCTTGAGCGGCAGAACTTGGTGAGGGACGAGCCCTAGTGATGCTGGGGTAAGTCCGGCGGGTGGGCCTCGGTGGCGACTAGGGGAACCCCCTATTAGTGGAGAGCAATTTTAAGTTTCTATTTTAGTTCTATGATTTCATTAACACGAGAGACAAAAAAAACCCCGACAATATTGCCGGGGCTGGTCGCTTGGGGAGCGTTAATCCCTGGTAGGTTCTGAGTCTAATGCTTTAACATAAACAGCATCAGCAACACCGTTTTCACACATTGAAGTAGCTGAAAAATTGTCTTTTGTGGTTTGACTGTAAAGTTCACTGTATTGCGAGTTACTGAGCCAGATCAGGCTGTTATCATCGTCCAAACCTAAAAATCCTTTGGTTGGTGAGTAGATACGATAAAAAGAGCTCAGCTCATAGGTTTTAAATACCCTGCTATCTGGTAATGAGAACCAATAGCAGTCCCAATCTAAGTGAATATAGGCTTGCCTCTCTTGACACGGTTGTGAGAAACCTATCACTTTGAAGCCTTGCAGAACTAAGCCATAACCATTAACGACAATGACCTCCTCTCCAGAAGTAAACCTTGATTCGCACAATGGTATTGAAGTTAAGCTATTTTCAATATATTTCAGCATGGATATTCCTCTCTTACTCCTTGAGATTAAGCTATTAAGCCAGTAAACAAATCTTGCTCTAGCTCTTTGGATGAGAACTGAAATCCTTGACTGATATTGAATTCCCGGTCAGCTACCAAATCGACAAAAAAGTCATGAACATTTTCATTTTTACAACACTCTTTAATGTTCTGGGCTGCAATATAGGCTGCATGCTTAGGATTGATAGCACTGACAACGAAAGCTTTGCTCTCTGAAGAGCCAAATCGAACTGAAGTTAAAAACTCCGTATATTGGTCAAACTCATTGCCCCGCAAAACAACTTTAATTTCACTACCCTTTGAAGTCTCAAGTTTTACATAAGAGAATCCATCTTCCAGCACTTCAAGTAGTGCTCCCTTGCAACCTTTAAATGCACCTTCAGTTACGATAATTTTCATAAAGCCCCCAAGCCCTGAATATCAATCAACGATTAAAGCATTTCTGCCCCAATCCATAATAGCCATTATACCAAATAGACTATTAAATACCACATAACAACACTAAATTTAGTTAAATATATTTAACTTTATTTATTGACTTTTGGCCGGACAAAGGCGACACAATAGGGCTCGATAGAGGGTCAGCTTTTTAGGCGAAGCCGTTAGGAAAAGCGATACAAATGCTTTTTGCTCGCCGAAGGCGATTCATATGGCCACCAGCATTCTGCTAGGACGGTGACAACGGGGGTTTGTTGGCATCGTACTAGCGCTGGTGGACAACAGCCTTGAGCGGCAGCACTTGGTGAGGAACGAGCCTTAGGGATGCAGGGGTAAGTCCGGCGGGTGGGCCTCGGTGGCGACTAGGGGGAACCCCTATTAGTGGAGAGCAATTTAGCCACCGAGACGATGGCTAAATTCTATAGGTTAGGACCACTCAAAGATCGGCAATGATCGCTCTTCTCCTGCATCTGAATCTAACTCTACACACTTAAAACCCAATTGGGCTGCTTTCGAAAGAATAAAATTTAGCTCGTCAGAATATTCTTTACGGATATTTAAATCGTGTTGTGTATGCAATTTAATGAAATAGCCCGTATTTCGTTTTGCTACTAATGAAAATTCTTCCTTAGAGATTTCATCAAGGGCAACTACATCTCCTTCCTTTATATGGCCAGTGCTAAGCTCAACTGTTGTATATTGGTTGTTGATATCAAACATTAGCCTTCCCCTTGGTCTAAATTGATGTTCGAGTGTGAACAAATGACCATCCTAAATGCGCCCTTTGTTTTGAGCTCTATTACGTGGGAAAAGACTTCTTTCGCCTCAAAAAACAACTCATCTTTAAAATATCCTTTTTGATACGTACCTCGGAGTGTACGAAACCCATCAAACTCCGGTACTCCCTTAATTCCTCGGTCCGTATTAGAGCGAGCTGAAACAACGACTATGCCGCCCTCTTGACTACAGAGCTTAGCTAGGTTTTTCCAGACCTGTTTTCTGGGTAAAGGGGGCAATACATTGGTGCAATATCCACAATATACAAATGAGTAATGCGCTTTAAGAATGTCTAGATCAGGACAAAATGTGTAATCGTACTCTGCACACATACCTGATAAATCGTATATAGCTTGAGTGTCCTTACTTTCTTGTTCACGCCCTTTCGCATAGTTCAAAGCTGGGGCTGACACTAAATGAGGGAACTGTGAGAGAAACTGTTTTAATGGGGCACTAACAGATTTACGTGCGATTGAAGTTTTTGAGGAGACCTCGAACTCCTTCTTGATCTCTTCAGGTGTTTGATAAAAGGATTCTGATTCAAATTGTTCTGAAACGGGTACTAACTTTAATGCTAAATTTTCCATACTGCCCCCAAGCAATGTATATCATTGATTAACTGTTAATAATTATATCTAACCTCACACATAAATACCATATTAATACACATATGATTGTTAAATATAATTAACTATATTTGTTGACTTTGGCCCGGACAAAGGGGCCACAATGGGGCTCGACAGAGGGAAAGCTTTTTAGGCGAAGTCGTTAAGAAAAGCGATACAAATGCTTTTAGCTCGCCGAAGGCGAATCATATGGCCACCAGAATTCTGCTAGGACGGTGACAACGGGGGTTGGTTGGCAATGTCCTAGCGCTGGTGGACAACAGCCTTGAGCGGCAATACTTGGCGAGGCACGAGGCCTAGCATTGCAAGGGGTAAGTCCGGCGGGTGGGCCTCGGTGGCGACTAGGGGGGACCCCTGTTAGTGGAGAGCGCTTGACTGGCCATAATGACCAGTCAAATTTTTCTACAGTATATATAAATCGTAGTAGCTAGCTTCTTCAGCTGTAAGCTTATACCCAGGCTCTACAGAGTGGGTAGATACGCGATCTTTACTACATTTAATGGCTTTAAGTGTGTTATTGATCTCACTGCAAGCATCAACAACAAACAGATCTGGGATAAAGCCATTCTTAAAAAAGCTTGATTGTTTATTGCGGATCATCTTTAGGAAGACTGTTTCAATTTTAGGTGGTAGCCCGTAAACAAGTGCATGCCTTACAGTCATTAAATTTATGAACTCATGAAGTATTTCGTGGAATGTAAATCGACCTACTTGGTGTTCTGAGGATTCTGTAAAAGCGGTACACTTGTAAATCAGATTGGTAAGGAGATTACATGTAATGTAATCAACCTCTAAAAGTTGGCCTTTGCATTCAGATTTTTTGATTCCTAAATCTTGTACTTGATTGACCCACTCCAGGTAAGGGAGCACCGTATTTAAATCATCCAGTAAGTACCCAAGTTTGGTTTCGAATTCACGTACCTGTTTGTACCAGCATGCTAGCACCTTGTCGGAATTTCCGTATTTGCTCTGAATAGGTTGGGTTCGGATGCTTCTAAGACGTTTGCCTTGAATAGCATTTACGCACTTGAATGCTAGTGTAAGTGCTTTTTTTACTTGTGCCTTCTTTTCTTCGTTGATCTTTATGATTCTGTCCATACTGCCCCCAAGCAACTTTTTATAAAAAAGAGGGCCATTGAGCCCTCTATACACGTTAGATTTACCGATTACTATTCTTGACGGAACGGATCAATTACAAAGCCAAGCGCGTCTAGGGGTTGGCTATTGTATGCAGTAAGTGCTTCGCGACCTAAATCCAGTTCGTATCCAGAGCCAACAAAGTCATCACCTACAAAGCCACAAATAACATTGTTTGAGATACCTTCGATACCTTCCCAAGCTCTCCCGGTCCAATATTGCGATTCGACAATCCAAACACCTTCACGATGAACGCGCACTCTAAAAGCACTTTCACTTCGCTTAAGTTCTTCTTTACTTATATCGATGTTCACATCAGGATTAAATAGGTCACCAGATAGAGCTTTTAAATCTACATACTGGTCTTCTTGTTTAATGAATCGGATTTTCCCTAATCGAACAGCTAGGGCTACTTTGTCTATTTCGCCGTTTCTCTCCGTGGATGTTTCAGTCTTTTCGGGTGTCAGCTGATTAAGTAATGAAATGACTACTTTCTTATCGAATGATGAAATCTTCATATTGCCCCCAAGCAATTGTTTTAAAATAGATAGTTACATAAGCAACTAAGGAAATTATACTAAAATACGCCCTAAAATACCACATTTAAACATTAAATATAGTTAAGTATATTTAACTATATTGGTTGACTTTACCCCGGACAAAGGCGATACAATGGGGCTCGACAGAGGGACAGCTTTTTAGGCGAAGCCGTTAAGAAAAGCGATACAAATGCTTTTAGCTCGCCGAAGGCGATTCATGTGGCCACCAGCTTTCTGCTAGGACGGTGACAACGGGGTTTTGTTGGCATCGTACTAGCGCTGGTGGACAACAGCCTTGAGCGGCAGAACTTGGTGAGGGACGAGCCCTAGTGATGCTGGGGTAAGTCCGGCGGGTGGGCCTCGGTGGCGACTAGGGGTATCCCCTATTAGTGGAGAGAAATTTTCTTGCAAGGTCTCTATTTCTTTTATTGAATTTATACGGACAAAAAAAAGCCCCTGCTTTGTAAGCAAGGGCTTTTCGCTTGGGGAGCGTTTAATCAAATGTTTGAGGATCTAGCTGTTCAAGAAATGGTACTACGTCTCTCTTAAATACCGCCTCAGCATTCACAGTATGAGCGCGAACCCATGCATTATTTCGGGTTGGTGAGAATTTGAAGCTAAACTTTCTTAGTCTTTGGGTAACCTCTTTCGGTGGCCTACCACCTAACCAAATACCAATGCGCCCATCAATAACCCCGTGCTTAATTCCATTTTCTAATTCACCTTCTAATGAGTTTGAATTTCGACTTTCTTCGACTCGCTCTGCTTCGACTAAACGTTGTTTTAATCGTCGGATATTAGCATTTGAGTTTGCTAAGCTAAATCGTCCCCAAGTGTTTACTATTGGATTTGGCTCCAAAAACGTTTTAAGGAGGTTTTGAGGTATACCACGTTCAAGCATCTTGTTTTCAAGTACAGCAGCACTATTATCTGTAAGCTCTCCATTTTCAGACGCTTTATATGCAGCTGGCACTAAACGATTAGCTATTTTCATGTAGCCATGCATTGTTTCCGCTTCACTAATTTTAATTCTTAATTGCTCAACCGGGTTATCTGATGACATTTTGACAACTGAACCATCCCCATCGGGGAACAGTTTCTTTGCAATGGCTTTTAAGGCTCTCTGAGGATAATCTGCATATTGATTAAGCTTATCCCTACTATTCTTATTGGCCTTTTCTGCTTTCGCCACAGGGAATCTCGCTGGCCCTGTTACATGCCATGAGATACATTTGGACTCTGCACTTATGTACTCATCGAAGTAGCGTTTTAACTTTCTTTGAAATTCTTCAAACTCAATTTCAACAATTTCTTCCACTGAACAATTAAACGCCTTCGATGGTGCGCTTTCCGAAGTGGACTTGATCAGCTCATGAAGTGAAATTTTGAATGTCCGTAATGCGTTGCAGTAGTCAACTACTGCTTGAGCGGCGTGACGCTCAGGAAATTGAGATTGGCCATTAAAAGCTCGCTCAATTGATGAAGGATCAAGCTGGCTCTTATATTCAAGCAGATCCTTGTCTTCTCCAATGTATTCCTCGATTTTTTTATTAACTAAATTTTGCATCTGTAGCCCCCAAGCTATCTATGTTTAACAAATGATTTAACGTATTTATTTGATGTGTTAATTATACTAACAACCCCCAATAAATACCATATTAACACACAAATAAATGTTAAATATAATTAACTATTTAGATTGACTCTGGCCTGGACAAAGGGGCCACAATGGGGCTCGACAGAGGGAAAGCTTTTTAGGCGAAGCCGTTAAGAAAAGCGATACAAATGCTTTTAGCTCGCCGAAGGCGAATCATATTGCCACCAGCATTCTGCTAGGACGGTGACAACGGGGGTTTGTTGGCATCGTACTAGCGCTGGTGGACAACAGCCATGAGCGGCAATACTTGGCGAGGAACGAGACTTAGTAATGCAAGGGGTAAGTCCGGCGGGTGGGCCTCGGTGGCGACTAGGGGGAACCCCTGTTAGTGGAGAGAAATTCATAACCTGCAATAAAAAAGAGCTCTATTGCAGGTCGATATTCTATTTAGATTCTATGCCGCCATTCGCTCGTATTGTGTGTTTAACACATTGTTAAGCCACTTACCAACCCATTCACCAACCCAACAAAAGGCCGAGTAAATCACCGACTGGCCCAAACATTCGTGGGCTAGTCCTACGGTCAGATCGCGAACGAACGATTCTGGTATTTGCTTGCACTTGGCATGTTCAACAGTTGTAAATAACCTAGCTAATTTACCATTGCTATGGATTAGAAATGGATCGGTAGATCGACACTTTTGGTATGATTTGGTTATGCACCCTACCTTTGTAGCAGTAGGCTTAAGCCACTGGAGTCGAAAGCCTTTCTTTTGAGCAATGTCTCTCTTTTCCTTTTCCACTAAATATGTATAGGGCTTATAGCTTTCATGAGTTTCAGGTATATCATCGAGTACATCAGCTAAGCAGCTATATTTATAAGTTGTCCTTACCTTTTGGGGCATAAAGTCCTTTAAACCCTCTTTGAAGGAGCTGCAGTATCCAATACCACAAAGCCTCTTTCTATCTTCAAGTGCACCAAACTGAGAACCTGCTAATGTCATATTTATAAAGTTGTACCCAAACACTTTACTAAACGTATCTACGATAACAGCGTATGAGTTTGATTTAGTAAATGAAGTAACATTCTCAAAAACAGAAATAATTGGATTCGTTATCGACTGCCAATGCAAGAAATCGATAAAACACCCGCCTGTATTTTTGTGTGCTTCTGCAAATTTATTTCCGTTCTTAGATCTGCCGCTTATGGAACTCCCTTCGCAAGGCAGCGATCCTGAATTGACTTCCGTTCTAACGCCACCTCTGGACAAATCAACACTCTCCAATCGCATATTTAATCCGTATTGCTCTTCCGGTGCCTCCACAGCCCACACAGGATTATTTTGCAGACATGCATTGAAGTACCTTTCACTCGATTCGACAATTACCTTTACGAAAGTAGAAAGCTTACTCCGCTTAAGTCCATCGGAAATACTTGAGCACAATACCCCTATACCATTAAATATATCTGAAGTGGATAAAGGTATATTCGCTTTGTACTTTGACATAGCTCTCTGAACACGCTCTTTTTGTTTGAGATTCCTCCAAGTCTTTATCACTCTATCGAGACTTAACTTCTTGATAGGTGAAGCCGGAGTTAGTTCAACAGAAGCAGAACCAAGCTCAGCCCCTGTGATATTTTTAGATAAGTAACCATTCAATTCATCATTTTTTACGTAACCCATATTTTTCATAGTATGTGAAAATGCGGCTTCAAGAGGATCTGTCCACTGTGTATCTATAAAAATTGCAGATGGTTGAAGTGTTTTGATGAAGGCAGTCATTAAGTAAAAGTAACAATTAGCCTCTGGCGCACCTTGTAAGCTAATCACTTCAGCCTTGATGCTACTCTTCTTTAGATCAAACAGCTCTATTGGCGAGTTGTATTCCAACTCGTTAGAAAGGAGTACTAAATTAGAATTAAAGCTGAATACGGCATGGTTTAAAGGCTTAAGATTTCTCGTCATATCCTTAAACCTCAGCTCTCTGTCACGAATCTCTTGGACTGAATGCAATTCGACAATTCGGATTTCACCATCTTTGATGTAGGCTTTTACATGGTCTCCGAAAATATCTAAATCAGCGTGCTTTAAGTCAATGACAGGTCGCTCTTTACCGTTTCGTCTTGAGTTGGTCACTTGTCGAGAGCCGAAACGATCAATAACTATTTTAATTTCTTTCTTTGTACGGTCAGACTTAAGCTGAAACTTAGCCCCTCCTTTAAAACCCGCCATTAGTAAATACTGCCCTTCGAAGAATACTCTTAGTTTATTTCTATGGAGAGAAACTTTCTTCTCTAATACCTTTATCATACTGCCCCCAAGCAATTGATCTCACTTGCCTTAACTATGTCATAATTATATAAAAAACAACAAATAGATACCACATTTAAACACTAACCTTTGTGAAATATAATTAACTTATTATCTGGACTTTGGGCCGGACAAAGGCGACACAATAGGGCTCGATAGAGGGTCAGCTTTTTAGGCGAAGCCGTTAAGAAAAGCGTTACAAATGCTTTTTAGCTCGCCGAAGGCGGATCATATGGCCACCAGCATTCTGCTAGGACGGTGACAATGGGGTTTTGTTGGCATCGTACTAGCGCTGGTGGACAACAGCCCATGAGCGGCAATACTTGGCGAGGAACGAGACTTAGTAATGCAGGGGTAAGTCCGGCGGGTGGGCCTCGGTGGCGACTAGGGGGAACCCTGTTAGTGGAGAGCTTTCAAACCCATTAACTCCATTTGTTTGTGAGGAATAAAGTTTCGTTACTAAGCAATAAGTTTGATACTGAGTATTAAAGTTTTATACTTAATGGCAGCCATCAGAGTACGCCGCCATTTCTAAAACGTTTATGTCCAACTTAGAACTAGCTGGTGAAGCCAGTTCATGGAAGATAGAATGAGCGGGCGTTTAAATGATGGCTAGCCAGCTTTTTTAAGCTGGGTGTACTAAGATGTGGGCTTGATGTTTCTCGGTGTTCCACTCTTTCATTTCAGCAAGAAATAGGCCGTGAGCATTAATCGATTCAATTAATTCAGGTGCACGCTCTAGTTGGATAAGCATCGATAACGGGGTGAGTTGATTGTGTTCTTGGTCAAAACCGTGTTCGACTTGTTCCTCTAGCATATAAAGAATCCCAGGCTCCGCTTCACTACCCTCCTCAAACAGTCTTGATTCGATACCCTCTACGTCATAAAGGTGTACGAGTAGGTTATAAAGCTTTTCAGCACCGATGAGTTTTGTATGCTTCGATTGTGAATTAAGTTGATGCAGTTTCATTTCTAGGTTCCCACCTTTTTTTCTTGCTAAGCTGATCATCAGTTTGATGTCTTTTTTGATATTCGATAACGACTTATCGTTGAGCTTTGGCTTAAGGTACTTTATCAGTATGTCATTGCGTGATTTTACTGGAACAAAACGGGAAGATGCGGAAACCTGACACAGCAAATGAAGCAGGGCGTGGGTAATGACGTTGTGAAGGTTGTGGTAGTAGTCAAAGTCTCGTTTGATTTGCATAGCCAAGGTAGCGTTGTGGGTGGATTATAAGAATATTGGGGCTGGGCGTTTTAAATCAACCTTAATAATGAGTTCGGGAGTAGTTTCCCAGACATAGAGTTGTTCATGGATTGCTAATGTTTGATTTTCCGAAAATGATAATTGTCCAGAAACGTATTTGAATGGGACCGCTCAATCTGTGGATGCTCAAGACAACCAGCATGAAACTTTATTCCTCTCCTACACCAATACATCCCAGACCAATTAATAAACCAGGTCATCATATTGCATGATATGGGGCCTATTTTTTTATCTAAGGTTCACCTTTTACGATGAAGCCTTTCGTTGGCCTTTTTGTGCTTTTGATAGCAACCCATCGAATCTGTGCCGCTAAACATAGCCTTCCTGCGTCGTTCGTAAGCACTACTAGGATTTGAGTTACCTTTCTTCTCTTTTCGTTGTTCACTTGATAGAAACCTGTTAAGTGCTTCATCAAATGAAGATGTATCACTCTTAAATGCCCATCTCACTGCTAACAAAAAACCTGCAACCAATAATGTGCCTAGAAGTACTTTCTCACTCATTTGGTGACTCTTCTGTTGAGCTCTTACTATCTGTTGTCAACGTTCCAATTAACTCATCATCAACTGGACATTCATTGCATCGGTTCAGACACTGTTCTTTAACAGGGACTGACACACTACAAAGTTCATCATTGCTCTGTTCTATAAGTGTTTCAAGACGACTCATTATTTCCTTCCTATAGTTAGGCATTAAGCGATTGTGATTATAGAAAATTCATCCATTTCCTAAATTTACTGAGACAAAAGGTCATGACAGTTTGAGCAAACACCTTGCTGTTTTTCTCTATCCACTTTTAGCCAATAACATGCCTGGGAGTTCTCAAAACATGCATTATTATCACTACACCCGCAGCCAATGCAGACAGCTTCTTTAGGCTCAGGTCGAATATTATAAATAGATAAATCTACCATGCTTTCCCCTTTAATCATTTGTCTTAACGAAAGGGTCGGGACAATCATCTAAATCAACAAAGTGTCTGTCTGCGATTTCTTCTATCTTCGGATACTCTTCTATGAGATCGAAAACCGACCTACCTTTGAGGTCATAGTCGAACTGAATTCCAGCTCTGAACCAATAATCGATCTGTCTATTCAAGCAGTTCTTTGCTGTAGATTTAGTTGGCTTTTTAAGTAGTTCCTCTAAATCTTCAGAGTCAACATAACCACCCGTCATGTCTTCAGCACAGCCAACTTTTTTAAACAAATACTCCCAGTCGGCGTACAATTCTTCGTATGTCATTGGTGAATCTTCTCCTGGTTAAATAGACTTCATGTTCTTGCGTCGTTTAATTGCATCAACCTCACGATTGTAAGCCTCTAAAGGCTCAAGTAAATGAGCATATAGCTTTTCATTTTTGATGTACTCATCATGATTTATTAGTGCCTTAAGTTGTGCTACGGACTCTTTAATTGGCACTCGTACTACCCAAGAGTCTGTTTCAAAAGAGAATTGCCATGCTCTTTTAAAATAATTTTCGAAAGCGTTTAGAGCCTTACTTCTCATAGTCCAAACATTACGCCTTCTTAATGCGTGATCACTCTCTAAATAGTGATTAGCAATATTATCGTTAATGTCTATCTCCCAACTCTCAGGATCTAAAACAGAACTAGTAAAGTGAGCGACCGTCACCCATAGGCACAGCTGTTCTCGTGTAAAAGTATCCGGATTGGAATTAAGCGAATCTAATACCTCAATAGCATATTTTTTCGCTTGTTTATTGATGTTTGCTAACTCTTGAGCCTTACGTTTTTCGATACGGGCTTTCTTCTCTTTAATTTTGGTAAACTTTTCTTTTGCTTTACTCAAAGCCTTTGCTGCGACTTTCATCGCTTCAATTTCTTCGAGTTCAAACAAGTCTCTAGAGAATGGGTCTTCGACTACTTCTTTTAGAAGTCCATTTGATAGCTTTGTTAGAGCTGTTTGCTTTTTGCGGGTACGTTCGGATGTCCAGTGCTTTGTGAAGTCTAAATCTGACAAAATGTTTCCCTCTGAGTGCTGATTTATTAATTAGTGTCAAACGTTAAATCAAGTCGAAGTGTTTCTGATTAACTTCTATACCCATGCCTAGTTTCTATCCAGTACATACAGCTAAAATCTAGCGCTATGACCTTGTAAGTGCGACAGGGAGCAAAGGGAATCCGAGTTAATGTGTTTAGTTAGTGGAAGCATTAATCGGAATCCCCGAAAATCAACTAAAGCACGTTCGAAAATGCAGATGTATATTGAAACTCATAACCCATATCTTCGAGTTTCCATAGTAAGTCTCTATAAAACCCCCTTAGAGTGTCCAGAAGCTCATATAGAGCTGACGATCCTTTATATTTATAGTCCTTGTCCGTATCTACAGCTAAACGATGACAAAGAGTGGATAAACCATCTAAAGAACTCAGAATGTAACCGGTATTAACTAGTTCAAGTGCACTGCTTATAGTTTGTCGAGTAGATTCTGACTGAGAGCTTGCTTTATACATTGTCGCCAGCTCATCAAAGTACTGCTTACCATCCCAATACTTAACAGCTATTTCTTCTAAAGAGATTGGTTTAAATTGGCAAAATACATCAAGCATTGAACACGCCTTTAGAGCTTCAACCTTCTTGAGTGTATCTTCTAAGCCGCATTCCAAGGTTAATGGAGCGAGTAATGAAAGGTACTTTCCATCTTTTGAAAGTGAGACCTCATCCAGACTTAAATCGTCTAGCGCACCAATTATCGCACTTTGGTTTTCTTTTGGAACATCAGATATATCAAGTTGAACGAGGGTATGATCGTCTTGGTTGATAACATGAGCCTTAGATTGGTGAGACTGCACTTTCTCTAAAGTGAAGATATCCTGGGTTATGGGCAGTTGGATTAACAGATGTGTGTCTGATTTTGGTAACTCGCTAACTTTCAAACACCCATAAATGATATCCAATTGTTGTCGAGCGGATATTAATTTAAGTTCAGTAGCATGAAAGAGCAAAATTGAAAACCTGGCAACCGAGAACTTGTCTAAGCACTTATTTCCACTTTCATACCATGATACCAAGAAGTTCGTTATGTTTAGAATGAACTTGGCACGTGATTCTGGTTTTCCTATAGCTGATATAGCTACATCCAATTCCTTCTTAAATGATCCCATCTTAGCCTGGAACTTTAGGCCAGGCTCAATATCAAGTTCATCTACCATTTGAATTGCGCTGTTAATCACCTTATTCATACAGCCATAAGAGACTAGTAAATTTTTAGCGTAGTTTAGTTCTTCTCTACTTACAAAAGATCTTCTTTTCATTTTAGCCCCCAAGCTATTACATATATTTCAACGGGATAGAACCGTTAATTCCCCATTAGTATAACAGTAAATACCATATTATAACAGTTGTTTGTGTATGATTTTTTAACTTTCTTTGTTTATATGACATGATGGTTCTGGAGAGCCTCGGAAGATTAAACCCATTGTGTTCGTGCGTATGATCCTTAAACCAAATGGTTAATTAAATGAATGATCTAAAGATCGTCATTGAAAATTTAGGGCAAATGCAAGCTGAGAGCGCCTCTATGCTTATGATTGGACACAACCCGGTATATGTGTCTAAATAGAGCAAATTAGCTCATATAGCTCTACTGAGTGGCTTTTTGAGTTAACATGCAAAAAAAGAACTATTACTACTTCTTTGTTCTCCAAGATCGTCCCTTTACCCTTCTAACTGATTAATTTCTAGACACTATTTAATAATAATATTTTTATTGATCTTATTAAGATCTTTTTTAAGATCTTATTAGGGTGTTGATAACTTATCTATGTTTTTATAATTCAAGTAGTTAGGAATTCGTTTAAGATCATCTAGGACGAAACACTATTACATTTAGGAAGATTTGAAGATCGCTTAGGACGACTTACCGTGCCATCTAGGACGCTTTCGGTTGTGGATAAGTCTGTATAAGTATGTATAAGGTTGGTTTGCTTACTTACTGGCACATTTAAGCCTACAATGTTACATTTGGTACAATTTCTTATTGTGTGTATCAGTATCATGACCGAGAACAACAGCAAAAACGATCTTACTGTTAGACAAGCGAACGCTTTAACAACGGCAGCTTATAGCCTTACTCGTTATGAGAAGCGGCTTGTATACATGTGCCTCAAGCGGATTAATCAGGAAAACCCTACTCCCGAACATTTAAAAACAATGGAATATGGTCAGTATCCGATCACTATTTCTAACAAAGAGTTCATCGAATACTTCGAGATAGATGATGAGTCGAAGAAAAACCTATCAAGAGACATACAACGCGCAGCACAATCTTTACATGAGAAAAGTGTGGTTATCTATCTTCCTGATGAAGACAGCAAAGATGGTGAAAAAGCTTATGATGCTATCCACTGGACCACTAAACAGAGCTATCGTCCTAAACGAGGACATGTAGTGCTGTATTTGAATGCTGAGTTGATTAGTATCATTAACCAAACCACATCAAACTATACACAGCTGCTGATAGGTGAAGCAGGAAACTTATCTTCCGTTTATACCATGAGGCTTTATGAGGCTATCAATCAGTGGAAGAATTTAAGAAATAACCTAATTCTAGATGTTGATTGGATGCGCTCTAGGTGGCAACTGCCCTCTTCGTATGACAGAACTGCGGTTCTTAAGAAACGTTGGCTTAACCCAGCAATTGAAGAACTTAATAAGTTGCACATTTTCAAAAGTCTTTCCTACGAGGATGTTCGAAAAGGTACCAAGACTGTCGCATTTAAGTTTACCTGGGAGCTTTCTAAAAAGGCCCCAAGTAAACTATCCCTTGCAAGGTCAGCAATCAAAGCTATCAATGCCAACCTTCAACCAAAGCAGAGTGAAATGGTCGCATTGACTGAGCAGATTGGAGAACTATTGCTGAATGGTGAAGATATATCCCCTGCTGTCCTAAGCGCTATTAAGAAGTTTGGTGAAGAGTCAAAAGATGCTAAAGGTACATCAATGAAGAAATCAGATGACGTCATTGATGTAACCGACTATGAAATAGTCACAGATGATGAAGATTAGCTTCAACTAGCACACCAAAGAAGTAAATTTCCATCCAACTAGCACATTCAACAATCAAGTGTGCTAGTTCTGCCTCAAAATACCGTCCTAAGTGTCACCTTTACCAGATATTGCTGGTGGCTAAACCTCTCAATAACTGTGATCCAACTCCCTAATTGTTGTTTTTTATCCGTGATTGAAGTTGTTTTGTGGGTGATGAAGACCCAATTCCTTCTTTATAACCTGCTTTTTTGCTTCCTTTGAATGAAAACCCTGTAAATGAAGGTTAAGCTAATTTTTCAGAACTCCTTCTAACGTATTGAATTATAAGGATAGTATCTATTGCTTCTAGTTGGAGGGGTGACACTTAGGACGAAAGTAAGGGATCAATGAATATGCAATGCGTTTTTTTCTCTATTTTCGTCCTAGGTGTCACTGTTCTATGGCGATGTTTTAATCGGATTTTTTATAAGTATATGTATTTTAATTGTTTTTCTGTGTCAAGAGCGTGAGGGGTGACATTTAGGACGGTTTTAAAATGATACTTTAAGAAGCAACAATGTGTGTCCAGTACTCTATAGAATAAAGCTCAAACTTAATGATTATAACTGACTGAAAATAAAAGATATTTTATTTGTGCCTTAGGCTGATATAAAAAGCTACACACTGGAGTCATACTTTCTCTACGTTCGATATACAGTAAAGAGTGATAGGTGACATCTAGGACGAAAACATTCGTAGGGGTAAAATGGTTTAGCCCAGTTGGGAATTTAAGAAAAGCTAGTTACTATAGATATCATTGAATATATTTAAAGCATTGAAAATAAAGATAAAAATCTCTTCTCTGTGACATCTAGGACGTAAAGCCTACTTGAGTATAAGAAAGTAGAAAAGCATATCAATGAGTTAAATATATGCGGTGGCACTAGATAGAAAACTTTCGTCCTAGATGTCACACTTAGATAGAGGTGTTCTTCTATCTTATTGATTTACTATGGTCCAATAGTGTCTGGGGTGACATTTAGGACGAAAACTAACGCTTTAAGAAAACGTCCTTGATGTACCACTTGTATATTAAGACCTGGTACACCAAGGAAGGTTTGTTTGAGAGGCCCAGAAAAGCTTTTACAAACTCAAGCTATCTAGTAATAGTAGGTCTTCCCGGATGGAGGTCGAGTGCTTGTGGTACCACCATTTACAGTTTTGTATCTGGAACCGGAAGGTTTGTTGTAATGTGCCCACCCTCTATACCTTACTCTCCATGGATCATCTGCACCCATTGTGTAGTATCCCATGTCAGCAAACGCAGCACGAGTTAAGCTTACTCTACAGCTAGGTGTAGCAGTTGATGTCACTGGCCCGGAAATTTCAAATAAACCAGCATTAGCGATTTCATCAGTGAGATTGTATATTTTACTATGATCAGTGATGGCTATTTTTGTGATCCCTTTGGTTTCCAGGTTATATGTTACAAGGAAATCAATGTTCGACGAGTTAGGCCAATATGAACCATAAGATGAGCTAAAGTACCCACTTGCTTTGCTGTCCATTGCGCTTTTAGCTCTTTTTGGAGAAAAACATGCTCCCCTTGCGACATTCACAGAAGCACATCCACAGTTAATAGTAATATCTACTGCCTCATCTTCATCCTCTCCAGGTTTGGGGATCTCAAAGTCCCCTACTGGATCATCTGGGACGGTTGGGAGCTCAACGATTGTTTCGTCAGAGATGTTTCTGGAGCCTAAAGTATCATCCAAGCCAACTGCACTTGTTTGGTTCATGTGTGAAGGAACCTTAATAACTTTATTGTAGCTCCCTGCATTGTGTGGTGCTTTGATTGAAGCAATTACAGAGGGGGCGGAAACCGCTAAAGCAATCCCCACTGTAATGAGATTAATGTTATTCATTGCAATCTACCATTGTCATTTATGGATAAAAAGCAATATAGGCCTTGAGCGAATTACAATCAACTTTAGTTTTCGAACTAAGGAAATTGGTTCACGGTTTCTTTTAAGGGTTGTACTCAACTTTCACCATAATTTGATTTGTTGGTGAAGGCGATACGGTACCGACAGTAGTGCTCTGCAAACTCGAAATCATCTTCATCAAAGATTGTGCTTTCGTTACACCATAACTTTTTATGTTCGTCACGTATCCTTACCGATTCAATGTGAATTTCAAATTTACATTGGACATCATTTAAGTAAGCAGATATGTGCTTTCCTAACAGTGGTTCTATGCTGTATATGTTGTACTCATTAACACCTTCCTTAATTGCTCGAGATAGACCCATTCTCGCCATTGTCATCGCATTAGGGCATCGATGTGCTTTCAGGTCTAAGTCATTACTCTCTGGTGACTTCATACTTCTTCTCCCACTGAGGGTAGTTCTAGTTCTTTACAAATAGCAGTAGCACAGCTTCTCTCTGAGCTGCGGATCATTCTGTATTTAATACTTCCATTTCTTGAAATAGATTTCTGTACTACATTATTCTCTAGCCAAAAGTCATGTGTAATATCTTTCACAGGCAATCGAACTATCCCATCTAGTACTGACCAATCAATGGGGGCTTTATGCATTCGAGACAAATGCTCTTCAAAGATAGATCGAATTACTATCGCAGTCCCTTTCCAAAATATACTTTTCGTGTACATAACATTTGGCCCTGAGTCTGAAAGAAACCTCATAGGTATAAGAGAAAAAAACTTGGTGAGGAATGGAGTTGTTAAGCGAATTATTTCAGCTTCGGTATCGCTTGAACCTTCAAGCAATTTGTTCATTTTTACAGGAGTTGTACCTAATGCGGTACAAATGAAATCGCCTAACTGCTTCAAGTCCATTAACTGGGATTTCTTGGGTTTTCCTGTGGTACTTATAAACCGCTTTAGTGAATGACCATCAACTAATACATTATCGAGTATCTGGTCCCTAATTAATCTGGAAAAGCTTTGCGAGCTGTCAAAGAATAAGTTTTGTGCTGATGTTGGTTTACGAAGGTGTAAGTGGTAGTCAGAAAATACCTGTCTAATCTTTTGAGTGACTGGCTCTAAGGTGTCCGTGTTTGTAACAATGAATTTAACTCCCAGCGTATGGTACTGAGTAGGACTAGCATTCGTAACTCTGTCCTTAAACAAATTCAAACGGTTCTGACCATCACATACAAGACGGTCAGATGAACTTTCTAATGTGGCTGTGACGACTTCTTTGTTACCAATAGATATTTCCTCATGGAGTTTTAATGAAGAAACAAAGACAGTAATGCTAGGGAGTACTGTATCCTCCCTATTGTCGAAATACTTAATCAAACCTTGTGCACGACCTTTCTCAAGGTCTCTCTGTCTTTTTTGATACTCATTTAAACTATCTGAGCTCTCTTCTTCAGTGAAGTTCTCAGCAAATTCTTTGCCTGTTATTACCCCCTCAAATACAGAAATGCCATTCGTGCAAATACCCTCGTTAGCTCTGAAGAGTACTAATTGAAGGTCTTGTTCAGAATAAATTGGTGTGTACATGTCTTGACCCGATGACTAAAAGAATAGAAGTAAAATACCATATAAATACACCTCCTTCAATATATGTGCACAAAAAAGTGCACTAAGTATATTTAAGTCTATAAAGTGTGTTTAAATATGGTATTATATAGTTGTCGGTCTTTAGTAATGGTTCAGCCAATGGTTAATATTTTTGAAACAACAAACCTAATAGAAAACGAATTGGTGGCTTTGCACGAGAGTGTTAGCTTCAAGTTCAATGCGGTTGTAGAAGAGTTTATAACGATTTTGCGATCTAGTGATTCGCTAGTGTTTGTTCCTTGCAGTATGGGTAAAGACTCCAGCACAGTTTTGAATGCTGCTTCTGAAGCTTATCGAGTTTGTATTCAAAATGGTTGGATCGAAAAAACTCGCCCCTTAATTGTTTCAACGGTTGACACTCTTTCGGAATCACTTCCAATGGTTATGTACACCAGGTGGGTTAAATCTAAGTTTATTGACTATGCAAAAGATAACGATATTAACGTTTACTACGATATTGTCACTCCGTCATTTCATGAAGAGTACGCGAACAAATACCTGACTAGTAATAAGCTAATACCAAATGCACAACGTAATAGTGACTGCAGCTCTATTCTCAAAATTGTTCCTAGCGAAAGATATTTAAAAAACCTATTGGACCGCTTTAAATCAGACGAAGAACTACAGCAATACACCCGTTTTGATGTGATTTGCGCTACAGGGCAAAGAAACAACGAGAGTACAAAGCGAAAAGGTAATATGGTTATTCAGGGAACCAGTGATAAGTCTATAAGTGATTTATTGAAAGAGATGAAAGAGTCTGACTTAAATACAGGCTACCCACTGTTTCTATACGCTCCAATACGTGACTGGTCTACCCAAGAGGTTTTCACTTCCTTAGAACTTTCTGGAGCTAAGCCTCTTACTCGTAGTTTAGCTGGGCTCCCTCCCCTTCCCGGCTTCCTTTCTGATTTCGCCCTGCTTTTGGCCATTTATGGGAATGCTTCTTCTGATGTCTGTGAGATTGCAGTAGGACAAAAGAATTCAAATGGTTGCAATGGATCTAGTCGATTTGGATGCACACTATGCACAATGGTTCAACACGATAAAACCCAAAACTCACTAGCTAAACATACTCGATGGAAAGTGTTTTTACAGGAAGAGGTTCTGCGCATTAGAGATTTCATGTTTCAGCTGAGTTGCAATATGGATGCGAGAATGATGCATGCCAAAGCTATCGATTTTGCAGCATATCAACGAGTAGCATTTCAGCCGAACGTTCTAAAAGTAAAGTATTTAGAAAAGTTGGTTAGGTATTTTGCTCAAATTTCAATTGAGTCATCTAAAAAAGCTGAAGAGTTCAAACGACTATATAAAAGTGGGTACGTCGACCAACATGAAGGCGTTATAGACATCAAAAATGATAGAAGCTTGAACGCTAAAGCCAGAAGAGCATTTCTTGATATGTACATTCAAGAGGCCCAGAAACCCTTAATAAACATTTTTTCTGAAAAGCATGCTGCTTATCTTTCGTTTAGATGGAGTCTAGATGGAGTAAATGCCCTTCCCTATAGACCTTTGGTTATCTGGAATGAACTTTTGAGAGGTAATGGCTGGATTCCTTATCCTAAAAGTAATGCAGAGTACGAATCTATTCATGGAAAAATCAGCATTAACTCATCGAAATTACCTGAAGCCGTATTAATGAAAACTCTTAATGTTGACAATGACCCAGTGCGGTTTATTGATAATCATAAGTCCTTTCTTAGCTACTGGGAGCGTCCAATAGATGCGAGCGATTTGAATGAAAGCGATTTTAACTGCACCACGAAGATCCTCCCTAAAACACAGTTACCTGTAAAAGTGAGTATTGCTCATAATTTAAAGCTGGAACCAATCAGCCAGGACACTTCTCGATCTAAACATTGTGATCTCTTAGGAAGGATTTCAGTGATGGTCAATGCTGAGAGAGTTGAACTCTTTGATTTGATTTCAAGTAACTCTGATAAGGTAATCAAGTTGGAGTGTAATGGACGTAAAGCTTCTAGTGCATTTTCAGAGTACTTTAAAACTAGTCTACTTAAGGGTTATGCAAACAAAAAAGCACTAAATTGGTATAACGAAATTGATGAGCAAATTAGTAGCATTGAATTTAGTTCTATCCAAGAAGCTACGAAAGTGATTTATGCATCCTTTAGTTCTATGTTTGGCGGTGGAAAGATAAACACCAAGCTTTCTATACCCTATCTATCGCATGTTACTGATATCCAATACCAGGAAAAGGCTCGAAAAGTTAAACCTTCATTAGATTTCACAAAACGTGTAGCAAAAATTAGATCAGGTAAACTTACTAAGGGAACAACAAGACTCTCTTTCTATAATCTTGAAACAAATCCAAGACTTCACTATGCGCATGCAGATAATCATAGAGTGCTTCACCCTGACATCGATCTCTTGGGCGAAGAAGTTAAAGATGTTTTTACACCAGCACATTATATTGACCCTAATGCCGCTCTAGGCGACAAGTTAAATATTGTAGTTAATGAAAGAACTCTCAGTCAGTGGCACTTAACCCAACCTTACGAAAGAATTAA
Source organism: Vibrio sp. 1078-1 (assembly GCF_033340475.1). Taxonomy (NCBI): domain Bacteria; kingdom Pseudomonadati; phylum Pseudomonadota; class Gammaproteobacteria; order Vibrionales; family Vibrionaceae; genus Vibrio; species Vibrio sp. 1078-1. Next base: position 71,314 of record NZ_JAWOWM010000014.1, read on the forward strand.
AGCTGAACATGATCTTGCACTCATTCAGAACATAAGAAGACGTAGATTGTCTCTCTCTAATAGAAAACAATCAGTACGGTCCACGCAATTAGGAGCTGTGGCACGTTCTATGGTAGAGACAGGGGCCGTTAGGATATCGTTAAAGTACTACCCGACATTCCTCGACATAGCCAAGAGAACAGAGTTACTGTCAGAACTTGGTTGTTTCGACTACCAAGACATGAATGCATCAGAACTAAAACAATTGCCTTTTATGGTTTCTATGCAAAAGCATAGGATCGATAAAGCTAAGCTATTACTTCATGTTCGGGAGCGTAGAAACGCAATAAGACACAAAATAAAGCTGCAACTGTCTAGGCCGTTGGAAGGCTGTGAGAGTAGATTAAGGAATCACTGTGATAGATTGAAGAAATACCTGGCTCGATTTGGTGAATCAACTGTCAAGCTAAACAATCCCACACTATTCTTGACCGATAATCAGCCTCAGATTCATCGAACATTAAAGTGCTGGTCTTTATTAAGCTCAGACTCGTTCAAATCGATTGAAGAGTTCTACAAAAGTTCTCTCTCTACTAACCAACTAACAGAACTGAATGCTAAGCCATCTATTAAGAAGGAAATTACACACTTTACAATCGAACAGCTAAACTCAGTTGTTTCAGTACTAGAGCAATCTATTGCGATGAACTGGGCACTTAAAGGAGTGTATTCAAATGCCATTAATAGTATTGATAGTGAAACAGTTTCAAAAATCGCTAAGGTATCTAAAGACCTATCTAACTTGAAATTTGACGATGTTTTTAAGTATAAAAGTTCAGAGGAATATCTTTGTCTAAAAACTGAATTGAGAAATCTGAATGCAGCTCTATACACGCGACTAAGTAATATCGAAACACCAGCCTCAAATGTGATTAACTTAGACAAACAAGATTTTCTAGCTTCATTTAACCCAAGCGTAGAAAACTACTTAACTCGGTTGGGAGAATATGAGTCAAACCTATCTGAGGCTCTTATCACCCTCGAGTGGTTTAAAGCTCAAATTGAAGATATAAAGAGATTTTCTCTTCGTGAAACAATATCAAAGTTTTCACTCGAACAGCGTCTATCTCTATCAACGGATTTATGTACAATGCCAGTAAATACGAATGTTACAATTTCTCCTGATCGAGTCGATAGTAATATGCATACGACAAAAGTAACTAAACGTTCTACAAGAAATGTAACGCCAAAACCCTTACTCGAATCACTATTAAATCTATAAAACAATTATGTTTACTTATGACTATAAAAACGATTTATCTCTCTTAGCTGAAGCGTTTAAACAGAGTGAAAGCACAATAAAACTGTGGCAGAAATCAAAGCCGAAACAGGCTTTCATGTTGGATAATGCATTCAACTACTGTAATGATTACGATGAACTAAAGCTATTTGTCAACAGGCTGGTGGAATTGGAAACCATAAAAGAGGTTAACGCCGAACTAGGATTGCCTAGTGCTCCAGATCGACTTGTAGATGAAGGCTTCTCTAAGTCTGCCTATTGGAAGTGGTTTAAGGAAAACAGGCACTTGTATGTTGCGATGGTTATGGGGTATTCAGAGTTTAAGGTTCAGAACCTAGTAACCAATACTAACCAGGATTTGATAGCCAAGATACTAACTAACCTAAGTAAAAAGGAGCTGGTATCGCTCTACACCTCTGACCCAGATAGTTTAATTAAGTTAATCAATACGCTTAAGTGATGTGAATTTTTGGGGTGATATACAGTGTATATTCTAATGGGACCAGTATTGATGTCACATTGTAAATATACACTGTATATTTTAAAGGGAGCTATTTGTTAAAATAGTATACAGTGTATATTACTCAGATATCCATCTGGCATAGTGTTCCAGAACTCTTGATTAACTATTAATCAACATGGTTGTTCAAAAAAAAGTATTAGAATATACAATGTATATTCTTAATCTAAAGTGTTTTAAATACTACAATTTTTCAGAATCAAGCGCGTAAGTACCCATCATAGTTGCATCAGCCGAACTGTTTTTCATACTTATGAAAACCACGGACTTACTTTTATCGAATTGGTCATTCGTGCACCCAATTAGACAACGAACACTTTATGTGGTTTTGTTAATTTGTATATTCCAATGCCGATAGCATTGATTGCTCTAGCGAAACTCTTAGATAGTCCTGCCATAATCAACTTGTTGGCCATTTCGGACAGCTCCTGAGCATATGAATCTGTCATGTTTTCTGCCTTTATCTTTATCATTGAGCTCGAACCAAGCCACCAGTTGTTGTAAGCACCAGACTTACCTTGTGCGAGGACAATGTCTTCGATTGTGTACTCAATACCGAAAATGGTGAGTATGATACAACCACGAATGGCAAAATTGAGTTTACGTGGAATGTCATCCATATAGGTATCTGCTATTGCACCTCCTAGGCCGTTTTCTTTGGGCCAATTTACATTTGACACTAGCCAGTTAGAAACTTCATGTGACCCCTTCCTGCCAGCAAGTACAACCAATTTTGCTGGCTCCTTGTGACAAGCGTTGTAGCAACGGACTCCATCATAAGGTTGACCATGGGTGATACAATGGGATTGTTCTATGAAATTGATATTAGTTAAGCCATCGAGATTAAATTCAAATGCGTTTGAATGAATGGTAGCCACAAAATACTCCTTAGAAAAAGCTCACTTGCCGATACGAATTAATGAATACAGATAAATACTTTCGGAATAACTAATAGTTCATAAGTAAACAGAATGTAAGGTGAGCCTAAGAAAAAAGAATCTAAGTTTGAGCTCTGTTGATACAAGAATGATCTAAGCTTGTTTAGATGAATTAACAAAATAATAGTAAAATTAAGATAAGGGAGATCCATGGAAGGATTGGGTATTATTGTCTTTAACGGTATAGGGATGCTTCTGTGTTTCTCTATTGGTTCTTTCGTTGCGTACTTTGGTTATAAAATTTTCAAAAGAGGCGCCTCGTTAAAGGAAGAGGAGCAACTAATCGAATGGAACAATCTCAAGGTTTCATCAAAAGGTGGAGGAGCAATAGTTACATCATGTTCAGCAATTTGGGCAATTGTGGGCTTATATGTTAGCCCTGGCATTTCAAATACTCCAAATGGGCCGGATTATACATCAATTCATAATAAACAGAATATAGAACTTAAGGTTGCAAGTGCGTACGTTGATGACCCTGAATCTATATTGGATAACCCTGAAGAGTTAAAAAAGTATTTTTCCGAGAGTTTGTCATCAAGAGACTATGACGTTGGAATTATTCACGTGAATGGCCGAATTGGAAGGTTGGATTCAGACTCAACAAACTACTTGGTTGATAGTTCAGGAAATACGACCTTAACAGCTGAGGCAGAAGGGGAGTTTGGTAAAGTACTAGTTTTATTCAGACCAAAAGTTAATGAAAAAAATCAATTGATATTTGATGCAGATGCTTTGGTTAAGAATGTGGATATAAATCGTCTAGATAAAGTAAAGAGTTCAGACTAATAAATCTTTACTATTCAAGCTACGTTGGTCTTTGGTCATTACCCATAAATCACTGAATAACCCACAGAAACAGAAATACCCAGAATCAATATGCACTTTACGACATTACCTCTAATGGTACAATGCGACATAATTTTCAATAAAAATACTACAAAATGTTCCTAAGAATAGAAAAAATTACAGTTAAGAATCTGTTTGGTTTTTTAAACTATGACATTGAACTTCCAGAGTCCGATCATGTGGTTATTACAGGCCCCAATGGCTATGGTAAGACTATGCTTCTCAAATTGATTCATAATGCTATCTCAAATAACTACAAAGAATTATCTAAAATAAGTTTTGATACATTCGAACTGAAAACCAATCTTGGTCTTGTCCGTTACTTCAACTCAGAATCTGGTATGCAGATCGAGTCATTTCTTAATGACGCAAAAAAGATCATCATTCCTTCAACCCAAAACTTGTCTGAAGAAAAGGTATTTGATTACAGAAAAGCTTTTTCTATTCTTATCCATTCTGTACATCTGAATGACGAAACTGAAGCATATAGCATCATTACAAAGCAAAGAGCGTTTCTAGAAGATAAAATGAAGTTTGCGCTAAGTAAATTGCACAAGCTTGACCAGTTGGTTTATGACTTATTTTCATGCATTTCAATAGAATCACACGAAGTTCAAAATAACGCATTACCGTACATGCAGAAAGAGAGGATAGTTGGCCTACAAGACCTGTTAGCACCTTACACTCGTTTCGGATTGCTACCAAAGTCGAGTAAGTATCTCGAATTGAATGACTTAAACCTTGTATCAGACTACACCATTAACTTGAGTGATAAATTGGATGAAATATTCTATGAAGAATCTTTGCATGAAGACTTTGTAGGACGTTTGAGCGAGTTCTCGAAGCTAATTGAGAAGAAAAAGTTTTCATTTAAAACTATAGCAGTTAACCCGGAATACGGCTTCGCATTCTTCAATCATGTTGGTGCTAATATACCTTTAGAAAAGTTGTCTTCAGGCGAGAAGAACCAAGTATCTATTTTCTTTGATCTAATTTTCAAAGCAGAAAATGGTGCAATCATTTTGATAGACGAACCTGAGGTATCTCTACACATTTCATGGCAGAAAGACCTCCTTAATGAGTTCTCTCAAATATCAAAGTTTAATCACTACTCACAGCTTATAGTAACAACGCATTCACCGGATGTGATTGGTGATGAATGGGAAAGTTCAATTGACCTCTTTGACAAGCATGTGATTGCAAAGAGTAACTAGTTATGTCGAGTTTAAGAGATGCTACCAGAGAACGTAGCGATGAAACTAAATTTAGCGCTCTGCTTTTACAGGTCCAAACTGACCACGTAGGCAATAGGATTATATTTGTTGTTGAAGGCGACTCCGATATTACTCTGTTTAACATGGTGTTGAGAAATACAGAGTTCTTTTACTGCACTCCAGCAAGTGGAAAGGCGGATGTCATAGAAGCTGTTGATAGGCTGAGGACTCGTATTTCTAATCAAGTTTACGGTATAGTCGATGCAGACTTCGACCACGTACTAGAAAAGACTTACAACGATACATTTATGACGGACGTGCATGATGCAGAAATTATGATGCTTCATGATGAATTTATCACAGATTTTATAACTGAACATACACAAAATCATATTCTGGGTCCGATGCAGATCGATGAAGTTGGTCAGAGATTAATGAGTAATCTGATGAGCGTCTGTAATGAAATCGGTCTTGTAAAACTCGCTTGTAGGTTGCTGAATTTGAATGTGAGATTCAAAGGTATGAACTACTTTACTAGCGAAGCTGTGACGGTTAACGATTTTAATGTGTCAATAAACATTCAAATCTTAATCGAAGCTGCAATCAGAAGAAGTCCGAGAGTAGAACAAACTCATTGTATCGACATATACAATAAATACGTAGAGTTAAATCAAGCTGGTTATTGTATATATCAGACCGCGAATGGGCATGACTTTTGCCAGTTGCTGGCTCAAGTGTTTAAGCAACCATTATCATCAGATAGAAATGTAACTGTCAAAGGGGTAGAGAAGTATCTTCGAAGCAAATATACAAAGGAGAACTTTGAGCGGACTAATTTATATGAGCAAATGATTAGACTTATTGAGACCGATGCAGAGGTAGAAGAAGTAGCGTAGTTTTTAGGATATCATATTGCCTCATTTCAACAGAAGTGAGGCGTCAATAACTATAACTTTCGTTACTCACTTACTTGAACAACTTTGTTGCCGAAGTATCTTAGTACTTTAGTTGTCCTACCGTTGATGACTGGCAAATCTTCTTTGTTAATCCATCCAATTAGCTCCTGAACATTAGATTTTCCGAATTGGTTCAACTTATACTCACTATCGTATATGCAGTTTGCCATACGTGTTACAGGGTCTCCAGTGCCGTATAGTAGGTATATCAGAGTCTTTTTTACCCTCTGTTCTTCATTACTTCCCATAAAGCTCTCCTTTAATGTATTGAGGCCACCTTTGTAGAAGCGAAACCGGTCATGGAAAGAGTGCAGAACGCAAAGTGCCTCAACTATATCAATCATTGAAGCTGATATGATTGCTTCCTTTGAACCGAGGACTTTTTTTATAAGGGGATAATTATGCGGAACAATGCGATCCTCAAAATGTTCCCATTTTGTATTCATCCATTCATTAATAAGTTTTGCCGTTTTAGACCGTTGTTGTTCATCCCATCCAAGAGGTTGGTGCTTCCAAGTGTCTTGAGTGGCATAGAAGTCGCGAACAAAGCTGAAGAATGAGTCAATTTCTAATCTTAATGGTATTAAGTCACCGTTAACTTTTCTATCGAAGGTTTTGTAGATTTCTACTATTCGATTAAAAGCACTAACTGATTCTTGATATGAACGCTGGTATGTATCTTGGAAAATAGACTTCTGTGATGCTTTCTTTTTACCGCGATTGATGTTCGAGAAGTTCACATCCCCCATGGTGTCGATGACATCGTGTTCCATGTCATTTAATAGTTTATTTGCATGATAGTACTTGTTATAGATACTCCGATAGCATTTGACTGCATCTCTATTGAGCACTTTTGCGTCACGCCAGTATTCACTGAATAACTCTTGCAGTTCTATAAATCTATGATCTTCCGGGTGGATGCCAATCATAACTTCTTGATTAGAATATATGGCGGATCGAGTTAGATTCGCTGAACCCAACAAGATGGACTTATCACCAAAAATGTAAAGCTTAGGATGGAATGAGTTGGTCGTGAAGAACCTAGCTTCAACCTTATTATTGTTTAGTAATCTATCTAGTGCAGATGGTGAGGTTGGAAAACCAAGTCGCACAATGATTTTTAAATTACATCCTTTTCCAAGGACCTCATCTATAACATCAAACTCTGTGAAAAAAGCTGAAGCAATGAATAAGTCCATTCCATCTTCTATATGATCTGTGATGCCATGTTTAATGAAATCATTTTTTGAAGTTCGATTAGTATACAAGTCCATTGGTTTGCTCTCATCACTCTCTTAAAATAGTACAAGCCATTGAGGTTGATAAAAGAGTAACTTATATCAGTAAAAGGATACACTGGCCTAAAGAATTCTGTGGCTACAAGCTTATTTTCGCAAGTTTGGAGTTGATCAAGTAAAGATATTAGGGGAGGGGGAGTTGTATATTTTCTGGTTTGAAAAAAAGAACCCCCTCCTACGCAAAAGCGTAAGAGGGGGACAGAGATAAACGCTTGGGGGCAATTTAACTCCGAAGCGAATTATATACAGGTTTACAGCTTAGTTCAAAGAAAATGACACTATAAACAGTTAAATGCCCAATTTTTCAGCATGATAGATAAACGCCACACTATATGGATAATCCCCAATCTCCTAAAAGCTGATCAAGCTGCTGCTTTTGCTCATCGCTTATATTTTTAACTGTGAAACTGAACTCACCTTTCAAGGAGTCATGTTTTACGTGAACTTCAGAGCCGTTATCAAGTTTCTTCTTAAGTTTCTTTGGCTTTGTCAATGCATCTTGCCCTTGATCCTCATCATGCTCGGCATAGCTGTATGACAGAATCTTTTTTACGATTTGAGCGTTGGCGTGTTTAGCACTTAATGCTGTAAGCCTTAGGTTTTCTGTCTCTTCTAATAAAGATGAGCAAAAATTTTCAAAGCCTGATTTTTCTTTATCAGAAAGGCTAGTTATTTTCTTGTCTAATTCAATTATTGAAGGTCTTCCTAGATCAGGAACACTAGGAATGACATCTATTAGCCATTTTGGTAGCTCTGCCGCTTTTATACCAGCTGAGACTAAGTTTTTGTCATAGCCTTTCTCGGTGGCAATCTGAATATTGTTCAAACCTTGTTCTTTCTTGAGGTTCAGCCATTGCTTACCTAACTCATAGAGAGACATGGGTCTATGTGTATTACTTACTTCAGATAAAGACTGCTTACTTTCGCGTGTAATATTTTGACTTGTAGCATAGATCTTAAAACCGCGCTTACTGTAGAAACAACCGCTTCTGCGTTGAGAGCCATCAATAACTTCATAAGTGACACCCCCTTGTGAATCAGTGTGTTTTATAGCAAGACCGGGATAGAGTTGACCCTTATCAGAGATCTTGTTGGTAATATCTATAACTGACAGCCGAGACATAATTGATTGATCTCGAACATTATCCTCTGATACGAATGTTTCGGCTTCAATTTTATCAAAAGGAATTTCGACCAGTTGAAACAAGACTTCTTGGCCATCAACCGCAATTTCTAGTTCGGATACTCCTGCTTGAGCTGCCTCGTTAAGGAGTTGCTCCTCTTTCGTTGTGATTGCAACACTATCTGATGATAACTTCGAGGTACGATTACCACCTGGTGTATAAGCTTGGACATTTCTTCTATGACTTGACATGGTGCCCTCTTTATAAATCGATATCTTTTAAGTGATCTTTAAGCTCATTTGCTAAATCAATTACTGAGTCCTTAGAGTCACGTAGCTGTCGAGGGATACAAATACCTTCGCTAGAAGCGACATCTAGTACTGTTCGATAATTTTTGGCTGCGGTATCAAAAGCATTTGAGCGAATGATGTAGTTATTGAATACCATGGAACGGTACTCATCTTTGATACGATTTGATAGCTCAGTATCTCGGTCTTTCTCTTCTTCGACGTTGGTACGGGCAATTTTAATCCAACGAATACCTTCTGAACCTTCTGGCAAAGCTCGAACCTGGTTAGGTAAATTATCCAAGAATTGAGTTGTGGAGCTCCAGTCGAGAGCCTTTGGAGATACTGGTACCAACAAACCATTACAAGCGTACAGTGCACTCCAAGTAAGCGGGTTGATTTGAGGTCCTGTATCAATAAAGATTAAGTCGTATTGGTTACGAATAGGGTCGATAACTCGTTCTTTTAATCTTGGAATTAGGTTTTCTTCTCCGAGCCAATGTAAAGACGAAAATCGCTCATCCTCAGGAAACGCTGGCATGATTCGAACATTAGGTAAGAAGGTATTAAGGATTGCTTCATCAATAATATCCTCATGACTTAAACCATAATTCACGAAATTTTGATATAGAGAATCTTTACCCTCAAGATCCGCTGTCATAATGTCAACGGCAGTGAGTTGGTCCAGATCATTTTGTTTGTATTCCTTAGATTGAGCGAACAATTTAAGTGAACCCTGTGGATCTAAATCAATGATTAGAATGCGGATACGTTCAAGGTGCTGTAAACCTAATGCCTGAGCCAGGTTAATAGTCGTCATGGACTTACCTGTACCACCTTTCTGGTTCTGTACATTGATAATATGAGTACCACGATTAAAATCAGACCATTTTGGCTTACCAGCTAAATCGAGAATTTCATGAATATAGTCTGGCGAATACGCATACTTACCACGGATCATTTCAGGTGGTTGATAGCCTTGCTCCACCCAATCTTCTTCCTTTTTCTTAAACGTGTTGACAGAGTCCCAGCCACACATTTTGCTCATTTTGGTTTGTGGAACTGAGTGATTAAGAATGACCTTGCTGACTTCAAACTGTTCATCGAGTACAACCTTCGATTGCTGAAGGATGTTTGCTCGACGTTCTGACTCGGTACGACTTACGCTCTCGTTTGCTTTTTCCAAATTCTGCAAAACGGATTCAGTGACTGATGACATTGTGACTCTCCATAAAATTGACAGTCACATTGTCAATTAACAGGTGATGACTGTCAATGATAATTAATGGGTATCAATGATATGTTGAGGCTATCATTTTTATTTGAGGCTTTCATCACAGAATCCTAATGAAAAAAGTCAAATACAGTGCGAACAGAATCTATAGGTTGATTTTGTCGCTGTATATGGTCAGATATCTGAGTGTACAGAAACACAATGTATAAGCTAAGCTATTAATAAATAGAGAAAAAATAATGAGCGACATTAAAGAGCAATTGCTAGTATTTTTGAGAGAACGGACCGCGGTAGAGGCTGTTGTGTCTCCGAGTGTTTATGTAAAAAGTACTGCAATCCCACGCGAAGATAAGTTAGAAATTGTATTACATCGGCAGTCTACTCCATATAACAGTAAACATTTCATTGATGTGATGATAGAAGTACCTTTAGAAATCAACAGAAAAAATTACGAAATTATTAAGAGCTGGCCTATGTGCAAACTAAACGAATACTCAGATTCTAGTATGTTATTAGTGAAACGCGAAGACTAAAAATCTTGAGTTGTTGAGTAAAGTATGCTTAACGTATATAGTTAAGCATACTTTACAAAGATAGGTTTCTTGTTACCGTGACTAAAGACGAATACATTGAGTGCTATAAACGAAAAGGTTGGACTACAGCACACCTAGCCAATCGGTGGGGGTTTAGCAAGGTAAGAGTCTACCAAATTGCAGAGGAAGTTGAGCTAGGGCATAGTAAGAAACAAGCTCATATAGATATGCTTAACGGGCTACCCAAAGCGCCAAAATCTATTCGAAAACCCTATAAAGAAAACTAGGAGAAGCTTGTGAAAAGGCTTGAGAATGTAATGGAGAATAACAACCTAGCTTTGAGCTTTGGTCCTGCAATAGACTTCTTTGTTGACTGGGGCTTCAAGATAGCGCTTTTAATTTTTGTAGTGGTGTTTATTTCATCTCTAATCACTACTTACTTCAATGGTGCACTACATACTAATGCTCTGTCTGTATTTGGATTGACAGGTTATTTAATCGCTAGTGCTATATATCAAGGCCTGAACGATCATCATCGGGGATACTAATATAAATTTTTCATTTGGCGCTATACAAGAATTGAATCGCGTTCCGTCGCCGGAACGCTGTGAGTCAAAACAAGGTCAAACGTGATATGACATTCAAAGCCGTGCTCCGTTCGGAGACCATTTACTAAGTTGGTGCTCCTCTTTGTTTGGTTCATTTGATAGTGTTTTTGCCTGAGGTTTTTGACCAAGCAAAGCACTTCTTGATCGCTGCTTCTACGATAGATATTTCTACAAAACTACCACTTGTTTAATCCTCTTCGGTATCAAGTGGCATTAGCCATTTATTGAAAGCACCCTAAATCTAACAGTTGCCTTTTTATTTCAGCGAACTGGTCAATGTCAATTATGCTTAGTTGCAGCATTCTATTTGTAATGAATTTTGGTGTTACGTTCATCTGTAAAGCTATCTGCCTCAAACCAATATCTTGACTCAAGTAATTCATCAATTGCTCGTCACTCGAACTGTTCCAGCTATTGGTGGAACGAGGAACACTTTGAGTGATAGTAGTGTTGGTCGAGGTTGCATTTTTCGGCAATTGTTTAGGTTTAATTGATATTTGGTTCTCTGTGTTGTGGCATAAAGAACTTATGCTTTCTACTAGCCCAATTAGACCGTACTCAAAATGAATGTATGGAGTGAAAGTGATAGAAACTATAGATGCATTAGATAGTATCGACTTCGCTAAATCCATTTCGTTGCATTTGTTTTTAGGGATCAACAAATTTATCTTGCCTTCACATTTAGTCTCGATACCAATTACAAGTCCGCCTCTTTTTTCGTGCATTGCATCACTAATAACACCAGCAAAAGTACATTTGGGGCTAAACTTTGATACTCGTTTTCGCCAAGCGTCTCGGTCACGACTTTGCAGTGAAGTAATATATTGCTGACTTGTAGAGGCTGATTTTGGTCCAACAGAGATAATCCATTTAATGAGTGATGGCCAATTTGAGATTTTCATGAGCTGTACCTGAAGGATAATTACACAGTATAAATACCACATTAACACACGCGCGAGTTGAAATAAATCGAATTTATAAAGATTATGGAATATAGTAAATATGTCATTTGAGGATAAATAACAAGGTCTAAAATTATGGTTTATAGCTATATCATTACCCGAGATAGAGAGCGTATTGTAGACAACCTAATGGAACACGGTGAGTTTTCTAATGGTTCAATTAAAGGTAAAGAGTTAAGCCTTGATCATCCATTAGCAAATGAGATGGTAGATACCTTAAAACTAGTGCCTCAAGGCATGGCCAATACCTATTACACCCTTCACCATTTGAAACAGCAAGATTGGGATGTGACTCATGAAAATGGTTATGAGAACTCTCTCATTGCGAGCTTTAGTTTAAATGGAAACCTAAGTTCACTTTTAGATAAAGTCAAAAGTGGAGAGGGGTTTAAGGTAGAAACGAATACCTTCCAGGAGTTCATTGAATCGAATCAAGGTATCGATTTAATCGTAGATTTTCAAAATACGATCACTCAGTCTGATTGTTGGACACCCCAAGGAAAATTAAACAACCCATTAATATCGAACTTCACTGTGGATATGGAGCGTCTTTCAGAGTGGCCCGGCATGCTCGAAGCACTAAATAATCTAGGTATTGATTCAACAAATTTAGAAAACGCTATTAGTGAAAATGGTTTAGAGTCTGCTCTGGAGCTTTGTAAAAGACCAGAAGTACTTTTAGCTTATCAATATAGCCAGGGAAGATTTGCAGACTTGCCAAAGAAGAATCTACCCGGTGCAAGATTTATTCAGAATTTAGATTTAGTAGAAATTGCTGAAGAGTACTTGAAGTTCACTACTGCTCAAAAGCTTGAGGGCGTTGAACCAGACTTTAAACAGTTTTTGTTAGAGCAAGGGGAATCATTAAATGACAAAATTGATAGCGCCGTTAAATCACAAGTTTTATCGTTTATGAATGAGATGCAGCTCGATGACTCCAAAGAAAGTATTGAGTTACTAGACGAAACTGCAACAACACTATACAAACAATTAGATCCGCGAAACGAATTAATGGGCTTAAGGTACCACCTTGAAAAATTACTAGACGTATATACAAAAGAATCAGAAGTAGACCATGAAGCTCTATCATTACAATTAAATTTGCAGTTGGATGAGTACAGTGAGAGGGATGCTTTCAATACTTGGTTATTAAACAACATCTTAGAATGCAAGTTAGAGCCGAGTGTAGAACTAAAAAGTAAACATGAAGCTATGGCCTTCCTTGAAAACTCCAATAATGTCACTATTCCGCAGATGATGGCAGCATTAGTACATTTATCTAACCAAGACCTTAGTAAAATACAAGCGACCCTGGATGGTGAGCTTGTTGGGCCAACTAACCATACATCTGAGTATTATGCGGACCTTATTAAAAAATTTGAAGGGATAGTATCCCAGTTATCGGTGGACCAAGGTATTGATGTATCAAAAGCAAAGGAAGATGTATTCAGTAGAATAGTGGAATCTTTATCGCTAAACAAACCTGTTTCGCAAGAAGCTTTGAGCGATAGTTTATCGAATGAATTATACCAGCTAGCTGAGGCTACAAGGTTTTCGCCAATAGGTTCTGAGAAAGCTGACCCCATTCAAAAACTGACCATAAAAGATGTTCGAGCAATCATTTTACCTGAAGCAGTAACTGAGCCTGAAATTATCGATCAAATGTTGGCAATAGAGAAGCTGAGGGAGGAAGGCTTTAAAGGTAAAACTATTCTTTACAGTGAGCTCGAGCGTGATGGTAAAGCTCAAGCTGTACATTCTTTTATAAAACATAATCCTGACACGTTAAGAACAATAGGTGCTGCTCCCACTTCCCAAGTAGATCCTGAGCTGGATATCCCCAAATCAATAAAGATTCTTGAAGAGATTCAGGCTAATCACCCTTACTTAAAGATTCGTGTACATGAAACGATAGATTCAATGAACTTTCTTAGTAATGATCTGAAAAGTTACAGCTCTACACTCGCTGGGGTTGCCCACAATGGTGAAATGCATGTGAATCTACAAAGTGAACATAACGCATATGAGTCAGGACTTCGAAAGACTATTGCACATGAAGCGGTACACTTGGGATTTAAGAAGATGTTCACAAACTCCGAGTATGTGGACCTTATGGAGACTGTTTGGCAAAACATTTCCACTGAAGACAAGGCTACAATAAAACAAAACTATGGGCACCTTGATGAAAACAAGCCTCTAGATAGACGTAGCCTTGCGGAAGAATGGTTAGCTATGAAGGCTGAAAGTATTGATCTAAGAGATATTGATCGTATACAGCCAGTTATTAAGGTTTCATTGGTTAACAAGCTCCAAGGGTTTAGGGATTCTGTTCTCAAGAAATTAGGCAAGGTTACCGAGACCTCTTTAAATGTGGATGAGCTCCTGGTAAACGCGATTAAAAAGGCTGGAGAGTTCAACCAGTTCATTGATGGTAAAGTAATTGATCAAGGTTTGGTCGTTAGAAAAACAGGTTATGTTGAACATGAGCATCAGTCGTTTGACCTGTATCGTGGTTATAAAGCGAATTTAGACGCTGGTAGAAATTTATCTACAGAGGTGCAGATTGCAGCTAAACAAGACTTTATCCATAAGTACTCGAACAATGGGCACATTAAACTCTTAAATATCACTTTCGATAATAATAATGAACCCAAACTTGAAGGTAGTCAGTTAAGCCTACCGTACTCTGCAAACCCCAAGGACCTTCTTGAGATATTAAGGCAGGTTGAGGTAAGTTCGTGGACAGGTAAACCATCTTTGCATTCTAACATAAGTACTGAAATAGAAGCTGTTGACAGGGCTGAAGCAACTCCACCAGCAGTTGTTAAAGCCAAGCTTGGTAATATAGTTAATGAGTTCACTATAGATACATCTGTGAATAATGAAATTCTCAATAAGCTTTCTGGACCAGTAAAAGACAAGTGCAAACAAGTAGACGAAAAAGTTAAACAAGAGGTTGACACTGATATGAATTTAGGAATTGGATTTTAAATTGTATATGCTGTAACCTATTATAAAACAACAGGAGGCTTCCTATGGTTGCTGCAATTGCTCTTCTTCCATTACTTGGTGTTATAGCGGCTATTTTTTGGGGGTTGAATATGTACTACACACTCGTTCCTAACTGGTTAATTCCAGTAGTGTGCGTCGTGGTAGTCGCCTCAATATTCCAAATTAAGGTGACATACAAAGAACTAAATGAATCGGAAATAGATAGTTTTATTGGGCGGTTCTTGTTCTCAATACATCGAACAGTTCGACAGTATATGAGAGCGGCATTTATGCCAGTTGTACCTGATTTTAGTTTTGTAAAACAAACCCTCAATATCATGACGAAACGAAAAGATGATGAATAAGAAATTAATGTTAGCTGTAATGTTGAGCGCCTCCCTTTTCGGTTGTGCTCAAAATGATAGTCTTGATCCAGTATTTGGTTTTACTGGTGAATATGGTGCTGGTGGTACAAGAATCCCTAATAATCCAGCATACTTAGTTGATCCTGGGTTAACTACTGAAACTGAACTATTTAAGATATTCGGTGAGCCCCAACTAACCCAAAGTTTCCCATGGGGTAGAGTAGTTACTTATAGATATTGGGAAAATAAAATTGGGTTGCCGATGTATGAAGAGTATGTTGACTTTGTTTTTAACGATAGAGGTTTCCTTGATAAGGTGGCAACCTATTCTCAAAGGGGCTCTAAGCGGGTTGAAACAAATCAATCCAAAATGATAGAGAGAGAAGAAGAGTGTCCAAGTCACTACACAGTGTGCCAGTCATACGAAAACTTCAGTCATTAGAATCCTCACTTCATGCGTTTGCTCACTCCTTAGAGCAAACGTACTTTAACGTTCAGTTAAACAATCCCTCTGACATCAAACCAATTAAAGCGGTCATTAGAGCTATAACGGCGATCACTTACGATGAATACCAATCAGGACGAGAGTTAAACCAGTTACCTGGAGTGGTCTTCATTCCTGAAGATGTAGTTCCCAAATTACTAGAAGTAAATCATGCCAAAAAGGCATTTTCAGACGCTGTAAAAGAAGCTAAGGCCTCGAGTAAATGCAAAAGCAATACTGCCGCATTGAATTATGTAAGAAAATTATTAACAGAGATAGGCATGCAAAGGGTTCACTTTAAACAATGTGAACGCTTGCTGGTGGTAGAAGAGGCGCTACCTAAAAAAATAGTTTTTTATAACGAATCAAAAGGGTGGGGTAACCAAAAGAAATACTCAAAAGAAGAAGCGCTTGAGTTAGCTAAAGAAATCATTGATAACGGTTCTGATAGCTTTGACATCGTTTCTAAGAAAATTGCAGAGATTTCTGATTCGGAGTTTCTTGTGCACCGGACGCCAAGTCCAACAAGTATTAAAGCGAACATCACTAGATATGTACCAGGAGTGGGAGAGAAAAGTCATTCAAGAGTTGCTTCGTTACCAATATTTGTTGTAACTACCGATATGGATTCAGCGAGAACGGTACTCATTGGTTCTATGGTTTCGATTGAGTCTACCCCAAAGTCTAAAAGACTGGGGTCTAGTAAAGCTCGTAGTAAGTTTGAAGAGCAACCCTATATCTCAACTTTGCGTCTATATCGATATAAGCCCGAATATAGATAGAAAAATTTACAAACCAATCTATAATATATGATATTAAATTGGAGGGTTAGAGATGCACAAGCGTAGAGATAATTTGCAAAAGACGATACTCATTGTTTGGTTTCTGTGTTCTAGCATTGTACTTGGGATTCAGCTATTACCTAGCCCAATTGATAATGCAAGTGCAAGTCAGATAGAGTCAAAAGCCGGAAATCTGGAGCCAGATGACAGCCTGATCAATCTGGATACAATTCTTACCTATATGCCTACCGAAGTACCTCATTCCAGAAATAAACAGTAGCTATAAAATGATTTAATATGGTATTAAATACCATTGACAAACACTTTGCTCAACTATAATATATAACAAAACAGAGCGAGGTAGTTATGGTTACAATAGCTAGCAATAACAGCAATCCTTCACCTAAAAGCGTGGCTCTTGCTGCTGCTTTAGGGCAAATTGAAAAACAATTTGGCAAGGGTGCTGTGCAAAGCCTTGGGGGCGAAGCAACAACTAACAATCTTGACATCGTATCTACAGGCTCACCTAAGCTTGATAAAGCTTTAGGAGTGGGCGGGTTAGCGCGAGGTCGTATTCATGAAATTTTTGGCCCGGAGAGCTCCGGAAAGTCGACATTGGCATTGGAAGTCATTGCTGAAGCACAAAAGAAAGAAAGTATTTGTGCCTTCATTGATGTTGAGCATGCGCTTGATCCTGGATATGCCAAATTAATTGGCGTTAATAGCGAAGAATTGTATGTTTCGCAGCCCAATAGTGCGGAGGAAGCTCTGTCTATTGCAGAAACTCTTGCTCTATCGGGAGCAGTAGACATTATTGTTATCGATAGTGTCGCAGCAATGTGTCCTAAAATGGAGTTAGAAGGAGAGATGGGGGCAGCTAGTATGGGCCTTCATTCGAGGTTAATGTCGCAAGCATGCCGGAAGCTAACAGGTATTCTAAAGAAAACGAATACCATGGCTATTTTCATAAACCAAATTCGTTTTAAAATTGGTGGTTTTGGAAACCCTGAGACAACAACAGGTGGAAATGCTTTAAAGTTCTACGCTACAACGCGAATTGATATTCGCAGAACGGGGAGCTATAAAGTCACCGATTGTACAATGGGTAATGAAACCAGGATTAAGGTTGTCAAAAACAAACTTGCCCCTCCATTTAAACAAGCTGAAACCAAAATATTGTTTGGTAAGGGTTTCGATTACTACGGTGAAGTTCTTGATTTAGGCTTAGATGCTCGAATTATAGACAAACGTGGTACTTGGTACCTTTACAAAAACCTTAAGCTTGGGCAGGGCAGATTGTCAGCGACAGAGGCCTTAGAAAACGACAAAGTCCTTCTTGAAGAGATATTATCTCGGATTAATTAGATTAAGGTATGTTGCGGGAAAACCGCAACATAAAGGCATAATGTTATTTAGTGACTTTCAGAAAAATCTAGACAAATTACCTTTTGATGAATTGCAATCACGGAGAAAGGGGCAGTCTGTACGCTCATTAGCTTATTTTCTTGGCTCAAATGAAGTCGCGATTCAAAAGTACAAAAATAATCCCGACGAACCTGTAAAGGAATCGCATATTCGATGCGTTGATTTTCTTTTGAAAATGCCAAAAGAGCAACAGATCCACATTCTATCTCAGAGTGTAAACAATCCTATCTTAAGCGTTACAGAGTCACAGCGCTGTAAAGTGAAGCATTATGATGCTCTGGAGAGTCGTCTCCTGAAGCTGGGTATGTCGAAGTTAGGGGTGTATTCATTATTGGGTACTCGTAATAGCGTTGTGGATAACGCACGAAAAAAAGGCGCCATGTCAAAAGGCTTGGCAGCGATCGTTGGGTTAACGAGTCGATTTAGTAATGATGAGCTCTTGGAACTAGCTGTCGAATACGAGACATCTGAGCGAAAATTGCCCGCTTTGAAAGAAAAGCTTATGAAAAAGCATTCTAAGTCCTCAACTTAACGACAAAAGTTGAACTGCAAGCTCAAAACGTGAATCTGGATAAGGATAATCTGAGAGCAATCAATAAACTAGCGAAATCGCTGGTTTATTTAGAAAACTAATCTATGTCATTTACGTATAAAAAAAAGGATTTGAAGTGAAAAACTACTTAGCACTCTCGATTTTAGTAGTCCTATCTGGCTGTGGTGGTGGCGGAGAAGGTGGTGGCACCAATAGCAGTAGTGGCGATAAGTCACTTGTACTTACTGTAACAGATCCAACTCAATCACTAGTGGAGAATGGGGAGTCAATAACCGTCCAATTAGAAACAAACTCAAAATCAGATAACTACACTCTTACTGTAAGAGATCCACAGTCGGTTCTCAATCAAATTCCTCTAAGTGAATATGAAAAAAATATTCATTGGTCTGTAAATAAATCGAATTTAATTCTTTCAGCAGATGAATTACTTAAGTCTTCAGGTGATTTGAGCCTCACACTGACACTTGAAGATGGCAGCGAGCAAATATCTACGAACTTTAGCCTTGATATTGTTAACACAAGTCTTAATGAGCGTCTTGAAGTCGCTTCAACGTACATCGATAACAGTGAAGAGATTAAGCAGTTTTCGGAGCTACAATCACTCCAACATGCTTATGAAAAGGTTTTTTTATTGATGGGTCATGGTCAGCTCCCATTTACACCCGAATTTGATGAGCAGGTATACCTGGACAAACTAAACGACATCAAGTTGGCAGTAAGCAAGGTGCATAATGGTGGTATAGAGACTCTACTTGTTAATCCATTATCAAGTTTTGAATCTGAACTAAACGCAAGCGCTAAACAATACATAGATCATCTGAACAAGATTGCCGCAAAAGAGAATAGCCTGAGTGTACTCCCAGCAGTGGATTTCAATGCCTCTTCGACAGGCTATTCATTCTTTAAAGGTAATGTGAACTACGGTCAGTTTACTGAACTGTCAGTTTTCAAGTTCAACCCTGAATTTCAGTTTGTTGAAAATTTAACTGACCCTACTTACGGCAATTGCAGCATTTAAGGACAAATAGAATGAACAAAATCACCCTATCTCTACTAATTAGCGCTGCAGTTTTTAACGGTTATGCTCATGCGAACATTGCAGAACCTATCTTATTTAAAGGAGTCGATCCTTTAGCGATGTCAGACTCAACTGGTTACCACCAGTCACAGTTAAATACCTATTGGGCAGACCAAGACTTACTTAAAGGGGCGAATAGTATTTCTAAGGCCAGAGATACTGCAAAAACCAATAACGTGACACGTGTGGGTGTTATAGATGGAGGCTTTTTAAATACTCCAGAGCTTCCTTTTGTTGATGGATATAGTTTTATCGGAACTGAAGGTTACACAGCAAATTTTGACACACCGATATCTGACCGTGGTGAACACTGCGATATAGGTCATGGCAATATGGTTGCATCACTAATTGGTGCCAACCCTCAAGGGGATGGCGTAAAAGGTGTAGCTGATGTTGAATTGGTTGCAGCTCGAGCACTGAAATGTAGTGAAGCAAAAGTTGAAGACTTAACTGCTGCAATCAAGTGGCTGAGTGGACAAGAGGTTCCTGGTGTACCGCTAATTTCAGAGCCAGTTGATGTTATAAATATGTCGTTAACGTTGCGGAACACAATGTGTGGTGGTGACGTTCAAGACGCGATTCGAGTAGCGCAAGATAAGGGGATTACTTTTGTGGCAGCGCAAGGGAATCGAGGCGTTAATTATGAAACAGGGTTACCAAAAGATTGTCCCGGTGTGATCGGAGTAGGCTCAAACCAATTAGATGGATATAAGTCTGGGTTTTCTAACTTTGATGTTAACGTAGACATTGTTGCTTATGGTGACCGCCTCTCATTGCCGACAATCGTTGATTCGAATAATGATGGAGCTTTGGACTACACCGAAACGGCTGGAACGAGTCTTTCGACACCTCTAGTAACGGGCACAATTGCACTAATGCTCAACGAAAGTCCCGATTTAACTCCTACAGAAATCATTACCATTCTTAAACAATCGACAGGCAAACCAATGGTCGGTGAAGCGGGAAGTGGTTTTCTTAATTATTCTTGTGACAATGGATATTGCGGCTATGGTGTTTTGAATGCATATGAGGCAATGCTTCAAATGAGAAAGTTGTCAGAGGAAGGGGTAGCGTTAAAAAGTCCACTAGCTGGTGAGTGTGATGTAGAGTTTTACTTAGATACTCTCGGTGGTTCTATTGATGTTTGTTCAATGGGGGAGTTTAAGTTAAATGATCATGTCACTAGCGATAACACCAAAATAGAAGTTTATAAAGTTTCAAGCCTTGATTCATTAGATGTGGCAGGTGCTGAATTAGTTACAGACACTACAAATGGAAAACTTATGCTTCCAAATGTGGGTAATGAGCTCTTTGCCTACCGTATGTGTGAAAAGAACTTCGTTGATGAGTACCATTGCTTTAGCGATGAATTAACGCCACTAACGGTTTCTAATCTCGAAAAACCTCACCAATGTAATCTCTAGAAACTGAAATCTAACTAATTGATAAACCCTGGATATTTTCCGGGGTTTATTATATATGATAGTTGACTGCTTTTTGTTTTGCTGTCACAATATACCATATTAAAACGGCTTTGGGGGCAGAATGAAACCAACGTTAGAACAACAAAACGTCATATACAAACCTGTTAGGCTTGCTGTGATCAAAGCGCTTGCAGGAACTGGTAAAACTACATTATTTAGATTGTTCGCGAATGCATATCCAGAGCTAAGAATGCTCTATATTACTTATAATCGTCCGATCGCAGATGCCGCTAATTTACCTCCCAATTGTCTATCACTCACTGGCCATCAGTTAGCATATCAATTCGTAGGAAAATACTACCGCCACAAGTTTGCAGAAAACCTCAGCATGGGGCTGATTAGAAAGCACCTCAGGTGCGACTGGTCCATCGCAAACGGGACTATGGTTACTTTAGAAAACTATTTTTGTAGTGAAGACCAAGAAATAGAAAAAAAACACGCTCCATACAACCCCAAAAATAAAAAATCATTGGATATTCAAGAGCAGCTAGTTTCTAGTGCCAAGCAAATCTGGAATGAAATGCAGTTATTGGAAAGTCCGGTTCCCATGACGCACGATGGTTACCTAAAAGGTTTCTCTATTGCCCAAGTAGATTTGAGCGAGCATTTTGATGTGCTACTTGTAGATGAGGGGCAAGACCTTAACCCTGCAGTGAGAGCTTTTATGAAAGCTCAAACTAATATGAGAGTCTATGTATGTGGCGATGAGTCGCAACAAATTTATCGTTATCGCGGTGCCGAAGATGCACTGAAAGTTCAAGAAAATAGTGGAGCCGAAGTTTTCTCATTAACCCAGTCATTTCGCTTCAATGAACAGGTTGCTACATATGCCAATGCCTTTCTGAACCAACTTGGTGTTCATGAACGGCTTAAGGGGACCGATAATGGCATTATCGAGTCTGTTTTAACTTCAGAAAACGATTTAGATGAAAATCTCCAGATAGCCTATATCAACCGTACGATCGTATTAACGATTGAAGTCGCGATAGAAGCTGACGAACGTGGCAAGAGCATTTACTGGACTGGAGGTTTTAATAACTATCCATTTAACGAGCTCTTTGATTTACTCTACTTGAAGCTAGAGCAGTACGATAAAATACGCTCACGTGACTTTAAGCGTGATTTTACTACATTCGAAGATTTCGTAGAAGTTGCAAAAAAAACGAAAAACATCGATATGGCTAGAATCCTCAGACTTGTCTCTAAATATGATACTGGTTTGTTTGATATTTATGAGAACTTGAAGCGTTCTAAAGTGGATAATATTGAGGCTGCTGAAGTTGTCGTAGGAACTTGCCACAGAACGAAAGGCCTAGAGTTTGACCAGGTGGTGCTAGGGGATGATTTTTGTGACCAATTGAAATTAATCGAGCGTACAGAAGACGAAATTCGAGATGAGTTGAATCTAATGTATGTCGCCATCACAAGAGCCAAGTTACGATTCGTAGAATCCCATCCGTTTCATTCTGTACAACGTTGCTCACAAAACATTTTTGAACTGGCAAGAGAGTTTCAAAAGAACAAAAGAAGTAGCTCAGGCCGTTTTAAAAAGAGACGCCAATCATAATTCTATCGAGATGAGTAAATTAGGAGAAGTAAGTAAATGGCACTATTTGACAGAGAAACGAGAGAGTTGATAGAAAAGTTGATCAATCAGGTTGATGTTGATCTTCGAACCGATTTTAGTATAGGTATCATTTCTAGTGAAAATGAATATACATCTGTCCTAACTGCAGAAATTCGTAATAGGATTAATGCTAGGCTACCGTTAAAATCAGCTGCATTTTCACAGAAGTTGAAATCAAATGAAGAGCAAGCATGGGGCGTTGATGCTTGTGTTTTATTGATTGATTATGACAAGGGAGTCGGGAAACTATGTTTGTTTGAAGCAAAAAGTGATCGGCCAAATTGGGACTATCTGAAACCTAATTATCAACCACCTATCTCTCACTTTTCATCTCAGATAGCCCGTCAGGTAGCACCTAACAAACAAGGATTTGTTGTATGGGAGCAGTTTTATTCCAGCAAACCAAATGGTACACCTATAGGTGACCGAAATCCTAAGGGGTCTACCTGTATTCTCCATCATCTTGCATTCTACCATAATGGTACACCTCCTAATCCGAAAGTTTGGACTGATAATGATATTGATACCCTTGCTCGTGAGTGGCAAAAGGTATCCACAATGGGGGGCCTAGTAAATACGGTTTGCAAATGCAAATTGGGCAAAAGTTTCGATGTTAGTAAACTAGAAGAATTACTCAGTGAACGTATACCTGTGAGGCATATTTTGTTTTTAGAAGGGGGCCGGGCTGTCACAGAAAAAGATAGCTATCATTCTATTGCAAAACAATATCAGGAAAGGTTCCCAGACTATAAAGAGAGCACTGGTAGGCAGTAAGTGCTGATTTATTACTTGGTTTTTTTATCTTAGGTGATTGCTATAACAAGAGCATAATGATTGAAATTCCCTCAATTAGTTAAGTAGACTCGCAAAGTGTAATTCGAACTTTTCCAAATTAGTCAGTTGGTCTTCTCACTTAATGACCAACTGACTAAAAAATAATATGGACTGGATGGCATAGCTTTTGGGGTGCGTTCAGCGTTAGACCTGATTACCTAAGCTTACTGAGCCCGGCACCTAAATGAGAGCCTACTTGTCTTAACTTTTCCTCTTGTTCATGTACCGTGATTTCCAACAACTCACGTTCATTTTCAAGCATGTTGATTCTGTCTTGGCAGTCTTCTACAGCATCGTCATACCCATAGCCGTACATCCTTGCCCCAGTCACTCTGATTAAACCGACTAGCTTTTCTTGTTCGTCGATGTACTGCTCATACTCAGTACTTTGATTATTTACTAAACCCATATTCCCTCCGCTTCATTTCTCTTAGCCTTGTTCGCCCTTGCTCATCGCCAAAAGCCATATCAAACAACTCTCTGGGCGCGAGCTCTTGTACAGTAACTTGTGGTTCTTGACCTGTCTCAAGTTTAGACGTTCGCTTTCCCTTAAAGGGGAGCACATTTGATTTCATTAGTTCTCCTTAAATTGCAATGATTTACCTTGAATGAATGAAACCAATTTATCTTATGGAAAAGCCGTGGACAGTAGCACAAACGCATTAATTCTTGACCTTGACAATTCGTTGAGATTATGGGTGTGAAATGTGTCTGTGATATACATAGATTCCATTAAACAGAACATATTGAATATAAAGAATTAATTTCCAGTTTGGTGTTAGAAAAGTCATAACCTAACGGATCAGTAACTCGATAGGAGTCATTGAAAAAAAAGGTAAATTAGATTAGGTTTGAACTTGTTTTTTTGTTGGAAGTGTAGGTTGTGTCTAGAGAGCTAATTGCCGGATTTAAAAGAAGTTCAGAAAGCAGTTGTTGTGACTTTATTTGCCAAGAGGCTTACAGAGAAGCAATATGCGAGCTTTATCCTGAAGATGTAGCAATTTATAAACAAGCATACGGTCTTCTTCTGGATGCATCTAAAACATGTTTAGAAAGGGTTGAGCTTGAAACTGCATTCTCAGTAAGTGACATAGAACCAGACAAGATCATCGATGGTCCTTTTCATGCATTTGTGTTTAGCGACTATTATTTTGATCTAAACCATTCCGATCGATTTTGGGTTAAAGATATCACTCTGTGTTTACAGCATGAAGTAGAAAGGGCATTAGAGGCTGAGAATTGGGAGGGTGAGAATTTAGAGCAAGAGCTGCAAACAATATCACCTGATTTGGTTAGCATTGCTCAGATGATTGATGAGCAATTTGTCACCGCATTGTCTCCTATTCGAGAATATAAAAACACCTTTTATCACAGGTATTCGCCAACACTTTTCTTTAGTATTTATGATTATAGAGAAGCCTTGCACTACTTCCACCTCCCTTTTGAGAAAAAGAGTGAAGGGCTTTGTTTTTACAGTGCGCCATATACGCTTCATCAGTTCTATCGTGAGTCTTTTGGTTTGGATAACTCTACCAGAAAAAAACTGGTTCCAAAGGAAGCTTTATCTCGGACGTTAGCAAATGAGGAAAGACAATTTACAGTTGAAGAAGAGCACCTCTCTGCTTGGATGGCTCTTGAGTTTTGCGGTTCATCAGACAAAGTGGAACTTATTGATTGGGTCAATATGAGTGTTGATGTTTCTAGGCCTCTTTCCGACAATGAGATAAAGTGGGTAACGGCATGGTTTAAACAATCCCTATATGCCTCTCAAGCAAATAATATCCGAGCTGAAATACAATGCGCTACTTCAATAGAAGAGATTATTAATCTAAACAAGCTGCTAGAATCTATCGGGGGCAGGAAAATAGATGAAACAATAAGTTTGTATCAGTCCAACAACCTTAATTCTCCTCCACGCAGTAAGATTAAAAACTACCTTTGTGGAATGATTTTACACCAAGACCGTTCAATCAACCCTAAAAAACTAACCTACACGGAGTTGGAACAAAACCTCGCTGCTGAACTTTCTGACCTAGGGTATGGCATTGGCTTTTCCGATGAGAGCATTCGTCGCGGATTTAAACTGTATAAAGAAATGATTGAAAAGCAGAAAAAGCGTTACCTTAATGCTTAAACTCGTAATAGGGCAGAAGCAATATAGAACAACCTGTCAGATTTTATCACCCTCAGGAGACCAAACTGACAGATTGCATTCTCACTAATTCACACAACCCAATACATTCAGATACACTTAACCTCAAGTAGCTCATTAAAATCGCTGAAATAATTCTCCAGCTCTAGCAACTTTACATTCCCTGGTCGCTCTGAGTACCGCTTTGTACGTGCTCCAAATTCTATTGTTCCTTTCCCAAAGCGCGTATTAATGCAGTCGATTGCTTTGCTTAATTTATGGTTATTAACATCATGTTCAAATAGATCTGCTTGCTTGTGCTCTGCGTCGATTAAACTAGTAAGGCCAACTCCAACTTTATAAATGCGCGTTTTTGTCGGTTGAGTAGGAATAAGGTCACCCTGAATAGCTCTCAACGTCTTTAGACCTACAGAGGTATCGCATACACCGTAACTTAAGTGTATGCTCCGGCTAGCCTTAAACTGCTCCTGAGGATCGTCATGTATGGATGTGGACACAAATGCTGTTATAGCCAGGGCTTCTGATTTTTGCGCTCGTAACTTAAAAAATGCTTCTGCAAGGTGAAGAGATAATTCCGACATTATGGACTCCCTTGATTGTAAGCGGTCCCGGTATGAGCTGGTGGACCAAATTTGTTGCTTCTTAGGTCGTGTGTCGTTCCAATTGTAGACAGGTGTGCCATTTAACTCATGGACCGTGTTGGCGACGGAAATCGAAAAGGCTTTTTGCATTTTTTTAGGATCTTGGCGAGCTAAATCTAACGCGCTATAAATGCCCATATGAGAAAAGTGTTTAGATAGCTTCCTGCCTACGTTCCAAACCTCTGAAACAGGTACCTTTTCTAATGTCTGAATCAAATTGTCTTTACTAATGACAAATACACCGTTACTACCCTGAAGTTTTTTGGCTGCAAACGAAGCCAGTTTTGAAAGAGTTAAACTAGGACCAATCCCGACTCCTGTAGGAACCCCCGTTGTTTTCCAAATGTGTTCACGCCAACGCCAAGCTTCGCTTTCCAGGTCAATGCCATTCTTCAGTAGCTCCGTAGTCTCCACCCAAGATTCATCGACGCTGTAATGAAAAATGGGTAGCCCCTCGGAAACATCTATAAGTGATTGCTTAAAGTTCCTAGATATCTGCCCTAAGGTATTAAAATTACACTTAAATATTGCGCCATGATGCATGGCAACTTTAGAGTCGATTTCCCAAATAGGAGAGAACTTGGGTATCCCAAATTCCTTTATATTTGCTCCGGCAATACTAATACCTTGGCCTGCTGACACGAGTACTGGTTTCCCTTTTAAACCAGGATGAAATTGAGCACTACTGTGCGCATAAAATCCCGTTCCGTCTATTAGTGCGAATGATTTAACGGCCACGAAGTTCTCTCCGGTAAATTCGGATAGCCATAGAGACACAGCCGTAAATGCGAATTTCGTCACTTGATGATAGATAAACAGATCTGAACTTTGGGTTGTCGCTGTATGCTTTTTTCAGTCTTTTGTTCAACCTCTTACATACCAATTCACCATTTAAAGCCATGATAACGGGATGATCTTCTTTAAATGAGAGGCTGCGGTTAAGGAGTAGCAAATCTCCGTTATCAATGATTGGTAACATAGACTTACCGTTTGCACGCATCAATACACATGTATGTTGTTGCTCAGGAGGTATTAATAACTCATGAAGGTCGAACTCTTTCAATGAGTTATGTATAGGTATCGAATGGCCTTTTCTGTACCAATGAAAACGAGCAGATACAACGCCTTGAACTACAATATCTTCTTGCTTTTGTATCTCTTGAAATGACACAAGAGCGTTTTCGCCAAGGTATTCAACCAAAATACAGTCGTTTGCTTCAGGTTGTAGGCTTGAGTCAACAAGCAGGTAATCGCCATCTGAAATACCGAAGTAAGGTACATCTTGATGAGCAACAGTTAATTTGGTTGCGCTAGGATGATGAACTAGCTGTTTTGACAATGACAGGGATTTACGGACACTCCCGCTTGTTGGGTCTTCAAAGCCTGTTATGCCGCAATTTATTGACTGATCAAATATTTGTAAAACACCCATTTTAAAAACACGTCTGACTGCTGTATGTATATACAGTAATTATATATCCAGCTATGTACTGGTGCAATGTAAGGAAGAGCATGAGCTATTGGGATGGTTAGATGGCCTGGTGCACATCTGTGAACCATAGGTTTTTGAGTATACGATTCATGAGCAAGGAGAGACACTGTAATTGCACTATAGATTCGAGTAGTAAGGTATAAGCCCGGTGGTATGGTAAGGTTTTGTAGCACCATAATGCAGCGTTAAAAGAGAAAATGGAGGCTTCATTGAGCGTAAAAAAAGACAATCACTTTTTACCTGAGATGTATCTAAAAAATTGGTGCAACGAGCAGGGTAAGGTATTCCACTATAGGAAAGTTGTTCAACACGAGAATGTGCCATTATGGAAGGACTACTATCCATCAGCGATCGGTTACCATACACATTAAAGCAACTCAGTGGTCTGAGATGAATAGTATCGATATCATAAATTACATACCAATTTGGGAACTATTCTTTAAAAGCTTTCTACTTGAGTTCAAGTTGATGTGATTTAGGTTTCAATGTGAACATTTAACTAGCCATAATGGCTTTTCTGGCAGTTAAAGCGTAAATCGGCATTGTTGATAATGATAACGTATTGAAAATATTGATATAATCATATTTTTATAGTGTAAGTATGATCCTATGAGATATGAATCTGCCCCTGTTACCCCAGAAGAAAGACGAGAAACCACAAAAGAGCTCTTCGCTCGTCAGCAACGAGAGCGTAGAGCTGAATTAACTCCTTCAGCAAGCGATGAAAAAAGATGGGCAGAAAATCGTGAGAGGGTTCTTAGAGATAGAGAAAAAGCAGGGTTAGGACCTACTTCTCTAGGATTGAATGCTCCTCAGCTTCTCAGTGACTCAATAGGATTACAGTGTTCACTTGGGGATGAAATGGCTAAAAACCACCAGCATGTGTTAATTACAGATTTAGAGGATGCACATAAAATATTACATAACGTTTGGCTGGAGTCTGGTAAGGATGTCGCTGCTATCGCCTTGAGCATTAACACCGCTAAGTCTTGGTTCAATCACACAGAGCCTATGTTTAATGCGATATCAATTGCTAAACAGTTTGGCGATCTAGGCGTTAAAGCTGATTTGGTAGAAAGTCGAGGTAAATTATTTGTCGCATTTTCAGGGACAAACGAGAATGGCAAAGTGCTACGGCATGCGTTTGTCAATGGTACTCGGCTTAATATGAATGGTAAGAAGTACCCTCTAAATTCATTTAAGTCGGTGCAAGCAGGCTTTAGTCCTCAATCTAGAACTGCAAACTTCAAGGGTGCGGGTGCCTTAACCTTTGTGGTGTCCGCTAGTCTAGCCACCAGCGACTTAGTTTTTAAAGACGACTATCACTTAGTGGATTGGTTTGGCAATGTAGGTGCCGATATGTTCAAATTCATGTTGCAAACAGCAGCTGGTGAAGTTCTGTTATTTGCTACGGCAGCTCTGGGAGCTCCCGTAATGGTTGGTGCGCTATTTGTTACAGCAACATATGTCTTAATTGAGGTTGTTTGGGGTGAATACAAAGTTTCTAATCAAGTCGTAAGGATGCTTGAGAATGTCACATAAAACAAGATTACGTTTGGCTGGTATCTTTGTTCTTTTGTTTGGGATAATTTGTTGGGGCTATCCATCTTATGTAGTCTATAGAGACTATCTTGAACTATTGAATAAAGCTGACACTGTTCAGCTATCCGTTCTAACTCTGTGGGTGCCGATTGGATTATTAGGGGCGTTAGGTTGTATTTTTTTTATGGCCCCAAAAGCTATGTTGTGCGGAAAAAAAATTAATGAAGTTTACTCTCAAAGCGCAATGCAGCTAGCTAATAAAATCTGTGTTTATTTTGCCTTGGCTGGTGTAGCCTTTGCCGCTGGCTGGACGTATCACTCAATTGACCTCTTACAAAAGTATGGGTATGTATACAGTCGAGATTTAACCAATATCACTCCTACGGGAATACATTTGAAATACGTTAGAGCAACTCATTGACCAAGAACGTCTCTAATCCTCACTAAGAACTCTTCTAACAAGCGTAAGCTTACTACTTACGCTTGGTCTAATTCCTTCCGAGAGCTCCTCAACCTAATCGGCTATCTAGAGCATAGACACGAAACTATGAACCTCTTAGTTGACTGTGGTTGAGTATCGCGCTCATTATGCATAGAAACGAGTACAATTTGGTAACCTTAAGCTTTAAAAAATTGTTTACTAGGAGTGGTACAACATGGATAAAGAACTATCTGGGGTAGAGAAGCTTCGTGATGGGGCCAATTATCTTCGCAAAGTTATCGGTATCAGTACTGAATTTCTTAGCTCAATACAGAAAAGAATGGGGTCTCCCAAAACTCTCTTGGATACTTTTGTAAGAGTATACTTTTCTACCTTTGGTTGTATTTTGATCGGGGTGTATTTCGTGATGATGATATTAAAGCCATGGTTTGATGGTGGTGGAAATTGGTCATATGTCCAAGAAGTTTGGTCTCATTGGCAAACTCTGAATGCAGCAATGATTGCTTTTACAGCAAGCTTATTGGCGGTTTATGCAGCTAAATATCACGAAGAACAGAATCGAGAGAGCCAACTTTTAGCAGCAAGAGCATTGTTACCTCAAACTCTGTCTGACTTAACTAAATACACAACTGAGATGGCTAGCTTCTACACCGAATCAATTGAATTTTGGAAAGGTATGCCGAAAAGAACAGGTAAGAAGCCTGTACCACCGAAACTAGATTTGGCCAATACAACAGCCATATTCACAAAATGCATGGAAAACGCAGACATAGATGTTGTTCTGGTAATGGCAAAAATACTAAGTAAGACTCAGTACTTATCCGCTAGAGTAGAAAATGAATATGAGAATAAGCAGTCGAGCCGTAGGCCTAGTTGGAGAGAAGATGCGGAATATCAACTAGTTGAGCTGGGAGTATTACAAGCTAAGGTAAATAGAATGTTTGATTATGGTAGATATTTGCAAAGTAAACTTGACCTCTCCGAATTTAAAAGTGATGAAATAGCCCAAGGTCTTTTAAACTTAAAGATTTCTCGAGCCCAATACCCAAATGTGTATAAGAAGTTAGAGCACACGGACTTAACATTTTTGTCTAAATAATGTACACACCTTAAGAAGTGTGTACATACAAATGGATTAGTCTCTAAAAAACTCGACTAGATACATTAACCCTTTGATACATATGTGTGGATTGAGTTTGAATACCGAGACCATTGCTTTCCATACTCTCATAATCAGATAGATAAACCTTTGTGGGTACATATTAATCACCATTAACTATTGAACAAGAAAATTGCCAAATAGGCTACTGGTGATCTATAGTCTCGTGTGTCAGGTGTCGAGAATGATACCCAGCAGCCATAATGAGTAGTTGCAGCTACTCGATTTGGCTTCTCTCTTAAACCCTGCCTATGGTGGGGTTTAAGTGATTTTGAGCTCCAGTTTAATATCACGAAAGAAACTAAGCACAGCTACTATTTGCTTCCATGCACTGAACTACTTGAGCTCACGGGTATCAAGATAGTGCGATAAAAAAAGTTTATCAAGGTGCAGTTCGAGGATCATTTGTGGATAAATAGCAAAATTCAAAATATCAGTCAGTGAACACTAACTAACTGAATAAGACCCTGTCTATAAGTCCAAATTACGGTTTGTTAATTCGATTTAGAAATAACCGCACCTAAAAATATTTATCTTGACAATTAAGAAACCACCCAAAATATAGTTGTGCCGTATTAACTACCTTCAGATGGGGGGCTTACTCTCTTAAACATAAAAGGATAAGGTGTGAACGCATCCCCTTTTCCTACATTTGGTCCACTCACTTCCCAAACCCCTTCGAACTCACTCGGTTCCTCGACCTTTAGGTAGTTATTCGGGTTTTGTTCCACATCATCTTTTGAACGTTGTGAAGGTGTTGGGAGGAAGTGAGCAAGCTTGCGATTTTCAATCTTAGGCGGGTTCAGAATAAACAGGCTACCGCTCTCATCTAAGTAACCTTCCACGTTCCCAATGTTTGTTTTTAATATCGTAGTCACCTTGTGCATAGATCTTCCTAGTTAGTTGATTTGCCAATACTGATAATGTCCTCCAGCATTTAACACCATTAACTCTAAATCTTCTATCCTTGGATATCTTCTTTAAATTCCCATCTCGGTGAGAATCGGAACTCTACCGACCAGCAATCTGAGGAGATAATGAAAGCTTTCCATACAGCTAAAGGGTATTGGCCTGATGCTCGGAAATTATTCGTGAGGTTATTTCTGACGAAACGGATCAATCTATCAATCTGGTCTTCGCTTGCTGTGTCGAAGCTAAGCGTGATAGAGAGATTGTCATAGTTAGGTATGTCGGCAGAACCTCTAAAGTCTAAATTAAGCTCGTCTACAAGTAACTTTAGTTCGGTTAAGAAGCTTTCGAACTTTTCCTGGTTGGTCTCCGCAAAGACTGACTTGGCGAACGCAGAGATATTAGTGTGATTGTCCACTAATAAATCTTCCCCATTAGCATGGAGAAACCCTCTTATCATCGGGACTAAATCATCCGGTGCTAAAACTTTTTGGTCATTATAAAAGTCAGAAGTTAGGAACGCCTGTTTATACTTTTCGAGAATATTATACCTTTTGAGAATATCATTCATCATATCTACTTGAACCCCTTATTTTGATGCTGTAGCAATCATTGCTTTCATACGGCTAAGTATGTTTTTTGCTCTTTCGTCATTTTCTAATTCACTAGCAGGAACCCTAACGTTTAGCTTTTTAGCCAGCTCGTTAATAGCAGCAATAGTCTTTTTACTTGGTTTCTTAATACGTTTTGCCTCTTCTACATATTTAGATAGTAATTTGGCGTTACTAATCGCTTGAGAAGGAATTTTCAGGCCAGTCTTCGATTCCAACTGTTTTGCGTAATCAAGAAACTTTTTAGATGGAGTACTTGGGACATCATCTTCGTGAACTTTTATAAATTCTAGAGCTTTACCAAAGTCAGTCATTTTAAGCGCTGGCGGCTGGATCTTTTTGAAAGAGCATATTTGTGAAATCTTTCTTCGCATAGCGTCAGTTACCAACCAAGGGTGCTCTCGTAGCCATTGCCTCGCTTTAGCCTCACTTGCTAAGGCCTGTCTGGGCATTGGTAGTCCGAGCCCTTTACAACGCTTCTGAAGTTTATCTTTGGTTTGGTTTGAAAGTGGCATGTTAGGATTCACACCGTCTCTTGGTGTTTTATCAAACAGGTTTTTATTCAGGAAACCTATTAGCTTTTCAGTATTTTCAATTTGAGTGTTTATAAATTCCAGAGACGCTGCTTCTGCTTCTCGTTGAGGGAGTTTACTCATGTCAGAAAGTTTGAGTTCCCATTTGGCAGTAGTACCAGGGCTTTTATATGAATCAGGTAGTGCCTTATACAATTCAATCCCTTTTGGGGTGATATCAATCGAAGGGTTTTTACCCTTGCTAGTATACGCTACGAACTCACGCATTAAGATAGTTGCGATTTGAGTTGGCCTAGTAGCTGGTGTCCCAATGCCTTTTGATTCTTTGAGTGAATTCCTAAGAATAGGATTAGGCTCGAATTTTGCCGCATGGTACATCGCAAAAAGTAGTGAGGCCTCAGTGAAGAGAGGGGGCTTAGTTGTAGTAGACTCCTTTAGCTCAACATCTGGAATTGAAACATTGCTTTTGTCTAAATCGTTTAAGCTGATAGTTTGGACGGTCTCTTTACCTTTAAAGTAATGTTCCCACCCAGTTTCTATACAAGATCGCTTTGTGATCTTGAAACTAGATACCGGTTCTCCAAAAAGCCCATGGGTATCGAATTTTAAAACCCCTTCTTGAACTAAATATTTTGATGGAGGTAAATGTGCTTGCAAGTAATGCGACGTAATTTCTTCAAAGACCTGAAGATCTAGCCCCTGTAGCTCTCCTGGTTTAGGTATAACAACAGGAGCTAGAGCATCGTGTATTTTATCTCCTGGCGTATAGCAGCTTGGTTTGAAACTTGCGCAGGTATCGTCTTGTCCCGTTTGAATGGCAGCGATTTTAAGGGCGGCTTGGCCAAATTGGTCCCATTTTGCTAGTTGAGTACATTTGTCCGCAATATCCCTAGGGTTGTAATCTTTGTCAGAAATCTCTTGTTCTTCACCTCTTGGGTAAGTGATAAAACCAGAATCGTATAGGCGTTGTGCTGCATTGAGGACATCAGTGGCACTAGCGTTGCTAATCAGACTCTGTAGTTTGGTCAGTGATAAAGGCTTTGGTGGGGCAGAAGTCGCCATACTTTCATTTATATCTAAATCCAATATGCACGCTTGCTTAAGCCTTTCCGTAAAATCCATCATAATAGATTTGTCGATATAAAGAGGTTTAGGTCTATTGTTTATGGTTAACTCCTCGACTTCTTCCTCAGACATATCAGGCGATATTTTGGATGCTAGATTTTTTTCATCCCACTTTACGCCAGGGATAGGGGAGTCATAGTCGGAGTCTTTTATCTCTGGAAGGTATCGGCCTTCAAAACTTACAGCGCCGTTACACCTGATCAGCGGTACCGGACGAAAGTGAGTTACAGATTTAAAGTTTGCTCTTTCTTGATGACGATGGTAAGTAAAACCTACAACAGTCGACTGAACTCGACCAACAGATGTCGTTGAGCTTTTCTTATCCCCTGAGCCTAGGTACTTTCCAAGCATTCCCCTTCTTGAGTAATAAGTGTAGGTGGCAGTTAGAACCATGGCTGCGTAATCTGCCATACGACGACTAGACCCAGCTAAATATTCGCCGTAGTATTGAGATGCATCGACCATTTCATCGAAAGAGGTTTGTATTGCATCCTTGGATAACCCCTTTGTTAACCAAACTCGTTTTAATGGGCCATCGTATTTAAGGAAATCTAAAATGCTACGGTATATGACTTCACCTTCTCGGTCTGGGTCTGTAGCACCAATGACTAAAGTCGCTTTGTCGACATACTGTTTAAGTAATTGGATTCGCTCTCCTGGTTTTCTTGCCGGGTATCCGTCACGAGCTGGTATGTCCGGACAAACTTTATAAGGAACCTTGCGAGGGATGCGTTCGTGAGTACGTGGATCGTTCCAACTGAAGTTCTGTATTTGCTCTGTAGGGGGAGACAGTTCGAGGAAGTGACCTGCGGCATACCAAAGGATCAGTTCTTGCCCTTTGTAGAAGCCTGAATATAATCCACCTTGCTTTCTAAGATTCAAAGCTGATGCGATCTTTTCAGCTTGAGAAGACTTCTCTGCAATAGCGACCCACATGGCTATTCTCCTAGTTTATTGACTGCGTGTATTCGGTGAGAAATCCAACGACCATACTCAGATTCAATATCAGCAAAGTGCTTCATTGCTTTCAGGCGGTACGAGTAATGAAAATATTTATTGTCTGAAGTTGCATATCGATGGTAGTTAGCGAGGCCTTTAAAAATGTCATTCGTTGCGTTTAATCTTCTGGCCAGAATGACACCACCAATAAATAGATTTGCACATACATCATCTCTGACGTCTTCCCAGTTTATAGTCACACCAAGCTTACGAAACTCTTGATCCCAAACCTTAGGGTTAACTTGTATTATTCCTAAATCACCAGAACCGTTCTTGGCTTTCTGGTCAGCTCCTGGCCAACCATTCTCGCTTCTCATGATTGTACGTATGTATTTAGGATGTATATTGTTTAGCTTGCTAGAGATTAAAGTACACTCTTCAATCTCACCTTTGTAAGTAAGAAGTAAATCTCGTTTACTTTTCCACGGCATGGCTTTGTACAGCCCCGTGTCGCCATGCTCTATTACATATTCGTAATAAGACCTTTCCGGTTCTTTAAGTTGCTCAAGACCGTCAGCTGCTGTTACACCCAAAAATTCAAACATAGACGCAATCCTCCGTTAAATGAAATATATCATTTAGCAACAAAAAACAATAGACTAAAGTTGACTTTGAGGTTGAATTAAAATACCATATATAAACACTTAAATGGGAGGGATGAGAATGAAATTAACCGCGAGTCAGTATGAAGGAGTCAACACGACTGGAGTACCTTGCATGATTAATGCGGGGGCAGGTAGTGGTAAGACTCGCGTTATTGTGGAGAAGGCCGCGACATTCATTGAGTCAGGCTTGGAACCCTGTCGACTTTGTGCCATAACCTTTACCAAGAAAGCTGCTGCGGAAATGTTAGAGCGTCTTTACTTACGTATAGGTATCAAAGCTTATCAAGCTGTTATCTGTAACTGGCACTCCTTTGCACTAAACCAAGTCATAAAACCTGCCATCAAAAAGCAACACCCATATTTTGTAAAGTGCGGTTATACATCGAGTGACTTAGTTATCTTGGATGAAACTGAGTCCCTTACACTAATAAATGAGTCAGCTAAGAAAACATTATCGAACTCAGACTATGAGTTCTTAAAAGAGCACGGT
This sequence comes from Vibrio sp. 1078-1, assembly GCF_033340475.1. NCBI lineage: Bacteria > Pseudomonadati > Pseudomonadota > Gammaproteobacteria > Vibrionales > Vibrionaceae > Vibrio > Vibrio sp. 1078-1. Next base: position 107,436 of record NZ_JAWOWM010000014.1, read on the forward strand.
GGTGCAAAGTATGTTCAAAACTTCATGGGGCTATCCTTGTCCTATGGTCGTGGTCCTAAGTCTGAGTTCGAGCACCAGTCCAAAACCAACCCAAATCTGACTTTTGATGAGAAAGCCTTGTTAAGCCATTGCGTTTGTATCTGGAAGGTCTACTACAGACGAATGATTGAGCTGAATGCTATTGATTACGACCACATTCTCGTCCATGCGGTAAAAATTCTCACACATGATGTAGGTTTTAGAACCTGGTTGCAAAACCAGTTTAAAGCAGTACTTGCCGATGAGCATCAGGATGCTAACCCAGTCCAAGGCTTATTGTTAAAACTTATTGTTGGTCAAGGCAATAACCTAACTATGGTTGGTGATGAAAAACAAAGTATTTATGCTTTCAGGGCTGCAGATGTCGGTCAGTTACTAAATGCTCAAAAAGAATTCGGAGACATGAAGATTGTTCAGATGGGAGAGAACTTTCGATCAACTGAACAAGTTGTAAATGTGGCCAATGCTATTGCTGACTTAATGCATGAAGACCAAAAGGTTACAGACGGACATATGATAGCAATGGCAAATATTCAGGGTGATAAGCCAATTGCCCGACAATTTGCCAATGACAAGGATGAGGCAATTACGACAGCCAATGAGATTAAACAGGCTATCGAATCTGGTGAATTAAAACCAGAAGAAATTGCCATTCTGTATCGTTCAAAAGTAATCAAAGACCCAATTGAAGCTCAACTTATTGAGCATGGGGTAGAATACCGAGTTGTTGGCGACAAGGATTTCTTTGATAGTAAAGAAGTAAAGGACTGGAGTGCATTCCTACGTTTCTGTGCTAATGAGAAGGATGTTATGGCTGCTTCACGTGTCATTGATGCAGCAAGCCTTAAAACTAAGGGCGTAACTATGCGCCAAAAGCTCATTGATAAAAACCTAACAGTTATTGAATACTGTAAGTACATGACCACGTATGGAACTGTAAAATCTCAAGATAGAAAGCTTGGATTTGCCTCTTTGTTGGAGTGCCACTCAATTATCAAAGAAGCATTGTTCGAATGCGGTTCAATCACTGACTTAGCAAAAATAAATAACTATGAACTTAGTGATTCTGAACTGAGAAATAAGTGGGGAGAAGTACTTTCTGGCTTAGAGGAAGGTTTGCATCAAATCTGGGTCGAGCTGTTCAAACCCAAAATTATAGATAACGCTAAGAAGAAGTATAAAACTCAAGAGATGACAGCAGAAGTAATCTCAGAAGTTAATAAAAGAGAGCAAAACGTCATTACCTTAACAAAGCGCCTTTTTGCTTTCACTGAGGTTCATGGACACTTACATGATTGTATCAAAGAACTTAACATGCTGGTGGATTCTGGTGAGCAAGGGGCTAGTGCGGTTCAGTTAATGACAGAACACGCTAGTAAGGGCTTAGAGTTTAAGCGTGTATATGTCATTGGCTGCGAAGAAGAAGCACACTTCAAAGGTAATGAGAAAGACAATGTTCATGAAGAGCTTAGGCTATTCTATGTGGCCACCACTCGTGCAGAAAAGGATCTAATTTACTCATATGCACAAAGGCGCTTAGTTCACGGTGAGTTCAAGACACGGAAACCTCTACAATTTCTATGCGCTCTTCCAGTAGACCTTCTTTACTGGGAGTCTTCAATATCACCCAAAGTAGCGTATGAAAAAAGTAATAAAGAAACCACTACAAAACGAACAGGAAATCCTATTCAAATGCTGGCTAGAGGACAGTTACCACACCCCAAGCTAACAGTAGAGGTAAAGGAAACTAGAATCGAAGGATTTAAAATATAGGGTTAATGAGGGAATCAGCACTTGTAGTATGGTGAACGATACCTAGCTAACGTCACCATATGTTTTGTGGAGAATTACATACATTCAACATCTATTGCTGTTTGAAACTAACTAATAAATAGAGGCCTAATGAGCGACTGGTTACCTTGTAACTGATGGTTTAATTGCATGTCGAAAGAAACTAATGCAAGGTTATTTTCTAGCTGTAAAACATATAAGTCAGAGGGGCGTATCCTCTAATTTTGGCGAAAAAATTATAAGAATCAACTAAGCGTTGTTTGGTATCGTTAGATAAGTAAGGAACTTGAGTATCCTCTCTTAAGCAATGTAGCTGAAATAACAAGCGTACCCCTTTATAGCTCTTCGAGTTTCCAGACCCTGTAAATAATTCTGTGTAACTGTCGGGGTTACATGTATTCAGTGAGTCGGTCTTCGAACATAATCATAAAGC
>NZ_JAWOWM010000015.1:0-100253 GCF_033340475.1 Vibrio sp. 1078-1
CGGCCTGTCACGCCGGGGGTCGCGGGTTCGAGTCCCGTCCACTCCGCCACTTATATTAAGCCTCAGTCGAAAGACTGAGGCTTTTTCGTTTTGGTTCCCCCGACTTACCTTAAATCCACTTTCATATTAAAACCTTGCATCTAGAGTTACACTACCCTCTTCACATGGTTTTAATATCGTCGTGAACGAGCTAGCATGTAACTCTGTGCCTTAGTCTTAGCCTTATTCCGATACCAAGCTCTAACCAAAGCTCCTTTTTATTCGATATTAGAAAATCTAGTTATGTGACAGAGTTTAATTGTTTGAGGTGTCGCTTGTTTCTAATTTGAAAACAGGACGACTTTGAATACAAGTTTAGTCTCACTGAGTTCAAGAGGGAGGGATTTAAACTTCCGTTAAGGCTTTGCTACCTGGGTGCCAGCTCAGTTTTATCTCGGTGAGGTTGCTAACCCGTTTGGGTTCTGAACGCAATCACCCTAAATGTCTCTTTCTCATAAAAATACAAACTCGCTCATTGCTAAGTATTGTGGAAGTTTAGCTTTGATGTTTGCGAGGAGCCTATATTGCCAAGGGAAGAGAAGTGATACAGATGAAAATGGGTAAATTAAAAGACTCGTCTATGAATACTATCTATCGGCAATAGTTAGTATCTATGAAAATGTAGCGTAGCGATTCTTCGTATATTTGATGGTATATCAAAGAATAAGGAGCCTTCGTCCTTGAAGGGGAGTCTGAAAATTAGTTATGAAAAAAGCAGCTAGGTAGCTGCTTTTTATTTATTAAGTTACGTGTCTTTAAGAGTCCACTGTCTCCGTATGTTCCGGAGTGGTTATTGCTTGGTTGTTCTCTTCCATCTTCTTCTCTTCTGCTTTTGCTTTTTCAATCATTGGAGTGATTGTTGAGCCTTGAATGAGGATAGAGAAAACAACGACGGAGTAGGTCATTACAAGAATAATCTCTTTTACATCGATTAACTTATCTTGAATCACCCAAATACCAGATGGAATGGAAAGTGCCATTGCCAATGCAAGGCCCCCGCGTAAGCCGCCCCACGTCAAAATACGTACTGACCACGGGTTATATTTTCTGTAACGCTTAAAGCCAATGTACGAGAGAAATACGCTTAAATAGCGAGCTGCTAGTACAAGAGGGACTGAAATAGCCATCATGATCCAGTCTTCTTTGTGGAATTCAAACAGCAGCATCGACATGCCGATCAGTAGGAATAACACGCCATTCAAGAACTCATCAACAAGCTCCCAAAAATGGTCAAGGTGATCTTCACTCTCTTTTGAAAAGCCAATAAAGCGTGTCCAGTTGCCAATCATAATACCGGATACAACCATTGCGAGTGGGCCTGATACATGGATGTATTCAGCAAATGCGTAACCTGCTGTTGGGACACCAATGGTAAGTAACAATTCCATTGAGTGATCATCGGTGGCACTGATCAAGTAGTGGAATAGCAAACCGAGGACGAAACCATATGTGATACCACCGATAGCTTCTTGGATGAAGAGTAAGGTGACACTACCTACAGTTGGTGCCTCAGTGCCAAATGCAATCGTAAATAGAGTGACGAAGATAACCAAACCGAAGCCATCATTGAAGAGCGATTCTCCTTCAATCTGAGTGGAGATACGTTTAGGAGCATCGAGTTTTTTCACAATAGCCAATACAGCGATTGGGTCAGTTGGCGATATTAGAGCACCAAATAGTAAGCAGTAGACCAAATCAAATTGGATGCCAATTAACTGACAAAACCCATACAGCGCAAATCCAATAAAGAACGTAGAAAACAGTGTAGCTCCAAGGGCTAAAACAGTGATCTCCCACTTTTGATCTTTAAGGTTCGGGAGTTTGATGCCTAGTCCACCAGCAAATAGTAAGAAGCCAAGAATGCCTTTGAGCAAGAAATCTTCGAAGTTAATCCTTGTGACCGTCTCCGTTGCAATTTCGGTGAGATGGAACCAGTTGTTTTGACCCGCAATTAAGATTAGAAGTGAAAGCACCATTGAACCTGCGGTAATCGCAATGGTGGTTTGCATCTTTCCTATCTTGCTGTTTACAAAAGCAATTAGCATCGCAGCTGCGGATAGAAAACATAAAGTATGATAGACCGACATAGAGCTCTCTATTTGTAACATTTTATGAATGGAATTCTCGGCTGATGCTGCTTAAATAGCAAACATTTTTTCGTGATTATTTTGCAAGTTAAGAAGGATATAAAATAATCATTAATTCTACGTTTAGACGTCTAGACTCCTGAAGTTTGTGTGATAGGATGGAAAGATAACTAAAGGAATGAGGCTGTACTGTGGGAAGTAACGTAATACAACAGATTGAAGCTCAATTGAAGCAACGTATTCTTTTGATTGATGGTGGTATGGGAACCATGATTCAAGGGTACAAACTTGAAGAGCAAGACTATCGAGGAACGCGCTTTGCGGATTGGCATTGTGATCTAAAAGGTAACAACGACCTGTTGGTTCTAAGTCAGCCTCAACTTATCAAGGAAATTCACGCTGCATATTTAGAAGCGGGTGCAGATATTCTCGAAACCAACACGTTTAACGCAACAACCATTGCGATGGCTGACTACGAGATGGAAAGCCTAAGTGAAGAAATTAACTTTGCTGCTGCCAAGCTTGCACGTGAAGTTGCAGACGAATGGACCGCAAAAACACCCGATAAACCGCGTTATGTCGCAGGGGTTTTAGGGCCGACGAACCGCACTTGTTCTATCTCTCCTGATGTAAACGACCCTGGATATCGAAATGTTTCTTTCGACGAGTTAGTTGAGGCTTACTCTGAATCGACTCGAGCGCTGATTAAAGGTGGTTCTGATCTTATTCTTATCGAGACCATCTTCGATACTCTTAACGCTAAGGCTTGTTCATTTGCTGTTGAAAGTGTGTTTGAAGAGATGGGTATTGAGTTACCTGTGATGATCTCGGGGACTATTACTGATGCTTCCGGTAGAACATTATCCGGTCAAACCACAGAAGCGTTTTACAACTCATTACGTCATGTTAAACCGATTTCGTTTGGTTTGAACTGTGCACTTGGCCCGGATGAACTGCGTCCTTATGTTGAAGAGCTCTCGCGTATATCAGAATCTTTTGTTTCCGCTCACCCAAATGCTGGGCTTCCGAATGCATTCGGCGAATACGATTTGTCGCCAGAAGATATGGCTAAGCATGTTAAAGAGTGGGCTCAAAGTGGCTTTTTAAACTTGATTGGTGGGTGTTGTGGTACAACTCCTGAGCACATTCGCCAAATGGCACTCGCGGTTGAAAATATCGCCCCTCGTCAATTACCTGAACTTCCCGTTGCTTGTCGCTTGTCTGGCCTAGAGCCACTCGCTATTGATAAAGACTCTTTATTTATCAATGTCGGTGAGCGTACGAATGTAACCGGTTCTGCGCGTTTTAAGCGCTTGATTAAAGAAGAGCTGTACGATGAAGCGCTCGATGTGGCTCGTCAACAAGTTGAAAATGGCGCTCAAATTATCGATATCAACATGGATGAAGGCATGTTGGATGCACAAGCTTGTATGGTTCGCTTTTTAAACCTTTGTGCGTCAGAACCTGAAATCTCAAAAGTACCAATCATGGTTGACTCTTCCAAGTGGGAGGTTATTGAAGCCGGTCTTAAGTGCATCCAAGGCAAAGGCATTGTTAACTCGATCTCTCTCAAAGAAGGCAAAGAGAAATTCGTTGAACAAGCTAAGTTGATCCGCCGTTACGGTGCGGCTGTGATTGTGATGGCGTTTGATGAGATTGGGCAAGCAGATACACGTGAGCGCAAAGTAGAAATTTGTACCAACGCTTACCGAATTCTTGTTGATGAAGTGGGCTTTCCACCAGAAGACATCATTTTTGACCCAAACATTTTTGCCATTGCTACGGGGATCGAGGAGCATAATAACTACGCGGTGGATTTCATTGAAGCCGTTGGCGATATCAAACGTGATTTACCACATGCGATGATCTCGGGTGGTGTTTCTAACGTCTCATTCTCTTTCCGTGGCAATAACTATGTACGTGAAGCGATTCACGCGGTGTTCCTCTACCACTGTTTTAAAAATGGTATGGATATGGGGATTGTGAATGCGGGTCAGTTAGAAATCTACGATAACGTGCCTGAAAAATTGCGTGAGGCTGTGGAAGATGTCGTTCTTAACCGTCGTGATGACGCCACTGAGAGATTGTTAGATATCGCGGCGGAATATGCAGGCAAAGGGGTAGGTAAAGAGGAGGATGCCTCTGCACTTGAGTGGAGAACTTGGCCTGTTGAAAAGCGCTTAGAGCACGCGTTAGTGAAAGGAATAACTGAGTTCATCGTTGATGATACCGAAGAGGCTCGTGTCAACGCTTCAAAGCCATTAGAGGTGATTGAAGGCCCATTAATGGATGGGATGAACGTCGTCGGAGACTTGTTTGGTGAAGGTAAAATGTTCCTTCCTCAGGTCGTAAAATCTGCACGAGTGATGAAGCAAGCAGTCGCGCATCTGGAGCCCTACATCAATGCAGAAAAGCAGGTGGGACAAACAAACGGTAAGATTTTGCTAGCGACGGTCAAAGGTGATGTACATGATATCGGGAAAAATATCGTTGGCGTTGTATTGCAGTGCAATAACTACGAAATTATCGATCTTGGTGTCATGGTTCCTTGCGAAAAGATCTTAAAAGTAGCGCAAGAAGAGAACGTCGATATTATTGGTTTATCAGGGTTGATCACACCTTCATTAGACGAAATGGTGCATGTTGCAAAAGAGATGGAGCGTCTCGACTTTAACTTACCTCTTCTCATCGGTGGCGCAACAACGTCAAAAGCCCATACAGCAGTTAAGATTGAGAAAAATTACAAGCATCCAGTGGTTTACGTGAACAACGCCTCACGTGCAGTGGGCGTATGTACTTCTCTTCTGTCTGATGAACGTCGCCCTGAATTTGTTGAAAAACTTGAAGCTGATTACGAACGAGTACGTGATCAACATAATCGAAAGAAACCGAGAACCAAACCAGTGACATTAGAAGCTGCTCGAGCGAATAAAGTTGCTATCGATTGGGAAGCTTATACTCCTCCAGTGCCTGTTAAGCCTGGCATTCATATCTTCGATGATTTTGATGTGGCTATATTACGTCAATACATCGATTGGACACCATTCTTTATGACTTGGTCACTTGTGGGTAAGTATCCAACAATTTTCCAACATGAAGAAGTTGGTGAAGAAGCAAAACGTTTATTCGAAGATGCCCACGAGATACTTGATCGAGTTGAGCGAGAAGGCCTGTTAAAAGCGCGTGGAATGTGTGGCTTATTCCCTGCTGCGAGCGTGGGGGACGACATTGAAGTTTATGCTGATGAAACTCGTACCGACGTTGTGAAAGTATTACGTAACTTGCGACAACAGACCGAGAAACCAAAAGGATTCAACTATTGTTTATCCGACTACATCGCACCTAAAGAGTCGGGTAAGCATGATTGGATAGGGGCATTTGCTGTCACTGGTGGTATTGGTGAACGAGAGCTTGCTGATGAATACAAAGCACAGGGAGATGATTACAACGCAATTATGATTCAAGCGGTGGCGGATCGCCTAGCCGAAGCGTTTGCTGAGTATTTGCATGAGCGTGTCCGTAAAGAAATTTGGGGTTATGCAGCTGATGAAGATTTATCTAACGATGATCTCATTCGTGAAAAATACCAAGGTATTCGCCCTGCGCCGGGTTATCCCGCGTGTCCTGAACATACTGAAAAAGGACCGCTTTGGGAGTTACTTAATGTGGAAGAGAACATTGGTATGACTCTAACCTCCAGCTATGCAATGTATCCGGGCGCGTCAGTCTCTGGTTGGTATTTCTCTCATCCTGACTCACGTTACTTTGCGATCGCACAGATCCAAGAAGATCAGTTAGAGAGTTACGCCGATCGTAAGGGGTGGGATAGGATCGAGGCTGAAAAATGGTTAGGGCCAAACATTAACGGTTAAATTGATGTTTACCTCGTCCAAATGTAACAACTAATGAAACGACAAAGGGCTGCAAATACGCAGCCCTTTGTTTTATTGAGTTGAACTTACTTCTCAAACAACTCAGTGTGGAGTTTTTGTATGGCTTGTTTCGATACCGATTCATGGAGCAAGAAGCATAAGTTGTGAGGGCTAGCGCCATAACAAATCATGCGTAGGTTAAAATCTTCTAGCGTGCCAAAAACCTGTTTCGCGTAGCCTTTACTCTCACTCATGTTGTTTCCAATGAGAGCAACGAGGCATAGGTCATGTTCAACTTCTACCTTACATAACTCTTCTAACTCTTCTCGTGCAGCTTGCGGCAGCTGTGGTGCTCCGCCAGAGGTATCAGTTTGATCAAGTGTTAACGATACACTGATTTCAGATGTCGTGATCAAATCGACAGAGATCTTATGCTTTGCAAGGATCTCAAAGACCTTTGCTAAAAAACCGTATGCGTGGAACATATTGGCGCTGCGTAGCGTTACCATGGTTTGGTTACAACGCAAAGCTAGCGCACGGAATAACGGTGAGCTTTCGACTTGGTGGCGAATCCAAGTTCCCCCTTTTTCTGGCTCTTTCGATGACCCTACAAATACCGGAATGTCGTGGCGCAATGCAGGTACTAGCGTAGAAGGGTGAAGGATTTTAGCGCCAAAGTTAGCCATTTCTGAAGCTTCACTAAAGCTGATCTCAGGAATTGGTGAGGCTTTTGGTGCAATTCGCGGGTCTGTTGTGTAGATTCCCGGAACATCAGTCCAGATTTCTAGCCCTGCCGCTTTAACGCTCTCAGCAATTAAGGCGGCGCTGTAATCGCTGCCCCCTCGACCTAATGTTGTTGTATTACCGGCTTCGTCAGATCCTATGAAGCCTTGAGTAACAACAACGGATTGTTGGCAAAGTGGTACGAGTTTATCTTGCGCAAGCGTCGAAATTGCTTCAATGTTTGGCTCCGCGCGACCAAAGTTGTCATCAGTACGCAACACATCGCGGATATCAAAGCGCACTGCTTGAATGCCTCGCTCACACATTAACTGAGTTAGAATGTGCGTCGACATGAGTTCACCACATGCGACTAAATGATCGGTTAACTTCGCACTAGCTTGGATAGATGCAGCCTCGGCCAGGCTGGTTACGGTATCTAATATGCCATACACCTCGGCAGCAGTTTTCGTGCTGTCTTCGAGCTGAGTTAAAATGGCGTCATGAATGTTGGCCAAATTTTGTAGCAGCTCAGTACGGTGCGTTTGATCCTGAACACCGTTGGCGAGTTCTACCAATAGGTTGGTGACGCCAGAGCAAGCGCTGCTCACGACCAGGCGAGTATTTGGATTGTTTTCGATAATGGTGGCGCAACGACTCATTGCCTCAAAGTTGGCAACACTGGTTCCACCGAATTTAGCTACGTTAAATGCGCTCACTGCGTTCTCCCACGGCTTCCTAAAAAATTGTACATCCAATGTTTAGTGAGAAAAGGAACAGAGCAAAAAGAGAGGTATTTAGAATGCTATTTGAAAAATTTACCCTCAGAAGCCCTTCATCAGACTGCGCTGATGACAGTTGATGGGATTCAGCCCAATTCAACCGACAAGTCAAATCCTGCAACTTTGACTTACCTCGGCACTACTCCCCCTCAATGATTGGTGTTGGAATTGCGGTTCCACAAATCATCTACCTGGGTAGCGCTCCTCTTCTACATAAAGCTCAAACATTGAACGGTTTTGAGGCCTTAATGTCAATCAATATTTCAACCTTTATGGTGTTTTTTATTAACGATTTTGTGACACTGGTTTGACCTCCATACTTACGGCTAATTGCTGATAGAGGAAAAATCTATTAGGGTGAAGAACCCTACACCTGAGCCATGTTATTGAATAGAACTTTTAGAATGCTCAGGATAAAAGATAATCAAGGAGCTGACATGTCGATCCAAAGCTTTATTCCGCCTCACCGTATTTTAATGGGACCTGGTCCTTCTGATATTTATCCTCAAGTGTTACAAGCACTAAGCCGTCCTACGGTAGGTCACCTTGATCCTCTGTTTATCGGTATGATGGATGAGCTCAAGCAGCTATTGAAGTATGCCTTTCAAACTGACAATGAGTTCACTATTGCGGTTTCAGCGCCAGGTAGTGCAGGGATGGAAACCTGCTTTGTAAACTTGATCGAGAAAGGCGATAAAGTGATCGTTTGCCGTAATGGTGTATTTGGTGAACGCATGCGCGAAAATGTCGTCCGTGCTGGTGGTGAAGTTGTTATCGTCGATGATGAATGGGGGACGCCTGTTTCCATTGATAAAGTCGAGCAAGCACTCGAACAGCACCCAGATACAAAAATTCTTGCTTTTGTGCATGCGGAAACCTCAACTGGTGCAGTCAGTGATGCTCAAGCATTGGGTAAGCTCGCGAAACAGCATAATGCATTATCTATTGTTGATGCGGTGACATCGCTTGGTGGTGTGCCGTTAAAAGTGGATGAATGGCAACTGGATGCGGTTTACTCTGGTAGTCAAAAATGTTTGTCATGTGTACCTGGACTCTCACCAGTGACGTTTTCTCCTGCCGCGATTGAAAAGATTCAAGCAAGAACAACACCAGTACAGAGTTGGTTCCTCGATCAGAGTTTAGTTTTGGGGTATTGGAGTGGAGAAGGCAAGCGTAGTTACCATCATACGGCGCCAGTTAATAGCTTGTATGCGCTTCATGAAGCTTTATTGATACTGAAAAATGAAGGATTAGAAAACGCTTGGGCTCGTCACCAACTGATGCATGAAAAACTCAAAAATGGCTTACAAAAGTTAGGATTTGAATTTGTTGTGGACGAAGCCCATCGGTTGCCACAATTAAATGCGATTTACGTGCCTGAAGGAATTGATGAAGCAAAAGTTCGTGCTCACTTGCTAGAAACCTATAACCTAGAAATTGGTGCAGGCCTTGGGGCATTAGCTGGTAAAGCGTGGCGTATTGGCTTAATGGGTTACGGCGCTCGATCTGAAAACGTTGCGCTGTGCTTAAAAGCGTTAGAAGAGTCACTCACTGAATAAAATCATACAGCAATGAGATAAAGAAAAGCGAAGGTCATCCCTTCGCTTTTTGGTACTTATTACTCTGCACCTGAAGTGGGGGCTGGTGAGGCAGAGATTGCTTGAGAAGGTGGTTGGTAATTGACGTCACTGAAATCAATCTTCGGGAACAAAAACTGCGCTTCAGCTCTAATTTGCTCCGCTTTACTTGAGTCATCTAAGCCTTGGTAGGCCAAAATCAAATTATTATAAAATGCAGGGCGAGGCTTATCTTTGATGATTTTTAGCGACCAATCGATATAAGGCTGAATCAAGGTTGCGTCTTGTTGGTACAGCCCAAGGTTTAAAAACGTGCTATAGACATCCCAATCAAACCTGTCTTTCCAAACCACAGGGTTACTGACTTGATTCAGAATATCAGGGTTAGTTGGTCTAGTGGTCTCAAACTTCGTCAATACATAGTTCGTATGTAATGCGCTTACCATGTAAAACGTAAACGCAACGGGAAGTACCAAACTAAAAACACGCAGCAAGCTTTTGGTCACATTACTAAAGCCGACTTGTCGATAACGAGAGACGCGCTGATCGACCCAGTACAGTAGGATAACGAAGATCAACCAATGCACGAGAGAGTGGTAGAAAGGGTATTCCAGTTGTGAGTGCAATACGATAGGTATAAACAAGGCCAGCAACGCAAGACGAGTTCCGCGTTTGGCTTGATAGATTCGATACAGTACCAGTGCCATCGCTAAGAAGATGCCGATTATTGGCAGCAAGCCACCTTCTACTCCCCAGTAAAGTAGCTCATTATGCGGATGATCCATGGCTGGCAAACCTGCTGGGTAATTCTCATTTAGGGCATGTTGACGAGCCGTATACAGCATGTACTCAGATTCAAACTTGCCATATCCATAACCAGTAAAAGGCTTTTCAATCACCATGTCTAATGTTTGCGGAAAAGTATACGCTCGAGGAGACTCCATATTTACTTTTTCTGCGGCTAACCTACCTCCATCAGGAAAGGCAAGATGCATGACAACGACAGAGAGTAAGAGCCCACTTACAAGTGACACAACCCAGCGGATAAAGCGCCCTTTGGTTGCAAAGCGGTACATGTATGGAATGACCAACAACACGGCGATGACCGAGGCTAACCAACCAGTGCGTGAAGCCAACGCCACAATTAGTGGTAAAGTTAAAACTGGTACGGCATAGAGAAGGTAAACATCGCTTAACTTACGATCGTATTTGTAGGGCTGACGTGCAAGTAAATAGCTGGCAATCACCAACCCTGTCGCAAGAAAACTGGCCATTACATTGGGCTGTTGGAAAATACCATAAGGACGATTGGCCACCGTGTCGTAACCAAACGGATTGCCTGGTTTGAGATACAGATATTGTGTCAGACCAAAAATGGCTTCGATAACAACCGCAAGGACAATGAACCATAATAGGCGTTGGCGATGTTTATTACTGAAATGAAATTGTTGTAAAACAATAAAGAACAGGACACCACACCACAGGCCTATGAGCTTATTGGCTGCCAAGCTGCTATTCGCATTTGGGTACAGAATGGGCACTGTCATGATAAGAGCACTAATGAACAAGCCGATGGTTAGTTTTGAGTAACGTAGCACTCGATTATTCGCTAGTTGGTAACACCCAATGCCTAATGCAAAGCTAAAAGCAATCCAAGTTGTCGCATTGAACGAAAGCGAAAGCCCCGAACCGCCGGGGTTGGGCATGAAAAAGTGCATTGCCAACACAAATAGTGTTGCCAAGGCAATGAGAAACTTGCGATTGAGGGGAACCTGTACTTTTTCGGGAGAAAGCTTTGTTCCACTTACATGTATAGTAGCCATAGTTATTGCGTTGTTTTGAATGAAAAAAGACCAGCACTTGCTGGTCTCGATACTTTACCTGTTTTTTCTACTTCAACATAGGCTTGAGGAAGTGAGCTGTGTGCGAACCCTCGATTTGCGACACATCTTCCGGAGTGCCTTGAGCGATTATCTCGCCGCCACCTTGACCCCCTTCAGGACCAAGATCGATAATCCAGTCCGCAGTCTTAATGACGTCCAGGTTATGCTCGATCACCACGACAGTGTTTCCGTGGTCGCGAAGTCTGTGCAGTACAGTGAGCAACTGCTGGATATCATGGAAGTGCAAGCCGGTTGTTGGTTCATCCAAAATGTACAAGGTTTTTCCTGTATCACGTTTGGATAGCTCTCGCGCCAGTTTCACACGCTGTGCTTCACCACCGGAGAGTGTTGTTGCCGCTTGACCCAATCGTATGTACGACAAACCCACATCCATCAGTGTTTGTAGTTTGCGAGCGATGGCAGGAACTGGATCGAAGAAGGTGCGTGCATCTTCGACCGTCATTTCTAGCACTTCATCAATAGTTTTACCTTTGTAACGTACTTCGAGCGTTTCACGGTTGTAGCGTTTACCTTTACACACATCACATGGCACATAAACATCTGGTAGGAAGTGCATTTCTACTTTGATAACACCGTCACCCTGACAGGCCTCACAACGACCACCGCGCACGTTAAAACTAAAACGGCCCGGTTTGTAACCGCGAGAACGCGACTCCTGTGTGCCTGCAAACAGTTCACGGATTGGTGTAAAGATCCCCGTATAGGTTGCAGGGTTAGAGCGAGGTGTACGGCCAATTGGGCTTTGATCGATATCGATGACTTTATCGAAGTGCTCTAGACCTTTAATCGATTTATAAGGTGAAGGCTGAGCCGTTGTCGCTCCGTTAAGTTGGGTATGCGCAATTTTAAAGAAAGTATCATTAATCAGCGTTGATTTACCTGAGCCAGATACTCCTGTAATACAGCTGAATAACCCAACAGGAATTGAAAGGTTAACGTTTTTAAGGTTATTACCTGTAGCGCCTAATAGCTCAACCGTTTTTTTCGGATCTCGCGGCGTGCGATCTTTCGGTACTGCGATTTCTTTAACACCACTTAAGTACTGACCTGTCAGAGAATTCGGATTCGCGACTATCTCTTCCATGGTGCCTTCCGCAACAACATTACCACCATGTACGCCAGCACCAGGACCAATATCTATGACATGATCTGCACAGCGAATCGCATCTTCATCGTGTTCTACCACAAGTACGGTATTACCTAAATCGCGCAAATGAGTGAGCGTTTTTAATAAGCGTTCATTATCACGCTGGTGGAGACCAATCGACGGTTCGTCCAGAACATACATCACACCAACAAGACCCGCCCCAATTTGGCTTGCTAAACGAATACGTTGAGCTTCACCGCCTGATAAGGTTTCTGCACTGCGTGATAAGTTTAGGTAGTTCAAACCGACGTTAACTAAGAATTGCAGGCGGTCGTTGATTTCCTTCATCACTTTTTCAGCGATTTGGGCGCGTTGACCTTCCAGTTTCAAGGAATGGAAGAATTCCAATGCATCAGCAATGCTGAGTTCAACAATCTCAGGTAGTGTCGTATCAGCAATAAACACGTTACGTGCTTCAAGGCGTAGACGAGTACCGCCACAGCTTGAACAAGATTTAGTGGAGATGTATTTTGCAAGCTCTTCACGGACAGAGTTGGATTCTGTATCACGATAGCGACGTTCTAGGGTATTCAGAATACCTTCGAATGGATGGCGTTTAACGCGAATATCGCCACGATCGTTGATGTATTTAAACTCAATCTCAGTACGACCTGAGCCCTTTAGAATGACATCTTGCGTTTTCTTTGGCAGAGAATTAAAAGGGGCATGGAGGTCAAAACCATAATGATCGGCCAATGAGATGAGCATTTGGAAGTAGTAGTAGTTCTTTTGATCCCAACCGCGAATTGCACCTTGTGCCAAGCTTAATGAATCATCTTGAATGACTCGGCTTGGATCGAAGTATTGTTGAACACCCAAGCCATCACAAGTGCCACATGCACCAGCAGGGTTGTTGAATGAGAAAAGTCGCGGCTCTAACTCTTGCATGCTGTAACCACATTGTGGACAAGCGAAGTTGGCGGAGAAAATAATCTCTTCACCGTCGCCATCCATTGGCGCGACAACTGCAATTCCGCCTGATAATTCGAGTGTTGTCTCGAAAGATTCGGCCAAGCGCTGTTGTAAGTCTGGACGAACTTTAAAGCGGTCTACCACAACTTCAATGGTGTGCTTTTTATGTAGTTCAAGGGTTGGAGGATCGGAAAGATCGCAAGTTTCTCCATCAATACGCGCACGAATAAAGCCTTGAGCCGC
Source organism: Vibrio sp. 1078-1 (assembly GCF_033340475.1). NCBI lineage: Bacteria > Pseudomonadati > Pseudomonadota > Gammaproteobacteria > Vibrionales > Vibrionaceae > Vibrio > Vibrio sp. 1078-1. The sequence continues at coordinate 13,284 of NZ_JAWOWM010000015.1, forward strand.
TAAGTTCTCAAGCGTTTTAACATGCTCACCTTTACGTTCTTTGACAATAGGCGCCAATAGCATCATTTTGCTGCCTTCCGGCATCTCTAGGACTTTGTCCACCATTTGGCTGATAGTTTGCGCAGCAAGAGGGGCATGGTGCGTTGGACAGCGGGGTTCGCCCACACGAGCATACAATAGACGTAAGTAGTCGTAGACTTCGGTAATTGTACCGACGGTTGAACGCGGGTTATGAGAAGTAGATTTCTGTTCAATAGAAATCGCAGGTGATAACCCTTCAATGTGGTCGACATCGGGTTTTTCCATCAGAGACAAAAACTGACGAGCGTAGGCAGAGAGAGACTCTACGTAGCGTCGTTGGCCTTCTGCATACAATGTATCGAAAGCGAGAGAGGATTTACCTGAGCCACTTAGTCCAGTAATGACAATCAGTTTATCGCGAGGGATTGTAAGATTAATGTCTTTAAGGTTATGGGTTCGGGCACCGCGAACTTCTATTTTATCCATCGTTTTTGCTCTATGTATAACCAAGTGGGGCAAGTATTACATAGTGTGAGAAATGTGCAAAGAAAATTACTGGATAAAAAAACAGTAAAGTAAAAAGCCCAGCGTTGTGCTGGGCTTTCGATACAGTAATTTCGTACTAAGACGATGCTTTATACTGCTTTTTGTGTTGCGTGCTTACCTAGCTCAGAGGTTTTTTCATCTTTTAGATACAGGTTTTCAAAACAATAGTTAGTTGCTTCGATGTAACCTTCAACGCTACCACAGTCAAAGCGTTTGCCCTTGAATTTGTAAGCCAATACACAGCCCGCTTTTGCTTGTTTTAGCAGCGCGTCAGTGATTTGAATTTCACCACCTTTACCAGGTTCGGTGTTTTCGATCAGTTCAAAAATATCGGGAGTCAGGATGTAGCGACCAATGATCGCAAGGTTGCTAGGTGCCGTGCCTTTCTCTGGTTTTTCTACCATGTCGTCTACGCGATAGATGTCGTCTTTGATCATTTCACCAGAGATAACGCCGTATTTGTGTGTTTCTTCGGCTGGTACTTCTTGTACTGCAACGATAGAACAGCGGAACTGCTTAAATAGTGCCACCATCTGAGCCAGTACGCCCTCTTGCTCGTTCACACAAAGGTCATCAGCAAGAACAACAGCAAATGGCTCATCGCCTACCAATTCTCGTCCAGTTAGAATCGCGTGGCCCAAGCCTTTCATTTCGCGTTGACGTATATAAGTGAAGTTTGCAGATTCAATGATTTCACGGATATCTACCAACAGCTCTTCTTTGTTGGTACCGCTAATCTGATGTTCCAGTTCGTAGTTCTTATCAAAGTGGTCCATGATCGAGTGCTTGCCACGACCTGTCACAATACACATGCCGTTCATACCAGCTTGGATTGCTTCTTCGACACCGTATTCAATAAGCGGTTTGTTCACGACTGGCATCATCTCTTTTGGCATAGATTTCGTTGCCGGTAGGAAGCGTGTGCCATAGCCTGCAGCAGGGAACAGACATTTTTTTATCATTGGGGGAATATCCTATCTCGTTTTTATCAAGAATCTGCGTATAACTTTAACACGAGAGGTATCAATGAATCATGAATAAAGTAGGAAAAAATGTGAGACTCGGTGCGGAAAAAAGATGAGCGACTTGTCATTTCAGTTATCAGAGCCGCTCACATTGCATCATGACATTAAGTTTTGGTCTGCCCAGGCGATTGCCTGTACTCGGTTCTTTACGGATAGCTTTTTGAATATCTGATACAAGTGCGATTTGATGGTGAATTCACTGACGAATAACTCCTCGGCCATCTGACTGTTCGAGGCGCCAGCTTGTAGGCAACGTAGTACTTGTAGCTCACGAATGGTTAGGTCTACCGTAGCTGGTGCAGTATGAGTATTAATGACATTGCGGTAATAGTGTAAAAGTTGACTGGTTACATTACGCGGCAGCCAGTTTTGACCGTTAACAATGCCTTTTAACCCTTCTCCAATTTGCTCTAGCGTATCTTCAGAATAAAACACACCTTTTAATTGACCAAATGAAAGAAGTTCATCCGTGGTTAGTCTTTTAGGCACGTTGAAGACAACGGTTTCAAAGTTTTTCCATACAAGAGGCAAGTTTTTGATCGATTGAACAAGTGATTTATGTTCACTGAAGTCGATCAGTAGAATTTTATTACGGTGTTGTGGCTTGGCTTCCATGAGTGCTGCGGTTGAAATCACCGGGATGCTCATATCAACGTACTTTTCGAGTGCCGCCACTTTTTTTTGCGCATTATCTTCCATACTGATCAGAAATAGCTTTCTTGCGTAAGCCGACTTTCTCACGTGTTCCAATCTCCCTGGGTTCAATAGAAGCCATAAACTGGCATTAAAGAGAGGCCATAACCATCGCTTTACTGAATAAATGCGTTCGAATTCAAAGCTTCACGAAACGATGTCTGCAACGCGAATCAAAAATGCTACACACGTAAGTTGAAATACGATTTGGGTTCTAGAGGGTGACTCAATAGATCACAATGGTATTAGACTTTAATCAAAACATTAAAGCGTGCTATTCTAATGCGCTAAAATTTTATATATCCAGAGTGAAACGGAGCACATCATGGCCAGCCGTGGAATTAACAAAGTTATTTTGGTGGGGAATCTAGGTAACGACCCTGAAATTCGTTACATGCCGAATGGCGGTGCAGTAGCAAACATTACTATTGCGACTTCTGATTCATGGCGTGATAAAGCGACTGGCGAACAGCGCGAAAAAACGGAATGGCACCGTGTTGTGTTGTTCGGCAAACTTGCGGAAGTAGCAGGTGAGTACTTGCGTAAAGGCTCTCAAGTTTACATTGAAGGGCAACTGCAAACTCGCAAATGGCAAGATCAAAGTGGCCAAGATCGCTACTCAACGGAAGTCGTTGTTCAAGGCTTCAATGGTGTGATGCAAATGCTTGGCGGTCGTGCTCAAGGTGGCGGCGCACCTATGGGCGGTCAACAGCAGCAACAAGGTGGATGGGGTCAGCCTCAACAGCCAGCTCAGCAGCAGTACAATGCGCCTCAGCAACAGCAACCACAACAACAGGCTCCGCAGCAATCACAGCAGCAGTACAATGAGCCACCAATGGATTTTGACGACGATATCCCGTTCTAAATTCTGCTTATGCTTGAATCGAAAAGGCCGCGAATATCGCGGCCTTTTTTATTGTCGCAATCTAATGATTTCACAGGCTTCTCTTGGCAAGGTTAGGCGTAACAATAAAACTTATCAATGAGTGTGATTTTCTTTATGCTCCAGCCTCTCACTATCAGACTAATCCGATTGTTTGATGAACTCTTATCAAGTATAAATATTTCAATAAGGTATATGATGAATAAAAAAGGAATTTGGTATTCATGAGGTATACCCCAACTCTTAAGTTAAGCACACGGCTGGTGGCCTTTGTCACCATGATCGTTATCTGCGCCATGTTTATCTTGTTTGTCGGTGGCACCCTCTCTTTTAAACGTCTTGGGCAGGAATATCTCACCCATTATTTAGAAGGGATCGTAGAGGTGGTCGACAAGGAGATGGAAGATCCTGACGCCGCTTATTCTATGCAGCGCTGGATGCCGAAGATGCTGCAGGCTTCCAATATTGTCGAAATGACGTTGTCGACCAACAACGCCGTTGTTTATCGCTTCAAAGATACTTCTCATCAAATGGAAGCGTCAGTCTTGTTTGAGGCTGAGTACCAGTTGACTCACAATCAAGATTACACAATTCACTTTAAAGCAATTCCCCCTTACTTAGGTTACAGCTACTCAATGCAGGCGCTTTGGTCGATCACGCTTGCCGTTATATTGATCATCTTCTGCTTAATGCGCGGCGTGGCATGGCTTAAGGAACAATTAGAAGGCTCCGAAATGCTCGAAGAGCGAGGCAGAATGATCCTGGCTGGTAGGGTGGAGCAGTATGCCAAAGGTGACAAAAAAGAATGGCCTTACACCGCCAGTGAAGCGCTCGATGTATTAATCGAAGAGTTACAAGATGCGCGTCAAGAGCGAAGCCGATTTGATACCTTTATTCGAACTCAAACCTTCCTTGATAAGCTAACCGGTACCGCTAACCGAGTGTTATTTGATAGCAAGTTGGAATCGGCGTTACTAGAAAGCGGGGCTCGCGGCGCCGTGTTGCTAGTTCGTATTCAAGACTGGAAACTGGTTGAAGAAGAGCAAGATAAGCAAATTACGGATGAGTTTATTGTTGAAGTTGGGAGTTTATTGTCCAATTTAGTTCAACGATACCCAGATGTTGTATTTTCCCGTTATTACGATGCTGATTTTGCGCTTTTTCTACCGCACCAAAGTGCGAAAGATGTGGCTAACCTTGCCTCGCAATGCATTCGCCAGTTAGAAAAGTTAATGCCGCCAGAGCCACTTGATCCAGACAACTGGTGCCATATTGGCATCACCACTTATAAAGAAGGTGAGCGACACAGCCAAATCATTGATGAAGCCGAGACTGCTTTGCGTAGTGCGCAACTACAAAATAACAATAATTGGAGTCGCTTCAAAAAATGGAACCACGATGAAGAAGCTCGCGGAAGTGTGAGGTGGAGAACGTTATTTGACACAGCACTTACACCTGAAAGTGTGATACTCTACGCACAATCTGTGCACCCAATAAGTGACGCGACGCATAAAAAATCATTATATGAAGAGTTAACATGTCGGATTCGCGATCCTGAGAATGGGATTGTTAAAGCATCTCGGTTCATTTCTGCGATCAGACAGGTTGGTTATGAAGCGCAAATGGATAAGTCGGTTATTAATAAATTCTTAAGAGAGTTTAAGGATAATTTTGATAACTCAAGATCGTATGCGCTCAATTTGAATGTAACGCCATTTTCTAACCGAGAGTACTTTAAATGGTTTCGTGATGAACTCTTACAGTTGTCACGTGAGCAGAGAAAGTGTCTCAGTTTTGAGTTTGTTGAAGCACAATTTGTAAGACACTTAGACTTTATGCGACCAGTCGCTAAAATGCTGGCCGGTTTAGGGTGCCACTTAATGGTTGGGCAGGCTGGGCGTACCATCGTCAGCACTCACTATTTAAAAGAAGTGGACATTCGTTACCTTAAACTTCATCGCAGTTTAGTAGCAAAAATCGACCAACGACATGAAAACCAGCTATTTGTCCGCAGTATGCTAGGTGCGGCGGCAAACAGTAAAACTAAAATTATAGCAGTGGGAATTGAGAATCAGAACGAGCTCAACACATTAATTGAGCTCGGGGTTTATGGTGGGCAAGGGCGTTACTTTTCTGCGGAGCAGCAGTTTCTTCCTCGTCCCCAAGCGTTGCCGAATTCTCAATCAGAATCCCAAGTTAAATTGGGAAGACGAAATCGCTGGCGGAAAAAATAAAGATAATAATCATGGATTTCAAAGCACTATTCGACAAGCTTAAGCGATCATCTAGTGGTGATCGCTCCTGCTTTTTGGTTATTCAGCCAGACGCCGTTTATTTATCATCTTCAATCAAAAGTAGTCGTCCATACCAATTTGATATTTCTGAGTCCAATTGGGAAAAAGCCGTTGAGCAAGCATTGAGCGTTGCAGCGAGTGCGTATGATTCATTAACGGTTATTCTTTCTCATAACTATTACCAGATGTACCAAATCGACAAACCGGTCATGCCGCGTCAAGAATGGCCAGCCGCATTACCGTTTTTGTTGAAAGAACTGATCTCTGAGCGCGCCATCGACATTATTGCCGATGCGGTCGAGTTACCGAATTCAACCAAAGTGCAAGCATACGTCTTATCGCGAAAAATATTGGATAAGATTGTGTTACTGGCCAGTCGAGCCCAGTTACCATTAGAAGCCATTCTTCCTGAAGACGATATTTGGGGAGAGACTGCTGGTGAACTAGGAAACTTCCTATTATTACAACGCAGTGTGCGTGGTCATTTCCGTATAAGCGCTTTTGTCGAAAATACTATTGCGTTCCACCGCTCTATTCGCAGTGTGACGCCACCGTTAACGGGGGTTCCGTCTAGCGATTTACAGATGGACAGTCTGTCGTTAGAACTGCAACGTTCGATTGACTATCTTTCATCTCAGTTACGCCACGTGCAATTACACCAATTGAAAGTGTGCTGTGATGAAGAGGATGAGAGCGAGCTTGTTCAGGCTCTGAACTACCGTTTAAGTACTAAGGTTTCACCGTTATTACCACCAGAACATGAGCTATCAGGGCATGTTTTGGCTGACACTGCGGCTACTTCAAATACTCGACGCGTCAACTTATATCCCGATTACTTAAAACCGAAAAAAGAGCTCCTGACGCTAAAAAATATCGCGTTATCTTGGGGCGTTGCGGCGGCTGCAATTCTATTTTCTTACGGTTATGTCACTTGGCAGAGCAGCGGTTTGGAAGATGAGATTGCTATTGTAAAAAGTAAAGGCGATATCATGAAGTCAGAGCTTGAACGTTATCAAGTCAAGCTACGTAAACATCAACCTGACAATAATAAGCTGGCAGCTAAAGCCCGCTTAGAGCGTGAAGTCAAGGCGAAGCGAGACTCGCTTAAAGCTGTCGGGAAATACGATGACTCGCAACGCACGGGTTACTCTGGCGTGATGCAATCATTAGCGAAGCTAGGAAACCAAGAAATTTCTTTGTCCGAAATTCGAATCAATACCCATACCTTAGATCTGAAGGGACTAGCGAAAAAACCGAGCTCAGTGCCAAATTGGGTCAGCCAATTTAAAAATGAAATTAGCTTGGTTGGCCGAACGTTTGACGACGTCAAAATAGGTCGAAATGATAAGGATATTGTGACGTTTGAACTAAAAACGCGCGAGGATAAAGAGAAATGAACGAATTCTGGCTCTCATTAGAAGGGCGCTTCGGCGAAATGAGTACGCGTGAAAAAGTGCTCACCGCATTGTGCGGTTTAGTTGTCGTGATCATGTTGCTCTTTACGCTGGTATTGGAGCCAAAGCTTAACGAGATCATCAGTAATGAGAGGCAACTAAGTAATTTAAAGCAAGCCAATCAAAAGATTGAAATCGATACGCTACGTATTCAGGCGCAACTTAAGAAAGATCCAAATGCTGAGATTGATCGCGCGATATCTAATCTGTTAGCTGAGAGTCAGCATCTTTCGATGCAATTAGCGGAGATCATCGAGCATCTTATTACACCTTCGCAAATGGCTGAGCTGCTTGAAAATGTGTTGGAGCAGCAAAGTGGCATTCACCTTTTGTCTCTGCAAACCTTGCCATCTGAGCCAATAACGGAAGATAAAGAAGCATCGCAATACTCTGGTTACTACGTGCATCCTGTTCGTATGGAACTGACTGGTGACTATTTTTCTATTGCTAATTATCTGAATAAATTGGAGAGCCTTCCTGCGAGTTATTACTGGCGCAGCTTTAGTTATAAAGTCGAAGAGTACCCGAAAGCGAAGCTTGTGTTAGAAGTCTACACACTAGGATCTAGAGAGGAGTTTATTGGTGGTTAACAAACTCATCATCTCATTGCTTGTTATGGCAGCGGCAGGAACCGCTTGGGCAAACCAAGACCCAACGGCCCCACTTGGTTGGGAAAAACCAGCGGTTGAAACGTCAGCGAAACCAAAAGTTAAACGGTACCGACTGCCTAAGCTCAACAGTATTGTGTGTAAGCCAAGTACTGATTGTATCGCGATTATGGATAACAAACTTGTCGAAAAAGGCGAGCTATTTAAGGGTTATCGCGTCGCGAGCATTAATAGTGAATTTGTAACTTTAAAGCGTGGTAACCGTCAGTGGGACCTAGAGCTTTTTGATTTAAACGTAAAACAATAATAACCAGAGCCCGATCAGATATGCGCAAATTAGTTGTAGGAATAACGATTGCTTCTTTAATGGGATGTTCAATGGGTCATCGGAATCCAGTGGAAGTTAAAGAAGCGCTCAATGAATCGATCAATCAAGCGAACAGCCGCACATTGGAAGAAATCCCTTCTTCTGTTGAGGCAGACTTGATGCCAAATTTAGACTCGAACGTTGCATCAGAGCAAGGCACCTCGAAGCGTTTTCGTATTCAAGCGAATGCGGTCGATGCAAGAAGCTTTTTCGCCTCGTTGGTGAAAGGCACAGAGTACAGCGTGGCGATTCACCCGTCGGTACAAGGTAATATCACTGTCAACTTGTCAGATGTGACATTGGATGAAGTTCTGAATGTTGTACAGAATATGTATGGCTATGACGTGGTGAAGTCTGGCAAAGTTATTCAAATCTACCCAGCAGGTATGCGTACTGTGACCATTCCAGTCGATTACCTGCAGTTCAAGCGTTCTGGTCGCTCATTAACCAGCATTGTTACGGGCTCTGTAACCTCGGCTGGTACGTCTAATTCTGGTGGTAGCTCAGACAGTTCTGACTCGTCAGACTCTAACAATGGAAACAACAACGATAGCTCGACCACATCTACGGGTGGTACACGCATCGAAACCATCACTGAAAGTGACTTCTGGCCTATGCTGCAGCAAGCTGTTGCGAATCTAATTGGTTCAGGCAAAGGGCAAAGTGTGGTTGTAACGCCACAAGCGGGAGTTATTACGGTTCGAGCATTTCCAGATGATATTCGCGAAGTACGCGAGTTCTTAGGTGTATCGCAGGAGCGCATGCAGCGCCAGGTCATTCTTGAAGCTAAAATCCTAGAAGTGACGTTGAATGATGGCTACCAACAAGGCATCAACTGGTCAAACTTATCGGCGTCAATTGGTAACTCGGGTAGTATCGTAGTCAACCGCCCTGCGTCGACATTACCACCATTGGATGCGATTGGCACGCTATTGGGCGGTCAAACTAACGTGACTATTTCGGATGGTAACTTCAATGCAGTGTTGAGCTTCATGTCTACGCAAGGTGACTTGAACGTCCTTTCGAGCCCTCGTATTACCGCTGCCAACAACCAAAAATCTGTCATCAAAGTGGGTACCGATGAGTACTTTGTTACCGAGCTATCGAGCAATGCAGGCAACGGTGAAAACTCAAATGCAGTTCCTGAAGTGGAACTGACGCCATTCTTCTCGGGTATTTCCCTCGATGTGACTCCGCAAATTGATAACAAAGGCAATGTGTTCCTGCATGTTCACCCCGCAGTTATTGAAGTCACGGAAGAAGTGAAGCAATTGAACTTGGGCGGAGATTTCCAAAACATCCAACTGCCATTAGCGAAAAGCTCTATTCGTGAATCAGACTCGGTTATTCGTGCTAAAGATGGCGATGTTGTGGTTATCGGCGGTTTGATGAAACAGCAAAATCGTGAGCTTGTTTCTAAAGTCCCATTTTTGGGCGATGTACCAGCACTGGGGCATTTGTTCCGCAACGTGAATAACGTAACTGAGAAAACAGAATTGGTCATCTTGCTAAAACCGACCGTAGTTGGCGTGAACTCTTGGCAGAAAGAGCTAGAGCGCTCTCGTGATCTGCTGCAAGAGTGGTTCCCAGATGCGCAATAAGCGCTGGGAAAGGTTCTGTTTTTCAATAGGTTTGTGATTCGAGTATGTACTTGTCACACTTTGGATTCCGAGTTCAGCCTTTTTCGTTAACCCCAAATACAGAAATGTTCTTGGGGTTAGCCCCTCACTATGAGGCGATCCAAACCATCCTAGCTGCCGTGCAAATGGGAGAAGGGGTGATTAAGGTGACGGGAGAAGTCGGCACTGGAAAAACCATGGTATGCCGTAAGCTGATCGAGCAGATTGAATCTGAAGTTGAGCTTATTTACTTACCCAATCCAGTGTTGAATGGGGAACAGTTGCAGTTTGCTGTCGCCAGAGAGTTGGGTATCGAGAACGATGATCCGCTGCGTATCGTTTCCCTCATTCAAGAGCACTTGATTCAAGTACATGCCTTGGGAAAGAAAACCGTCTTGATCGTTGATGAAGCGCAAGCTCTTTCCCCACAAGCTTTAGAAACATTGCGTCTATTTGGCAACCTAGAAACGGAACAAGATAAGCTCATTCAATTGGTGTTATTCGGACAACCAGAGTTGGATGAAAGATTGGCTAACCATGATCTAAGGCAATTTCGTCAACGCATTACGTTTAGTTGCCAGTTCCGTCCTCTCTCTATCGATGAAGGCGTGGCTTACATCAATAATCGTTTAGATAAAGCAGGCAATGGGGCACACATTTTTTCTATTGAACAGAAAAAAGCGATTTGGCGTTCATCCATGGGGATTCCGCGCTTGATAAACCAAATTAGCCACAAGTCGTTGCTTGCTGCATTTAATGATCGTTGCACACTATTGAAAAATCATCATGTTTACGCCGCTATGCACGATACGTTTGATGCCCGTAAACCTAAGTTTAAAACACCCGTATTTTGGGGATGGAGTCAACCTTGAGTGCCATCAATAAAGCATTATCAGAACTTGCTGAAAAAACATCGCCGTCAGAGCTTACTCGTGCAGAGATTCCAAGTGTCTCACGCAGTAAACCTTGGCTTTGGCTTGTCGCCGGTTTTTCGTTAAGCCTTGCGGTTGGCAGTTGGGCGGTCTCTCGCGGTCCTGTCCCTTCAGGCGAGCTATCACAGTTTCAAACCGACGCTATGCCACTGTCGTCTGTGAATGTCTCACCAATTGTTTCATCGGAGCGCACTCACTCACCAACGAGTAAAATGACGCCCGATACAACTCAAGTGGTTTACACCAAACCAGCCACACAGCCGGTTGCGCAACAGCCTCACATGCAAGAGACTGATAGGTTCACGCCAAGATCTGAGATAAATATCGCCTCTGATGATGCAGTTTTACTCGCGCAGTTAGCAACGATGCCGAGCGAGGAGCAATACGATCACGTAACCCACACAACATCAGAAAACAGTTCAATGCGCATTGAGCAGGTTGAGCTTACTCACCGCCAATTATCTCTTAAAGCGGTTAGCCGAGCGGAAAAAGCACTGGATGCTAACGATATGCAAACGGCGTTATCGGCTTATGCCGAGGCGTTGCGTTATGAGCCAATGAATGCAGACACGCGTCAAAAGTTATCAGCGTTGTACTTTGGTAAAGGTGACACGCGTAAAGCATATGAGATTATTCAAGAAGGCATCAACCTAGATACGAACAACCAAGTACTCCGCTTGGCCTTGTCTAAGTTGTTAGTGAAAGCTAATCAACCTGAAGCGGCGCTGAGCCCGCTTGTTCATTTGCCTCCAGTACCAAGTCGAGATTACTTGGCGATGCGTGCGGCATTGGCACAAAAACACAAGCAAAATGACATTGCGCTTGAGAGCTATCAACTCCTCACTCAGCGTGAGCCGGAAAACGCGCGCTGGTGGTTAGGTTTGGCTATTCAACAAGAGCGCGCCCTGGCTTTTACTGCCGCGATTAACTCTTACAACCAAGCTCTGGGTAAAGTTGGCATTTCGAATCAATCGCAAGCATTTATCCGTGACCGTTTGAGCATCTTGAAAGAGTTGGAGAGCGCACAATGAAAATTCAGTTGAGAAAACGCTTGGGCGATCTTCTGGTTGAGGAAGGTATCGTCTCTGAAGAACAAATCCAGCAAGCACTAAACGCACAACGCAGTACCGGGCAGAAGCTAGGGGATGCGTTAATTGACCTTGGCTTTATTACCGAAAAGCAAATGTTGGACTTCTTGTCTCAGCAGCTTGGTTTGCCACTGATCGATCTTGGTCGTGCGCCTGTGGATGCCGAAGCCGTGCAGATTCTACCTGAGGTACACGCACGTCGCTTACGTGCGATGGTCGTTGCTCGAAATGGGGACACACTGCGCGTTGCTATGAGTGACCCTGCGGACTTGTTCATCCAAGAATCATTGATGAACTTGTTGGGCCAATACAACCTTGAGTTCATTGTTGCTTCAGAGCGTCAGCTTATTTCAAGCTTTGACCGTTATTACCGCCGTACTAAAGAGATAGCCTCCTTTGCTGAACAGCTGCATGAAGAGCATAAAGATGTACAAAGCTTTGATTACGGTATTGATGAAGCCGATAGTGAAGAGGTTACCGTTGTAAAGCTGGTTAATTCCATGTTTGAAGATGCGGTACAGGTTGGAGCTTCGGATATTCATATTGAGCCAGACGATCAAGTATTGCGTTTGCGCCAGCGAATTGATGGCGTATTGCATGAAACGCTCTTAAATGAAGTGAATATTGCATCGGCTTTGGTTCTTCGACTGAAGTTGATGGCACACCTAGATATTTCTGAAAAGCGCTTGCCGCAAGATGGCCGATTCAATATCAAAGTTCGTGGCCAATCAATTGATATTCGTATGTCGACGTTACCAACGCAGTACGGAGAATCTGTAGTAATGCGCCTGCTTAACCAGTCCGCTGGTTTGCGTCCGTTAGAAGAGTCGGGCTTGCCGCCAGACTTGCTTGCTCGCTTACGTCGACAGTTGGCGCGTCCGCATGGCATGATTTTGGTTACCGGGCCGACAGGTTCCGGTAAAACCACCACGCTTTACGGCGCATTGAGTGAGCTCAACGAACCTGGGAAAAAGATCATTACAGCAGAGGACCCGGTTGAATATCGTCTGCCTCGCATCACTCAGGTACAGGTTAACAGTAAGATCGATCTAACTTTCTCGCGTGTCCTTAGAACCTTTTTACGTCAAGACCCAGACATAATTCTTGTTGGTGAGATGCGTGATCAAGAGACAGTAGAAATTGGTCTGCGAGCTGCACTAACGGGTCACTTAGTATTGAGTACTCTCCACACCAACGATGCTGTCGACAGTGCGTTACGTATGATCGATATGGGTGCGCCGGGTTACTTGGTTGCTAGTGCAGTCAGAGCCGTGGTGGCGCAGCGTCTCGTGCGCCGAGTTTGCCCAGATTGTAAAACAGAAGACCACTTAGATGAGTCTCGCCAGCAGTGGTTAGCTGGGCGTTTCCCAAATCAAGTTAGCACCATTTTTTATAAAGGCGCAGGTTGCCAAAACTGTAACTTGACTGGTTATCGAGGCCGAATCGGTGTGTTTGAAATGCTCGAACTTGAGCAAGAGATGATGGATAAATTGCGCGCCAATGATGCGGTTGGCTTTGCGCAAGCCGCGCGCCGCTCAGAAAACTATAAGCCACTGCTTGCTTCTGCAATGGAACTGGCGCTACAAGGCACCGTCAGTTTGGATGAAGTGATGACCCTAGGTGAGGGCGATGCTTCTGGTAAGACTGATCCCATTTTCATATAGGTAAGTGAATGCCAACTTTTCGTTATCAAGGCCGCACGTTAGACGGCTCATCCACTAACGGCAAAATCGAAGCAGTGAACTCAGAAGCTGCGGCGGAAGCATTGATGAATAAAGGGGTCATCCCGCTCAATGTACGTTTAGAGAAAGAGTCGGCAAAAAGCCAAGTGAGCTTATCTAAGCTGTTTGTGCCTGCTATTCCGTTGGAAGTAATTATTCTTTTCTCTCGCCAGTTGTTTAGTTTGACTAAAGCTGGCGTACCTTTGCTGCGCTCTATGCGTGGCTTGTTGCAAAATTGCGAAAACAAACAGCTCAAAGAGGCGCTAGAAGATGTCGTTTCTGAACTGAGTAATGGCCGAGGTTTGTCTTCTGCGATGCAGCAACACAGCAAAGTATTCAGCCCACTATTTGTTTCTATGATCAACGTCGGTGAGAATACGGGTCGGCTTGACCAAGCGCTATTGCAACTGGCGAATTACTACGAACAGGAACTTGAGACTCGCAAACGCATTAAAGCGGCGATGCGTTATCCGACGTTTGTCATTATCTTTATCACCATCGCCATGTTTGTATTGAATATCTTGGTGATCCCTGAGTTTGCATCGATGTTCACGCGCTTTGGGGTTGAGCTACCATTGCCGACGCGTATTTTGATCGCGACTTCTAATTTCTTTGTTAATTATTGGGTGTTGCTGGTTGTAGCAATGATTGGCGCGTTTACTGTATTCAGAGCGTGGGTGGCGACGGCTGATGGTCGGGAGAAGTTCGATAAGTTTCGGCTTCGGCTGCCAATTGTAGGCGATATCGTTAATCGTGCGCAGCTTTCTCGTTTTGCCAGAACCTTTTCGTTGATGCTGAAATCAGGTGTGCCACTTAACCAGTCTTTGGCTTTGGCCGGGGAAGCATTAGGGAACCGTTTTTTAGAAAACCGAATTCTTGAGATGAAGTCCGCAATTGAAGCGGGTAGCACCATTTCAGTGACGGCCATCAACAGTAAAATATTTACCCCATTGGTGATTCAGATGATTGCAGTAGGTGAAGAAACTGGTCGTATTGATGAGTTGCTGCTGGAGGTGTCGGACTTTTACGATCGAGAAGTTGATTACGATCTAAAAACACTGACCGCAAGAATAGAACCATTACTTTTGGTGATTGTCGCAGGCATGGTCATGGTGCTGGCATTGGGTATCTTCCTACCAATGTGGGGAATGCTCGACATTATCAAAGGCGGCTAATGCGTGGTTGAAAATCAAAGCCGAGCAACGCTTATTGTGTTTGGGGTTATTGCTACGATTATGGCGGTGGGTTTGGCGGTCAAATTACGTCCTGTGACCGAGCAAGCACAAGTAACTGGAGCGAAGTTAGCGAGAGTTTGGATGCAAGATAGTGTTCAGCGTTATCGTCAAGCTTGGCTAGTACAAGGCGAGCCAGAACATATGCTGATGGATGGTTTTAACCTTACTATGACTGAGGACGGGTTAGTGTCTCCCTTTACTCAGCAAGGTGTATTAGATTGTGGTTATTGGCTAGCGGTGCATTACCCCCAACGTAAAATAATGACCAACAAGTTAATAGATATCAGTGGAGTCATCAAAACTGATCGTTATGTCTGTCAATACACTTATGAAAATGGTCAGTCGATTGTAGTTATTTCAACAGCTAATCAACTGAAAATAGACGTCGAAATGTCGGCGGAGTGAATTTTTTGACACCTAATCACTATAATTGGTGTTGAAAGTCGGTATAATGCAATCATTACCATAAGTAAGAAGCTGTAATAGAGGGTAAACAATAATGTGTTTTTCTCATTGCAGCATGAACTGAATAATGGCGAATCGTCATTCTGCTCAAGCGGTAGATACAGTATCCACTTCACGGTCAGTTTTAGTGAACGTTGCTGCCCCAAACCGTTTTGACAATATCCAAAATGGTCGCGTGACCTAAACAAAACTTTGCAGTTGTACTGCATGCTTACATAGAGAGAGTAAACAATGAAAAGACAAGGTGGTTTCACCCTTATCGAATTGGTAGTGGTAATTGTAATCCTAGGTATTCTAGCGGTCACTGCAGCACCACGTTTCCTTAACCTGCAGGACGATGCTCGCAAAGCAGTTAACCAGGGCCTGAAAGGCGCAATGGATGGCGCTGCGGGTATTGTTTACGGCAAAGCAGCGGTTGAAGGGAAAGAAACCAAAACAGCTGCAGATACCAAAGTTGAAGACATTACGATTTATTTGGGTTACCCAACAGCAAATGAGGCTGGTATCGGTAAAGCGGTACAGGGCCTTAGTGATACAAATGACTGGACGTTGATTAAAACAGAAACGCGTACAGCTCAAGCTGGCACTACAGATGGAGTTCCAGGTAAAGTCACTTACGCATCAGAAAGTGGTGTGGACCAGTGTGTTCAGTATGCTGAAGCATATAAAAATAAAGATGGCGATGTTTTGCCAGCTAAAGCATCATTAGTGACTGAATGTACTAAAGTTGCATCTGGCTCATAGAGTTTAGGGGCGAAAGCCCCTTTTAATTTTTTAGGGACTGAGCAGTGAAAAGCATCAGAGGATTAAGCACTACTGAATTTATCGTGCTGCTGACTTTTCTCGCCGTCGCTGGCTACGTGCTATTGCCTCGGTATATCAGTTTTGGACCAGAAACATACGAAGCAAAATGGGAGCAAACCAAGCAAACCGCGGAGCACGTTTCTGAGACGCTAAGCAATAAAGAAACTTACGATCGAATTGAAGAAGAGATTAGTCGTTCAAAGGGGAGAAATAACTAGACATTGGCTATTTGTTCGTCTGTTCACATTTCGAATCGAAAAATTATAAACCTATCATTAATCTCATAATTTCATCGTATACTTATCTCGCTTGTTCTAAGCCTAAGGTTGGGTTATGAAAATTCGCAGCTCTGCATTAGGGTTTACGTTAATGGAGTTAATCCTCGTGATTGTTCTCCTCTCTATCCTTTCACTTTTTGCAGCCAGCCGTTTTATGGGCTCTGGCAGTTTCTCTGCATATGCATTACAAGAACGCGTGATTTCTGTTATTCGCCAAGTGCAGGTGAATCGTATGCAGTCGAATTTTGAAAAAAAAACTGATAATAACTTTCGTTTACAAGTTTCTAGCTCATGCATTGGTTCAGTTGCTGCCTGCACACTAACAGGCAGTGCACAAGATGCTCGTAGTGACGTAGTTATTGATAAATCCGCAAAGTTTTCACTGACCAATGCCGTAACTAATCCAATCGAGTTTAATTTGTTGGGTAATCCTATAAATTCTGCGAGTGGTGGAGTTTCAATCCTGATTGAAGATAAACATGGTCGAAGCCGCTGCCAAGTTGAAATTAATACTCAAGGTTATGTTTCAAAAGGTACATGCTCATGAAGAAATCTAGTGGCATTACGTTAATAGAAATGATCATCGCGATTGTTTTAATGGGCATTGCGATGGTGGCGTTTACTTCTTTTCTTGTCCCTCAAATTCGAGACTCAGCTATACCTCATTATCAAACTCGTGCCGCTGCATTAGGCCAAGGTTTTATGTCTCAGATATTGTCGCGAGGCTTCGATGAAAACAGCGACTTTGATGGTGGCACCGTTCGGTGTGGTGAGAATGGAGTGAGCTGCACTGACGTAAATAAATTAGGTGCGGATAAAAAACTAGACGGTTCCTTGGAAACAACGCCTAGTGATTTCAATGATGTCGATGACTATATCGGGTGTTGGAGCACATCTACAACGGCTTCTCAGTGTGATGGTGTCCCTAGAGGGAATATTAGTGATGTACTTGGTGCGGACAGTACTGAGCAGTACAAAAACTTTAGATTAGAAATTAGCGTTGCCTATGATGATCTGACGGATAAAGCTCCCGATGAAATAACCGAATACAAAAAAGTAACATTAAGGATTTTTGCGGGGAACACGCAGCCCCTTACTTTAACAGCTATTAAGGGGAACTACTGATGAAAGATCGTGGTTTCACCTTAATGGAAATGATAGTTACGATTGTGGTCGGCAGCTTCATCATGTTGGGGATAGCTGGGTATGTCCAGTTAGGAATGAAAGGTTACGCTGATACTATCGATCGCCAACGAATACAAACACAGGCTCAGTTTGTTTTAGAAAAGATGACCCGAGAAATCCGCCATGCTGTACCTAATAGTTTTCATGTGCCAAAAGGAACAACTAATTGTCTAGAGTTTGTGCCGATTGAATATTCTGGTTTTTACACGTTTAAGAATAATGATTTAGAGTTTTTGCTAGGTAATGACTCAACGCTTAATCCTATTCCTGCGAATCGCAGGATGGTGATAAATCCGAGCCGATATGAAGATTTACAATCAACTTCTTCGCGAAATATAGCCATTGGTGGTTTAGCTAAAACAGGTAAGGTTTTTGTTGTTAGTGGGGGGGCAAGTACGATTACGGGATCCTCTGTTTCTAGCCGTCTTTATATTTATCAAGAGAAGTCGGAGGTTCGCTACTGTTTTGATACCAAGCGAGTTACGCGAAATGGTATTACGGTTGCGGATAGTGTCGATTCGTCCGTAAGTGGTATGCGTTATCTAGAGCCAACTCTGCAACGAGGTGGTTTAGTTCATATCAATTTAGAGTTTGAGCAGGATGGTGAACGTAGTGTGTATCAACAAGATGTGCAGGTGCTCAATGTCCCATAGAAGAAACTCCAGCGGAAATGTACTAATCATCGTGTTGTTCGTCATTATTGTAATGGGATATTTGGCTTCCTCTTTAATGAAAGTGACATGGTCGAATCAAAGCGGATTAACAAGAGAGTTTTTGGGAACAAAAGCTTGGTTTGTTGCTCAGTCTGCAAATGAGTGGGCATTGACAAG
The DNA here is from genome assembly GCF_033340475.1 of Vibrio sp. 1078-1. NCBI lineage: Bacteria > Pseudomonadati > Pseudomonadota > Gammaproteobacteria > Vibrionales > Vibrionaceae > Vibrio > Vibrio sp. 1078-1. The sequence goes on from NZ_JAWOWM010000015.1 coordinate 31,332, forward strand.
GTTATATCCCATCAATGGTACGAGTGATAGCGTCGCGACAATCTGCACAAATACGGTAAGCGGTGCAATGCCTAATGTCACACAAGGGACCGGATGTAGGCTTAGCCCAATGAGTTGTGTAGATTTAGGCACTTTAAACTTAGGAACACCAGCAGCAGAGTCACTATTTAGGGTGCAAGCTACGGCCGTTTGTGGCTCGGGCTTATCGCAAGTTGAGCGCCAGCAAGAGATTTGGGTTCGGGAGTAATAACAAGAATGAAAAAACTGATTTGCTTAGCCTTGATATGTATGATGAGTACGGCGAACGTTCTCGCTAAGGTTCACGATATTACGCCAAGTTGGGACTGGGTGAGGTGGGTCCCTGAAGGTGCAAGCGATTTGTGTGATAACGGTAGTTACCAAGATCGATTTAATTTTTTTGTTAGGCCTACAACCTACGTATGCCCGAACGGACTCACGTTGAATAACGGCGATACTATTGTGTCTGATAGTAAAATGACGATTCGTGTACGAGGTACTATTCAACTCGCTGGCAACAACCAGATCGGTAAATCTAATGCTCATATTGACCTTATTAACGAGACCAGCGATGTTATCGGAGATAACGGTGGCTATGATATTTATGGTGATATTGAGTCGCACGGTAAAATTCAACTTAAGAACCGATCGCATGTTTATGGTTCGATCTTGTCCACGCATGGGGAGGTTATTCTTTCTCAAGCGGTTATTGAAGGAAATGTTACGAGTAAAACGAGCACGATAAAAACCGAACAAAGCGACAATATCATTCGCGGTAACGTTGAAGCTGCTGGAACGGTTACGTTGAAGCAAACCCATGTCGAAGGTAGCGTGACAAGTATCGGTGGTGAGGTGAAAACTGAGCAAAGCGGGAATGAAATTCAAGGTGATATTTCTGCATCAAGCCGGGTTACATTAAATGAAACAAAAGTTACGGGTGACGTTACCAGTAAGGGCTTAGAGGTTATTTTAGAAGCCAATAACCAAGTACACGGAAATATTCTCGCTCTACATAAAGTCGATATTAAAAACTCATTGGTTTGTGGCCGGGTAGAATCAACAGGTAGCGAAGTATCGTTGACTAACTCTAAACTCGATCAAAATCGAGGTGTTTATACTCTTAGTGAAGCGATTCAGTCCCACGGGAAAGCCACAGTAAAAAGCTCGACCGTCTGTGGTTCTGTTAACTCAAAATCACATTCTTACGAGTACAATGATAGTGACATTTATTGTGGTGTAGATGATCCCAACTGTCAGCCCCCCCAGACCGGAGAGTGCCCAATAGAGGCTGTAGCCTCACTTTGTCCTGAATTAGTTCCTGTTATTCCGCCAACACAGCAATGTTCACTATTACCAGAAGAAAACTTCAATTCAGGTTCATTGTCAAACTGGTCGGTGATGGGCTTTGGTACCAGTGACGAGCCCCATATCTCTGATGGACGTTTCATCTTAAACTCAAATAAACCAGAGCAGGCAACAGCCTCTGCATATAACTATATTTTTCCGTCAGATCAGAACTATTTAGAGATTGATTTTGATCACAATGCATATGGTGGGAATGGTGCTGACGGTGTTGCGCTGGTGATTTCTGATGCGAGTGTCCCTCCTCAAACCGGGGCATTTGGTGGTCCGCTTGGTTACGGGATGAAGCTTCTAAAGAATCACTACCCTGAAGTCTCCAAAGATGTAGAAGGCTTTGCTGGTGGTTGGCTAGGTATTGGTATTGATGAGTTTGGTAACTACATTCGTGAAGGGAGCGAGAAAATCGTTTCAAATAGTGTTGCTGATAATGTTGGGGTGCGTGGACAGGGCGTCCAAGATGCGAATGGTAAGTGGTTGAAAGGTTATCCGTATATCACTGGCAAAAAATACAGCAGCTCGTTGGATAATCGAAAAGGTAAAGAGAAACTGCATCGTTATAAAGTAGTTTTAAATTCGCGTAACACCGATACGATAACGCTGGCTGTATTTCGAAAAGTCGGAAAAAATGGCGGATGGGATCCTGTTATCGAAGAGTTTAACGTTTTGGAAAAAGGTGGTTTTAACTATATTCCAGATAACTTCCGTCTGTCGGTAACGGCATCCACAGGTATGCTTACCAATACGCATGATATTGATAACTTCCGAGTCTGTGCGGACAAGTACTCGCGATTAACAGATGGTATTCATCATTTCGAGTTTGACTACTCAGGCTCAGGCAGTACGTGTCAGGCTTCTGATGTGACACTTAGAGCTTGTATGAATGAAAGTTGTTCTGAGCAATATCCTAGAGATGCATACGATGATGGCAGCTTAACGCCTCTCTCTGTCACTTTACTTCCATCTACTGGCAATAATGTTGCCAACTGGGTTGGTGGTACAAATGTACAGTTTGAGAATGAAACTCAGCTTGAGCTGCAAGGTTCAAGAGCTGGCGATATTACTTTGGGTATCGATCAAAGTTCCGTACCACAGTTTGGCTTTGAAGGGGCACGATGTCGAATTAATGGCGGGCCACTATCTGCTAACAACTGTAATGTAACCTTCGCTTCAAATGTGCTTGCGGTGAATGTTAATGATGTAGTTGCTAGTCGCGAAACTACGGGGGAGGACTACCTATCGTTTTGTTCAACTCGAACTGAAGACGGCGGAGAATCTCGCGGTGTTAATATGTCGATTGATTATGAAGTGGCACCGATCGATAGCTCTCAACCTGTCGTGATTTCTTACAAGAAAAAAGTGAAAGATCAGGCTGTGGAATGGAGTTCAAATGTCGAGCTAACCAGAGCTAATAAATACCTGCCTAATGTTTATTTTGATGATGAAGGCAAGGCATTCTTTAAGTTGAGATACTCTGAAGCTGGAAAGGTCAAACTTAAAGCCAGTGTTGAAGGTGTTGATGACTCGGATGGATTCGGCAGCTTCGTTAGTTTTCCTTCAAAACTGAAAGTTACTGCAAAGAGTGGTGATAAGAGCGGAGAGTGCACCAACAGTGAAAATGGCTGTTCTTCGGGGTTTGTTGCTGCTGGTGAAGTTTTTGAGTTAACCATCTCGGCATTGCAAGATGATGATACGGTTGCTGAGAACTATCAAGAGAAGACTATTACGGTTAGTAATAAAGTGAAGTACCCGTCTAATGGTTCATTAGCCAAACTTCTAAATGAGAAGCTACCAGAATCAAGTAAATGGTCTCGTGGTAGTGTGACGTTTGATCAATCGGTTTCAGAAGTCGGTGTTTTCGAGCTTATTGCTGAGGCACCAGTTGCTAAAGATGAAAATGGCGATGATATTGGCACATCTCTATATCTTGGTAGTAATGCATTTAAAATAGCCGATGGTAAGTTAACCATTGGGCGCTTCTATCCGGATTACTTTAAAGTCACCGGGACAGAGTGGACCTACCCTGATAATCAGAATCAATCTGTATATATGGGACAGAATTTTGAATCGGTTAAGTTTGAAGTCACAGCATATAACGCTAACGGTTACACAACTCAAAATTATGGTGGTTTTGCCAATTCTTTAAAAGCAGATTTGTATTTGGCTGGTGGTTACTCAGATAGACTTAGCATTTTGGATTCCGATTTGACTAGTGATAACTGGTCGGGAGCTGTGTGGAGCAAAACTTGGGATAACTCAGTTTATTGGCGTAAAGATTTATCTTTGCCGAGTCCCGATGGTCCATTTAATTCAAAACTACCGGCAGACAAGGATAGTTCCATCGAAACGTCTATTTCGCTTTCACTTAATAATAATGGAACTAAAGTATCTGGCTATGTTGATCCTACGATGTTCTTAAAAGAAGGGCAAAATAGCACTGAAGATAGAATGGTTTCGCAACAGCTACTATCGCAACCTGATGTCAGGTTTGGTCGCATAGCTCTGGATGATGTGGGAGTGAATCAGGGTAAATCTGTTAATATCCCCCTTAGAGTGGAGTATTGGAGAGATACCCGATTCGTTTTAAACAGTAAGGATAACGGGACAACAGTGTCCCCAACTCTAAAAAGCCAGGAGCCAGTTTGGCCTGATGATGGCTCCGACTGCGACATTTTACTTGAAGGCGTCAGAACGACGGTTAACGATGGTGCCATGCGTGAACTTATTGCTAAGCAAGAGCGCGCAGACTGTGGACGTCAACAAGCTGAAGTTTGGCTTAATCTCGACCCTAGTGGTAACAACCTCCCTTGGCTCAAATACGACTGGGACAATGATGGCTCCGAAGAAAACCCATCCTCCGTCGTCACCTTTGGTATTCATCGAGGTAACGATCGCGTGATTTACCGTGGTGAGCCAGGGTTAACCGGACAGTAACAACTTAGGTTTTTGCCCTTAAGTTAGGAAACTGCAAGAAATTGAGGCTTTCTGCTCATGTTTGTGTACCAATACCTTGCTGTGACAGCGAGGCATTGGTACATTTAGAGCAATTTTTGTCTTCTATATTTTTGCAGGATGAGCGAAGAGTATGTTTAAGAAACTTCGTGGCATGTTTTCTAACGATCTATCTATCGATTTAGGTACAGCCAACACTCTAATTTACGTAAAAGGGCAAGGAATTGTCCTTGATGAACCTTCTGTAGTTGCTATTCGTCAAGATCGTGTAGGTTCTGCAAAAAGCGTTGCTGCAGTCGGTCACGCAGCAAAACAGATGCTTGGTCGTACACCTGGCAACATTTCCGCTATTCGCCCAATGAAAGACGGCGTAATCGCTGACTTCTACGTAACCGAAAAAATGCTTCAGCACTTTATCAAGCAAGTGCACGATAACAGCATCCTAAAGCCAAGCCCACGTGTTCTTGTTTGTGTTCCTTGTGGTTCTACCCAAGTTGAGCGTCGCGCAATTCGTGAATCAGCACTTGGTGCTGGTGCGCGTGAAGTTTACCTAATCGACGAGCCAATGGCGGCGGCAATTGGTGCTGGTTTACGCGTATCTGAGCCGACAGGTTCAATGGTGGTCGATATCGGTGGTGGTACAACTGAAGTTGCCGTTATCTCTCTAAACGGTGTGGTTTACTCATCGTCTGTACGTATCGGTGGTGACCGCTTTGATGAAGCTGTGATCAACTACGTACGTCGTAACTACGGCAGCTTGATTGGTGAAGCAACGGCTGAAAAGATCAAACACGAAATCGGTTCTGCTTACCCTGGTGATGAAGTTCAAGAGATTGAAGTTCGCGGTCGTAACCTTGCAGAGGGTGTGCCACGCAGCTTTAGCTTGAACTCAAACGAGATCCTAGAAGCGCTTCAAGAGCCGCTATCTGGCATCGTATCAGCAGTCATGGTTGCACTAGAACAGTGTCCACCAGAGCTTGCTTCAGACATTTCTGAAAACGGTATGGTACTAACCGGTGGTGGTGCACTACTTAAAGACCTAGACCGTCTACTAATGGAAGAAACTGGTATTCCTGTGGTTATCGCGGAAGATCCACTAACGTGTGTTGCGCGTGGTGGCGGTAAAGCACTAGAAATGATCGACATGCACGGTGGCGATCTGTTCTCTGAAGAATAAAGGTTTAGGTGAAGCTCATGTCGGGCTTCACCTTCATTTCTGCTCTCTCTGTAATTCAAACATGCTCCATACCTAAAAGTATTTAGTTAAGTATTTTTAGGTTGCCAAGTAAGGCTCAATAATCATGGAAGCAATCAGGTCAAAAACAAGATGAAACCGATTTTCGGCAGAGGTCCGTCTCTGCAATTACGTCTGTTTTTTGCTGTCATCGTGTCGGCGAGCTTAATGCTGGCCGATAGTCGTCTAGATACGTTTTCCAACGTTCGATACCTACTAAACAGTATGGTTGCACCGATTCAGTACGCAGCGAATTTACCTCGTAGTATGTTCGATGGCGTATTTGAACGTTTTAATTCTCATCAGGCATTGGTTGAAGGCAATCGCAGCTTAAAGCGAGAAGTGCTACGCCTGAAAAGCGAGCTTATCTTGCTCGACCAGTATAAAGAAGAAAACCAACGCTTACGTAAGTTGTTAGGATCTTCATTTGTCCGTGATGAAAAGAAAGTCGTGACAGAAGTAATGGCGGTTGATACTTCACCTTATCGTCATCAAGTGGTGATCGATAAAGGCCGTATTGATGGTGTTTACGTTGGTCAGCCTGTTATCAATGAGAAAGGCATCGTTGGTCAGGTCACGTTTGTCGCAGCGCACAACGCACGTGTTCTGCTGCTAACGGACGCGAAAAATGCAATTCCTGTCCAGGTGATCCGCAATGATATCCGAGTGATCGCATCGGGCAATGGTGAAATGGATGAAATCCAACTGGAGCACATTCCAACCAGCACAGATATTCAGGTTGGTGATTTATTGGTGACATCCGGTTTAGGTGGTATTTACCCTGAAGGATATCCAGTCGCGACGGTTACCAATGTGGATCACGATACGCGTCAAGAGTTCGCCTCAATCAAGGCTGAGCCGGTTGTGGAATTTGATCGCTTACGCTACCTACTGCTGATTTGGCCGAATGAAGACCGTCAACACAAAGTACTACGGTCCAATGTAGATGAAGGGTTAGAGCAAGAACAAGAGGTAACCGATGGCCAATAATGTATTGAGTAGCCGAATGGTGATTGGTGTCAGTTTCTTCGTTGCGCTGGTACTGCAAACCATTCCATGGCCAGGTGTGTTAGATGTGTTACGTCCGTCATGGTTGTTCCTTGTCACGTGTTATTGGGTGTTGGCACTACCGCACCGAGTGAACGTCGGAACTGCGCTAGTGTTGGGCTTATTGTGGGATATCTTGATCGGCTCAACGCTTGGAATTCGTGGCATGATGATGTCGATCGTTATCTACCTTGTGGCGCTGAATTTCCTGTTGATTCGCAACATGGCATTGTGGCAACAGTCGATTTTAATTGCCTTTTTTACTGCGTTATTGGAAGTTTTGATATTCTGTGGGGAATATTTGAACCAGGACGTAGTATTTAATCCATTATCTCTGTGGACGGCGGCAATAAACTGTATACTTTGGCCATGGATGTTTTTATTAATGCGACGAGTTCGTCGTGCATGGCACGTAAGGTAAAGCGGTGAAGAAAAGCTTATCTCTCGTTCTCGCATCGGGTTCTCCGAGAAGAAAAGAGCTGCTTGCTCAACTGGGTTATGATTTTGAGATCGTATTGCCTGATATTGAGGAAGCCAAACAGGCTCATGAGCAAGCACGAGATTACGTGTTGCGTCTTTCTTTGGAAAAAGCTCAGGCAGGCTTAGCGTTGGCTAAGCCTGATTCCGTTGTATTGGGCTCTGATACGGTCGTAGTATGCGATGACCGTGTGCTAGAAAAACCAAAAAGCTTTGAAGATTCAAAGCGTATGCTTACTGACTTATCCGGTCGTCGTCATCAAGTGATGACTGCGGTGAGCGTTGTATCATCGGAACAACAACATTCAGTGGTCGTTACCACTGACGTGTGGTTCAAACCACTGACTCACGAAGAAATCGAACAATATTGGCAGTCAGGAGAGCCATGCGATAAAGCTGGAAGTTATGGTATTCAGGGACTCGGAGGGCGATTTGTCACCCGAATCGAAGGCAGTTATCACGCTGTAGTAGGCTTACCTTTGTTCGAAACCGATCAGCTAATTCAAGAATTTTTATAATTGTTTTGAGGTGTGCACATGAGTGCAGAATTGCTGCTTAACGTGACCCCGAGTGAAACTCGTGTGGCCATGATTGAAGGTGGAGTACTACAAGAAATACATATCGAGCGCGAATCGCGTCGCGGTATTGTGGGCAATATATACAAAGGCAAAGTAAGTCGAGTGTTACCAGGTATGCAGGCGGCTTTCGTCGACATTGGTTTAGATAAAGCGGCGTTTTTACATGCGTCAGATATTGTTCCTCATACCGAATGTGTGGCAGAAAACGAAAAACAGCAGTTTCAAGTCCGTGATATCTCTGAACTGGTACGCCAGGGACAAGACATTGTTGTGCAAGTGGTCAAAGATCCGCTCGGCACGAAAGGTGCGCGTTTAACGACGGATATCACCTTACCTTCGCGTTATCTTGTTTTTATGCCGGGGGCCAGCCATGTCGGTGTTTCGCAGCGTATTGAAAGTGAAAAAGAGCGCGAGCGTTTGAAAAAGGTGGTGAACCATTACTGCGATGAGCACGGTGGTTTTATCATTCGTACCGCGGCAGAAGGCGCTGATGAAAAAGAGCTCTCTCAAGATGCGGCATTTTTAAAGCGTTTGTGGTTAAAAGTCATGGAGCGTCGCTCAAAATACAAAACGCGTTCAACACTTTACGGTGAACTCGGCTTAGCTCAACGCATTCTGCGTGACTTTGTTGGCACAGAGCTCGATAAGATCATGGTCGACTCCCGCCTTGAATATGAAAACCTGAAAGAATTCACTTCTGAGTATGTACCGGAGTTAACAGATAAGCTTGAGCTTTACGAAGGTGACAAGCCAATCTTTGACATGTACGACACCGAAAACGAAATTCAGCGTTCTTTAGAGCGCAAGGTCGAGCTAAAATCGGGCGGCTATTTGATCATCGATCAAACCGAAGCCATGACCACCATCGATATCAACACGGGTGCATTTGTTGGTCGTCGTAATCTCGAAGAGACTATCTTCAATACCAATATAGAGGCAACGCAAGCTATTGCGCGTCAGCTACGTTTACGTAACCTCGGCGGTATCATCATTATTGATTTTATCGATATGGCATCCGAAGAGCATCGTCAGCGAGTACTTACCTCACTGGAAACGGCGCTGGCGAAAGACCGAGTAAAAACCAACATCAACGGCTTTACCCAGCTTGGCTTAGTTGAAATGACGCGTAAGCGCACGCGAGAAAGTATTGAACATATCTTGTGTTCTGGCTGTCCTACTTGTGAAGGCCGTGGCAGCGTGAAAACGGTCGAAACCGTATGCTTTGAGATATTACGCGAGATTACTCGTGTGAACCGTGCTTACGACGCCGATAATTTTGTCGTGTACGCATCGCCGTTTGTTGCTGAAGCGCTATTGGGCGATGAGTCTCATGCGTTGGCTGAGCTCGAAGTATTTATTGGCAAGCAAGTGCGAGTTCAGGCTGAACCCCTGTACATTCAGGAACAGTTTGACGTCGTAATGATGTAATTTGGAACATTTGTGAATTCTGGTGTTAACCGTTTTGGGCGTTTTTGTGCGTGGAGTTTAGTTACTGTATTAGTGTTATTAGCCATATTAGTAACCACGCTTCGCGTCACACTGCCGCAACTTAACCACTTCCAAGATGAGATCAAAACCTGGGTCAAACAAGGCACAGGTTTTGACGTTTCTATTGCCAATGTCGCAGGGACGTGGCGCAATAATCATCCCTCAATCGCGTTACTGGGTTTAGAGGCAAATCTACCAAACGTGCAAGATGCACGCTTCGCTGTTGAAGAAGTCCAAATTGAGTTCGACCTTATTCAATCTCTTTTTCAACTTAAACCTGTAGTTGCAGACCTTACCATTCATAACCTCGCTTTAGACATTCACACGGTAGACATTCTGCCGACTTCTCATCGTCAAGATCCGAAGCCTGAAGTGGATAAGAGCGAAGTGAAACTCATTGACCAACTCGACTCACTTCTTTTACGTCAGTTCGAAGACTTCACTATTAGCGATTCACGGATTTGGTATAAGTCGGTGTCTGGTGAAACTCGCCGTTTAGATATTGAGCAGCTTCGTTGGAGCAATCAAGGGAAACGTCACGTAGCCGAAGGCACGGTTAGCATTGCCGATGTTCGCCTGAACTCATTGTTAGTAAGCGCTAACTTTAAAGATCATGGCTCGTTGCGTGATGTATCTGGTGAGTTTTACGTGAGTGCTCAAGATGTCTCGGTCACACCTTGGCTGACCACTTACATGCAAGAAGAGTCAGGAGCAGAGTCGGGTAAAGTCAGCTTAAATACTTGGCTAACGCTCAAACATAGCCAACCGCATGATGCTTATGTTGAATTGCTGCCTTCCGAGTTGGTGTGGAATGAAGATGGACATCATGAGCTGTTTATTGAGTCTGGAATTTTCAATCTTCGACCAGATAAACAAGGCTGGAAAGTAAATGGCCACTCACTTCAGATCAGAACCGATAATACCCCTTGGCCAGAGCTAGACGTCGCGTTTGATTGGCAACCAAACGGCTGGATGCTTAATCTCTCTCAACTCGACATCGAAGCACTCATTCCGCTCATCAAGCTGGCTCCGGAGTCAGAGTCGACCAGCGACCTTATTAACAAACTAGCACCGAAAGGTCGGGTCGAAGATGTCCGATTGTCAATGAACGGTGGTTTAGACACCTTACGCTACTCGGCTGAACTGGATGAACTCGCGATGACACAATGGGAGCTCCTACCCGGGTTTCATCACGTACAGGGCAGCGTATCGGGGGATGTGAATCAAGCTAAAGCAAAAGTCACCGTCATTGATGATGTCTTTCCGTACGGCGATGTATTCCAAGCTCCGCTGAATATCAAACAAGGTGAAGTCGATATTATCTGGCAGCAAGATGATGCGGGTTGGCGTTTGTGGTCGGATAAAGTGACGGCAGCAACGCCTGATCTTCAAGTTTTGGGGGCATTTCGTCTTGATTTCCCAAAAGAACAAAGCCCATTTTTATCGTTCTATGCCGAAGCGGATCTCTACAACGCGGGTGAAACATGGCGCTATCTACCGACTCTGGCACTTGGACAAGACTTGACCGACTATCTTTCGACCGCGATTCAGGGCGGAAAAGTGAATACAGCGAAATTGTTGTGGTATGGCGAGTTAGGTGATTTTCCTTACAAAGAACATAATGGCATGTTCCAAGCTTGGGTTGGATTAAAAGACGCGAAATTTAGCTTTGATACGGCATGGCCAACCATCACGGATTTGCAGCTAGACTTGCTGTTTGAAAATGATGCCATGTATTTGGATTCAAAATCAGCCACACTAAATGGCGTTCATGCCAAGCGTATCACTGGGCGAATCCCTGAGTTGGCAGAAGGTGGACACATCGAGATTGAAGCGAAAGCAAGCGCGCCGGGTAATGAAGTCCGTGACTACATGATGGCGACGCCATTAGTGGATTCAGTCGGTGCCGCATTGACAGCGCTGCAAGTGAGTGGTCCCGTTTACTCTGAGTTTCAACTCAATATACCGTTTGATTTTGAGAAAGAGTCTCGCGCTTGGGGTTATGCCGATTTAACAGAAAATCGTGTTGATATTGAAGCGCCGCCAATGACGCTTGAAAACGCCACAGGGCGTATCACCTTCGACAATGATGTGGTTACCACATCGGGTTTGTCGGCCGAATTATTACAACAGCCTATCTCTCTTGATTTCCATGGGGAGAGTGCGGAGCAAGGCTACAACGTGACAATTAATACACTAGGAGATTGGGATGTCGAGCCTCTCAAACCCTATGTCGGTGAGCGTTGGTTAAACCTTGTTTCTGGCCATGCGCCGTGGCAAATGGACATTGACTTGCAACTCAATGATGTTGGTTTCACTTATCAGCTTGAAGTGCTGGCGCAGCTAAATCGTCTGGCTAGTCAATATCCTTATCCTTTAGCGAAAAAAATTGGTGAGTCTGGGCAAGCGAAACTGCAAGCATCCGGTAACCAAGAGAGTATTTCAGCAAGACTACAGATCCCAAATGTGAAGTATCAAACTGAGATAGATATCGCTGGCGATGTCCCGGTTCTGACTGCGACTCATTTAATGGTTGGCAAAGGTGGCTTCCGGATTAGTCCTATTGTCGGGCACGATGCTTCGGTGCGTGTCGAAGAACTGAATTTAGACCAATGGGCGGAGCTTGCGCAGGTCTCTGAGAGCAAGCCGTCATCGTCTGTTTTGGCAAGCATGAAAACGCCGACCATTCCATTGCCGACACGCATTGAAGTTGAAACGCCAAACTTACAGCTCGGTGGGATTGAGTTTCATGATGTGGATTTTTCAGCAAGCAAGAAAAATTTGAGTTGGCAACTCGATGTGGACAGTCAAGAGGTTAAAGGGAAAGCTAACTATCTGAAACCCTATGATCTATCGGTCTCTTTAGAGCACTTGCATCTGTACATTCCAGGGTTTGAAGAGATGACCAAAGAGCGCAGCTCAATCTTTGCGAGTGAAGATCAAAACGCACCTTTGATTACCAATTTTGACCGCAAGTTTCACGCAGAGATGCCAAACTTAACTTTGAACATTGATGATTTTTGGCTGCAAGGCTACAAAGTGGGCAAAGTGAATGTTGATTTGCAGCGTCGCCAGAACCGTTTGGAGTGGAAAAATATCACCTTTAGTAGCGGCAAAAACCGCATTGATATGAGTGGTTGGTGGGACCTGACGAAAGAGAGTAGCCATTCCAACTTAACCATGAAAATGAAAGGTGATAACAACACCGATCTTATGGAGCGCTTTGGTATTACATCAGGCATTCAACAAGCACCATTTGAGATCAATGCCAATATGGAATGGGACGGCGCACCTTGGTCAATGAAGACACAAACCTTGCAAGGAAACGTCTCAACGGAATTTGGTAAAGGCGTGATCAGTGAAGTTAGTGGTGCGGCACGCTTGTTAGGCTTGTTTAGCTTGGATTCTATCATCCGTAAGATGCAGCTCGACTTTACCGACGTATTCGATAAAGGCATGGCATTCAACTCGATCACGGGAACGGGCAAAATCCAAGACGGTGTGTTTATCACCAATGATATCGTAATGGATGCGTTAGCAGGGGAAATGCAAATCCGCGGCATCGCTAATATGAACAGCAGAATGGTTGATGCGGAAGTGAAATTCACACCAGACATCACATCAGGCCTACCAATGCTGACCGCGTTTGCCGTTGCGCCTCAAACTGCTTTGTATGTCTTGGCCATCTCTACGGTGATATCTCCGGTGGTTGAGGTCTTCACTCAAGTCAATTATGAAGTGAAAGGCCCACTAGATTCACCAACGGTGAAAGAAATTTCGCGAAGTAAAGGTGAATACAAGCTGCCAGAAAAACTGCGTGAACAGGCCAAATAACTCACCGAATATAATGGAATAGGGAGGAAACACATGGAGCGTGTTGGCATTATTCAAATGACTTCGGGTCCGGATATTAACGCGAATTTGGACTTCATTGAAAAACAGTGTGCTTTAGCGAGCAAGCAAGGTGCCAAACTTGTTCTTACTCCTGAAAATACAGTGCTATTTTCCAGTCGCGAAGCTTATCATCAACATGCAGAGCCACTTGGCAGTGGCATGATTCAACAGCGGCTCTGTGAAATCGCTAGAAAGAACCAGTTAACGCTAATTGTCGGAAGCATGCCCATTCAAACCGCAAAAGGTGTCACCACCACAACACTTGTATTTCCGCCGCACGGTAAATGCATTGCTCACTATGACAAACTGCATATGTTTGATGTCGACGTAGCCGATGGTTATGGTAGTTATCGTGAGTCGGATACGTTTATGGCGGGTAATCAAATAGTCGTTGCGGAAACTGATATCGGCAGTGTTGGATTGAGTATTTGTTATGATTTACGTTTCCCAGAACTTTATAAAGTATTGCGTCAAGAAGGGGCGGATATCATTGTGGTGCCCGCTGCGTTTACCGCTGTGACGGGGCAAGCTCACTGGGAAGTATTATTGCGAGCTAGAGCGATTGAGACACAATGTTGGATTTTGGCAAGCGGACAAACTGGAACGCATCCATGTGGACGAAAAACATGGGGACACTCAATGGTCGTTGACCCTTGGGGACGTATCCATAAACAGCTTCAGGATGAAGTAGGCTTATTGGTGACAGAGATAGATTTGTCACAAAGCCAACAAGTAAGGCAGAATATGCCGCTGACTCAACACAGTCGCTTTCAAAATGAATTGAGACGGAAATAAAAGAGCTAACTATGAGCACAAACCAAATAGAACAGGCACTCCTTGCCCCAAATGGTCTGACAGAACAAGACATTGCTGACACGCTTGCCAGCATTGCGACGCGCCAGATCGATTATGCGGACATTTACTTTCAGTCCAGCTGGCATGAGTCTCTGGTTCTAGAAGATAGCATCATCAAAGATGGCTCTTTTAACATTGATTGTGGTGTTGGTGTCCGTGCAGTAACTGGCGAGAAAACAGGCTTTGCCTACTCTGATCAAATCCAGCCTGAAGGCCTGAAGCAGAGTGCAATGGCGGCGCGCGGTATTGCTCAGCAAGGGCAAAATGGCAAAGTCCAAGCGTTTAAACGCACCGAAAACCAAGCGTACTACGCCGCTGTGAATCCACTAGCTGAATGGGAAAAGCAGCAAAAAACAGAATTGCTCAAATCTCTAGATGCTTACATCCGCACTAAAGAACCATTGATTAAAGAAGTCTCGATCAGCATCAGCGGTGTGCATGAGCAGATGCTTGTTGCGGCAACAGACGGTACTTATGCAGGCGATATTCGTCCTTTGGTGCGTTTGTCTATTAGCGTGCTCGCACAAAAAGGTGAACGACGTGAACGCGGTAGTGCTGGTGGCGGCGGCCGTTTCGGTTACGATTTCTTTTTAACGGAAAGCAATGGTGTGAAACAAGCTTTTCATTACGCAGACGAAGCGATTCGCATGGCGTTAATCAACCTTGAAGCAGAAGCCGCACCAGCTGGCATGATGCCAGTGGTATTGGGTTCTGGCTGGCCTGGCGTGTTGCTACACGAAGCGGTAGGTCATGGCCTAGAAGGTGACTTTAACCGGAAGGAATCTTCGGTTTTCTCTGGCAAAATGGGTCAACAAGTGACGTCTTCGTTGTGTACCATCGTCGATGATGGCACGTTAAAAGACCTTCGTGGTTCACTGAATGTGGATGATGAAGGGGTAAACGGTCAGTACAACACGCTTATCGAGAATGGTGTGCTGAAAGGCTATATGCAAGACAAGCTAAACGCGCGGCTAATGGGTGTAAATCCAACGGGTAACGGTCGTCGTGAATCGTATGCACACTTGCCAATGCCTCGTATGACCAACACTTACATGCTTCCAGGTGAACATACGCCAGAAGAAATTATCTCGACGGTCGAGAAAGGGTTGTATGCGCCAAACTTTGGTGGCGGCCAGGTGGACATTACTTCGGGTAAGTTTGTGTTCTCTGCATCGGAAGCGTACTTGATTGAAAACGGTAAAATTACGCGCCCTGTTAAAGGTGCGACGTTGATTGGCTCAGGTATCGAAGCAATGCAGCAAGTGTCTATGGTCGGTAACGACCTAAGTATCGACAAGGGCGTTGGCGTATGTGGTAAAGCAGGTCAAAGTGTGCCAGTTGGTGTTGGTCAGCCGACCTTGAAGCTGGACTCACTGACAGTGGGTGGCACGGAGTAACTCAGTCGAATCGTTATAAAAAGAGCGCTCATTAGAGCGCTCTTTTGCTTTGTGAGTCGGTGTCAATTACAGGTTTTCTTCAGCAAATTCCGCCAAGCGGCTACGAACCACGCCGTTGAGGTGAATATTTGCGCTGCCTTCAAAGTTCTTGAAGCGCTCAACCATGTACGTCAATCCTGATGTCACTGGGGTGAGGTAATGAGAGTCAATCTGCGCCAAGTTACCGGAGCAGACGATTTTGGTTCCTTCGCCACAGCGGGTAATGATGGTTTTGATTTGTGATGCAGTGAGGTTTTGACACTCATCAAGCAGTACAAACGCATTTTGAATCGAACGGCCACGCATAAAGTTGATCGATTTAAATTGAATGTTGGCTTTATCGCAGATGTACTTCAATGAGCCTTCAGTGCAGTGATCGTGTTTATGTAGTGCTTCCAAGGTATCGGTCACCGCCGCTAACCACGGCATCATTTTCTCCTCTTCGGAGCCGGGTAAGAAGCCGATGGATTCACCGATATCTGGCGTGTTACGTGTTACGATAATTTTATCGAACATGCTTTTTTCAATGGTTTGCTCCAATGCTGCTGCCATTGCCAGTAATGTCTTACCACTACCCGCCGCACCCGTTAGAATCACCAAGTCAATTTCTGGATCGAGTAAGGCATCTAACGCCATTCCCTGGTAGATATTTTTAGGTGTGATGTCCCAAGCCTTACGATGCATTAGACGTTCGCGGCTCAGGTCGAGAAGCGTTAGCTTGTCTTCATTGATGGTTTCTACGCGACCAGCAAAGTCACTGTCTTCATCAATAACGTATTGGTTGATAAAGGTTGGGTCGAAGGGTTCGCGACTGAGTTTGTGGTAAGTTTTTCCGCCCAGAGCATAGCTTTCTACTTCCTCAATACCGCTCCAGAAATCACCTTCACGCAATTGAAAGCCTTTGGTTAGGTATTGAATGTCGTCAATCAGTTGGTCGGTTCTATAGTCCTCAACAAAGCGTACACCAGCCCCTTTGGCTCGCAGACGCATGTTGATGTCTTTCGTGATCAGTACCACTTCACGTGGTGCACGTTTATTTTGCAGATAAAGCACCGCGTTGAGAATACGGTTGTCACCGGCTTTGTCGGCGAAGGCTTTGACAGTTTCCTGCAGTTCAAAATCCGCCAAAATGGAAATAGTACCTTGGTCGGGGTTGTCTTTAGAAACAGGAATGCCTTCAGAGATTTCATCTGGCGTTGCTTCTTTAAACAAATCTTCCAAGGTGCGAATAGCCACGCGCGCATCTCTTGCAACGTCGCGCTTACTGTCTTTGATTCGGTCGAGTTCTTCCAACACGGTCATGGGGATAACGACATCGTGTTCTTGGAAAGAGAAGATGGCAAAGGGTTCATGAAGAAGAATGTTGGTATCGAGTACAAACAGTTTCCGATCGGTATCGCCCATAGCGTCTCCTTGCCGTAGTACGGCTCTGCATGCGAGTTGTTAGGTCGTTTCCAAATAGATGTGAAGTGACCTAACTCTGATTGCTTGCAATAGAGGTTGTCGGGCTGATGTCGGCTAGTGTGCAACCGAGTAGCAAGACAACTTACTGCAAACCCGTGTTGATCCTAATCGTGTACTAACGCGCTTAAATCATATGCAATGGTTTTAAACGCCCCTCATTAGAAGTATACGTAATATTTACGTTCTACAACTTAATAATTGGCATGAGTATTTTACAATTTGATTGCATTTAGAGTTTGGGAAAAAAAGTTTCTGCTTGGTGCGGTTTCGGCGTGACCTAAATCACAGCTTCAAGTAAGATTAGCGACCTTTTTCTGCGTATAGGCTACGTCCGATTTATCATGTTGAGCTGGCTTAAAAAATACTCAGTTCATACTGGAATGACGAATGCTATCGGCATAGCAGAAGCCAGAATCAGATCTAAACTATTATCCGTGCCTACGGGCATGAGTAGACCAACAAGAAATACGAATCAAGAACTAATAACGAGGTAGTCAATTCATGACATTTGCTTTGGGGCAGCGCTGGATTAGCGATACGGAAAGCGATTTAGGTTTAGGTACCGTTGTAGCAATGGATGCTCGTACTGTGACATTGATGTTTGCAGCGTCAGAGGAAAACCGAGTTTACGCACGTAACGATGCACCTGTTACCCGAGTCACCTTTAATGTTGGGGATGTCATCGATTGCCAAGAAGGTTGGTCTCTAAAAGTAGAAGAAGTACTGGAAGATGAAGGTCTTTACACCTATTTCGGTACTCGTGAAGACACGCAAGAAACCGCTGTTGTTCTGCGTGAGATTTTCCTTAGCAACCAAATTCGTTTTAACAAACCTCAAGATAAGTTGTACGCCGGTCAAATCGACCGTATGGACAACTTTGTTCTGCGTTACCGTGCGCTAACCAACCAGTTTGAGCAGCATAAGAGCCCAATGCGTGGCCTATGCGGTATGCGTGCAGGTTTGATCCCTCATCAGCTTTACATCGCGCACGAAGTTGGCCGTCGTCACGCGCCACGCGTCTTGTTGGCGGATGAGGTAGGTTTGGGTAAAACCATTGAAGCGGGTATGATCATCCACCAACAAGTTCTGTCTGGTCGTGCCGAACGCATTTTGATTGTGGTGCCTGAAACACTGCAGCATCAATGGCTGGTTGAGATGATGCGTCGTTTCAATCTGCATTTCTCTATCTTTGACGAAGAGCGCTGTATCGAAGCTTTTGCGGATGCAGAAAACCCATTTGATACTCAGCAATATGTGCTGTGTTCTTTGGATTTCCTACGCAAGAGCCGCAAGCGTTTTGAACAAGCACTGGAAGGTGAATGGGACCTACTGGTTGTCGATGAAGCGCATCACCTTGAATGGAGCCAAGATAAACCGAGCCGTGAATACCAAGTGGTAGAAGGCTTGGCTGAACGTACTCCAGGTGTGTTGCTACTGACTGCAACGCCAGAGCAGCTTGGTCGTGAGAGTCACTTTGCTCGTCTGCGTTTGTTGGATCCAGACCGCTTCTATGATTACGAAGCATTCGTTGAGGAAGAAGAGCAATACGCGCCCGTAGCAGATGCGATTACTTCACTCTTTTCCGGTGAAAAGCTACCTAATGAAGCAAAAAACCAGATCACTGAGTTGTTGTCTGAACAAGACGTAGAACCACTTTTCCGTATTATTGAAAGTGAAGCGGACGAAGAAGCTAAAGCGTCGGCACGCCAAGAGCTGATCGATAACTTGATGGATCGTCATGGTACAGGGCGTGTTTTGTTCCGTAACACGCGCGCGGCCATCAAAGGCTTCCCTACGCGTAACGTGCATCTGATGCCAATGGATATTCCACCGCAATACACTACATCAATGCGTGTTGCTGGAATGATTGGCGGTAAGATGAGTTCTGAAGCACGTGCGATGAAGAACCTTTACCCGGAAGAAATTTTCCAAGAATTTGAAGGCGATGACGCGAGCTGGTGGCAGTTTGACTCGCGTGTGAATTGGTTGCTTGAAAAAGTAAAAGAGAAGCGCAGCGAGAAAATCCTCGTGATTGCTTCTCGTGCGAGTACCGCACTGCAATTGGAGCAAGCACTGCGTGAGCGTGAAGGTATCCGCGCCACCGTTTTCCACGAAGGTATGTCGATTCTTGAACGTGACAAAGCGGCGGCTTACTTTGCGCAAGAAGAAGGTGGAGCACAAGTTCTTATCTGTAGCGAAATCGGCTCTGAAGGTCGTAACTTCCAGTTTGCCAACCAACTTGTCATGTTTGACTTGCCATTCAACCCAGACTTGCTTGAGCAACGTATTGGTCGTTTGGACCGTATCGGTCAAAATCGCGATATCGACATTCATGTTCCTTACCTGAAAGGCACATCGCAAGCGATCCTAGCACGTTGGTTCGATGAAGGCCTGAACGCTTTTGCGGAAACCTGCCCAACAGGCCGTGCTGTTTACGATAAGTACTCCGATGATCTGATTGAAATTCTTGCCTCTGGTGATACCAGCACGCTAGATGAGATCATTGAAGCGTCAGCAAAAATGAATAAAGAGCTGAAATCCCAATTGGAGCAAGGCCGTGATCGCCTATTAGAAATGCATTCAAATGGCGGGGAAAAAGCACAACAAATCGTTGAGAAAATTGAATCAACCGACGGCGATACCAATCTGGTCACCTTCGCACTTTCTCTTTTTGACACGATTGGCTTGAATCAAGACGATAAAGGTGAAAACGCCCTGATTGTGACCCCATCTGAGCACATGATGGTGCCAAGCTACCCAGGTCTGCCATACGAAGGAGCGACGATCACGTTTGATCGTGATACAGCGTTATCTCGTGAAGATATGCACTTTATCAGTTGGGAACACCCAATGATCCAGGGTGGTATCGATCTTCTTATGAGTGAAGGGGTGGGGACGTCTGCGGTATCTCTATTGAAAAACAAAGCGTTACCAGTCGGGACTATTCTTCTTGAGTTGATTTACGCGGTAGATGCGCAAGCGCCAAAACGCAGTGGTATCGCGCGCTTCTTACCGAAAACGCCAATCCGTTTAATGATGGACTCGCGTGGTAATGATTTGTCTGCTCAAGTGGAGTTTGAAAGCTTTAACCGCCAGCTCAGCCCTGTAAACCGTCACTTAGGTAGCAAGTTGGTTACGTCGGTACAGAAAGACGTACACCGCTTAATTGAAGCTGGTGATGTTCTTATTGAAGAGAAGGTCGAAGAAGTACGCAAGCAAGCTCATCAAGATATGCAGCACAGTTTGAATGCAGAGCTTGAGCGTTTGCAAGCACTGAAAGCGGTGAACCCAAATATTCGTGACGAAGAAATTGAAGCTATCGACGCACAAATTAAAGAGCTCACTGGTTACATCAACCAAGCTCAGGTTCAGCTCGACTCGCTGCGTTTGATTGTGGTGAGCCACAACTAAGTAAGTATTTATTGCTCATTAAAAAAGGTCTTCAGTTGAAGACCTTTTTCTTTATTTACGGTTTAGTTTCTTTATGCGGAATGCATTAATCACTGATAGCTATCTCATTTACATCAACCACTTCCACCAAATAAACACAGCCAAGAAGCCAAACAAGTAAATCAGGCCTGCAATCGACAACCACTTTAGTTTAGGTCCAACAGCCAAAGGCTCAGGTAACTTGGTTTTGCTCACTAATGTGTAATTTAGCAGAGCAAAGAATGGCGTGGTCATAAAGGCGAGGATCATCGCAAAGTTCAGCATAGGCAATAACGCAGAAGCCCAGAAAACCACAATACCCAATGCAAGTAAGGAGACTACCAGCATGATCGCTGAAGTGGTTTTAGGGTTAGTGTCTGGTTGCGAGCGCAGTAAGCGTTGAGAATCCGAAATAACGCGCGAATAGCCATCAATAACGGTAATCGTGCTGCCAAAGATACAGAAAAACGCAATTACCGCGATTAAGTAACGAGACCATTCGCCAATCGTTGCCGCATATAAGCCAACCAATTGGTGGGAGAAGCCAACGCCAGAGCTTTCAAGCGCAACGCCAGAACCATAAAGCATCAAAGAGCCTAGCGATACAAAGATAATGGCAAGAAACGCCGTGCCAATATAACCGACATTAAAGTCAAATAGAGCAGAGCGGTATGTTACTTCTTGCTGGCTTGATTGGCGTTTTAGCCACGCTGAGGTTAAACAGGAGATCTCAATCGGTGCAGGCATCCACCCCATTGTCACAACGATAAAACCAATAGCCGCAATAGACCAAGGTGACGGCGGCTCGAAGTTGGCCACTTGTTCAACAGGGTTACCAAAGGCGATAGAAACAGCGAGTAAAGTCGCGATGGTTAACACCGACATGATCACCTTAGATAGCGTATCGAGCGCTTTGTAATGGCCAGCAAATAATATGATCAGGCAGGTGACAATCACAATGATGCTGAGTGATGCCATTGATAGTGAAAACGGAATGAAGTAGCCCAGCAAGCTAGCGCTAAACATCAACAAAGCGGCGGTATTGATGACGGCCGATACCACGCTAAGAAATAGAAATAGCCATAGATAAGGCCGACCTAATTTCGCGTAGCCCTCAACCAAGGTGAGCCCTGTCCCCATGGTGTACTGTACGCCCGCTCGGAAAAAAGGGTATTTAAACAGGTTTACGAGCAGAATCAGTGCAGCCAATTGCCAACCATAAATCGCACCAGCCTTGGTTGATGCCACGAGGTGAGAGCCACCGACCGCAGCAGATGCCATTAATATGCCGGGGCCTAGCGAACGAAAAAATAAGGAAAGTTTGGATTGGGGTTTATCTATAACGGCGGAGTCCATTGCTTATTGTCCTTTTTATCTTATGTATCTTTCTAAAGAGATACATACCGCAGTACATGACAAGCTGAGCGATCGCCCTATACTGCGCAACGGTAATGTCTTTTAAATGCTGTGTTTTGGTGTATTTATTTTAAGTATTCTTTGCGAATATCATGCTGTGTGCATCTAGCACTCTATTCAGTTATGCGTCTTGTTGTCAAACTAAATTTACAACGTGCTATTTTTAGTTTTTATGCTAAAGGATTGACTTTGTTTTATTGGGTTGAACTTTTCTTCAGAATCCTGCATCTGGGTGCTATTTGGGTATATAATCGCGGCGTTTTTATTTTGTAGAGATCTCCCATGGCAATGCTTGAATATACCCCTCCCACCGACCCTTGGGTTGACATCGTTTTTGAGGATGACGACATTCTGGCAGTGAATAAGCCATCAGGGCTGCTGTCTGTCCCTGGTCGCCTTGCAGAGCATTACGACAGCATGTGGATCCGCCTCAAAGAGTTGCATCCAGAAATTCAAGTTGTGCATCGCTTGGATATGTCGACATCAGGGTTGATGTTGCTGGCGAAAAACAAACCCGCGGAGCGAGCATTAAAAAAGCAGTTCCAATATCGCCTCACTCACAAGGTGTATTACGCACGTGTTTGGGGGCATGTTGAGCCGCAAGAAGGGAATATTGATCTTCCATTAATTTGTGATTGGCCAAATCGTCCACGACAAAAAGTATGTTTTGACGACGGCAAACCATCTCAAACTTTATTCCAAGTAGTGAAGCGTGAAGTGCACCCTGATGGCACCCATACGACCGTTGTGCGACTACTGCCCATTACTGGTCGATCGCATCAGTTACGCGTGCATTTGATGGCGATTGGTCATGCGATTGTGGGTGATGAGTTTTATGCAAGCGAAGAGGCGTATCAGTTTTCAGAACGTTTAGAGTTGCACGCTGCGGAGCTAAGTTTTTATCATCCAGCTACGGATCAGCTGAGCAGTATTTTTGTACCCTGTGACTTTTATTCTGAAGCCGAGGCGATGATCTTTAACTATTTTTCGCCAGAGCGTACATTGCCTGATTATAAAACGTTGCCACACCCTTAATGCCAATTGCACTCAACAACGGTTCTTTCTAGTTCGCTATTTTTGGCTATTTCGTTACTGTGGTTGATGTATCCTGTCTTTCAGCCGTGAACAAGGAGTTGTTATGTCTTTGCCAAGCATCGTATTTTTAGACCGAGCGACCATCCCAGAACATATTGAGATCCCACGACCTGGCTTTCCGCACCACTGGCGTGAGTACGACCTAACTGCGCCTGGGCAGGTAATAGAAAGGTTAGCAGATGCCGATATCGTGATTAGCAATAAAGTCGTGCTTGACCAACATGTATTAGAGCAACTACCAAAATTACGGATGATCGCGGTTGCCGCAACTGGTTTTAACAACGTCGATGTGAACTACTGTGCTAATAATGGTATTGCGGTTGCTAATGTACGTGGTTACGCGACGCGTTCGGTGCCCGAGCACGTGATGGCAATGTTATTCGCTTTAAGACGAAATTTATTTGGGTACCACCAAGATATTGCCGCAGGTGAGTGGCAGCGTAACCAGCAGTTTTGTTTTTTTACTCACCCAATCGGGGATATTGGTGGTAGCACGTTAGGTGTTGTTGGTAGTGGGGCACTAGGGCAAGCGACGGCGAATCTGGCTCAAGCGTTAGGAATGACCGTGTTGTTTTCTGAGCGTAAAGGGGCGGCAGAATGTAGACCAGGTTATGTGTCGTTTGAGGAAGTATTAAAACGCTCCGATGCGCTGACTTTGCATTGCCCGCTCAACGATCATACTCAGAATTTAATTGGTCAAGCAGAGTTGAAACAAATGAAGTCCAACGCCATTTTGATTAATACAGGGCGTGGAGGTTTGGTGGATGAGAGCGCACTGGTGGATGCCTTAAAACAGCAAGAAATTGCAGCGGCTGGTTTTGATGTTTTTACACAAGAACCGGCTGATGAGAGCAATCCGCTGATTGCCAATATGAGTTTACCTAATTTGTTACTGACACCGCATGTTGCATGGGGCAGCGACTCATCTATCCAACGTTTAGCGGAAATCCTGATTGATAACATTAACGCTTTCGATCGCGGAGACCGCGTTAATCGCTTAGTGTAACGCTGACTGTAAAACCAAAGATAAAAAAAGCAGACATTGACGTCTGCTTTTTGCGTTTAAATCGAATGCTCATTGCGTGAGCCCTCGAATTAAAACTCTTCTTCGTTTAGACCTTTAAGGATCTGAAAGATTTCGCGGTACGCTTTTGCTGGTTTCCCAGCTTTTCTCTCTTTCGCTGCTTGGCGAGCAAGTTGGCGTAGACGCTGACGATCCGCTTCTGGGTACATTTCCATTACGTCATCAATGGCTTTGTCACCTTCTTCCACAACGCGATCACGCAACGCTTCAAGTTTGTGGAATACCGCCGTTAATTGAGAGTGCTTATTACGAATTTTATCCAGTGCGGCTTGGATTGGCTCTGGATCTTCGTAACGCATCAATTTACCAATACGTTGTAATTGGCGACGACGCGCTTCATTTTTAAAGCGTTGCGCGTCAGCAATTGCTTCTCGCAAATCTTCGCTCAATGGAAACTTTTCTAGAACTGAAGGTTTGAGGCCGACAAGCTCCTCACCTAGCTTTTGCAGTTCTTCCATGTCTCGCTTCATCTCGGATTTACTTACCCAGATGATCTCTTCTTCTGGTTCCCATGGCGCTTTTTGATTCTTACGTGCCATTTCAGTTGCCTGTGTTTTGATTAATATTATGACTATTTTAACAAGAATCATGGGGAGAAAGCGAAATTCTTGTTATCCTATTGTTCATCAAAGACAAGATGTGAAAGACAATGGATATTAAACAGCAGGTTGCTGAGCAACGTACCGAGCTAGAGCAAGCCGTCGCAAGAGCCTTAAAGCTTGCATCGGCAAAATCTGACGCCGCCGAAGTCGCAATTACTAAAAGCACTGGTTTAAGTGTTTCAACTCGTATGGGTGAAGTAGAAAATGTCGAGTTCAACAGCGATGGTGCGCTGGGCATTACCGTTTACCGAGGTCAACGCAAAGGCAGTGCTTCCACGTCTGATTTAAGTGAAGCTGCAATCGAGCAAACCGTTATAGCGGCGCTAGATATTGCACATTACACATCTGAAGACCCATTTGCAGGCCCTGCAGCGAAAGAATACATGGTGCAAGAGATCCCTGAGCTTGATCTTTTCCACCCTGACGCACCCGATCCAGACTATGCTGCCGATGTGGCGATTGCCGCTGAGAAAGAAGCGCTAAGTTATAACAGTGCAATCAAGCAAAGTGATGGCGCGAGTTATGATAGTCATTACGGCGTGAAAGTGTATGGCAATAGCCATGGCTTATTAGCTAGTTATGCGTCTAGCCGCCATAGTACTAGCTGTTGTGTAATTGGCGTTGGTCAAAACGGCGAGATGGAACGTGATTACAGCTACACCGTGGCACGTCATCGTGATGACTTATGGACCCCAGAAACGGTGGGTCGTAAGGCGGCAGAGAATACGGTTAACCGCTTAGATGCGCAGCGTCTAAAAACAGGTCAATACCCAATCATGTTTGCGGCTGATGTTGCGACAGGCTTGATTGGCCATCTCGTTATGGCGATCAGCGGTGGTAACCTGTACCGAAAATCTTCTTTCTTACTTGACCATCTAGGCAAACAAGTGCTTCCTGAATGGTTCAATATCTCAGAACGTCCGCATGTATTGCGTGGTTTGGCATCAAGTCCATTCGATAGTGAAGGTGTGTACACTCAAGACCGTGAGATCATTACCGACGGTGTGCTAGCAACTTATCTGTTAACCAGTTATGCCGCACGTAAAATGAAGATGACGCCGACAGGTCACGCTGGTGGGATTCATAACTGGTACGTGAAGTCGACAGGCCAAAACTTCGAACAAATGCTTAAAGAGCTCGGTACTGGTCTTCTAGTGACAGAGGTTATGGGACAAGGTGTGAACGTGGTAACGGGTGATTACTCTCGCGGTGCCGCAGGCTTCTGGGTTGAGAACGGCGAGATCCAATACCCAGTATCAGAAATTACCATCGCAGGTAATCTAAAAGACATGTTCACCAAGATTGTAGCGGTTGGTAGTGATATTGAAACGCGCTCACAAATCCAAACGGGCTCTATCCTACTGGATACCATGAAAGTGGCGGGTGAATAAGCTTTTCTAGCAATTCAGAATCAAAAAAGCCTGATGTGTTCATCAGGCTTTTTCGTTTTTGCTGTTAGGTAATCAGTATTGTGGCAAGCCCTAAGAAGACAGATAAACCAATCACATCCGTCACTGTTGTTAATGCCATACCACCAGCTAAAGCGGGATCGATGTTCATTTTTTTCAATAGGATTGGAATCGTTACTCCGGCAATACCTGCGACCAATAAGTTGGTCAGCATGGCGGCGGAAATGATTCCTCCGAGCATCCAGTTACCTTTCCAAGCAACAACAATACCACCAATAATTAGCGCCCACATGATGCCGTTAAGTAAGCCGATCGAGGCTTCTTTCATTAACAGTTCGCGTTTGTTTGAGTCTCCGATATGACCAAGAGCAAGACCACGAATCACTAGTGCGACGGTTTGGTTACCAGCGACACCACCCATGGACGGAACAATCGTCATCAATACCGCAATGGCGGCCATTTGGTCTAATGTGGCCTCAAACATGTTAGAAACGGAAGCAGCAGCAAGGGCGGCTAATACGTTAGCGCCAAGCCAGATACTGCGTTTGCGAGCTGATTTTACAACAGGCGCGAAAGTATCTTCGTCATCGTCCATACCCGCCATACTCATCATCGAGTGTTCCGCGTCTTCACGAATAACGTCAACCACGTCATCGATGGTGATACGACCGACCAAATGCAAGTTTTCATCAACAACAGGTGCAGATACCCAATTACGGCGTTCGAACAGACTCGCAACATCTGAGTCGCTAGTATCGACGGTGATGGCCTCGTCCGCGTCTTCCATTACATCAATGATTTTTACGTCTGGCTGAGTGGTAATAAGCGTCGTGATCGGCAGTTCACCGATGAGCTTACTCTCTTCATCGATCACATACAGGGCATCCGTAGCTTCTGGAAGCTCGCCTTTCATACGTAGATAACGCAAAACTACGTCCACATCTACGTCACCACGAATTGTGATGACGTCGGTGTTCATCAGTCCACCCGCGGTGTCTTCTGGGTAGGATAGGGCGGTTTCGACCCGTAGGCGGTCAGATGAGTCCATTTGCGACAGGACTTCGCGTGACAGGTTGTCAGGCAAGCTACGCAGTACGTAAGCCACGTCATCGGTATCCATGCCTTCTGTCGCTTCTGCAAGCGCTTCTGGTGCCATTTTGGATACGAGGCTGTCTTTGACGTCTTCGTTCAGCTCGTCAAGGATTTCACCATAATCTTCAGGGTCGGTGAGTTGCCAAAGAACTTCACGGCTCTTACGTGGGGAGGCTTCTAAAAGGTGAGCGATATCCTCAGGTTCCATGTCCTGTAATTGACGACGAACATGGACGAAGCGGCCATTTTCTAGCGCTTCTGTGACTTCTTGGAGGGCTTGGTGAGCTTGGTCGAATTCAATTTGCTCTGCCATTCATTCCTCCCAATTCCTGATATTTACAATGCGTTGAATAATAACTTAATTCTAGGCGCCTTTTAATAACAACTTATGATACTAAGCAAATTTATTTATTAGGTCAGGGAAGAGAAAGATAATGGGAGGTAAGAAAAAAGCGAGTAAACTACTCGCCTTCATCAAATTTATCTTCGATCAAATGGCAAACGGCATCCAGTGCTTCTTCCGCTTGCCCACCCGTTGCGTGGATCGTGACGTATTGTCCTTGAGCGGACTCTAGCATTAACAGGCCCATTACGCTGTCTGCTGTGGCGGTTTTGTCTTCTTCATTGTCGATGGTGATGACCGCTTCAAAGCTCTGTGCCAGTTCGACCAGTTTGACTGCTGCACGAGCATGTAAGCCAAGGCGGTTTTGAATCAATACTTTACGACTTAACTCCACGGCTACTCCTTAGCGTTTTTCTCTAGTGAGGTATGGCGAATTTGTACTTGGTGTCCTTTGTTGGCGAAGTATTCACCGATTTGCTGAGTTAAGTACACCGAGCGGTGCTTACCACCAGTACAACCGATTGCAACGGTCAGGTAGCTGCGGTTGTTTTTCTCAAGCAGAGGTAACCAATTCTCTATAAAGCTTTCAATTTGATATTTCAAACTTAACACCGATTGGTGTTGCTCTAAAAATGCGGCGATAGGAGCATCCAGACCTGTAAGCGGGCGTAGTGCTGGTTCCCAATGTGGGTTAGGTAAGAAGCGAACGTCGAATACGTAATCGGCATCGGAAGGCAGGCCGTATTTAAAACCAAAAGACTCAAATACCATAACGAGCCCTTTGCGATCTCTGCCTTCAACGCGCATACGCACGGTTTCACTCAATTCATGCAAAGACTGCCCACTACTATTTAGGACCAGATCTGCATGCGCTTTGAGTGGCGTCAAAATTTGCTTCTCACGCTCGATGGCTTGATCGAGCGAGAGGGAGGTGCCACCTAAAGATAACGGGTGAATTCGGCGTGTTTCGCTGTAGCGTTTGAGTAGCGTTTCTTTATTGGCGTCCAAGAAAAGCACGGTCACATCAAGCTCAGTTTTTAACTGTTCTAGTGTACTCGTCAGTTCTTTTAGCTTTTTAGGAATATTACGAATATCAATGCTGACTGCAACATTCTGTTTGCTGTCAGCAACAGAATGAACAAATGCGTCCAGCAAGTTAACTGGCAGGTTATCAACACAGTAGTAACCTAAGTCTTCCAGTACACGAAGCGCAATACTTTTACCGGCACCTGAGTGCCCGCTAACAACGATTAGTCGCATGGAGTTAGTCCTGCTTATTGGTGAATCATGATGTCGTAAAGTTCTTCATCACTCTGAGCATTACGCAGTAGTTTTAATACTTGCTTATCGCTCAGACGTTCTGCCATAGAGGATAGAGTCTTGAGGTGCTCTTTGCACTGTTCTTCTGGTACAAGGAGCGCAAAAAGAAGATCGACAGGTCGATTGTCAATCGCATCAAATTCGATTGCTTCATCACATTGCAGTAAGACAGCAATGGCCTTGTCGCTTGATTGCATTCTCGCGTGAGGGATCGCAATACCGTTTCCGATACCGGTACTGCCCATTTTTTCTCTATTGAGCATGCATTCGAACAGCTCGGTAGAATCTTGGCCCGTTTGATCAGCCACGATACGGCTGATCATTTCAAGGGCGCGTTTTTTACTCGTGCAGTGGACCGCACTTTTGGTGCAGTCCAATGACAGTATTTCGCTCAGTTGCATGATTAATGACTGTTTAGTTTTTCTTTGTGCTTATTAAGTTGGCGAACCAATTTATCTACCAGCGAATCGATCGCGGCATACATATTTTCGTCATCGGCTGATGCGTGGATTTCGCCTTGATTTATGTGAAGCGTAGCTTCCGCGATTTGAGTAATTTTTTCAACTTTTAGTACAACATGCACTTGATTGATATGGTCGAAGAACCTTTCGAGCTTCTGAAACTTAGAATTTACATAGTCTTGCATTGAATCGGTAAGATCAACGTGATGGCCTTGAATATTGATTTGCATAGACTTTCCTTTTCAGTTAGTGCCTTATAATAGGCGTTTACGCTGACTTGAAGGGGCAATTCCCAAGGATTCGCGATATTTGGCTATCGTACGTCTTGCGACCTGAATCCCTTGGTCAGCCAGAAGAGCAGCAATCTTGCTATCACTCAGTGGTTTGGCAGTATTCTCTGCTGCGACCAGTTTTTTAATGAGTGCACGAATTGCTGTTGACGAACATTCTCCGCCGTTGTCAGTACTAACATGGCTAGAGAAGAAGTACTTCAATTCAAAAATACCACGTGGTGTATGCATAAACTTTTGCGTTGTTACACGAGAAATCGTGGATTCATGCATGTCCACAGCCAAAGCGACATCATTGAGTACCATTGGCTTCATGGCTTCCTCACCATACTCGAAGAAATCTTGTTGATGTTCAACAATACATCTTGCAACTTTGAGTAGCGTCTCGTTTCTACTCTCTAAGCTCTTAATTAACCATTTTGCCTCTTGCAAATTGCTGCGGATGTACTGGCTATCCGCGCTATTACCTTTGCCTAATTGAGCATATTGTTGATTTACTTTTAATTTTGGCACGCTATCCGGGTTTATAGAAACGGTCCATTTGCCATTGTCTTTAAAAACGGATACGTCTGGGATTACGTACTCGGTATCATCAGGAGTGATGCGACTACCTGGACGAGGATCTAACTGTTGGATAAGCTTTAAGACTTCACGAAGATCGGCTTCTTTCAGCTTAGTCTCTTTGATGACGAGCTTGTAGTCTCGGTTGCCTAGGTGATCAATGTGATCCGCAAGTATCATTTTGGCTTCAGCAAGCCACGGCGTGTCTTCTGGGAAGGTCGTCAATTGCAGTAACAAACATTCTTGTAAGTTACGCGATGCTACGCCAAGAGGATCGAATTGTTGAATGCGTTTACGAACGGCTTCTACTTCGTCTAACTCTATCTCTTCATTATCGAAGCTCTCATGAATCTCTTCAGGCGACAAAGTTAAATAGCCGTAGTCGTCAACAGCGTCAATAATCGCTAATGCAATCGTGCGGTCGGTTTCACTGAATGGTGTTAGGTCAAGCTGCCACATGAGGTAATCATGTAATGATTCAGTGGTTTCGCCCTGGTAGACGGGCATATCATCATCAAGAGCTAAGCCGGTGCTACCAGTATTCGCGCTGTAGACGTCATCCCAAGTCGTGTCGATTTCAAGTTCAGAGCTAATTTCTGATTTCTCTATCACATCGGAGCTATCTGGAACGTCAATTTCTGTTGGTTCGCTAGCACTGTTGCTATCAGCTGCCTCGACCGCTGACTTATCTTCACCGTTTGCTAGAGGCTCGTCTTGGCCTTCTTCAACTTCCAATAATGGGTTTGAGTCCAACGCTTCTTGGATTTCTTGTTGAAGATCGAGTGTCGACAATTGCAATAAGCGAATCGCTTGCTGCAACTGTGGCGTCATGGCTAACTGCTGACCTAGCTTGAGTTGTAATGAAGGTTTCATTCAGTGTTACTTACCTTGTAATGCTCAGAATCTTACCGTTCCTAATATAATCATAGACGGAATTGTTCGCCGAGATAAACTTGTTTCACCTGTTCATTATTGAGAACTTCTGCCGGAGTTCCCGATGCAATTAGGTGCCCTTGGCTCACGATATAGGCTTTTTCACATACGTCCAGTGTTTCACGTACATTATGGTCAGTGATTAACACTCCGAGACCACGATCGCGCAGATGCTCAATGATTTTCTTGATGTCATTAACCGAAATTGGGTCAACACCAGCGAAAGGTTCATCCAATAAAATGAACTGAGGGTTGGCCGCTAAAGCTCGAGCGATTTCCACCCTGCGTCGCTCACCCCCTGATAGTGCCATACCAGCACTGGTTCTGATGTGCTGGATGTGGAATTCTTCCAACAAATCTTCCAGTTTATCTTGGCGCTCTTCCCTCGTCATTTCTTGACGAGTTTCAAGTACGGCCATGATGTTATCTTCTACTGAAAGCTTACGGAAAATCGACGCTTCTTGCGGAAGATAGCCAATGCCAAGTCGTGAACGGCTATGCATCGGCAAAATACTGATGTCATTGTCGTCAATGGTAATGGTGCCTTCATCGCGAGGTACTAAGCCGACAATCATGTAAAACGAGGTGGTTTTACCCGCACCGTTTGGACCGAGCAGCCCAACAATCTGACCAGATTCAACTTCTAAGCTAACATCAGTGACGACTTTGCGTTTTTTGTAGCTTTTCGCCAAGTTTTTCGCACTCAGTACTGCCATATTAGTTCTCTATCTGATTGGGTTGCAAAATGGTCGTAACGCGCTCTTCCTTAGAGCTATCTGCGACTAGCTTTTGTTTACCAATTTGGTAACGAATCGAAGAACCTTTAATGGTGTTGTTGTCTTGCGCCAGCTGCGCTTGACCTTTCATGGTCAGTTCGTCTGTAGAAATACGGTAATCCAACTCCGTAGCTTGACCGCTAAGTGTTTTACCATCGTCCATCAGCTGAGAAAACTTCGCAGGTTTACCAAATGCTTGAATCTGTTTAATTGCTTCGGTTTTAGGATCGCGAGTTACCACGATTCTATCAGCATCGATATTGATGCTCCCTTGCTTAAGAGATACATCGCCTTCAAAAACAACCTGGTTACTCTTCATGTCCACCTGTTGGGTGTCAGAGTTTATGTAAACCGGCTGTTGAGTATCCGACTTGAGTGCCAGCGCTTGAGGCGCCGCCAATACCAGTGCCAGTAGGCTAAGGTGTAACGGTTTCATATCGACCTTGAACTTCATCTGTCAGAGTCGCAGTATGCTGTTTTAAGTTGCCTTGCATTGCGCCTCCAGTAGTTTCAAATTGTGGTCCAACCAACATCACTTGTTGGTCAGCTTTAAAATCACGATTGGTTAGATTAATGACCAATTTGTCTGTTGCCATGGTATCAAAACTCGCACCAGGCAGAAGGTTTTGCATTAAGACTTTGTCATATAAAGTCAAAACTTGGTCTTCATCTAACACTGCTCTTGTGGCAGTCACCTTCCATTCAATGACGCTACCTTCACGGTAAACCATCAAAGTCGGGTTATTAAAAATAGTATCTCCACTCTTAGCATAATGGTCTAAGTTAGTGGAGCGAATGATGTAACTGCGGACACCATCTTCACCGTAGGTGATGTTTTCTAATCCAGAACCACTGAACATGGGCAGTTCAGAATCTGGTGCTACTTGAATTGCGTCGTTGCCTTTAGGGGTTAGTAGGTAATAACCGCACCACGCTACAACGAAGATCAAGAGCAAATAAATAAGGCGAGTAAAACTCATATAATGAAGGCCTATCGTTTAGCTCAGTACTTCCCTGACCATTGCCTTTATTCGTCTAATAAATGATTTAAATGTTTGTGCTGATATTACATCACGCCAGCTTTTAGTAAATCGTGCATGTTCAGTGCACCCACAATTTTTTCGTCTTTACATAAAATCAGAGCGTTAATGTTTTTATTCTGCATCAAGTTCAAACCTTCAACCGCCAGCATATCAGGGTGTGCTGTGGTTGGGTTTGTCGTCATGACCTCGCCAATTGCCGTCGTATGAATATCGATACGCTTGTCTAAGGTACGACGTAAATCACCATCGGTGAATATACCAAGCATAGCATCGTGCTCATCGACGATGGCTGTCATGCCTAACCCCTTTTCTGAAATTTCAAGCAGGGCATCACGAATTAATGCGTCAGGAGAAACTTTAGGTAACGCTTCTCCAAAGTGCATAATATCAGACAACTTAAGTAGCAGTTTTCTCCCCAGTGCACCACCTGGGTGAGATAGGGCAAAATCTTCGGCAGAAAAACCACGAGCTTGAAGCAGAGCTACGGCTAATGCATCTCCCATCACTAATGTGGCAGTCGTACTGCTAGTTGGCGCCAGGCCTAACGGACAAGCTTCTTGAGGTACCGTAATTTGCAGGTGTAAGTCAGACAGCTTGGCCATATTTGATTCTGGCTTACCTGTCATGCTGATGATCTTAATATTCAGGCGCTTTAATACTGGAAATAGAGACAGAATTTCGTTTGATTCACCAGAGTTAGAAATTGCCAGCACAATGTCACCAGGGCTAATCATACCCAAGTCACCATGTGCGGCTTCGCCTGGATGAACGAAAAACGCCGAAGTCCCAGTGCTTGCCAGAGTGGCGGCAATCTTGTTACCAATATGGCCTGACTTGCCAATACCCATAACGACAACTTTGCCGTTGTTGGAAAGGATAAGTTCACACGCTTTTTCAAATTGATCATCAAAGTAGGTATCTAGCTCTTGCAGAGCAGCAACTTCGATATCAAGAACTTGTTTAGCAGCAGCGCGAAAATCAAATTGATTGGACATATCAGATCTCTACTTATTGATCGTGGTAATTAAGCGGTCATGTTTGCGAATAAGTACACTTGGTAACCTAAGAAGCACACAAACAAGATGGCACCTTCAATACGGTTAATACTGCGTGATTTACCCAAACACATCGCGACAAGTAACAATGAAACGCCTAACATGACCCAGAAGTCACGTCCCATCGCGTACTCACTGAGCACCGATGGATTAATGATGCCAGGAATCCCCATTACCGCCAGAATGTTAAACACATTCGAACCGATAATGTTACCGACAGCCATGTCGTCTTCACCCTTTAAAACTCCCGCAAGTGATGCGGCTAGTTCTGGCAGGCTAGTGCCAATGGCGATAATAGTTAGACCGATAACAAGGTCGCTCATACCAAAGTGTTTAGCAATAATTACCGCGTTATCAACCAGCATGCTGGCTGCCAAAGGAAGCAGTATCAAGCCAATAACCACCCACATGATTGCTTTAGGGTTACTGACGCCTTCTGGGATCTCTGACTCTTGGTCATCAAGAAAAACATCACCTGATTTTTGCTCTTTGCGGCTGATTTGCAACATAGCAAATAAAAATGCCCCAAAGAGTACAAACAATAAGACACCCTCATAAAAACCGAGATGGCTATTCCAAAGCAGAATACCAGCGAGTACGGTTACGGCTATCATGAGTGGAAGTTCTCGGCGGATGACGGCGGAGCTAATCGACAAAGGCTTGATCAGCGCTGTAATACCTAGGATTAACGCAATGTTCGCTATGTTTGAGCCTAATACGTTACCCACCGCTGTATCTGTTTTGCCATCCCAAGCAGCGGTTGCAGATACCATCATCTCAGGGGCGGATGAGCCCATCGCGAGGATTGTCATGCCAATGACAAGCGGGGAAATACCGACGTTGCGGGCTATCGCTGCAGAGCCAAAAACAAGTTTATCTGCACTCCAAACAAGCAAAACAAGACCGACTATAAGCAACGCAACGGCTTCGAGCATGAGAATTCCTAAGTATTAAATAAGTAAAATGAATAACCGCTAATTTTGACCTTTTGCGGCCTAAAATGGAAGATAAACGAAGAATAAATTAAAGGTTAGTAACGAAAATGTATGTAAATCTCACTCATTTAAATGAGCAATTCTGGTCTAGGATTTAAACACTTCGTGCTAATTCGGTCATAAACCATGAGAAATTGCAGGGATATACTCGACTTTATTTAATTGAACAGTGCTTTAAATTCAACGCCAATGTGCTTATGATTGCAGCCTAATAAATGTACCGACGTTACTTTATTAAACGTAGAATTCAACTCCGATGAGTATCTGCTTGATGATTCCGTGAGTTGCAACGCTCCTACAGTAGAAGAGATGATATGTCGAACAACGATTTAGTCACCGTGAACAACCTCACTTTTTCACGGGGAGAACGCATGATCTTTGATGATATTGATCTGCATGTTCCTGAGGGCAAAGTGACGGCCATTATGGGACCATCGGGAATTGGTAAAACAACACTGCTGCGTTTGATTGGTGGTCAGTTGTATCCCGAGCAAGGAGAGATCTGGTTTGATGGCGACAATATTCCCTCTCTCTCGCGTAAAAAACTCTACCATGCTCGAAAGAAAATGAGCATGTTGTTCCAGTCAGGGGCTTTATTCACTGATTTGAATGTTTTTGATAATGTCGCCTTTCCATTGAGAGAGCATACCGATTTATCGGAAGATTTGATTCGCACCATGGTGTTACTCAAGCTCGAAGCTGTCGGTCTGCGCGGCGCGGCGCAATTAATGCCGAGTGAGCTTTCAGGTGGTATGGCAAGACGCGCTGCTTTGGCTCGTGCAATCGCACTTGATCCTGACCTGATCATGTACGATGAGCCGTTTGTGGGGCAAGACCCAATCACTATGGGCGTTTTGGTTGAGCTAATTAGCAATCTAAACCAAGCGTTAGGTTTGACCTCTATTGTGGTTTCTCACGACGTACCTGAAGTCATGAGTATTGCTGACTGGGTATACCTGATGGCCGATGGAAAAATCATCGCCTATGGTACGCCAGAAGAGCTGACTCAAAACTCTGATCCTCGTGTCCAGCAGTTCTTACAAGGTGATGCCGACGGTCCTGTACCGTTTCGTTTCCCTTCTCAAAGTATCGAAAAGGACTTATTTGATGGTCGATAACTTCATTCACTTTGTCGCCTCGCTGGGTCGACGCACGCTTTCTATTTGCGGAGCATTTGGTCGTGCGACTTTCATGTTGATTGGGGCGCTATTTTCTAAGCCACAACCGATCAGAAGCTTTCCTCTGCTTGTTAAGCAACTTTATTCTGTTGGTGTTCAGTCGCTGGCGATCATCGTCGTATCTGGTCTGTTCATTGGAATGGTTTTGAGTCTACAAGGCTATGTTGTGTTGGTGGATTACGGCGCAGAAGGCAGTTTGGGGCAAATGGTAGCGCTTTCGTTACTCCGTGAATTAGGACCCGTTGTTACTGCACTTTTGTTTGCTGGTCGTGCCGGTTCTGCGTTAACCGCAGAGATAGGTCTAATGAAAGCAACGGAACAACTGTCTAGCCTTGAAATGATGGCGGTAGACCCATTGAAACGAGTGATTGCACCACGGTTTTGGGCTGGGGTTATCTCAATGCCTTTACTGGCTATGATTTTCATGGCTGTGGGAATTTGGGGCGCTCAGCTTGTTGGTGTTGACTGGAAAGGCGTTGATCACGGCAGTTTTTGGTCAGCGATGCAGTCCTCTGTTGAGCTAGGGCAAGACATTGGTAACAGTATGATCAAATGTTTTGCGTTTGCAATTACGGTTACTTGGGTCGCTCTATTTAACGGTTATGATGCTATTCCAACATCGGAAGGGATCAGCCGAGCAACTACGCGCACTGTTGTGCATTCTTCTTTAGCAGTACTAGGATTAGACTTTGTACTGACCGCATTGATGTTTGGGAATTAATCATGCAACAAACACGTAAAACTGAATTATGGGTTGGCAGCTTTGTATTAGCGGGAATTTGCGCGATTCTTGTGATGATTTTTCAAGTTGCTGACGTAAAAAGCATTGGCTCTGGTGATACTTATACCCTCAAAGCCGAGTTCGATAATATTGGCAGTTTAAAAGTTCGTTCGCCCGTAAAAGTGGGGGGCGTTGTGATTGGTCGAGTAAGTAGTATTTCGCTTAACCCAGACAACTTATTGCCAGTTGTAACACTATCTATCAATAGCAAATACAATCAGTTCCCAGAAACGTCGAGCGTACAAATTTTGACATCTGGCCTGATTGGTGAGCAATACATTGGTTTAGTACCTGGCTTCGTTTTTGATGATGAAGTCATGCTGGTGGATGGTGATACCATCGAAGACACCAAATCGGCGCTTGTGCTTGAAGACTTAATTGGTCAAGTACTATACAGCGTAGGTGGTTCAGACGACTCAAGTAAGGAATAACTATGTTAGCGAGATTACTACTTTCAGTTTGTGCTGTGTTTAGCGTCTTTGGAACAACAGCAGCAGAGGTGGATAAAACTGAACCTTATAAGATGATGAAGCAGGTAGCTGAAGTCACGTTCGAAAGATTGAAAGCCGAACAGCCGAAAATCAAACAAGATCCAAATTTACTTAAAGTGATCGTTGAAGAAGAGCTAATGCCTTACGTCAACTACCGCTATGCAGGGTTAAAACTTCTTGGTCCAAACTTAAAAGGTGCTAAGCGTGAAGATGTACTTGAGTTTATCGATGCATTTCGTGCGTACCTAATTGCGTCTTATGCACAAGTGTTGACGCAATACTCTGACCAAAAAATTGAGTTTGGTCCTGAGCCTAGCATTGATGACTCTAAGCGTATTACAAGCATTAAAGTTGATATCATCGATACTCCGCGTC
Source organism: Vibrio sp. 1078-1 (assembly GCF_033340475.1). Taxonomy (NCBI): domain Bacteria; kingdom Pseudomonadati; phylum Pseudomonadota; class Gammaproteobacteria; order Vibrionales; family Vibrionaceae; genus Vibrio; species Vibrio sp. 1078-1. The sequence continues at coordinate 68,863 of NZ_JAWOWM010000015.1, forward strand.
CAAACATCAAACTTGAGTTTAAACTGCGTAAAGACAACCAGTCTGGTGAGTGGGAAGCATTCGATATGATTGCAGAGGGCATTAGTTTGCTTTCTAGTAAACAATCCGAATGGAACAGTAAAATTCGTCAAGAAGGTATTCTATCTGTTGCTAAAGACCTAGAAAAATTGGCCGCAGAACCGATCCGCTTCGAGGCGAAGAAATAATGGCCCAGACTCCCGCTCAGTGGCAATTGGATCAAAACATTCTTAAGCTAACAGGGGCACTTGATAGAGATACAGTGCCTTCATTGTGGGCGTATGCACAGCAATGGCAACCTGCTCAATCGGAGCTGGAATGCTCGCTAAAAGAGATAGAGCGCGTCGACTCTGCAGGAATGGTGATGTTAATCCACTTATTAGAGCATGCAAAAAAGCAAAACTGTCATATAATGCTCAGTTTCGTGCCGGCGCAACTGCGCACTTTGTTTCAACTGAGCAATGTTGAATCTTTAGTGGCCAAACACATACAGAATTATCAGGGGTAAATTGTGGATAGCGCAAAAGTACAACAGTTATTAGAAGAAGCACTAAACCTTCAAGAAGTGCATGTGAAAGGTGAAGGTAGCCACTATGAAGTGGTTGCTGTTGATGCTTGTTTCGATGGAATGAGCCGCGTTAAGAAGCAGCAGCTAATTTATGCTCCTCTGATGGAATACATCCAGCGTAACGACATTCACGCATTATCAATCAAAGCGTTCACACCAGAAGAGTGGGCTCGTGATAAGAAATTGATGTCGCTTTAAGGTTTATTGATGGAAAAGTTTCGAGTTATTGGGTCAGATAAACCACTAGTTGGTGAAGTGACCATTTCAGGTGCAAAAAACGCAGCACTGCCGATTTTATTTGCGTCTATCTTGGCGGAAGAGCCAGTAGAAGTGGCAAACGTACCACACCTTCGTGATATCGATACAACCATGGAATTGCTTAAGCGTTTAGGCGCGAAAGTAAGCCGCAATGGCTCTGTTCATGTTGATCCAAGCAGTATTACAGAATACTGTGCGCCTTATGACTTGGTGAAAACCATGCGTGCTTCTATTTGGGCTTTGGGTCCTTTGGTGGCGCGCTTTGGTCAAGGTCAGGTTTCTTTACCAGGCGGTTGTGCTATTGGCGCTCGTCCTGTGGATCTGCATATTTCTGGTTTAGAGCAGCTTGGCGCAACCATTACATTAGAAGATGGTTATGTGAAAGCAGAAGTGGATGGTCGTCTAAAAGGCGCGCACATCGTGATGGATAAAGTCAGCGTAGGCGCGACGATCACCATCATGTGTGCCGCTGCGCTGGCGGAAGGCACAACAACACTAGATAACGCTGCGCGTGAGCCTGAAATCGTCGATACCGCTGATTTCCTAAATAAGCTTGGCGCAAAAATCTCTGGCGCTGGCACAGATACCATTACGATTGAAGGTGTTGAGCGCCTAGGCGGTTGTAAACACAACGTGGTTGCTGACCGTATTGAGACGGGAACATTCCTTGTCGCAGCAGCAGTATCTGGCGGTAAAGTGGTATGTCGCAACACTAATGCTCATTTGCTTGAAGCGGTTCTCGCCAAGCTGGAAGAAGCTGGCGCGCTTGTCGAAACGGGTGAAGATTGGATCTCCGTTGATATGACCGACCGCGAGCTAAAAGCGGTAAGTGTACGTACTGCGCCACATCCTGGTTTCCCGACGGATATGCAAGCTCAATTTACGCTACTGAACATGATGGCGAAAGGTGGCGGCGTAATCACTGAGACTATCTTTGAAAACCGCTTTATGCACGTACCAGAACTCATGCGTATGGGCGCTAAAGCTGAGATCGAAGGCAATACGGTTATCTGTGGTGATGTTGAGTCACTCAGCGGTGCGCAAGTGATGGCAACCGATCTACGAGCTTCGGCTAGTTTGGTTATTGCAGGTTGCATTGCTAAAGGCGAAACCGTCGTTGATCGTATTTACCATATCGACCGTGGTTACGACAAAATCGAAAATAAACTGGCTGCACTTGGCGCAAATATTGAGCGAGTGAGCTAGGCAAGTTAAACTGCACCGCAGGTAACTTGGATATCAAGAGAGCCGAAACCTGAGTTTCGGCTTTTTTATATCACTCTCATGACCATATTTTCCCTTTATGGAAAGAGAGATATTAATAGCTGTATCTGGCAAAAGCCGGTTCCTGGAGAACAAGAATGATTGCACTGTTACGTGTATTTGCTGTCGCTATCTTTGCGATTGTTATGTTTATTGGTGGTTGTGGTTACTGCCTATTAAGCCCTAGAAACCCTAAGCACGTTTTCACTTTTGGCCGTTTGTTTGCCAAGATGTCTCGTGTGTTTGGGATTAAGTTAGAGTTGCGTATCCCTGAAGATGCGTATTCACGCGGTCAACATGTTTACATTGCTAACCACCAGAACAACTGGGACATGTTTACTGTTTCTGCGGCTGTGACTCCGAAAGTTGTGACAGTAGGTAAAAAGAGCTTGGCTTGGATGCCACTGTTTGGTCAGCTTTACTGGCTTACGGGTAACATTCTGATTGACCGAGCGAATCGTTCTAAAGCAAAAGGTACTATCGATCAGGTCGTGAGCAGCATGAAAGAAAGTGATGTTTCGGTGTGGATGTTCCCAGAAGGCACGCGTTCTCGTGGGCGTGGTTTGCTTCCATTCAAAACAGGTGCTTTTCATGCGGCAATTGGTGCAGGTGTGCCAATCATTCCTATCGTATGTAGCTCGACGAATAAAATTAAGCTGAACCGTTGGAACAATGGTCATGTGATTGTTGAAATGCTACCTCCAATCAGCACTGAAGGCTATGGTAAAGAGGGCATTCGCGAGTTAGCGAATATCTGTCGTGAACAGATGAAAGAGAAGCTTGAATCGTTAGATGAAGAAGTCAAACAGCGCAACGCTGCTTAAGTTTTACTGCGATATCATCACGAAAAGACAATAAAAAACGGGTAGCCTGAGCTACCCGTTTTTTTATGTTTGTCAGCAAGTGCAATTATTTGCGAACAGCGATTGCTTCAATCTCGATGCCAACATCTTTTGGTAGGCGAGCCACTTCTACACAAGAGCGTGCAGGGTAGTTTGCTACGCCGTGCTCATCAAAGAACTTGCCGTAAACTTCGTTCACTGTGCCAAAGTCATTTAGGTCTTTAACAAAAACCGTTAGCTTTACAATATCAGATACTTTAAGACCTGAAGATTCAACTACAGCCTTTACGTTTTCTAGAGACTGACGAGCTTGTTCTGCGATATCAGCAGACACTTCACCTGTCGCTGGGTTTACTGGGATTTGGCCTGAAGTAAGAACCATGTTACCTAGATCTACGCCTTGAACGTAAGGACCGATTGCTGCTGGTGCAGACTCAGTGTGAAGTACTTTCGTCATTTGATTTTTTCCATCAGTTGTAGGGAATAAAGATTCTCAGTTTGCCTCTAAACCCTCGGTAGGTAAAGAGCAAAATACCCTGACATTACAGGGTATTTTAAACGTATCACAGCCTAGTCGTGCGGCGTGTTTATCGCTCGGTTACGATCTCGCGTGAGAACACTTTCTCGCAGTATTTACACTTTAGGCGGATTTCTTGTTTCTTCTCGAACACGCTAAAGCTGCTTTCTACTGGTTCATTATGAGAAATACAGTTTGAATTCGGGCATTCAAATACATCATTGATGCGCTCAGGAAGCTCTAATGCGAGCTTTTTCACCACTTCATAATTCTCGATTTGATTCACGGTCGCGTGAGGAGCATACAACGCTAGCTTGCTCGCTTGCTCTTCATTGATAAACACATTTTCGATTTTGAGTAGATCTTTATGACCGAGTGCTGATGATGGCAAGTTCAGTCCAATCGTTACGCGTTGTGATGAATTGTGCATATCGAACAGTCTTAATACTTTGATGCCGATTTGCGCAGGGATGTGGTCGATGACCGTACCATTTTTGATTGCTTCTACCTGCAATTGAGTTTCTTTAGCCATGATTTCTCCCCTCGATTACAGTGTTTCGTTTAGAACAAGCGCCAGCAGTGCTTGGCGAGCATACACGCCATTTTGAGCTTGCTGGAAGAAGTAAGCATGAGGCGTTTTATCAACATCAGTTGTAATTTCATCCACACGTGGTAGTGGGTGCAGTACTTTCAAGTTCTCACGCGCGCCTTCTAGTAGTGCCGCCGTTAGGATGTAAGCCGACTTAATATGTGCGTATTCCGATTCGTCAAAGCGTTCTTTCTGTACGCGTGTCATGTACAGAATATCCAGTTCAGGAATCACACTTTCCATGTCTGTGTGTAGGCTATATTGAATGCCAGCTTCGTCTAGTTCTTCGCAGATGTAATCTGGCATTGCCAGCGCATCTGGTGCAACAAAGAAGAAGCGGATGTTGTTAAACTTTGCTAAGGCTTGAGTCAGTGAGTGCACTGTGCGGCCATATTTTAGGTCACCTACGAATGCGACGTTCAGGTTGTCTAGACGCCCTTGTGTTTCCGCGATGGTGTATAGGTCGAGTAGCGTTTGAGTTGGGTGTTGGTTTGCACCGTCGCCCGCGTTGATCACTGGCACGCCATTTGAAAATTCAGATGCCAAGCGAGCGGCGCCTTCTTGTGGATGACGCATCACAAAGGCATCGACGTAAGAAGAGATGACTTGTACTGAATCTGCGAGTGTTTCGCCTTTCTTCGCCAGAGAGGTATTACCATCATTATCAAAGCCAATCACGTCACCACCAATGCGCTGAATCGCTGTTTCAAACGATAAACGTGTACGTGTTGATGGTTCAAAGAAACAACTTGCAACGACTTTGTTTTTAATCAGTTCTGGTCGAGGTGCTTTTTTAAGGCTACCTGCTGTTTCTACGATAAGTTCCAGTTCTTCGCGTGAAAGCTCTGGAATAGAGATGATGTGCTTCTGGTAAAGCGAGTTCGCCATGATCTTCTTCCCTATAACATTGATGACTACATCCAAATAACCGAAAGGAATTTTGGACATAAAAAAACCTCCCCAATGGGGAGGTTTTAAAATTCAATAGAATTAACGAAAATAACACCACGTAAGCGTAGTCGCTTAGCGAGAGCAAATCGCGTTTTTACGTCAGCAATCAGCGTGGTCATTTCTTAATCCTCAGACAAATTGCCGAGCATTATACGCTTAACTTTCGTGAGCGCAAGCGATTACATCATGGTTTTTATCGGCTGTTTTTGCGCACTGGTTTAGCTTCCTAGCGTCGCAACCATCACGGCTTTGATGGTATGCATACGGTTTTCAGCTTCGTCGAATACGATGGAGTATTCCGATTCAAATACCTCTTCTGTTACTTCAAGGCCTTTCATACCGTATTTTTCAGCGACTTCTTTGCCGACGGTGGTTTCATCATTGTGGAAAGCTGGAAGGCAGTGCATGAATTTCACATGTGGATTACCCGTTTGCTCAATCACGTCCATATTGATTTGATAAGGTGTCATTAACGCTACACGTTCATCCCATGCCTCGGCAGACTCACCCATAGACACCCAAACGTCGGTGTATAGGAAGTCACAACCTTTCACACCTTCCTCAACGCTTTCTGTTAACGTGATTTTTGCACCGGTTTGTTGCGCGATAGTTTGACAAGTTGCCACGAGCTCTTCTTCAGGCCAGAACGCTTTTGGCGCGACAAGGCGAATATCCATGCCCATTTTCGCTGCGCCCACCATAAGTGAGTTACCCATGTTGTTGCGCGCATCACCTAGGTAAGCGAAGGTTATTTCATGCAGCTGTTTACCACGGCCGTGCTCTTGCATGGTCAGGAAGTCAGCAAGGATCTGGGTTGGGTGGAACTCATCCGTTAAACCATTCCACACTGGAACACCAGCATAAGTACCAAGCTCTTCAACAATGGATTGGCCAAAGCCTCGGTATTCAATCCCGTCGTACATACGACCAAGAACACGAGCTGTGTCTTTCATCGATTCCTTATGACCGATCTGCGAGCCAGAAGGGCCGATGTAAGAGACTTGAGCACCTTGGTCAAAGGCAGCGACTTCAAACGCACATCGGGTACGAGTCGAAGATTTCTCAAAGATTAGTGCGATGTTTTTACCTTGAAGTTTCTTCTGCTCTGTTCCTGCATATTTAGCTTTTTTCAGCTCTGCAGACAGTTCGAGCAAAAACTGGATTTCTTTGGTTGAGAAGTCCAATAGCTTCAAAAAGTTGCGGTTACGTAAATTGAAAGCCATAGCTCGTCCCTTAGTACATGTGATTAGATTAATAGAATTTATTAAAACATATAAATGCTTTTATTGTGAATAATTATTTTTAATTAAAGCTAAAAAAGGTTGATGTATTCACATCAACCTTAGTTTTGATTCACCTAATGTAAAGGGACGAGTAAGTTATATATCGTCTCGTTCTATTGGACAGCTCATACAGCGAGCGCCACCGCGACCACGACCAAGCTCGTTACCAGGTACTGTCAGTACTTTGATGCCAGCTTTATCGTATTTTTCGTTGGTGTATACGTTGCGTTCGTAACCAATTACTACGCCCGGTTTTACAGTTAGAACGTTATTGGCATCATTCCATTGTTCGCGTTCCGCTTCATAGCTGTCGCCACCAGTGGTGATGATTTTCAGCTGATCTAAGCCAAGAGCGGACTCAATCGCGTGCAGATAGTTATGTGAGGCTTCAACATGCATTTCACCGTTGCCTTTTGGTGTTAAGCGCCATGTGTCGAGATCTTTGCGCATGATCTCTGGGTAAACAGAGAAAGTATCTACATCCATATGGGTCATCACGGTGTCTAAATGCATACATGAGCGGTGTTTAGGCAGATCAATTGCAATCACCTCGGTAGCTTGGCCTGCTTTAAATAGGCTTGCTGCAAGGTTCTCTACACCTTGTGCAGTCGTACGCTCAGACATACCGATAAGAACTGCACCTTTACCAATAACCAACACATCACCGCCTTCGACATTCGCATTATCATAATGCAGATCATCGTCACCGAAGTATTTGATAAAATCTTGGCCAGCAAAAATTGGGTGCCAACGATAAATCGCACGTAAGTGGTTTGTTTCACGTTGGCGTGCAGGCATCATCATCGGGTTAAGAGAAACGCCGCCATAAACCCAGCATGAGGTATCACGAGTAAAGAGGTGATTAGGCAGTGGCTCAATAACAAAGTCGAGAGGACGCTTCATTTTTGGCAGCATAGAAGATGAGGAGATCGGTAGCTCTGAGTAAGCTAAGCCACCTAAAAAGATGCAGGCAAGGTGTTCATCATCCATTTCTGAAAAGTATTGGCGTAGGTCTCGCGCAAAGGTTGGCCCGTAACGAAAGTCAGAAATCTGAGTGTTCAGCAGCCATTGTTTTGCTTCTGGAACAGCGAGGGTTTCGACCAGTAAATCGTGGAGGAGAAGCACTTCAACGTCTTGCTCGCGCAGCGTACGTGCGAATGCATCGTGCTCTTCACCTGCCGCTTCTACAGCAAGAACGTCATCAAATAGCAACTCATGACAGTTTGACGGAGTTAAGTGGGTTAGGGCGCGTTCAGGGCGATTTAATAGAACTCGTCGAAGTTGACCAACTTCTGATCCAACGTACAGCTTGCTCATTTTGTATCCTTACAAATTTTCCAGCCATTAGTTATGACAAGCTTCCTAGAAAGATGCAAGTTATCAAGCTTTGTTTATATTCTGGTGTTTATGGTTTTGTGAGTTTTTTATTTTTATTTTTATTCTTATGAAATTTATTATTAGATATAAATGCTATTTTACTAAAATTAGAGTGCGTGCGTTTTTATTCTAATTTTCCCGTTGAGAAAGAATACATGCACAGTGCATAAAACGTGCATTTTTATTCTAAATTATGCATTATTAAAGTGAATTTATTCGTTATGCATCTTCGTTTTACACGTGAGTGTATTCAAGAAAGCATCATAAACACGCATAGAAAGAGAAAATAACCACATTAAGTGTCAATTAGGATGTTCTGAATATTAAAAAACGCCATTCTTTGTTAATTTTTTGTTTCTTTGTGTGGTCGGTTTAATATTTAGATTCAAATAACCGATAAGAATCGCAGTGGTATGATGTTTGTTTGTGGCTTTTCATCGCAATCCATGCCATATTTCACCGGATCAGCATACTCAGTATCGGGTATTGTGTTTCCATCAAGTAACTAATCTGGAGCCAAAACATGTCTCACGAAGATGAATATCTATCAGTAGAAGAATTAATTGAGATTCAAAAGGAAGAGACTCGCGATATCATTGCAGCATTGCTAGAAGATGGCAGCGATCCAGATTCGCTATACGAAATTGAGCACCACCTGTTTGCAGAAGATTTTGACACGCTAGAAAAAGCGGTAGTTGAAGCATTCAAGATGGGCTTTGAAGTTCTTGAAGCAGAAGAAACTGAAGATGAAGATGGTAACAAGTTGCTTTGCTGTGATGCGACTATGGAGTCCGCACTAGACGCAGAAGCGATTGATGCGCAAGTTGAAAAATTGATTCACTTGGCAGAAAAATACGACATCATCTATGACGGTTGGGGTACGTACTACGAAGGCGAAGATGCGCTTTACCCTGAAGAAGATGAAGACGACGAGTAATCAAAGCTCACTACTTTTGGAAAAACCAGCGTTTAACGCTGGTTTTTTTATTCCTTGAAAAACTGACGAATGTGGAGGCGATAAATAATTCACATTGAGTTTATAGGGGATTTCTCCCTATAATGCGTGAAAATTGATCTAGCTCAAGGTGTATATGCAACTCTCACTCGCCGGTTTATGGCAAGTCTCTCCACTGACGGACCTTTCTATCCCACAGGATGACATTACTTTCCCTGCTCCTTTGAGTCAGGTATTGCCAGCTGAACTGACAGAAGAAGCAATTCGTCAGCAAGAGTGGCACCTGATGCATGACATTGAAGTGGACGAATCCATGATGGCATTCCCAGCGGTAGAAATGGTGTTGGGTGGTGTGGATTACCATGCAGAAGTGCGTTTGAACGGAGTAGCATTGTTTGACTGTGACGGTTCTCAAAATGTCTACAAGAAAGACATTCGCCCGTTCATGCAGATGGGGCGCAACCGTTTTGAGATCCTATTCCTTGAGGAAGAAGAAGATCTTCTGTTGGATGAGGATAAACCGGAGTTGTGTTTACTTGCAGATCATGAATATAAAAAAAGTGATGAGCGCTTAGGGGTATGGCAAGAACCGTATCTGCAGTTCATTCGCAATGTGCGTTTAGACCGCGTGGCTACCGAACAGATTTGGCACCACGGTGGTGGTTGTGAGTTTAAAGTAGACTTGTACTATCAAACTTTTTCGCCGGGCCTGGTCTCTGCATCGGTTAAGTTTAATGGTATGACTTACCATATTCCTATTGATGTCCGAGCGGAGCATGCGAGCGCTTTATTCCAGATCGAAGCGCCAAAGTATGCCGATCTTACTGATCCTGATCCAAGTGATCTCTACCAGTTGTCTGTTGAGTTGGATGGGCAGCACCAAAACTTCACTGTTGCCTTGAGCCAGGAGCTTTGTGTTACCCATGTTGTGCTTTAACTCTTAGTAATGCTCTTTATTACAGTGTTTTAAGCATTACGACTTCACATGCATCATGCCCTGTTTGTCCAAGCGGGGCATCGAGATGCTCAAAGCCTAGCTTTTCATACAAGCTTACCGCTTCTCTCAGACATTCAGTTGTCTCTAAATAGCACTGCTGATAACCAAATTGTTTCGCCAATTGTAAGCTCAATGCGACGATGCGTTTGGCTAAACCGTGCCCTCGTGTTTGAGGTAAAAAGTACATCTTTTGTAGTTCACATACATTTGGCTCGCCAGCTAAAGGGGCAAAGCCACCGCCACCAACGATCTCTCCGCGATGTTCAATGACCCAATAGGCGGCCCTGTTTTGATTGTACACCGAATACATATCATCAAGCGTTGGATCGGCCACACCATAACCTTTGTCTGCGGTTAAGCCGTATTCTGCAGAGACTTTACGAATCACATCTGCGACTTGCGGGTTGTCTGCTTTAGTAAGAGGTCGAAGAACGTATTCCTCAGCCTGACACACTTTTGTTAGCCCTTTTAGGTAAGTCTCTAGACCAAGTTTGAGTTGCTCTTGCTCGCTGTCATCGAGTTGGGTAAGCAGTTGTTCAAAGAAGTGGTTTTGCTGTTGGTCCAGTTGTGATAACGCCTGTTGGCCTTGCTCTGTAATCGCGACGAGTTGACTACGTTTGTCTTTTGGGTTTTCGATGCTCTCGACCAAACCTAATTTAATCAAACCAGTAACGGTTCGGCTCGCGTTGGACTTGTCGACATTAAGCTGCTGTGCCAGCTGATTGATGGTCAATGGCTGCAATTGGATTTCACCCAATGCGTGCGCTTGCACTGGAGTGAGAGCGACATCGCCGCATTGTTTATCAAGCATACCAAGCAATCGGACTGCTTGACGGGAGTAGTGTCGAAGTTGACGAGCGTTCATTATCACTTACCTCTAAAAAATAAAGTTGCGCACCGCAACTAAAATAATTGCGGTGCGCAACCTTGTCAATGGTAAATGTCATTTTTCTCGTTAGGAGACGTAGTGAGCCTCCATGTTTAAGCGTGGTGATGTAAACAAAACTGCGGTGCTGGAGCTTTTTCTGATGATTTACGCATCCATACTTTCTCGTGGAAGTAGTAAGCCACCGTGTTCAAACTCGGCTCTAGCATCGCCATTACGCCGCCGACAAATGCATCACCTGTTAGTAAGTAAACCACGGTAAAAGCGACGCTGAAGTGCACGGTCGCAAAGCTTGCGGTTTTTAATTTGGTCATCCACTGACGAGCTTTAAGTGCTGGGACTTTTGCCCATGCCTTTTCATGAAAGTAGAAGGCTACGGTGTTCACTGAAGGCTCAATCATGGCAATTAAACTACCAATTAGAATGTCGCCTGTGAGTACGTAAGCGACACTAAATGCGATAGTAAAATGCAGTGCTGCGAAAGTTAGTGTCTTTTTCATGATAATTACTCAATCGTGTTTGTTTCGATGAGTTCATTATCGATAATAATTCTCATTAATGCTAATGGATGATGAGTATTGTTGCGATAGGGGAAAGCTATTGATGATGGTTTTTGGTGAAAGAGATACAAAAAAGGTTGACCATGATGGCCAACCTTTGGATTCAAAGTGAGAAGTGTGAGTTCTTCTCTTTCACTGAGGCTTAAAGTGCAGCGATCGTTGTCTTCTGCTCTTCTAGCTTAGCTAGTGTCTCTTTGTAGCCTTCAAGCTTCTCACGCTCTTTAGCAACAACAGCTTCAGGTGCTTTCGCTACAAAGCCTTCGTTGCCCAGTTTGCCTTCGATACGCTTGATTTCGCCGTGCGTCTTCTTGATTTCGCCATCTAGACGAGCAAGCTCAGCATCTTTGTCGATCAGACCTGCCATTGGGATCATTAGCTCAGACTTAGCAACCAATGCTGTTGCACACGCTGGCGTTTCTTCGTCAGCAGCAAGTACGCGTACAGATTCTAGTTTCGCTAGAGACATTAGTACTTGTTTGTTTGCTTCTAGACGCGCAGCGTCTTCTGCGTTTGCTGCTTTCAGCATAACGTCAAGCGGCTTACCTGGGTTGATGTCGTATTCAGCACGTAGGTTACGGATGCTGGTAATAAACGCTTTCACCCATTCAATGTCGTCTAGCGCTTCTTGGTTGAAGTTTGCTTCGTCGAATTGAGGCAGTGCTTGAAGCATGATTGTCTCGCCTTCAACACCTTCAACTAGTGGCTTGATGCTTTGCCAGATAGTTTCAGTGATGTAAGGAATCACTGGGTGAGCTAGACGAAGAGTCTTCTCAAGAACCGTGATTAGCGTACGGCGAGTACCACGCTGTTGCGCTTCAGTACCTTTCCATAGAACGGGTTTAGTTAGCTCTAGGTACCAGTCACAGAATTGGTTCCAGATGAATTCGTAAAGCGTGTTAGACGCCATATCTAGACGGAAGTTGTCGATATGGTTGTTGAACGCTTTCGCTGCAAGTTCAAACTGAGACTCGATCCACTTGTCTGCTAGTGAGTATTCAATCTCACCACCGTTGAAGCCACAATCTTGCTCTTCTGTGTTCATCATTACGTAACGGCTTGCGTTCCATAGTTTGTTACAGAAGTTACGGTAACCCTCAAGACGCTTCATATCCCAGTTGATATCACGACCTGTTGATGCCATTGCTGCAAGAGTGAAACGCAGTGCGTCTGTACCGTATGCTTCGATACCGTTTTCAAACGTCTTACGAGTGTTCTTCTCGATCTTCTTCGCTAGTTGAGGCTGCATCATGTTGCCACAACGCTTCTCTACGAGAGACTCTAGGTCGATACCATCAATCATGTCGATTGGGTCAAGTACGTTACCTTTCGACTTGGACATCTTGTCACCGTTTTCGTCACGGATTAGACCAGTAACGTAAACCGTCTTAAATGGTACTTGTGGTTTGCCGTTTTCGTCTTTCACGAAGTGCATGGTCATCATGATCATGCGCGCAACCCAGAAGAAGATGATGTCGAAACCAGTTACTAGAACGTCTGAAGGGTGGAATACTTTCAGATCGTCAGTTTGCTCTGGCCAACCTTGAGTACCGAACGTCCATAGTGCAGAAGAGAACCACGTATCCAGTACGTCTTCGTCTTGGTGAAGTTCAATGACTGACTCTAGGTTGTTGTTCTTACGAACTTCTTCTTCAGTGCGACCTACGTAAACATTACCTTGGTTGTCGTACCAAGCTGGGATGCGGTGACCCCACCATAGCTGACGAGAGATACACCAGTCTTGAACGTCACGCATCCAAGAGAAGTACATGTTTTCGTATTGCTTAGGAACGAATTGGATGTCGCCGTTTTCTACTGCTTCAACTGCGGTTTTCGCTAGAGGCGCAGTACGTACGTACCATTGGTCAGTTAGCATTGGTTCGATAACCACGCCACCACGGTCGCCGTAAGGAACTTGTAGATCGTGATCTTTCACTTCTTCAAGTAGGCCTAGCTCGTCGAATTCAGCAACGATAGCTTTACGAGCGGCAAAACGCTCCATACCGTGGTATTTAGCTGGTAGCTCAGTGCTGTAAGCGTCGCTTGCTTCGCCGTTAGTGTTGAATACTTCTGCTGAGTCGCGGATGTTCGCGTCGAAAGTCAGAATGTTGATCATTGGTAGCTGGTGGCGCTTACCTACTTCGTAGTCGTTGAAGTCGTGCGCAGGTGTGATTTTCACACAGCCAGTACCTTTTTCCATATCTGCGTGCTCATCGCCCACGATTGGGATGCGACGATCAACGATAGGAAGGATGATTTCTTTACCGATAAGATCTTTGTAACGTGGATCTTCTGGGTTAACTGCAACACCTGTATCGCCTAGCACGGTCTCTGGACGAGTCGTTGCAACAACGATGTAGTCTTTGCCATCCGCTGTTTTTGCGCCATCTGCTAGTGGGTAGCGGAAGTGCCACATGTTGCCTTTAGTGTCTTTGTTCTCTACTTCTAGATCTGAAATCGCTGTGTGTAGCTTTGGATCCCAGTTAACTAGACGCTTACCGCGGTAGATTAGATCGTCTTCGTATAGACGTACGAACACTTCTTGAACGGCGTTAGATAGACCATCGTCCATCGTGAAGCGTTCACGATCCCAGTCTACAGATGCGCCAAGACGACGAAGCTGCTTAGTGATAGTGCCGCCAGATTCGCCTTTCCATTCCCAGATTTTGTCGATAAAAGCTTCACGACCGTAATCGTGTTTTGTTTTGCCTTCTTCTGCAGCGATCTTACGCTCAACAACCATCTGAGTTGCGATACCAGCGTGGTCAGTACCTACTTGCCAAAGGGTGTTTTTACCCTTCATACGTTCACAACGGATAAGCGTATCCATGATCGTATCTTGGAACGCGTGGCCCATGTGTAGGCTACCAGTGACGTTCGGTGGCGGGATCATGATGCTGTATGATTCTTTAGTAGTGTCACCGTGTGGCTTAAAGTAGCCTTTCTCTTCCCAAGTCTGATACAGAGCTTGTTCGATTGAAGTTGGGTTGTATGTCTTTTCCATAGCGCTCTTTTAATGGATACGTTGATGGTTGAATCTTAGTCAATCTTTATAAGTGAGGGATCTTAACAAGATCGCCTTAACTATAAGGATTGACCGTTAAGGATATTGAATTTCGATCGTTTGCAGCTGGTAACCTGCTTGACGGTAAATTTTATATCTTTCTCTTGCGAGTTGTTTAGCTTTTTCTTCGCAGGGCACGAAGTCTACCACTTGAGCAAACTTGTTCGCAAAGGTTGTCTCATTTTCCGCCAAATTAATTACCAGCTGACGGTTCCAATTAGGTTTTACACCTTCATGGCCGATTTCAATGTTGGTGGCGTATTTCGGTCCCTCGCCTACGAGGTTATGTGCCATGAACTTGTCTGCATCAACTTGCCAAAAGGCTTCAGCGAGCTGCTCGGCGTGTGGTTTGTCTTGGCAGTTTAAATACACTTTAGCGCCTTGGCGAGCAAAGTGCTGAGCCAAAAACACGATGTATTCTTCAAAGCCAGCCACCGTTGCTTGCGGGCTCTCTTCGTTAATGATGTAGAAGGTTGCAGTTTGCATCATTCTCTCACTTGCCTTGGGTCTCTTCCTAAGACCATCTTAAGTCCCACTTTCATTTTAGAAAATTAGGATAATAAAAAAGGGCCTTGCGGCCCTTTTAGATTCTGTTCAGAAATTACTCTTCTGTCTCTTGGCCGCTGCGGTTCAAAAGGAATTGGACAAGCATTGAGACAGGACGGCCCGTTGAGCCTTTCGCTGCGCCTGATTTCCACGCGGTACCTGCGATATCGACGTGTGCCCAGTTGTACTTCTTCGCGAACTTAGATAAGAAGCAACCCGCAGTAATTGTGCCACCAGGGCGACCACCAATGTTTGCCATATCCGCAAACGGGCTCTTCAACTGTTCGTGGTACTCGTCTGCCATTGGTAGACGCCATGCACGGTCACTCGCTTGCTCAGAAGCGTTTACTAGCTCATGAGAAAGAGGGTTGTGGTTAGAGATTACGCCGCTGATATGGTGGCCTAGTGCGATAACACAAGCACCAGTTAGCGTTGCAACGTCAACCACGCAGTCTGGTTCGAAACGCTCTACGTAAGTCAGTGCGTCACAAAGAACAAGACGGCCTTCAGCATCCGTGTTCAGAACTTCTACAGTTTGACCAGACATGGTCGTTAGGATGTCACCTGGACGGTAAGCGTTGCTGCCAGGCATGTTTTCACAGCCCGCTAGAACACCAATAACGTTGATTGGTAGGTTTAGCTTCGCTAGCGCTTTCATTGTACCGAATACCGATGCCGCACCACACATGTCGTACTTCATCTCATCCATACCTTCACCCGGCTTTAGAGAGATACCGCCTGAGTCGAAGGTTAGACCTTTACCTACGAGCACAATCGGTTTTGCATCTGAGTCAGGGTTACCTTTGTACTCGATGATAGACATCATAGATTCGTTTTTAGAACCACGGCCTACTGCTAGGTAAGAGGTCATACCCAGTTTTTCCATCTCTTGCTCACCAATAATTTTGGTGGTTACGGTTTCGTAATCGTCCGCTAGACGACGAGCTTGAGAAGCAAGGTAAGCTGGATTAGCTACGTTTGGCGGCATGTTGCCAAGGTCTTTTGAGGCTTTGACACCTGATGCGATAGCAAGGCCATGAGTGATTGCTTTTTCACCCAAGTTCAATTCACGACGCGTTGGTACGTTGAAAACAAGCTTGCGCAGTGGGCGGCGAGTCTCAGGTTTCACGCTCTTGAATTGATTAAATGTGTATAGACCATCTTTAGTCGCTTCTACAGCCTGGCGCACTTTCCAGTATGTATCACGACCCTTAACATGCAGTTCAGTTAGGAAACATACCGCTTCCATTGAGCCTGTCTCGTTAAGTGTGCTGATCGTCTTTTGAATGATTTCCTTGTACTGGCGCTCGCCAAGTTCACGCTCTTTGCCGCAACCGACAAGTAAAACGCGCTCTGACAAAACACCTGGTACTTGATGCAGTAGCAGCATCTGACCAGGTTTACCCTCTAGATCACCACGGCGAAGTAGTGAACTGATGTAACCGTCACTGATTTTATCAAGTTGTTCGGCTACTGGAGAAAGGCGACGTGGTTCAAACACACCAACAACGATACATGCGCTACGTTGTTTCTCTGGACTGCCACTTTTTACACTGAACTCCATGCGTACTCCTACATCCTGAAGACAAATTGCTCTAAATGTTAGATAATGATCGCTTACTTGTTGAATTTTAGCTCCAGACTTACATGCAGAGCTGATTAAGCGACTAACATCTAGTTTATAATTTTTAAAAAAATAAATGGTTCAACGGGAAACTATAGTGATTCGACCAAAAAAACAAGTTTTGTATAGGTAATTTCAGCGTGATTATTGTTAGATATTTGATCCGCGAAACACTCAAGAGCCAATTTGCGATTTTTTTCGTACTTTTTTTGGTGTTTGTAAGCCAGAAATTCATAAGTGTTCTTGCTGATGCTTCTGATGGGGATATTCCTGCTGGATTGATTTTCTCTATTGTTGGTTTGAACATGCCAGCAATGGGTCTGTTAATGCTGCCTTTAAGTCTGTATATCGGCATATTGATCACATTTGGTCGTCTGTATGCAGAGAGCGAAATTGTCGTAATGAACGCGACAGGTATTGGTAATAAATTCTTAGTTCAAGCGGCCTTATACCTAGCGTTGATTACTTCAGCGGTGGCGGCTTTCAATGCGTTGTGGCTATCTCCGTGGTCTCAAGACCGCGTTGAGCAGCTTTATGAGCAGGTAGCGTCAGAAAACAGCGTTGACCTACTTAAAAAAGGTCAGTTCCAAGGTACACCAGACGGTTCATCGGTTGTGTTCATCGATGACATTAAAGACAATACCTTGAGCAACGTTTTTGTTGCGCAGATGCGCCCTCGAGATTCGGTGTTACCGAGTGTGATGTTCTCATCTTCTGGTGAAGTAAAAGAGCTTTCGGACGGTCGTCAGATCATCACTATGAAAGAAGGTACGCGTTATGAAGGTGTGCCTACTCGCGTTGAATATATGATCACGAAATTCGATGAATACGAAGGTGTTATCGGCCAACGTGAGGTCAAAAAGAAAGGGCGAGACTGGGAAGCATACCCAACGGTTGACTTGATAGGTCACCCAGATCCAGAGGCGCAAGCGGAGCTACAATGGCGAATTTCGTTATTTGTGTGTATTCCACTCTTAACGATGCTCGTTATTCCTTTGTCTGCGGTGAATCCGCGTCAGGGACGGTTTGCCAAAATGGGGCCTGCGATTCTGATCTACCTAGCGTATTTCTTGGCGATCAGTGCAACCAAATCTGCATTAGAAGATGGTGACATCCCGGCTGCTATTGGTATGTGGCCAATCAATGCGATGTTGCTGATTGTTGCTATCATGGCGAATATGATGGACAGCGTTGCTGCTAGACGAATAAAAGACAAATTCCGCAAGAAGAGGCTCGCGTAAGCTGTGTTCAAAATATTAGACCTTTACATCGGTAGAACCATCATCTCTACCACTGCCTTGGTTTTAGCGACGTTTGTTGGCTTATCGGGCATCATCAAATATGTAGAACAGCTACGTAAAGTTGGGCGAGGTGTGTACGACCTCACTCATGCGTTGTACTTTGTGTTACTCAGTGTGCCGCGTGATATCGAAATGTTCTTTCCAATGGCGGCATTACTCGGTGCCCTGATCGGCTTAGGTATGTTGGCTTCAAGCTCTGAGCTTGTGGTGATGCAAGCTGCTGGTTTCTCTAAGCTGGATATCGGGTTATCGGTACTCAAAACGGCCGTCCCGCTCATGATTGTTGTTATGGCGTTAGGTCAATGGGGCGCTCCTGAGGCCCAGAAGATGGCCCGTGACTTACGTGCGTTTGCGATATCAGGTGGTAGCATTGTGTCTGTGCGCTCAGGTGTGTGGGCTCGTGATGCAAACGACTTTATCTTTATCGGTAAAGTCGAAGACGACAAACTTTATGCTTTAAATATGTGGCGTTTTGATGATGATAAGAATCTACAAAAAGTTATTTTCGCCGAAGAAGTCGACTACCAACAAGATAACAACTGGCTGATGCGTTACGTACAAATTACGGACATGGAAAATGAAAACGTAATTTCAAAGCAAGACATCGAACAGATGGAGTGGCACACCTCTTTGGCACCAGATAAGCTAGCTGTGGTGACCGTGAAGCCAGAAGAACTGTCACTGAGCGGTTTGTATGATTATGTGACTTACCTAAAAGCATCGGAACAAGATGCATCTCGCTATGAGTTGGCGTTTTGGCGTAAGTTGACTCAGCCGCTTTCAATTGCTGTGATGATGTTAATGGCGCTATCTTTTGTTTTCGGTCCACTCAGAAGCGTGACCATGGGGGCAAGGGTATTGTCGGGCGTGGTTGCCGGGTTTACTTTTTACATATCCAGTGAGTTCTTTGGCCCATTAAGCTTGGTGTATGGCATATCCCCAGTGTTTGGTGCTTTGGCCCCGAGTTTGGTGTTCTTAGCTATTGCGATTGCACTGCTACGAAGAAAGCTATAACTGAAGCATCATCGAATAAACCAAGTTTTACCGAACCAAATGTAAAAGGAAGGCATTACGCCTTCCTTTTTTGTGTTCCTAGACAAGTTAGTTTGCCTTCGGTAATACAACAACCTCTGTTTTGGCCCAAATGTCGTGGAAACCACGTTTCTTCGGATCAATCGGTACAGTCAGATTTGCCAAGCCAAAGCCAGATGTCGAAATACGAATTAGAGCTTGAGTTACCGTAATTGGTGCACCGTCTTTGGCATTGCGAACTCGAAGCTTCCAAGCGCGCATCCCAAGAGTTTGTCCTGCTCGCGTCCAGAAGAACACAAAGAAATATATCCACACACCCGCAAGATAAAGTGTAAATAGAGGGCTCAATACAGGGTGCTTTCCGAGCATATCTGCGGCATCAGCGTACTCGCCATAGCTCAACAATCCTGCTGCATTTAGTGCAAACACAACGGCCATAACAATACCAGCGGCCATCATTTCAATTGCGATAATAATCAATGTGTCGTAAATCAACGCTGCAAGTCGACGAAAGAGACCTGCAGGTGGAAGAGTTGTAGACGTTGTCATTATTCCATCACTTACCTTAAAAATTGTGCGTCAGAATATAGATTCCCTCACCAAGAGAAAAGAGACCTAACGCACAGAGTCTTTAATTGTGTATAAACGAAGAGACTTTTCTGCCCTACGTTATCAGCACATGTCATGATACACGAGGCCGTGCAGCAATATGTTTCAACTGAATTCGACTCTCTTAACCATTGGCTTTTTGGTCTGTGACCAGATTAGATAGCTGAGAGAGTTGGTGTTTCTCATCTTCGGTATAATGTTGGCTTAATGAAAGCTCTAAAGCTTTTTCTGACAGCTTGATTGCTGGTGACAAAAATAACTTAGGGTGCATACTAGAGAGAGCTAGCAAGGCCTTTTGTAGGCGAATCTGTATTTGGAGTTGCGCTGCACCATCGTGTGCTATCGGCAAAAAGACATCATCAAACAAATCCTGGTAGCTCAATGCGGGCACAAATAGTCTAGGATATCGAGTTTTGGCTGGCGGCTCACTGAGTAGGTCTCCCCATAATGAAAGTGCTCGTACAGAACGCCCAAGAACGTCAATCGCGGTGCCATTATCATTTACAGCCGGAGATAGTGCTCGTGAGGCGATTTCCGCCATAACGACTAAACCAAAGCGAGGGTCCTGATCATATGAACGCTCCGTTCGAATCGTGAAGGCTGCCGTTACTTCGCTTTCGTCTGGCAATTCTCCACAAACCCAAGCCAATGGTTGACCTACGTACACAAAACTTCCCGGTTGTCGCTCAAGGTAGATGGTGCATTGGTTTGCTTCAGCAATACTATCGAGGTGATGCATATCAACATGCTGTAAGTAGCCAATTTCTTGGCTCAAAATAGGTTTACTTCCTCTGGGCTTATGCTCTGGGTGGCTCCATGGGTGAGCACCTAGCCAGCGCTCTTTGCCCCGTTTTCTTATCGCATCTAACAAGGCTTGCTCTACGTATGAAGTGGTTTCACTGACCCTTCCTAGTACGGAAAGGTGCTGAATCCAACGTAGCAGAGTGAGTATGATCATCACGATTACGGCGATAGTCACGATGAATAGATAAATTTGTGCTTGTTGATGATAGGCCCCAATACCTAGCGCGATAATTCCTACCAAACTAAATAGAAAAGAGCCAAGAAAGGTTGCTAAGGCATTTTGTGTTGTGCTGTCTTCCATCAACAGTTTTGTCGCTCGCGGCGTTACCCCTGCACTAGCGGCACTGTACGCTGAGACCATAATATTGAGAGAGAATGTAGTCACTGCAAGCATGGAGGTTGCGAGGATATTTAATATGTTGTTCAACAAATCCTTGCTGACGTTGATGGCAGGGGGCAGAGTAATGAACTGGTTTAAAACAATCGACATTAAGGCGGTAGCAACAGCTAGTAATGCGTAGAGTGACGTCCGGACCCACAGTTTTCGTGTCATCTGTTTCAGTAACCACTGCCATTTTGACCCAGTCATTCTTTGCTCCTATTCAGTTCTCACTAGAAAGTCGATAGAAAATTCAGAAAGTTATTCTTGCTTAAGCATAGGTTAAATGCCCGTCGTTCTGCTTGATATTTCATGCATCACGAAAGTAAGAAAGCTGCTTGCTTCAAAGAATGGTGCTCTTGAGGTGTGAATTACCACGATTCTGTTACCTTAATTGATAGATGAATTAAAAGTATGTGATTGAAAAGAGGTAGCGCATGATTGTAATTACAGGTGCAAGTAGCGGCTTAGGGGCGGAACTAGCAAAGCGTTATGATGCGGAAGGCAAAGAGACGTATGTAATAGGAAGAAATACAGAAAAACTATCCGCACTAGCAAAACAACTCTCTCATAACGTTGGTTATCAAGCTTGCAACCTCTCATTGCACCAAAATGTGAAACAGCTCTTTGATGGGGTGAAACAGTCCCCTGAAATGGTCATTCATAGTGCGGGAAGTGTTTATTTTGGCTTACTGGAAGAGCAGGAGCCGAAAGAGATTCAAAAGTTGATTGATAACAACCTGAATTCTGCGATTCATGTGCTAAGAGAGTTAGTAAAGCGTTACAAAGATCATCCAATAAAAGTGGTCATGATCATGTCCACAGCCGCGCAACAACCTAAAGCGCAAGAGTCTACGTATTGTGCAGTGAAATGGGCCATCAAAGGATTAATTGAGTCGGTTCGTTTGGAGCTAAAAGGAAAACCTATGAAAATTATCGCGGTTTATCCTGGTGGAATGGATACGGAATTCTGGAAAACAAGTGGCAATACGATGGACACGAGTCACTTCATGCAAGCAGAAGATGCCGCAGAGATGCTCCATAATGCGTTGTCGAGCATTGGGAATGGTTATGTTTCTGATATTACAGTGAATAGAACTTAAAAAGAGTTTCGTATACTCATTTTCATCTGGAAGAGTAGTAGAAAATGGAGCGTACGTTTCTTATGAGTACAGCTTTGTCACACTTTGTGGCGAAATTATCAGCAAACGATAGTTATTTAAGGTATTTCTGCTTGCGCAGGTCAAAAGCTTACGTATAATGCCAACCATCAAAGGGCAATAGCCCAAAGATGCCGGTGTGGTGAAATTGGTATACACGACGGATTCAAAATCCGTTGCCTTCGGGCGTGGCGGTTCAAGTCCGCCCACCGGTACCATATTAGAAAGGTCGCTTTTATAGCGGCCTTTCGTCGTTTTAGGTGTTCGTAAATATCAAAAGAAAGTTAGCGTTGCCTTCGCGGTGGCGGCAGGAATGCCAGTCCAATCAACTCCGTCCACCGGTACCATATTTTAAGACAGAGCCTCGATGAAAGTCGGGGCTTTGTTGTATCTGGATCTTCAAAACAAAAAAGCGCGAGGGGTATGCCTCGCGCAAACTACTACATGGTGATAGTAAGAACAGCCTATAGAGCTGTGAACAAGGTATTCTGAGTGTTCGGAGTCCAGTCTGCTTGGGACACGTGCGGTACATCAACTAGATAACGCAAACCTTGATAAGTCACCACATCACCTTGTTTATAGGAAACATTCTGAGTCCAGTTAGTGGCTGGGTCTGCATTTGTCCAAAGGCTAGAGGTTGGAGATGGTGCCCAATCTTGTTGCGCAGTATGGTTTGTTACAGCCTGGTATACAGTACCTAGGTGTAAGACGTAATCGCCAGCGTCGTAGTTATGACCAACTTGCCAGTTCGGTGTGTAGTTATCCATTGTGTCGAAGTCATAACCCGCTTGTTTTGCTAACTGTATAAACTTAGCGAGCTTAGGTAGGTTTTGCGTTGCACCCATGCCACGCTTACCATCTTCAAATAGGAACTCGTGAGTTAATACGATAACTTTATCGGCGTGTAAAGGTGTACCACATGGGAACTCTTGAGCTTTGGAGTTGATCGGGTTAATCGTTGTTGGTGCACAAGTGTTTAACGCGGAATCCACATATCCAAGAAATGCTTCTGCTTCTGTAAGGCTGTTTGCTGGCATTTCAATGCCCCAATTTTCGGGTGCCCAGTCCACATCCCAACCGTGAGTTTGATAGCCGTTATTCGCTAGGATATTTTGAACCTCGATAGCTGCTTTTACACTGTTGGATGGGTTGGATGTATCGCATACATATCCTGGTTCCCAAGGTTTCAGGTCATCAGACGTGGCACATAACCCATCTGCTTTGAAGTCTTTCGTCACGCGCCAACCGTTGGTGTAGGGCAGTCTAGCAAACTCTGTTGCCTTGTAGTTCGGGTAGCTTGTAATGTTCGGCAAATACTTTGCTAACACAGATAAGTTTTCCGTAAACATTGAGGCATCGTAAACAGGGTCTTGATACGAGTTAAGCTGGTGGTCCCCGGTCGCATTACACTCCGCAGCACTGTTCGGTCCAAACTCATCCACGCAGTTGTGCACCATGTGATCGTAACTGTGGTTCGCAACAATATGACCAGTGTCTAATGTGAGCTTTAAGGCTTCTAGGGAACGGTCTTCATTCTCATCACCAATTCCATCTAAATGCCAAGCATTAAAGTAAAACGTCGCTTTGATATCTTCCTGGTTAAGTACTTGAATAACGTCAATAGATGCATTGATTGGTCCATCATCAAACGTTAGATAAATTGTGCCTTTAGAGTCGGTTTGAGCAAATGAGTGTTGTGATAGTGCGGCACTTACAAGCGTTGCAATAGCCAATTTATTAAATTTCATTCTCTATTCCTTTTAAGAAATTAATAACGACGTTGTCAGTAGTAAAATATTGATAATTTGAAACTTAATGTGATGTCTTAAATTATTTTATGACTTTTATCCTAGACCTAAATAATTATAAAAAAATAGGTGGTATTTTCTAAATTGGGATTGTGTTCACGAATAATGCAACCGGTTGCGCTTTTTTGTCTTGGTTATTTTTGCTACAGTTTTTGCAGGTTGAAATTTACACAACGGGAGTAAGGCTATGAAAAAGATCCTTTTATGCTGTAGCGCAGGGATGTCAACCAGTATGCTTGTTAAGAAAATGGAGCAAGCTGCTGAAAATAAAGGAATTGAATGCAAAATTGATGCGATGTCAGTGAATGCATTTGAAGATGCAATTAAAGAGTACGATGTTTGTCTTCTCGGGCCTCAAGTACGTTTTCAGCTAGAAGAGCTAAGAAAAACGGCGCAAGAGCATGGTAAAAACATTGACGCGATTTCTCCTCAGCATTATGGAATGATGAAGGGAGAGGAAGTACTAGAGCAAGCATTAGAATTAATTAACTAAACCATAGTTTTAAATTAAAAAAGATAACTGTACATCAAATATAAATATTTGATGCGGGATTCTTTTGCCTAAAATAAGGATGGATTCTATGAAGCTTTATGACGCAATTATAGGCGCAGTCGAAAAGCATATAGCCCCTATAGCAGCTAAAGTGGGGAATCAGCCCCATGTTCGCGCAATGAGAGACGGTTTTATTGTCGCAATGCCGTTTATTATTGTTGGTAGTTTCATTTTGATTTTTGCATTCCCCCCATTTGCCGAAGATACAACCTTTACTTTTGGTCGAATTTGGCTCGATTTCGCCACTACACATTTTGATACCATAATGATGCCCTACAACATGTCGATGGGGATCATGACCATTTTTGTTTCGCTGGGCGTTGCTTATAGTTTAGCGAAGGCTTACAAGATGGATGGGATCACGAGTGCTGTATTGTCACTAATGTCTTTTTTACTCATAGCGGCCCCAGCTAAAGATGGCGCTTTGTCTATGTCTCACATGGGCGGAACCGGGATCTTCACCGCAGTGATGTGTGCATTTTTCTCGGTGGAGCTCTACCGTTTTATGAAAAAGCACAATATTACGATTCGCATGCCAGAGCAGGTGCCACCGGCGATTGCGCGATCATTTGAAGTATTGCTACCAGTCTTAGCGATATTCATTACCTTATATCCACTTAGCCTTTTCGTACAAACCCAGTACGACATGCTGATTCCAGATGCTGTTATGGCTATCTTTAAACCGCTAATTAGTGCGTCTAACTCATTGCCTGCCATTATTGGCGCTTTATTGCTTTGCCAGCTGCTTTGGTTTGCGGGTATTCATGGTGCTGCAATTGTTGTTGGACTGCTTTCTCCAATCTTTTTGACCAACATTGGTGCCAACATTGAAGCCTTTGTTGCAGGTGAACCGATTCCAAACGTATTTACTCAACCGTTCTGGGATTTTTACATCTTTATTGGCGGCTCTGGTGCAACACTTGCTCTTGTTATGCTGATGTCGTTTAGCCGTTCTGTTCACCTTAAGAGCATTGGTCGAATGAGTGCGGTGCCTGGCTTTTTCCAAATCAACGAACCAGTGATCTTCGGTAGCCCAGTTGTGATGAACCCGACCTTGTTTATCCCGTTCGTCTTCGCTCCAGTCATCAACGCTACGATTGCGTATTTTGCTGTGCATGTCGGCTTTGTGGGTATGGGTGTCGCTACAACACCTTGGACAACACCGGCACTGATAGGTGCTTCGTGGGGTAGCGGTTGGACCTTTGCGCCAGTATTGCTCGTCATTGGTTTATTAATTCTTGATCTAATCATCTACTTCCCATTCTTCAAAATGTTTGAGAAGCAAATGTTGGAGCAAGAACTACCAACGACGAAGGAAACTAAAGGTGACACGCAGCCGTCAGGCGAAGGCGTTACTGCTTAACTGTGCTTAATGGGCCGCAATTACCGCGGCCCGATTTTCGGAGAGAAAATGATGGAACAAGAATTGGTTGTAATGGAGATCATTTGCAATGCTGGTGAAGCCAGAAGTTTAAGCTACGAGGCATTGCGTTTATCTCGAGAACAAGATTTTGAAGCGGCTGATGAGAAGCTCTCTCAAGCAAGAGAGTGCATTAATAAAGCCCACTTAATACAGACTCAGCTTATTGAAGAAGATCAGGGAGAAGGGAAAGTCCCGATGACGTTAGTGATGGTGCATGCTCAAGATCACCTAATGACTACGATTTTGGCTCAAGAGATGGCTGTAGAAATCGTCGCACTGAACAAAAAAATCTCGAACAAATAAAGGGGGATGAAAATGTCTAGAGAGGCGATCAAACTTGCCATTATTGGCGGTGGTAGTAGCTATACCCCGGAATTGGTTGAAGGGGTTATTAAGCGCTTAGAATATTTACCCGTTAGGAAGATTCATTTTGTGGACATTGAGTCAGGAGCTGAGAAGCTTGAGATCATCAAAGGATTGGCTCAGCGAATGGTCGATAAAGCCGGAGCAAAAATTGAGATAAAAGCCAGTTTCGATCGCCGTGCTGCGATAAAAGATGCGGATTTTGTGATGACGCAGTTTCGTGTTGGTGGCCTTGCTGCACGCGCTAACGATGAGCGAATCCCAATCAAGTACGACGTCATCGGCCAAGAAACAACGGGCCCTGGTGGTTTTGCTAAAGCACTGCGAACCATTCCGGTCATTCTTGATATCTGTAAAGACATTGAAGAGTTGGCTCCAAACGCATGGATGCTCAATTTCACCAACCCAGCGGGTTTAGTTTCCGAAGCGGTCAGTAAGTACACCAAAGTAAAGAGTATTGGTTTATGCAATGTGCCCGTTTCAATGGAAATGATGATTGCAGAAATGATGGAGTGCGAGCCAAAAGAGCTACAACTTGAGTTTGCTGGGTTAAACCATCTCGTGTGGGTACACAAAGCATGGCTCAATGGGGAAGATATTACTCAAACGGTATTAGAGAAAGTCGGTGATGGTGCCAACTTCAGTATGAAGAATATCTGGGAAGAGCCGTGGGATCCTGCATTTCTAAAAGCACTGGGGGCGATACCATGTCCTTATCATCGCTACTTCTACCAAACTGATGCCATGCTTGCTGAAGAGAAACAAAGTGCCGATGAAAAAGGCACTCGTGCTGAGCAGGTAATGGAAACAGAAAATGCGCTATTTAAGCTCTATCAAGATCCTACCCTCGATCATAAGCCGAAAGAGTTAGAGGAGCGGGGTGGTGCTTATTATTCTGATGCATCACTGAACCTAGTTGATTCAATTTATAACAATCGTAATAGTATTCATGTTGTTAACGTTTTAAATAATGGAGCGATCAACGGCCTACCTGACGATGCTGTGATTGAATGTAGTGCGGTGATTGGTAGCTGGGGGGCGAAACCTCTTGCGGTTGGCGAGTTGTCAAACAATATCAAAGGATTACTCTATCAAGTTAAAGCGTATGAGCAGCTAACAATAGAAGCTGCTGTCGAAGGTAATTATGACAAGGCGCTTATGGCATTAACCAATAACCCATTGGTGCCTGACATTGGCCGCGCCAAGTCAATCCTGGATGATATTCTGGCGGTGAACGCTCCGTATTTACCTCAATTTAAACTAACGACGTTGTAAGACTAAGGAAGGGCGCCGATGAAAGTCATTTTTAATGCTGATGATTTTGGTTTAACGAGAGGTGTAAATAACGGCATCGTTAAAGCTCATCGGCAAGGTGTGGTTCATTCAACCACCATGATGGTGGGTATGGATGCTGAGCAACATGCCTTAGAACTAGCTCGCCATAATCCAGACTTGAAAGTTGGCGTTCATCTTAGGTTTACAGCAGGTGTGCCTATAACGAAGCATCGTAACTTGACTAACGGCCGAGCGCACTTTATCAACTATGACGAACTTTGGAGTAAGCAGGACTTCGAAACTCAGGTCGTTTATGATGAAGCAAAAGCTCAGGTGGAACATTTTTTATCGCTTGGGTTAGAGCTAAGCCACTTAGATAGCCATCATCACGCGCATACTCACCCTCAAATTTTGCCCGTTATTAAAGAAGTAGCGAATGAATACCGAGTGCCACTGCGGGGCACTGGCTTGTGTCAAGAATCGATGACAATCAGGTATATCTTTACTGATGAGTTTTATGATCAAAAAGTGAGCTTGGATGGCTTAATGGCACATCTATTGAGCTTAAAAGCTGACTATGACTTGGTTGAGGTGATGTGCCACCCGGCAGAGGCCGATCAGGCGCTTATCTTAAAGAGTGGCTATGTGCTTCAGCGAGAGCTAGAGTTACAAGTTCTTACCTCTCCCATTTTAAAAGAACAGTTAGCTCATCATGGTATAACTGTCACGGATTACTCTGAGCTTGTTTCTACCAATCAAATGGTCGGTGTATGATTAAAGGCTGCCAGCTTCGCCCCCTATAGCACCTTACGAATTGCTGGCAGCCGTTCTACACAAACGAATATTTAATAACAATTGCAGTTGGACCCAATAGCATTATGGCCAGGATTAAAGATGTAGCCGAACTCGCCGGTGTAAATCGCTCTACCGTTTCTCGAATTATTAATGGAGAGGGGAAATTTCGCGAGGAAACTCGAAAAAAAGTAGAGCAAGCTATGGCGCAATTGAATTATCGTCCTAGTGCAATTGCTCGTTCACTCGCAACCTCATCCAGTAATATGGTTGGGTTATTGGTGACTTACTATACGGGGGGCTTCTTTGGCGAGATGATGGAGCAGGTTCAGACCGAGCTGGATATTCATAAGAAGTTTTTGATTACAGCTCAAGGCCATCATTCTGCACAAGGTGAAAAAGAGGCAATTCAGCGTTTTAATGATTTACGTTGTGACGGCTATGTACTTCATAGTCGTTATTTGTCAGATGATGACTTACGTGAACTAGCTAAACAGCCAACACCTTTCGTTCTCCTGGATCGCTACGTGGAAGGAATAGAAGAGCGTTGTGTTACCTTTAACCATCATCATGCAAGTCGTATTGCCGTTGAGCACCTTTTAGCTGGTGCTCATCGAAAGATTGCTTGTATTGCCGGTCCATCCCAACGTCATAACAGTGTATTGAGAAAGCTTGGGTATATTGATGCAATGAAGGATGCTGGTATAGATATTGATGAAAGCTGGTGTGAAGAAGGGAATTATGGCCGGCAAAGTGGTTATGATGCAATGGCTGCAATTTTACAACGACACCCTGATGTGACGGCTGTCTTTTCGTGCAGTGAAGAAATGACGGTTGGCGCAATGCAGTACTTACACGAGCACAGTATTTCTGTACCAGAGCAAATCTCATTAACTAGCTTTGACAGTGTTGATCTTTGTGAAAGTCTTTACCCTACAGTATCAGCAGTGCACTTTCCTATCAGTGACATGGCCCGTGTAGCGGTACAAACGTTAATGGGACTAGTCAAAGATCAAGAAGTAATAGACAAGCCAGTGTTCGAGGCCAAGCTTAAAATACGCAAAGCAGATCGCTCCTTAAAGTAGCTTACTTCTATCTAATTAAGTGAGTCGCTTAGAAATAACGGTTTGATGTTTTGATAGTTACTGATGAATTTATTCACAAAATTTACTAGTATTCTAACTCTCTTAAGAAATATAAATCAGTAGTGAATAAGTGGCAGCCATTAAACTAACGGTCGATCGTATTCAACCCGGACTACATATCCGTCTTCCGCTAAAGTGGAACGATCACCCCTTTCTACTCAATAGCTTTAAGATTAAAGACCAAGAGCAAGTCGAGATGATCCGCCACCTCGGCGTAAAGTTCGTTTACTTTAATCCAGAGCAAAGCGATGCCGTTCCACTCCCTGTTGATCAAAGACAAGCTGACAGAGTAACAAATGAAGCGTCGTTAGATCATGAAACTCAAAAAATGTGGCAAGAAAAACAGAACCGCATAGAGAAGTTAAGTGCATACCGTCGACGCGTGATTCAGTGTGAAAAAGAGTTTGAGCGCTCTCTGGCACGTATGCGTTCAGTCATGACTAAAATCCGTAACCGTCCGACAGCAGCAGTTGATGAAGCAAAGCTTCTTATTGAAGATATCGTCGAGAAGTTAATGTGCGATGATAATGTTACGTTACATCTGATGAACGGAAAAAATGAGTTTGAAGATATTTATTTCCACTCATTGAACGTGGCTGTTATCTCGATGATGATTGGCCGTGCTAAAGGGTACTCAGCAGCACAGTTGAAAGAGCTTTCCTTCTCCGCACTATTCCATGATATCGGGAAAATAAAAATCCCGACTGCAATATTAAGAAAGCAACTACCTCTAACAGAGCCAGAAACCAACTACTTAAAGTTGCACACTAAATATGGCGTCGATCTTGCGAGTCAAATCGAGGCTTTTCCCGAAGTCGCGAGAATTGTGATCGCGCAGCACCATGAGCTAAGAGATGGGTCTGGTTATCCTAAAGGCCTGAAAGGAGATGAGATCAACGAGTTTGCTCAAATTATTGCTGTAGCCAATGCGTTTGATAACTTGTGTCATACCCCGATAGTCTCAGACCAAAAGATTCCTTATACCGCACTCTCTCATTTATATAAGAACTGTAAACACCTATATAAAGAAGAGAACCTGAACATCCTAATTAAGTTTATGGGCGTGTTTCCTCCGGGTACCGTAGTTCAGCTTTCTAATAATATGGTCGGCCTGGTTATCTCAGTGAATGCATCGCATTTATTATTCCCGAATGTCTTGGTTTACGATCCATCAGTACCAAGGACGCAAGCGCCAATCATTGATCTTGCGTCAAAAGATATAAAGATAGTTAACGCGATTCATCCGTCAAAATTACCGGATAAAGTAAAAGAGTATCTAAATCCGCGTTCGCGTATTTCTTATTTCTTTGATAGCGATGAGTAGTTATCCACAGCTTTTTGTGGGTAAATTGTATAAATCCTGAGTGTTATTTCTGGGTAATTTTGGGGTTGGATGGAAAGTATCCATTTGGCATGTTTTTTTAGAAAAAATGCATTTTTAGTATTGCCAAAGAAAATCTTCTCCCTATAATGCGCATCCATCGACACGGCAGACGTCACAAGGCTTCAGCAGGGTCGAAGAGGTAAAAAGCTTCTACAAAAAATTAGTTTAAAAAAGTGTTTGACACTAACAACTAAATCGCTAGAATGCACCTCCGCTTTGAGAGAAAAACTTCTCGCAAAGCAAGCTCTTTAACAATATAGACCTATCAATCTGTGTGGGCACTCGTTGATGATAATCCAATTAGATATTTCTTTCTTAACGGAAAGCGGTATCAAATTAGGTTTCAATGAAACGAAGTGACCATTCGAATTGGGAAGCAGCCTTGAGCTGTTTTGTTTTACTTTTTCAAAAGTAAAAACCAATAAGAGCACAGTCAATTCAAACATTACTTCTGCTATTTATTAGCGAAAGGAATGTTCAGTATTCATTGAGCCGACAAAATCTTAAATTGAAGAGTTTGATCATGGCTCAGATTGAACGCTGGCGGCAGGCCTAACACATGCAAGTCGAGCGGAAACGAGTTATCTGAACCTTCGGGGAACGATAACGGCGTCGAGCGGCGGACGGGTGAGTAATGCCTAGGAAATTGCCCTGATGTGGGGGATAACCATTGGAAACGATGGCTAATACCGCATAATGCCTACGGGCCAAAGAGGGGGACCTTCGGGCCTCTCGCGTCAGGATATGCCTAGGTGGGATTAGCTAGTTGGTGAGGTAAGGGCTCACCAAGGCGACGATCCCTAGCTGGTCTGAGAGGATGATCAGCCACACTGGAACTGAGACACGGTCCAGACTCCTACGGGAGGCAGCAGTGGGGAATATTGCACAATGGGCGCAAGCCTGATGCAGCCATGCCGCGTGTGTGAAGAAGGCCTTCGGGTTGTAAAGCACTTTCAGTCGTGAGGAAGGTAGTGTAGTTAATAGCTGCATTATTTGACGTTAGCGACAGAAGAAGCACCGGCTAACTCCGTGCCAGCAGCCGCGGTAATACGGAGGGTGCGAGCGTTA
>NZ_JAWOWM010000016.1:0-86355 GCF_033340475.1 Vibrio sp. 1078-1
GGGAAACCACCCCCATGGTTTTTGTGTCGGCCGTAGCTGTTTTGGGAAACCACCCCCATGGTTTTTATGTGGGCCGTAGCTGTTTTGGGAAACCACCCCCATGGTTTTTATGTGGGCCGTGGCTGTTTTGGGAAACCACCCCCATGGTTTTTCTGTCGGCCTGTGGCTGTTTTAGGACTCCCACGTAAGTTGAATTATTAATATGAGCCCGTGCAGTTGGCTGTTTAAAAACTAACTAAAGTTACTGCAGCGCATCTGAATTAAAGTATTGAAAGATTTCTGAGCGACTGATGGTAATGCTCTTAGACGTTTTTGGGCTTCCAAATTATTCTCTATCCTTAGACAGTTTTCCGTATCCATAACTATGCGGGCTAAGCGCTTGTTACCAAACGTTAAAGCAATGTTACCTAATGTGTGCAGTTCAAGCTCTAATGTATCTAGATCGTTGTTATCAAATGCTAGGTGTATCTTTTCAATTCTCGTCATCGACTCTTTCAAATAACTGTCGATAGCAAGTTCAACGGTTTCAAGATCAGTATCTTTAATTAGCCTCTTGAGTACTTTTTCGTCTAAAAGCGGCTCGTATAATTCAAGCTCAATTACATTTCTCATGACGGTTTCCTCGATCTCATTGCTCATCTGACGATTGTTTGTTTGATAGTGATTCTGAGTTATTACTTACTTGGCTATTTGCTTGGCTGTCACCTGTATTATCTTGGTGAGACTCAGACATGATCATTCCCTCAGAGCCATCACCGAGGGTCATTTCAATCTGCTGCCAGTTGCCTGCTGCAATTGTAGTGTTATTAATAATGACACCAGCGCTCATATCACCACCTAGAACACCGTGGTGTTTGGCTCCAGAATTTCTATTTCTATCTCTATTTTCTTGTAACACCAGAGAGGTTTGAGCATTACGCGCAGGAAAGTCGTAAGGGTGTGGACCTCTAACAGGGTCTTGAGGTCTAGCGTTGATAGAAACAGAAACTAGAGTCAAAAGAAAAAAAGTGGTCAGCTTATACATAGTAACTCCTTGTAGAGCCGCGAGAAAAGTTATCTCGCGGCACCTATTTAGTCAGTTTAGTTGATACCATCTACTTTTACATCTAAGTTGTTACCGACTGAGGTTGCAGAAGAGCTAACAAAAGGGTCTGTACCTGAGTAATCGGTTGTTAATGCAACATCAACAGTAGATAGCGAGTTGATGTTTGCAGAAGATGACTGAACATTGTTCGCCAGCATAAATGCATCTTGATCTGATGTGGTGGTCAAATCCATCGACATATTGTTGGCAACAGCGGTAGCAGCGCTATCTACGGAAGCATTAATAGTGCCTAATACAGAAGAGGTAGCATTAATGTTGCCGATAAGGAGTAAATCGTCCCCAGCAAAGCTTTGACTAGAGTCGATATCCATTTGGACATCTGAACTGATGCTTGCGTTGTTACCTACAGCGGTCGCAGTACTTTCTACACTCGTTTGGCCACCAAGTAGTGGGTCGAGCGAGATATTCTCGGCACCGATGATTGAGCTTGTAGCTAATACACTACCGACCATATCCTGCTCGTTTTCAACCATTGTAAGTCCTGTCGGTGTCACATCAGTATTGGCACTAATTGTTTGAGTTACGGTTGTGTCAACGGAAGCATTCCACTCCCAATATACGACATCAAACGCGTTCGCTCCAAAGCTAACAAGACCAAAAAGACCTAAAGATAGTGCTACTTTATTGATTTTTACAGTTTTCATAATATTTCCTTAAATGACTGATTAATCACTTTACAATTGTCGCTCTCGTCCGTTAGTGGAAACTTGAGGCCTTCCACAAGCATGTTGTACACGGCAATTTCTATGACCGAACGTACGCCTAGCTGAAGGGGTTCATTTTTAACGCTGCCAGCGTCAAACTCGACCAACTGGTTGTCGAAGAAACGATAGACCCCAGTTTCTACCTCAAATCCAATAACTTGCTTCTGTAGGCTACTGACATAAATTGTTTGTAACGTCCTTACATCAACCAACCTCAGATCAATGCCTACATTAATGACTGCTCTTCTTACTCCACCTCCGATTAATCCAATATATAACCTTGCTCCATCTGAAAGAATGTTATAATTCAGTTCAGTCAGAGCGCCTAGAACCACAAAGTTAGCGGGGATAGCGGATAACTTTTTGGTTTCACCCTTGAAGGCCCCATTTTCGTATAGCTGCTGTTCCGCTATAGGGACTCTAATGTCTAATCTTTCTGTTAAAACAACGCGCTTTGTTTTGTATAAGGCACTTATTATCATTTCTGATACGCCTTGAGATAAGGCGGTGCTGTCGTTGAATGTTGAATAAGATAGCTGGCCTGTTTTATCAACTACTTGACCAACTGTGAAAACTGGTAACTTATCGGCTTTAATATTAGATAGACTCGATAAGCACTTTGAATATGGAGTTTCATTTGTAAGTACTGGACTACTAAAATAAGGTTCTACTATATCGGATTCATATTTAAGTCCGTTTGAGCATCCAGTTGCTAGTAAAGATAGAATTAAAGTAGATATCGAGTTCTTCATATTAAATCTCCCTTTTACTGTACTTAAGCACTTAGCGCGCCAGTTTTTTAAATCCTTAAATATCAGGAAGATACGTTTTATAACTTTTATTATGAGAAATTATTTAATATTTATTTGTTGATATTTGTCATTGTGATTCTCAGAATGAGAAAAATTAGATAAAACACTTAACTGGTCCGATGTTCTAATGTTTTTAAATTGATTTTTACTTATTATTCATATGTAAAGTAAAAATATATATATTATTTTTCTTGGTAATTTTATAAGGGGGGGGATTTAATATGAAGGGGTTTGATTGTTATCAAGGTTTATAGCATAACGGAGTAGCTTAAAGGATATTTTATGAAAAGTAGGAGAAGGTTTGATTTTAAATAATTGGAACTACTTTTAGTTCAAGGTAGCTTGCAAACTACATATCAAGTAGATTCTTGGGAAACCACCCCCATGGTTTTGGGGGCAGGTTTGTTAAAACTACTCGGATTTGCTCTTTATTAACTGTTCAATTTCTTCAATTAGAGATGGTGCTAGCCTTTTAAGAATAAAGGTTGTCGTTCGCTTGTCCGGGCTGGTTTGAATGATTGCGGCTTTCCGTTTGTCTTCAAATGTAACGATGTCTCTAGATTCCGTCTTGGCCTTGTCAGCGTCAAACTTTTCTGCACGTAGTTCTTCTAGTGAATCCATAACCGCTTTTTGTCTGTTAGCCAAAGGCGCTTCATTATCGGTTGTGACTCTTGATAATGCTTCTTTGATGAACTCAGCGAGATCTACCTTGTTCTTGTTTACGTCCTTTTCAACCTTAGCTAACTTTGCATAAAAGGTGTTTGGGATGCCATTACAGTCAGGAAACGCATGAATCAATAGCGGGTCAATTGTTGCCGCTTGTAGCAGTTTTCTGGTTGTCTCTTTTTTTCTGTTCAGGAACGCCGCCAGCTCATCAACTGTTTTTAAGTTGTTTTCAGCCATGATAGCTGGATATTTAATGCCTCGTTCTCTGTAAGAAATTGGCTTCTTAATTTCGAAAGAGCTAATTAGTGCTGCTATATCTTCATCTGAAATATCAGCGGTAATCTTCCAGTGTGGAAAGTCTTTTTCGTATTTATCTGCACACCATAGGCGACGACTACCTTCAATAACTTCGCATCGCCCGGTAGACTCATTAAATATTGTTACTGCGTTTTCTAGTACACCTTCATGTTCTATCTTTGGTGCGATATCACTGCATGCGTCAAAAGAAAGATCTTCTTGTATTCTTGGATTTAACGGATGAACTGATATTTTTTCTTTTAGCTCTCTGTGCGGTGTAACCGTATGAATACCATAAACCACTTTGCCGCTTGCTAATGTGTACGCTCTTCTTGCGCTTTCACTGCCGCCGAGCGTTCTTTTGTTCATGTTCGCAAAGCCAGTAACCTTTTTACGTTCCATTCTCGTTATACCTCTTTCGCTGCTAGGGCAATAATTTCACTCTTGATTTGTCGGTACACACTTTCTACCGAGGAAATGGCCAAGTCGAATTGTTTAGGTGACACCATCTTTTCAGATTTCATGACGTCTAAAACTGTTCTCCCGGCACTTGCAGCGGCAGGGAAAAGCTCAGAGCGGTTAATTTGAGTTGATAGCATCTTGTCTTGAACGGTACGAGTTAACTTATCAAGTGTTTTGCGTTGGGAAATGCTTTTAGCATTGTAATTAACTGGTAGAACACGGAACCACTTAAGGTTTTCTCCACGACTAGGAAGATCTACAAGTCGCTCTGGTAGTGAGGCGATAAAGTTTGATGTTGATGAGAAGTCAAACTCATTTGGCATGACAGGGATAAGAATGCCATCAGCACACTCGTTAATAGCCCAAACGATAGGTGCGTCGTGTGGTGCCGAGTCGACAATGATAATGTCATATTCTTTTTTGAGATTGCTGATCAGAACGTCACGGAATCGTTCGTAAAGGTGCTTGCCCTTCTCGTCTGAAGCTTTAGCTATCTCATCGTTAAATCGCTCATCATTTGGATGTGAAGCAATAATATCTAGGTTTGGAAGGTGTGTAGAGAAAGGCGCAGCAAGTACGATCTCTTCTTCAGAGTGACCAGATTGTCGATAGTAAGAAAACTCCCCTTCTGCTTCTTGTTCGCCAAGTACGATATCTATAGCTGTTAAGGTTAATGAGTTTTCGCAATCTGCATTTTGTATCAGGTTTGATGCTAATGTGCCTTGTGGGTCAAGGTCGACCAAGCAAACACGAGCGTTCAAGCTAAGATCTAGAGCCGTTGCTACCGCTAGTGTTGTTGCGGTGCTTGATTTGCCTGTACCGCCTTTTTGGTTCTCGATACACATAACAACCGGGTTATGATAATCCGAGTATTTAGGCGTCCCCATTTTCTCCATAATTTCTTGTATGGCATGACGAGAGTAAAGGTGGTTCTTACCTTGCTGGATTGGTTCAGCGATTTCGTTGTTTTCTTCAAGCTCGGAAAGGTATTTAACTAGCGTGTTGCGAGCAATCCCAATGCTTGCTGCTAAATCCGTTTTGTTTAGGCAGTGGTTGTAAATAAGTCGGTCTACGCCATTTACCGTATCGTCGGTAACATTCATCACTCGCTCTTTGGCCAGCAAGTCTTTTAAAGAAGATTGCTCTTTAACCATTCGTTGGCCAACTGTTCTTAAGTCTTCGATTACGCTCATTATTTTTTTACCTGTTGTTTGGTGTGTAGTTATTTTTTCATTGTACTCACCATTGAGCGTATTTCAATGATTTATTCGCATTTATTGCTCAATCATCATTTTATTGCTCATTAATGCGATGAACCATGAAGCATTTTTACTTATCCACTTATCCACAAACATTGACCTAATAAGATCCTAATGGACCAAAAAGAACCAAAATGATCCGTGCGCTCTCTCAAGCCTTTGTTTTCAATGCTTACGAACTGATCGGGTGTAGTCTATTTGGGTAAGTGGTGTAGCCTATATGGGTAAAAGGTGTAGTCAATTCGGGTAAATGGTGTAGTCTATATGGGTAACAGGTGTAGTCTATATGGGCAAAGGAATACAAAGCTGTGGATGAAAAAAACATAACAAATCAAATCATTAACTCCATTGAAGAGAGTTTATACATATCTAAAACTGACACCGTTCAGCCAAATGTTTTGTTGAGAACGCCGCTATTTGTCCCGGTTGGCAAGCACAAAGGAACCATTGTCAGCAACGATATAACGGAGAGCTTTCGCACGTTAGAGTTATTCAAGAGCGAAGGGTATGACTCTGTAATCATTGAGGGTAAAAGGCTTAATCCTCAAACCGATTTTAAAGTATGGTGCGGTATTATCTTTGCCTTCTCTAAGTACGGCTACGACACTGACGCGATTAACCTACCATTTTCGGACTTTGTTAAGCTCTGTGGCTACCCAAGCAAAAGGATCGATAAAAACCTTAGACTTCAAATAGAAGCCTCTCTAGGGCGCTTGCAGGGCCAAAACATCCGATTTAAAAGAAAGGATGCTAAGAAAAGCATATCTACATCGCTTGTACTTAAGGCGAGCTACGACTTTGACGAGGATGTAGTATCTCTTGTTGGTGATAAAGAGCTGTGGGAAGTGTATCGAGTCGATCACCAAATCTTGGTAAGTCTCAATGTGTTGCAGAAAATCCCCAAGTCAGAGACGGCGCAATGTCTGTATCTGTTCATCGTTGGCCTACCACAAAATCCATTACCAATAACCTTGAGCCGCATGAGAGCGCGATTGCTGCTTAACATGCCAAATAAAGAAG
The DNA here is from genome assembly GCF_033340475.1 of Vibrio sp. 1078-1. Classification (NCBI taxonomy): domain Bacteria; kingdom Pseudomonadati; phylum Pseudomonadota; class Gammaproteobacteria; order Vibrionales; family Vibrionaceae; genus Vibrio; species Vibrio sp. 1078-1. The sequence goes on from NZ_JAWOWM010000016.1 coordinate 6,326, forward strand.
CGAACCGCAGTATCAAGAAGGCGATAGAAAAACTTGAATCCATTGGGTACCTAAAAGGGGAGTGGGTCCAGTTTAACGGCGAGGCTGCGTATTTGGTCCATGTAAGGGATAGAGAACTACTGGCACACTCAAAAGGTGTAGTCTAAACGGGTAAATTAGGCTTTCTTTGGTACTCCAATTGCGCCAAAGCCTTGCCGTGTAAGGCTTTGGCCATGGTGTAGTTTATATGGGTGTAGTTTATACGGGTAGCGCCTAAAATGGCGTAAAAGCCCAGCTCATTAGCCCGAAACCCTTGCTATATAAGGGCTCCCGAGGGGGGTGTAGTCTATATGGGTAAGCTTTAGGTGTAGTCTAAATGGGCGATAGGACCAGGAATAACGTGTGATTATCAAAGTCCTTGATTAAGAGGTAAAGCCTTATTCCATAAGGGTTGATAGGGTGGTGTAGTTTAAATGGGGTGTAGTCTAAATGGGTAAATCGTGACACGTTTCCCATTTATGGGGTGTAGTCTATATGGGTAGAAACGCCATCAAGTGTCTCAATGGCGTTCCATTACTGCATGTTAAGCAGAGTTCCCAAAGAAATATTGGATCACTATCATGATGGCATTACTCATCAACGTAATGGAATCGGCAATATCAGCAACGCTAAAAACAAACTGCCATATAGCAAGCCATTTCAAGCAGGAACCAATGGATTTAAAGAGGTCGGTTAGGCTCTGTACTTTTTCTTCTGGAACTTCGTCGGCTTTCTTGTAAATCGCTAAGCCAGCTGCGATACGAGCTAAGAAATTAGTCATTTGTTTTTTTTCTTTGACTAAAACTTAGAAATTCAAAACCACTAAGTCAACGGCAATCCGAAAAATTTCATTCAAATCATAAAGGTAATATAGATCACTTCTACTCTATTTGCCGTCGAACCCCTTCTAGTAATAAGATAAACCTGAATCATGCAAAACAGTCACCGAAACTATCTGTCAGACATTTTTGCCAGAATTTGAGGTCCAGTTGGTTTATATTGGCTTTGTCGAGTTTGGCACGGAATGGATAGACGTCGCTTTTTTCAGAAAAAACCGCAATTTGGTTTTGAGTGGTTTATGATTGCTTTGATTTTTGTGCTGGCTCAGGTGGGGCGGATTACTGCCCGCAAAACCATGCTGATATGATAGGCATAAAAAAGGTTGGATCCAGAGAACCCAACCTTTAGTTAACTAGGAGATAACTAATTATGTAATTACCTACCAAGTTCGGAGCTAACTAGAAAGCTTCACTCCGTGTATGCGGGTAAACGATGGTTGCAGCCATCAAATACCCTTGTGCGTTGTCTTTAACCATGAGCCTTATCAGGGGAACAAATGGTAAATTTAATTGAACTGATTATAGCGATAATCAATCTCGTCGCCGTTATAGTGCAAGCACTATTCGGCTAGTCAACTAACGGGGGCGAAAGCCCCCAAACAACGCTTAATTATACCCAATATGATTAATTAAATGAACACAGTCAAGTTAAGGTTTAATTCCTGCTTGGGCGTTAAAGATACTTCATTGCTTCCAAATCGGTATCTTCTATCGAGTAATCAAAGGGTTCATCGTCAATTGTGAACGGGTGAATATTGTAACCTAGCATCTGCATATCAATGATGTGTTGCTGGTAGGCCCATGCTGCACACATCAAATCAACTGGATCATCGTAGTTAAAATGCTCTCGAGTGATCGCCTCATCGTCTTCACCATAATCAAAGCCGCTTGCCTTAAGCAGAGACTTAACCGCCCACCAGTACGGGCCGTAACTGCGGTATGACTGCGGATTCTTTTGGAGTAGGGTAGATATTGCCGTCAACTGCTTGTTTAGCCATGCTCCGGCGGTGGTACCTTCTAATGCTTCATCTCTTAATGGTGCCAGAGCTTCAGCTGGTGGCAATTCAATATTAGTAATCATAAAACTTCCTCGGATAGAGAAAGTTTGGCATGCCAAACTTTCCCTTTCTTCACTTATGCTACGGCCATGATATCTTGATAGAACGATTCTAGATCGCTCTCAGAATCAATGAACCACCAAGCCCCAACAAAATCATTGCTAGGGTCGCTGTTAAACTTGGCTCCATACTTTTCTTTATTGTCTGCGTTCTTTCTACCCATAAGCAGCTTGGCCAGAGCGCCTTGCTTCTCATTGATATCTTGCAGCCCAATACCTTCGTAGGCTTTGATGGATATTGTCTTGCGCTTGTACTTCCAAGATAAATCTTGGGTAACAGGCTGGACAGTAATACCAATCTTCGCCAATTCCGTCTTGAGTGTGTCGACGCCTTCAAAGTCGACCGATAAGACTTGTTCAACTTTTTCCTTCTGGCGATCAGTAATAACCGGTTCCAGCTCGGGCGTCTCTTTCTCCCCGTATAGCTCATCAATCTTTTGGTCGAACAAGTTACGGTAATTTAGGCGCACACTATCCCACTTGTCTAAAGCGTTTCGACGCGAGTAGCTGGCTGTTGCGAGTAGAACCTCACCACCTTCCAGTTGAGCGTGCCTTTCCGTGACGGTTAGGTCTGCATACGCTGAAACAATCGCGCTATTATCGTCAGGGTAGAGCGCGTCAATATCGTTAATAAAGTCATGACTTCGCTTGCGTCGCTGCATTGATTCATTCAGCTTAATTAGTCGCTCTTTACGGCTTGGGTCGCTTTTAACAAGAGCAATGTAATCAGCAAAGAGTTTATCAATGACTTCTTGGCGCTTGATGCGTCCACGTTCTTTGAATGCACTGCGGTAGTCTTTCATCGCGTCAGAAATATAACCACGGATTTGATCGCGGTTTGAATAACCCGTCCAATCAAGTGCGTTTAACTCATTCTGTACCCATTCAACGACTCTGATTCTCGATATCATGTAAGAGCTCGCAGCTTCAATCAAATCTGATTCTAGATATGGTTGGTTTGCTTCATCACGCTCAACGGTGTTTATCGCGTTTTGTACAGCGGCCACAACGTCACTTTGTGTTGCAACGTTCCCGCCCGATTGTGCTTGTTGCATCCAATCGTCACCAACAAGCGCTTTGATTGTTCCATGCTCGCAGAATGTAACTATCCCACGATTTTCAAGATCGGCACTTGCTTGGGTGATAAGCGCTTTAACCAACGACTCGTCGCTTGGGTCCGGGTAAATCAAGAATGCGCCGTCAGGGATCTCCATGCTATCAAGTTGCTTCACGCGCCCATTGGTCAGGTAAACCAGTGGGGTTTTGTGGTGGCCATACTTTGACAACAATCCGCGCTTGTGGAAATCAAAGAACGTCTCCCGGTCGATGGTGGACGGGATAGCACTAAGTGGGATACCACTTGCAATTCGAGATGCCAGCTCTTGCTCTGACTGATTCACATCGGCCAGCTGGTACCACTTTTCAAACGCGATGTTTGATTTACGGCTACCCGCGCTCGCGGTTGGGTTCTGCTCGTTTGGCTTGCTGACAATAATGCCTGTTGCGGTGCCTTCATTACGATTGAATTCTGATAGCGTGAGAATGTATTCCTCATGCTCGCCATCTTCTTTCCAATAATGAGTTGGAACGTTAACGTGATAAGTGAATCCCTTACGTAGAACGACGCCATTTTTCGTAGCATAAAGCTCCGGGTGTGTGGTGATATCGTCATAACCCGCCAGCGTGCCATCTTTGACTGATGCCTCAATAACTGACTTCAGTCGCTTGATTGCATTGCCCGCCTCGTTAGATAGCTTGATGGTTTTCTGAAGCTCTGCACGTTCCTTGGTTAGACGGAATAGCGAGTCTTTTTCTGACTTAAAGCGTCGGTATTCATAAGAGTTTCGTTTTTCGCCTTGCGCGTTTTCTTCCGCATCTTTCGTGCGTTCGGTTTGCGTCTCGATCTCTTCCACCAGCTCTTGTAGGCGCTGGCGAATTGGACCGAGGTCCGTGTTTGCAGCAATGGACGCCTGAACGTACTTGCTTACGTTAATCGCGGCTTGTCGCTGCTCTTCGCGTTTAATTCGGCGTTCGCGCTCGATGCGTGCTTGCTCGATACGTGCTTTCGCCAGTTCTGGATCCGCTGCCAGCATGATTGAGGTTTCGCTGCCATCGTCAGCACTGCCGTTTTCAACATAGCTTTCGTCACCAGAAAACAAGTCCTGAATCCATCGCGCTTTACGCTCGATAGTCTCGATACGGAACTGGTCAAATGATCCTTTGCCAGCGTAGTAATGGACATTGACGTTTGCTGCTTTTGAGCCGACACGCGCACCACGGCCATTACGCTGAGTCAGGCTGGATGGAGTCCAAGGAAGGGTGAGGTGGTGAATATCAGTGGTGCCCCTGTGCAGGTTCACGCCAACTTCACCTTTTTTGTTAAGAATCATGAACTTGTATTTACTTGAGTTGTAAGCCTTCTCAAGCGCAGCCAAGCCCGCCTCTTCATCATCTTCCGTGGCTTTAGAGCCTTTTTTGCCCGCTACCGTGTCACTGTTTAGAATGCCAATTTCAGACATATCACAACCGATATAATCGGCCACCATGCGAGCGATTTTAACGTGCTGCGTCTTCTCTTCAGTGAAGATTAGCTGCTTACCACCAGCCAGATAGCTTGCCTTGGCTGTCTCTAGGAACTTGGCGTATTTTGGTGATACCGGGTGTGAGAATTTCAGGCCCGCATCGCTGCATAGTTTAGAGAATTGCCCGTCCAGCTCTTGAGCCAGTTTTAGCTCAAGGAATTTGCCATCGGTATTGATTTGGTAGTTAGCTTCAATCTCGACAGTTTCAGTAACCGCTTGTCCGGCGGCGTTAAGCACTGGCTCGCCTTCGTCGTCCAATTTCTCTCGACGGACCTTGATCGTCTTCGGTAATTTATCAACAACTTCATCAACCTTGCTCTTATCGTCTTTGTTGAATCGGTAAGTGACGACGCCGTGATATAGGTCCATATCGGTATTGGCCTTGTCCATCATTCGGATCAGGCTGAATACTGAGTCGTTCGGGTACTGCTCAATGATTTCTTGGTTTTCTGGCTCGTCAGGATTGCTCAAAGCGTCGGCACGCTGGCGCAACTCTTCATACACTTCCTTTTGTTCATCGCTCATTTCAACAACGTTGGTCATTGATTTAAGCGTTGGGACATGGACGTCAGAGCGAACGTCTTCCGCGCTCATGGCGGTGGTGTAACGTCGGAAGATAGAGCGCAGAGCATCGAGGTTTTGGAAGCCAAGTAGCGCCTCTCGAGTATCCACCTCACCAGATAGCTTGGTTACGGCAGTTTCCCCGGTGTGGCCAAACAAACGGATAAAGTCGTCGGCATCCACAATACCCATATCGGCTAGGGTTTGAGGTGGCAACACTTGGGATAGCATATTGAACAGGTCAACCGGACTATTCACGGTCGGTGTCGCTGTTAGCATGTAAACGCCACGCCCGTCATTGCGGCTCTTGATGTGGTTGTTCTTGATCTGCATATCAAGCGCACGGTTGGCCTGAGCTGCATTAGGCAAGTAAGCAAGACGGTTGCCGTAGCCGCCCATTTTGTAGCTGTTTCTGAAATCATGCCCTTCATCGACAATTACGCTGTCGAATAGCAAGTCTTCAAAGTAGGGAAGGGTTTCTTTTTTGGCCGTGCCGTCGTCAGAGTGTTTCTGCTTAAACTTCGCGTTTTTCTGAGCTTCGCGGTATGTCTTCGCTTCCTTGGCGTACTTGTTTGAACCAGCGACAAGGCCAGCATCCACCATGTTTTCCACGTTCTCGGTGATCGTGGCTGGTTTCAAAGGAATAGAGTTGTAAACGTCCTTGGTCATGAAGACCATTTGAGCGCTGCTTTGTGCCAGTGCGTGAAGCTGCTCGGCAATCTTCTTGCCGTTGGTGTTTACTTTGATTTTAGGGCGTTTGATTAAGTCGCCTTTCGCGTCTTTTCTCTCGTTCCCGTCTTCATCGAGTGCGACCTCTCGAACCAGTGCGCCATCGTCGTCACGCTCGAATTCGATGCCAATGAACACCTTGTTTTTTAGGTTGGCTTCACCAAAGAAAATATCCGACTCAAACAACCAGTTATCGAGTACCGATTTCGGCATAACATAAGCAATACGACTCGCCTTGTTATGCTGTATGAGATATTGGCCTAAACCCAAGGCTGTCAGCGTTTTACCTAACCCGGTACCAAGAGCAAGAATACCGTTGCCGTCAGCTGCGTGCTTACGGATAGTCGCGTTCTGGTAAGGCATAAACTTGATAGCACCAGAAACGTCCTCGAGGTCGATGCTTGTCGTCTCGTATGTCGGTTCAATCCAACCATTGAAAGCATCGTTGTAATCGCCTTCTAGTTCGTCAGCGTAAACGCTCGATGCACACCAGTTCGTAAAATCTCGATCTAGGTTTCGCATGCGCTCACGAACAATCGCTTTTTGTTCGTTGTCAGAGCCACCACGAACAGAGCCATTGTTTAGGTAGGATTCTACTTGGCGTTCGAATGCTTCATCTTGAGAGCTAACTTTCTTACCATCTCGCCAGCGGTACCCGGTGAACGTGTCGCCGTCGCCGTCTGCAACAAAGTCTTCAAAGCCTTGCTCATCAACCACAAAGCGGCCTAGCTGAAACTCCGTGTAACCTTGGTCATGAAGAAACTCAAGCATGATTCGCTTAGGGATCCACTTGTCGGTGAGTTTCATTTTGATCTGGTTAATTGGAATGGTGTTGCGCTTCTCATCAATGGTGTTTATCTGCTTGATGTAGTTCGCACGCAGCACTTCACTGTCGGTATTGGCTACCGCTTCGCTTAGGTTGCGTTTTTTGGCTGCGACATTGCCGCTGGTGGCCACACGCATTGGAGAGAAAGAACCGTCTCGATTTACGGCAACGTTTTCCATTCCCGCTAGGTGTTTCGTCAGTTGGTCGTCGTCTAGTTGAGAGGCTTCATTGAGGTAAGCCATTCGAATGTCAGTGAGACGAACAGAGCTCATTCCTTTGTCGTGTTCAAAGAAATGCAATACATCGTCGATGCGCGACATATCGTATTGCTCCGCTTTGATAACGGTAAGTTCACCAGTAAGCAGATCGGAAAGCTGGCCATCTTTGCTCACTGAGTTCTGGTAGCGCAGCCAGTGAGAAGTGAGCTTGTCGTCAATGCCCTTGATGCCAGAGGGTAGGTTGCGTCCATGCTGCATGTGCATAGCCATCACATCGGCGCTAAGTTTGGTGCGTAGTGCGCTAACCTCATCATTATTGATAGATAGCTCGTTGTCTGTTCGGCTTAACTCAATAACGTTTTGTAGCTGCTCGATTTGTTTGCCAATCAAGATCCCCTTGTAGGCTTTTTCTCGAGCGCGAGGGGGTAGCTTTTTGATGTTGGCGACAATGGTTTTAAATTCGCCATGGCATAGATGGCCATAGTCGTCATTGAGTGCAATGGCTTGCTCTGCGGTGAGTTTGCTCATTGCTTTTGTTGTGCTGGTGGCGTCACCAATTCCGTCGATGTGCTCAATGCCATAAGAGGCTATATCAAGCGTCTTTTGTTGCTCGGTAACGTGTACCGGGTGCCATTGCCCGGCGATGTATTCCATCTGCTGACCATTATGGAAAATGGTATCGCCATCGCTGTACTTATCGCTGATTGGCTCAACCGTATCGAGCTGATCCCATTCGATGCGAGATTCAAACCTGTGTGAGAGTGCCCTAGCAATTTGCTCGTTAGAGCGATCGCCACGGTCCACCAGCTTGCGGCCTTGGAATCCGATAGTTTGAGTGCCGTTGATGAATCGCTTGCCTTCTCGGTCAAACCAATGGCCATCAATCCAATCGGACCAAAGTACATTAGATTCAACCAATGTATTCTTGTCTGCATTCGCTATGCGTTCTGCGGCATCTTCAGAGTGTTTGCGCCAGATAACTAGGTCCGTAACCACACTAGAGCCGTCAAATACGCCAGAAGGTAAACGGTGCGCACCAAGGAATTCTGCTTTCATGGCCGTGCGCGTTCTGAAGCGTTTTAGCTTGGAACTGTCACAAATTTGAGTAGGTAGGACCAAAGCAATAAGACCGCCCGGTTTGGCCTTGTCGATAGAGCGCAATACAAAATACTGCTCGTTCTTCTTAACGTCTTTGTATTCGCTATCTTCAGCAATCGTGTCTGAACGGTCGCCGTATGGAGGGTTCCCGGTTACAACGTCATAGTTGCCGTTGTGTGGGTCCGTGGCGACGGCTTCAAAGCCGCTAGAAATCACGTTGTCGTCAGGGTGAAGGATTTGGTTTATCGCTGAACTGGTCGGATCCATCTCAACGGACGTCATAAGCGCGTTGTCTGGTTTGGTTTCGCTGAATACGCCCACGCCCGCAGCTGGTTCTAGGATGGAACCACCATTAAAGCCATAAGCGCTCATCGCTTCCCATACGGCACTTGCTACCCATTTAGGGGTGTAATACTCGTTAGTGGATCCACCAATGCCGCCCCAACCGGAATAGTCGCGCAGCTGTTCGCGTTCCTCTTCAGTGATTTTGCTAAAGTCGCCTTTAACGCGCTTAAGAATGGATTGTGCTAATTCGTTGGCTCTAACGCGAGCGCTTGCGGTTTTGAGGCTTTCAGGTGTGATGGATATGGAGTAGGTATTGAAGACCGAAAGTAGCTCACTGTGAGAGTTTGCCCCGAGCACTGCCGATCTGAGTTTTTCTAACATGGAATTTTCCTCAGTTAAAAAAAAAGCCGAGCACTTGGCTCGACTTTTTTATTGCTCCCCGCCTAAAAAAAACGCATGGAAATTCTGAACAACTAGGTTGTTCGCCATAATCTTTTTAATAGACAGCGCTCATTATTCCTAACAACTTTTTTACGGGCAATGTTATTTGATTTGCAAATCTGTATGTAACGCTTATTAAAAAATAAGCCTTGTGGGATTTAGTTCAATACTAAGTTATTTTATACACTCATTTTTTAATGCTCCCCCGCATAAAGAAATCGCGTCCTTCTATTGAGGTCGCACAATGGCTCCGAAAAGCGAAGGTTCGCTAAAAAACCTAATGAAAATGGCGTTTCCTTTCTTCAATGAGGAAGATAACGCTAATGCAGGAGTGTCCTACGAGTCAGGTGCCGGGTATGGCGCTACGGCTTTCACTGAAGCTCATTCAGAACCGGGGCACTCTCCGCTTACAACCACTGGCAACAAAGAGGGCGACGTCGTCTCCCTTGTTCGCCTACCCAAAGATCGCTTTCTCAAATACGACATTCTTCAAGAGATGGCCGAAGACAGCACGATCTCTTCAGCTCTTAACTTGCACTTGTCTTATGCGCTTTCTACGCCAACCGATGGCGGGATGTGCATGTACCTCGAACCAATAGACGAGAAAGACACGGAATACGTGAAATCGCTCGAGCGTGAAGTGTTGACGCCAATTGCTCGCAATGCGTTTAACTGGGGCCGAGTCATGGCCACGTTTGGTGTGAATTACATTCGACCATATGCGGCACCGGGAAAAGGCATCACGCACTTTGAAAACAACTATTTCACCACGCCGCGACAGGTACGAGAGTTTGAGCGTTCGGGACAGCTGGCCGGGTTCACTTCAGAAAGCCTGAAGCAAAAACCCAATGGGGATGAGGTTCGTCTTGCCGAGCCGTGGACGCTGGTTGCGTTGAAAATGCCAATGTACACACCGGATATCTATAACGAGCCAGTGAACTATACGGGTGAACAATACTCGCTGTATTCGGATGCGTACTCCCGAAGCGCTATAGAAACGCAAAACTATGGCACTTCAATCCTAGAGTCTGCCTACGAATCGTGGACGCTCATGAGACAGTCTATTGCTTCTCTTTCAGCCAGCCGTGTGAATGCAGCCATGATTGACCGCATCATTACCGCCGAGATGGAGGGGTTAGATTCTGGTCGCGCAGCTGAATACATCAATGGTATCGCGCAGCAGTTCCAAAAAGACCGGGACAACATCATCAAGCACGCCAGCAAAACGGGCGTCGTTCCCACGGTAATTAACCGCATTCTGCCGTCGCTGTCTCCGGGTAAAGGGGGCTTAAACATCGACACGTTCAGTATCGATCCAAATATCGCGCATATCGAAGACGTTATGTTTCACCTTAAACGTATGTCGGGCGCACTTGGTATCGATCCGTCGATGCTTGGTTTTGGTGATCTGCTTGCTGGTGGTTTAGGTGAGGGTGGTTACTTCAGAACGTCCATACAAGCGGCCCTGATTGCCAACATGATCCGCACTGCATTTGCAGAATTGGTGCATCGCTCAATAGACATTCACACCATCTTCAAAGACGGCAAGGTCTGGACGGACCAAAACCGTCCTTATCGTCTCAAGTTCCATTCCGTGAACACCGCCATGCAGATTGAAGAAGGTCAAGCTCGAGAAAGCGCAGCAAATTACGCGACAACATTAGCGACCGTTCTCGACATGATTGAACAGTCTTCTATCTCCAACAGCCCATCGCTGAAAAGCCATTTTTATACGTCTGTTCTCAATATCGACGCAGAGAAATCCAAGCAGTTTATTAGCGAGCTTTCCAAGAAAGTGAGCAGTGACGATCAGCTTTTGGAGTCGGTCGGGCTAACCAAAAACGATGACATAGAACGAGTGATTAAAGACGTCGTTCTCGATTTTCTTTCAAACATGTAAGAGGTAAAAATGAAAGGATTACAAAAAGTTAACGACCGATTCAGTCTATTTAATCACGGTCGAAGAATTGGTGCTAACAAGCGAAAATACATCGTGCAAGCCGTTCAAAAGCTCTTTGATACCAAAGAGGTGAAAGAGGCTTTACGCTTAGGCGAAGCCTACGGTTACTATGGCCATGCTCCGCGCCAGCGTGCGGGAAAGCTATCGTTAGGTGAAACCGAAGTGATCAACATCAACAACAAGCCTGTTGTTGTTGAGAATATTCCTTCAAACCGCACGATTATGATTGCTTGTGACAATGACGGTATTGTCTCTCACACAGAAGAATTTCTAGAGACGGAAACGGGCCGTATTGCGCGTTCTCTGCATCAAAGCAAAGCTGGTGGTTGGAGTTGGGCGACGGGTGGCCATGACAGCGCAAGCAACGCCATTGCGACTAGCTTCCATGGTGTTGATTACGTTCTACAGCCTAACTACCTATCACTGGATCATCCAGCCATGATGTTAGAAAGCGTCGAGCAGAAGAATGAAATGTTGCTTGAGTCGCTTCAGTCGGTTGGTGGGTTTGATACAAACAGTGCCGCTAACATCGTGGATTCATTCAATAATCAAATCGGTGTTTCACCAGAAATCATCACTGAACTGGAAGGCGACAAAATGTATCTTGAGGGCGTGAATATGGAACTGAGAACGAAGCTCGATAGCGAGTCTCGATTCCGTAACATGCTGCTTGAGTCATTGAACAAACTGCCGTTCTACATTACAGATGAGCAGAAAAACGCACTGGCCAGCATGAGCAACGAGCATGACTTTGAAGTCGTAAACGCGATGTTTGAGTCTATGGGGTCCACGCCGCTAGAGACGTTGCCGACAAGTCAGTACAAACCAGCCACGCTTTCATCGCGTTCGTTGGGTACTGGTCGCATTGAAGGAGAGATCAAATTTGATACCCCTAGACGCTTCACGTAAGTCACAAAAAGGATCTAAATCTGAGTAGACAAGCAATAAAGATTTGTTAGTAATTGAATGGGAGCGGCTAGGCTCCCATTTTTTATTACATCAAAGTAGGGGCCATAGGTTTTAGGAATAGTTTGTTTTTCTTCCATTTCACCGGACGCCAGTTCCAATCCGCAATACTTACTTCCTTGTATACGCCATGAATGTAACTAATCACACGAATTTCATCGACACCTTTATCAAAGTTGATTTCTGAGTTCGAAAACAAAATAAGCTGGTTAGGCGTTTGTTTATGGACGTTAAAGGCACATCCTGACAAAGTTATTAACAATGACTTATCGAGTGTTGGCGCGTTCTTTTTTGGAACCTGATTGCGCTTGCGTTCCCGTTGTATCTCGTCTGCGTGTTCTTGGATTTGAGCAATTAGCTGGTCGGTTTTATTCATAATTAACAGAGTTACCCACAAAAATGATTAGGAATTTATGAGGAAAAAACCAAGAGTAGAACAAAGGAAAAGAATAGAAAAGTGATTTTTTGTTAGGAATAAAGCTTTATTTAAACGTATTGAAGTCTGTTTTTAGGTGATCAATAATAGCCGCCGCTGTAGATCTTCTCGAGAATTGGATCTAAAGTATCAGACAGAAAAAAACCCGCTGGCAGGCGGGTCTTTTCAGAAAAGTGAACAAGCGATGTTTGCAGCATCCTTGTTCTGTTGTGTGGCAACAAAGTTGCCATGCGTACGACTAACGCACTGGTGATTATAGCAACGCTCGATCTCCGGTGCAAACTTCCTTATGGAACAAATATGGATTTTTGCGTAAAAAATGCGCTAGAACTGAATCCGCGCTTCCTAAAAAGCGGGTTTAGAACTCAAGCCAGAAACATTTCAATCAGCCAGCCGCTTAAGGTTCGCCAAATGGCGTGCTTGATGCAGGTTATCTCTGACCACACTCTCAAACATGGCCATAGCTGCTTTGCTTTTACGGGTCGCCTACTAGCGATGTACAACAAAGTATCGGCAACATACCAAATCAAACCGATCAGCACTCGAACGTTAACAAATCGTCTCAAAGACGCTGAAAACCTTGGTCTTATCTCGCGTGATTACGCCCACAACCATGAAACGGGGCAGACTCGACGCCTTGTATCAGTGATCCTTGATGGCGTGAAATCTGTGTTCCCCGGTGTATTCAATTACGCTGCGAACTGTGCAAAAAAATATCATGCTCGCCATACGTTGCCGTCGTCCCGGTCTGATCTGGATAACTCTACTAAAGCCTGTTCGGAAAAGGGTTTTCAAGCATCTGAAAATACTAAGAATTGCGCACTTAAAGGATCAAAGGATTTCTCTAAAGAGAGTGATAAGTATAATGGCAAGCCGTCTGACTCTTTCTTTTTGAAGTTCTTCAAGAAAGACGCCGACAATGCTAAGTCTCTTCAGCAATCAGCAAGACAAGGCCGTATTACTGCAAGTGGGGCTAAGAAGCTCATTGCTATTCATGCCAAGCATGGTGTGGATCTGGCTCAATCATTCAGGCGCTATCTAAACAGTGTGATTGCTAAAGCTTATGCAGGATCTACTCAATCCACCGTAAGCAGTCCGTCATTAGAGGCGTACCAGCAATACCAAAGCACAATTCCTACAGATCAAGACGTTGCTGAAGGTAAGGCGGAATACTATCGTGATGGCGCGAGCCGCATGCAGATCCGTTGGCTAAATGGCTGATGTAATTAATATGTTAGTCAGTTCGTGACAGTTTTAACTTAAGCACAAAAACACGTTTGACTCGTTGACCGGGTGCGCTTGCAGGGGAGAGCATTATTCTTTTTGAAGAGTTAAAAAGAATATGGAAAAGGTTATTTTAGGTAAATCTCCCGTTCTGAAGCTCCCTTTAAGGCCAAAGAACCCGTCAGGATTGGAGATGGCGATATATAGGTTTCAGGTTAAAGCGTACAAGCATTACCACAAGATAAAGGATCTAGATAAAACCTCGCCTAAAGAGGTTAAAGAAGCAGAGGAAACAATTGCTCATTTGAATCGAGAACGTGCCAAGATTAACGCGCATGCACAGTTGCAAGAGCAGTTGCTTGCAGATTTGGAAGCGTATCGAGACGATAACAAAGGTAAATCTAGTCCCGAGCTGGGGATGGAAAATCATCATCCTACAAATCGCTTGGTAAGTAACTTGTATGCTGTTTCAGAGCCACAGCCGTCACCAAATCATGCGGCGCATCATATCGTTATGGGTAATGGTCGAGTTAGGGCCATGACTGACGCTCGGTTGCAACTGTTCATATTTGGGATAGGCATTAACGACTCAATGAATGGTATTTGGCTACCACGTTCTACCGCCTACAAGGGACATTACACTACACCCAATTCACCGACGCATTCGCGCATACATGGCAACAATTATCAGAGATGGGTTGGTAGATTGGCCGATATTCGTCACAATGAAAGCGCATTTAGATCTAGACTTGTGAGAATCAAATCTCAGTTAAAGGATGGTACTTACCCTCCCCAAATCCTTATGAAGAAAGACCCAACTTGGAACCCACCTGAATGAGTATATACCAAATAAGAAATCTCAATCGTTACTTTAAAGTTCTTGAGCATGACCCGTTCCAAAGGGCTATGGCTGCGGGCGATGGAGTCCTGTTGGATAGGCTTTTTAATGAGCCAGTAAGAGCGCAAGGGCTGGCCGACGTTTGGGTAGAAGAGAGTGTTAAATTTACCGCTCACTACAAAACGTCTGTAAAGATTCCAGACATATCCGTATGGGGATCATGGTTGGTACTAACGCCTCGAGCGGTTGAAGTGTTGAGGCCATACATTGAAACAGATGGTGAATTTTTACCTATCGTGATAGATGGTGAGAAGTTTCAGGTTTTCAATGTCATGAGCTTTGGCGAAGAAGACAAGGAACACACGAAACACGAATACATTGATGGCCATCCGGCGGGATTGGAAACGCTCAAGTTCGTAGAGTCTAGTGTTACAGATAAGTACGTTTTTAAGTCGTTTATGCAAGGGTGTAACTTGCTGTATTGCGATGACAAGCTAAAGAACTTGTGTAATGAACATGACTTGCGTGGTGTTGAATTCGATTTAGATCTACTGGATATATTCGACTACTAATCCAAAGCATTCCTTTTCGTAGCAAATAAAAAAGGCACTAACTGTAATGGTTAGTGCCTTTTTAAGATGGGTCACATCTTATACCTTCCTAGCGATTGTATCACCAGAAATACTAAACAATCTAGAGCTTATGCTATCAATTAGTTTCTGTTTAGGAATTCTTAATTTTTCAGAAACCTTTTCAATGCTGGTGGTCCCAAGCGCGATAGTGTTATGGACCATTAGGTCTATCATCGTTGCTTTTCCCTTCTCAAACATTGCAATTTCTTGCTGTATGGCGTCGTGTTTGGCTTTGCTCGCGTTTTGTGTAGAAGTCATAATTTGCTCTCTTATGCTCTAGGTGTGTATGAAACTTGTTTGCTTGAGTGGCTAGAATATTTAATTCTTTTAATTACTTCAAGGGTTTTTTATTCCTAACAATTATTTTATGATACGCATATCAAATGTTGTTAGGAATTTGGCATAATGGACGAAAGTATCTCTCTGAAAGCTGCGGCGCTGATTCAACGTAAGCAAAAACGAGACGAAGAAAACTCTTCCGTCTTGGATTCGCTAGGGCTTGAGCCAGTGAGTACGCCCATGGAAATGCAAGACGTTGAGGACGTTGATATTTCAACGCCACCAGCCAAGTGTCCGACTTGCAACGGCAGTAAGTACGTTAAGTCTCTCTTTTCTAAGTGGGAGTGTGCTGAATGTTATGGCACCGGATTCGATATGAGCAATCCGATTGCGGTTATCAAGTGGCAGTCAGCGTGTATGGATTGGGCGAGAGAGCGCATTTCAAGACAGGGTGCTGAAATTAAGCGCTTAAAGGATCCGCGCACAGATGAAGAGAGGCACGCCGAAGCCGTTGAGGAGTTTTACAGTGACGCAAAAATCAAAGATTGAGCTACGGCGAGAGCTTGGTTTGCGAATCAAAAAGGCCAGAGTGAAATCAGAGTTAACACTCTCTGAACTGGCGTTAATGGTTGGCATTAACCGAATCACGCTAGGCCGTATCGAGGATGGCGCGAGCCAAGTCGGTGCTTTCACTTTGCTGTCCATAGCCAACGTTACTAAGCGTCCATTTTTATGGCTCATGTTTGGTAGCGATATTCCAGAAGAACACAAGATTATAGAGGGGTTCGATAGTGTCGAGGGGGATTAACAAGGTCATTTTGGTGGGAAATCTGGCATCCGATCCAGAAATTCGAAACCTACCAAGTGGCGGTGCTGTAGCCAACATTACCGTGGCCACATCGGAGTCTTGGCGCGACAAAGCGACCGGGGAAAACCGAGAAAAAACGGAATGGAACCGTGTTGTGCTGTTTGGGAAGTTGGCAGAAGTGGCGGGCGAATACTTACGTAAGGGTTCGCAAGTTTACATCGAAGGTCAGCTACAGACGCGCAAATGGAAAGACCAGCAAGGCCAAGACCGTTACAGCACAGAGGTAGTGGTTCAAGGCTTTAAGGGCGTCATGCAGATGCTTGGTGGTCGTGGAAACGGTACCCAACAGCAGCAAGGCGGGTGGGGTCAGCCTCAACAGCCGCAGCAGCCACCACAGCAGCAACAGCACGCGCCACCACAGCAGCAATACAGCGAGCCGCCAATGGACTTTGACGACAATATACCGTTCGCTCCAATCGGGTTGCAGTTCCCGGCAATTCTTCACTGCATGTAATACGAAGCCTCCCCGCTTAAGAAAAGAGTTTGAAAATTATGTCAGCACAACCAGAGCAGCAAGTCGCACCAGAGACGAATCAAGGCGATGTTTTTACCGTCGAACTTCCTTGGGGTCTACCGAGTGATTCACCTTTTGTCATTAATGAATTGGAGTTTCCATTACTGAAGCTGCAACAGCTCATCATTGATGATCTTCAGGCCAAGCTAGAAGCCAACGCCGCACCACGAAACAAGAAGCTGAAAGAGCTTTACGACGCAATGAAAGCCGATCGAGAAGACTTGGTGAGCTCGCGTGACCGTGCACTGGCTGGCTCTGAGGTGATGCGTAAAAAGCGTAATGAGGCAGAAAAGATTGCCGCCAAGCTGCGCGAAGAGAACGAATACCTAGTCAATGAAAAGCAACGCCAAGAGGCCGAAATCAAACGCCTTACCACTGAGTTACGTCATGCCAATGAAGAGCTGGCGGGCGTGCCTAAGCGCATTGAGAACAGCGTGAGTGCTGCATTGGCTGAAAAAACCGGGTTGAGCAAGGAAGAGGCCCAGGAATACGAGCGCAAACTAAGCGAGCGTTCTATGACGAATTCAAAGCTCAATGAAGAGCTGGCCAAAGAGAAGGCAAAGAATCGAGATCTGGAAGTGCTGACCATGCAGCAAGCGGAAATCTGCAAGGGTATCGAAGCTGCCTACGACAACGCAGAGGCTAAGTGGACCGGGGTCATGAAGCATATCAGTGATGTAAATGGCTATGCCGCATTGCTGACGAATGAAAACGAAACCCTGAAAAATGACAACCTATTACACGCTCTCATGCTCGAGTATGAACAGCTGAAGACCGTTTACGAGAATGACGAGTGGAAAGCGATTGTGATGTGTTCGCCTAGCGCTCTAACTTCAGGGAACGGCGATGAAAAGCCAAGTAGTGATTATGCCGTTTGTTTCTGCGTTAGTCAGGATAAAGGCTGCGGCCACTTTGTTTACCTCAACGAAGATAAGAAGCTGACCTTCCCGAAAGACACGCCGATAGAAATGCGCATCCCGGAAGAGTGTCACGCAGACCTCGAGGCGGGATTACTTAAGGCGAACTTAAAGCAGTTTAACGAGCTGGTGGATCGCACTTCAGAGCGAGCGAAAAACATCATCCACTATGCCCGTTTACTTGACGTTGAATGGAGCAAGGCACCTACATTGGTTGAGGTGTGTACACAATTGCACAAGTACCTTCCTGAATCGGATGTTAAGAATATTTCAGAGGCCGTTAATCGAGGTCGAATGCTCATCCCGCAAACCAACAAGAAGATTGCAGAAATTAATGAGCGATACGGTACCGAGTTCCCAATGATTGACCGACGTCGAACGCAACAGCTCGTCAATCCAGTTGCGGGGAAGGTCAACAACAAGAAGAAGCGCAAGAAGCGCAAGTAATCAATTTATCTACGGAGTGAGTGGTAAAGGCTCGCTCCATTAATACCTAGTCATGGCTAATGAGGCCA
Organism: Vibrio sp. 1078-1; assembly: GCF_033340475.1. Taxonomy (NCBI): domain Bacteria; kingdom Pseudomonadati; phylum Pseudomonadota; class Gammaproteobacteria; order Vibrionales; family Vibrionaceae; genus Vibrio; species Vibrio sp. 1078-1. The sequence continues at coordinate 24,189 of NZ_JAWOWM010000016.1, forward strand.
TCAATATACAAAGAAGGAAAAACCAGTGTCAGAACAAAACCAAAACCAACAAAGCCAAGGTCTTTCAGCGGGCGCTTACATTGCTTCAGATGGCTTACTGCGCTTTTCTCCGCAGTTTTACGTGACATTGGCGAGACATTGTGTGGAGCGCGCTCGCAACCAGTTCTTTGAAGAGCTGGACCAGCCTAAAACCAAGGTTAAGTTGAAGTTTGCTGATATTCACAAAGGCAGCAAAACACTACTTCCAGCTGGCTATCTGTCTTTTCATCTTAACTCGTTCTTTGACTACCTAGCGGGTGATACGTTTGCTCAACGCTTGGTTGAGCAGTGCGAGAAAGATATTGCGCTTAAAGTGGTGATGAAGCCGATGAAAGCGCTTGTTAATGAAAACTTGGATCGAGTGCTGCGTGCATTCCGTGTCACGTTCCTAGAAGTTGTTGAAGAAATCATTAACAAACAAGACGAACACATTAATGCAGAAGAGCATGGCAATAATCTTGTTGAGCAAGACGTTACCGTTAAAAACCGCGCTTGGCTGGTGGCTGCATTAGAAAATGCGACGTTAGACGTTAAGCAAGTGGATCCAGAAGAAGAGCAAGAAGAAGCCGAAGCGGAATCAGAAGAATAGTTGAGTTAAGTAAGAGTTTGGGCCGCAGATGAGCGGCCCTTTTTGATCGAGGTGTGGCAATGGCTAAGGGTGCACGATTTGGTACGGACTTTTTGGTCCACCAGATAGATAAGCGCAAGAAGTGGAAAAAGAAAGGGGTGAAGGCCGGGCATGGTGGCGAGTTTGATATTGATGGCGTCGTGAAAGACTTGAACCGTTCTATGAACACCGTAAGTGATGGCATTAAAAATATCGTTCCGAAAGCGCCAACCGTTGCTTTGATGGATACGTCAGATATTCCCGGCTGGATGGTTCGTGCGATGGAAACGGATCCCGAGGTTGCCTTTGCTGCTACCAATAAGAAAGTAACAGAAGATCAGGTGCCGTCACCTCACAAACGCCGTATAGGACAAGGCATTCGAAACGAAAAAGAGCGTAACAATCCACAGTATAAAGAGCATTGGATTCAGGTTCGGTTGTTCTACATGATAGAGCGATACTTGCCAGAGGCTTATTTGTTGGCGTTCACGGTTCCAAATGGTGGTACGCGAACAGGTAAGGCCGCTGGATTGATGATGTACGAAGGGCAGATGAAAGGGGTTCCTGACATTCTCTTTTTGCAGCCTCGAGGCCGTTACCATGGCTTTATGCTTGAGGTTAAGACGGAATCAGGCCGGGCCAGCAAGGAACAAAAGGAAGTGCAAGCACGGTTTCAAGAGCAGGGGTACTTAGTCGAAACACAAAAAGGGTTTGATGCGTGTTGGGAATTACTAAATAATTATCTTGATTTGCCATTGTTTGATGGTAAATCTATGATTCGAAAAAGTGCATAACCAAAAGGCTTAACTCAATGCTGTCAGAAAAGTACGCTAAAAAACCACTGATGCCGCTTAATTTTAAGAAGCTGGCTTGCTCTAAGGGCGTGAGGAACTTCCTTTGTGATTGGCTATTTCATGACGGCTTGGTCCTGAGCTATGCGCCATCAAACGAGTTCGCCAAACGTGGTGGGTTTCAGCTTTATCTTGGTGGTTGGGTAGTAGAGTTTAAGCCTGACATTGAGCGTTATTGCCCGGTCAAGCCGCTATACAAGGTTAACTTTCGTATCATTCGCCAGCTGTATGAGGCTGGCGTGCTTGAGGTTAGGCTTGATTTGAAACGCCCGCATCCACGTTTTATCTTGTTTACGTGGTCCAAAGAAGCACTGGCCGAACGTCGTGAAATCATGCGTCGTTATATCATTGGCTCTGAAGGTCAGGTGACAACCGCTAGGCTTGAGGCCGTGGCTAGTGTGTATGGGCTGAAGGTAAACTACATAACAAGCCGCAGTGCATTTGAGATCTGCAAGGCAGACGGCAGTCACATCCCGAAGGGTAAGACAACTCGAACGTGGATATTTTCTAACGAAGCGGGTGAGCCAGTATCTAAGCTCAACGACATGACATTATCTGAATGGGAAGACGTTCTTTATCATGTGGCCAAGCGTATAGGTATTCTAGGCCGTGTAGGGCCAAAACCAGAAGGTGAAGTAGGGCATTTCTCCCGGTTTAAGCACAAATAACGAAAACAGCATTGAGAGGGTCGGCCAGTTGGTCGGCCCTTTTTTTTGCCTGTAACGCAGCATCAAAAATAAATCCTTGTTTCTTCCATGATCATAGTTCCTAAGAGGGATGTTTTTAGATAGAATTTAACAAAGTTATTAGGAATTTATAGGAATGACGGCAAAATCAAAGTCCAACGCCATGACGCCAGCTGCTAGACAGGCTCGATTCAAGCAAAAGCTTGATAAGTTCGGTGTCAAAAAGTGTGGCGTCAAGCTGAGTGAGTCTGAACGGGCCGCAGCATATGAAGGCCAACAGCTAACCAATTGCGATAGTCGAGAGGCGTTTTTGCATGAGGCATTTCAGTGCCAGAAATTAACAAGAAACTAAAGAACGGGGAGTTACAAGGCCATGATCGGTAAGAGTGAAGTGTCAACGGCGATGGCCGAGCAGACAGGCTTAACTAAAGCGCTATGCCGAAAGGTAATAGAAAGCTATTTAGACGAAGTGCTCACAGAAACAATGAGTAATGGCAATGCCGTTATTTTCACTGGCATTGGTCGCTTTGAATGCGTTAATAAAAAGCTCCGCATGGGGCGTAACGTTAAGACCAAAGAGCCTGTCCCTATCAAACCTCGTCGCGTTCTTAGTTTTAAAACCGTGAAACCGTTCCGCGCTCGCTTAATGGAGTTGTCCAAATGAAATCAAACACCACAATCGCACACAGCGAAATGATTACTCGAGTTTCTGAAAAGTGCGATTTATCAGAGCAAGAAGTCAAAAAGCTGTTAGACATTATGATGAATGAGATTGCGGCGGGTTCGGTCGCTGGTGGCACTATGTTTCGTGGGTTTGGCCGTTTTGACACGATGGTTATCACTAAGAGCGTTTTCAATCCCAAGACGCTTGAAAATGTGGGTGAGCGTACCTTTGCCAGCCTGAAGTTCTCGCCATTAGGTGATGGGGTGGTTGTCCATGAATAATTCAACCATGAAAGCCTTGGCTTACTCCCTGCGTCTATTGCTGGCAAGTTTATTCGTTTCTCTGTCAGTGTTTGTTGTGATGGTGCCTTATGCGGTGAACGGGTTGTACCTACAGCCAGCGATACAAACCAAGATGGATCATTTGGTTATTGAGAAGGCGCATGCGTTAAATGAGGTCGGTCATGGCGATACTGGTCAAGAGTAAAACCGATCCATCCATCAAGAATAAGTGGGGAACGGATCCAAGGGCCGTCGTTGATGGCAAGATCTTGTTTCGTGATGCGACAGGTAAAGAGCTTGTCTTTGATGCTGCCGCAGAACCGCAAACGGCGAAGTTTTCCCGGTACCTGTTGCCAAATGACTGGATAGCGGGCCGTCGTGATTGGGTATCACAGCTGAAGGATAACAACGTTCCCGGCGGTGGCCCGGCAACTTGTGTGGGGTTCGATGCGCTTCAGTGTGATTGGGAAGATGGCTGGTGGTGCAATCCTCCGTTTGACCGTAAGCCTGAGTTTATCCAGAAGGCGACAGAGGAAATGTTCAAAGGGCGCGATGGCATGATGCTATTGCCTTATGAGCCTTTGTCCGGTTGGTGGATAGATTACGTTGATGGCTATGCCTCCATGGTTTACGAACCAAACGGGCGTTATCCGTTCTATGAGGCCGATGGTTATACCCGAAAGAGCGGGGTTAACTTTGGTAGCGTGTTATTGCTGTTCACTCGTCGTAAGTTAAGTACGCCTCGCCAGAAGTACACCAAGTTCATGACTGAGGCTTAAAACCTTTCCAATCTCCCAAGGGGCCAGCTGGCCTCTTTTTTTGCGTCTGAAGAAATCACAATAAATATTAAAATAAAAAAGCTGTTAGTAATTGCAGTAAACCAACACTATGTGTATTATCCCTCATGTAACGTTTTGTTAGGAATAAATCCTTGAGTTAACAAGGTAAGTTTTGAGGTAGTGCAGTGAAGGATAAGACGATAAAGGCATTATTTGTCGAGGTTCATCAAGAGATAAAGCGCCGTCTTGTTTCGTATGGCCATGAGGCAAAGATTAGTTATTTACGTTCCGGTCGTCACTGCCACGGCACGGTTCTGAGCTACAGCATGGGTAGCCATCCTCGCGTGATGGTTCGCTCAAGCTCTGGAAAGGAATACCCTATCATGTGGTTCCACATTATCGACATTCAGCCGTCCGTTCCTTCAGTTTGCGGTACCCAAGAAAAGCAAATCGACATATTCAATAAAGGGGTGGCGCATGGCTAACATGAATGACTCTCAAATTGTTTCGGCGCTGGTGGCTTTACCTGAGCAAAAGCGCTTTATTGCCTTTCGTCGCTTCTCTGACGAGATTAAAGACGATTCGACTTACTGGAACGTGCTCGGCTCTCTCTGGAAGGATATTGGCGAAGTCCAACAGCAATCATTGTGGCTACCGCTTTTCCGCAGTTCTCGCCGCTCACGACACAAGATCATGACGTCTTCAGAGCGTAAAGAGTTTGCCCGGTTGCCTGAGACGGTGACAGCTTACCGAGCGATTAACGGCGAGTCTGAGATATCAACAGCGATATCGTGGACCTTATCACCGGAGATTGCACAGCGTGTCTTCTCTCATAACGGCAAAAGACAGGTAGTAAAACGTCAATTTAACAAAAAACAGATCCTTGCCTACTTCAGTCGACGTAATGAGCAAGAGATCATCGTAATCCCAAACCTTAAGTAATAACCTCGAGAGAAACAGATATGAGCGAAGCAAATCACGGTGAGATGAAAGAGCGCTTTAAAGAGTTGCTAGATAAGTCTTATGAAAACAATGGTATGCCTATCTTTGTTATCACACATAACACCGCAGACTATGGCGATAAGTACGTGGTTCGATTGCATGAAACTCGAGGTGGCCAGATTAAGGTTAGTGAGGAATGCGCGGTCGCTCTTAGTCTGGATGGCGCTCGAAAGAATATCCCGGATCGCTTGATTCGTGCGGCGAGAATGCCGTCTGACGATGAAGTGATCGTTGAGAGCTGGTTTTAAAACACAATAACGTAAATAAGTGGTTGATGAATGATGTATGAGTATGACGCAGATATCGGCGGGCTCGATATGGAAACGGGTGGTCTTGATGGCTACCAAGAAATTGAGGGTGTGGGCCGTGTTCATGGCGCGATGTACTACCCAATTATAGAAATTGCCGTGGTTCTGCCGCTGGTGGAGGAAAACGGCACGCTGAACATCGAGAAAGGTAACAAGCTCGTTGTTGGTATTGAAATGACTGAAGAGCGTGAAGCGCGTTGCCATCCTTGGGCTTTAAAGCAGCACGCAGAGAGTGGACTGCTGGATCGTCTTAAAACCGGGGAAGGGTTCGACTTTGTGGCCAAGACAACGGAAGAGGCTGAACAACACATACTTCAGTGGTTACAGGATAACGGCTCACGCAAGTTCAATCGCAAAGAGTCTGCCGGGGCGATGGTTTACGGCAATAACGTTGGTTTTGATATGAACTTCCTGAACGCTCAAATGCCAGCGATTTACGAACACTTTAGCTACCGCAAGATGGATGTAAGCACGATTAACGTTCTTTCTCGTACACCTATCTGGCGTGCACTTTACCTGCCACAACCTAAAAAGGTGCTGGCACACACGGCACTTTCAGACATTACCGAGACAACCGACGAGCTAAATGCTTACACCAATGCGATGCCGACGATTCACCGCATTACTGTTGGCGAGCCAATGCCATTGAGTGACGATGTGATTGTAGTTAATGGTAAGGGTGATAACGATGGCCACTAAAGGGTTGCTGGACCAGCTTGGCGATTACATGGTGACTCGCCAGCGAATGAAAGACGCACTTCCTAGCGAGCTAAATTCGATAGGGGCGCTTGGGTTTGATGTTGCCGATCGGATTATATACGACGCTATCAGTCAGGCCCAATGTGCGCTTCATGCCGTAGTTAGTGCGGCTGAAAAAAGCGCTGAAATACACAAGCAAAACAAGATACCGGTCTTAAACATGAGGGAGGTGAAACAAGAGAAATAACTGCGGCGATTCAAAGAAAAAGTTTGTTTGCGTGGGCGTGTCATGCGCCCACATTCAAGCAAGAACCAAGCAAAAGCAACATGAGCCAATAGAAACAGGAAACATCACGCCATGAATAACGAGCAAACCACAAGCCCAATTGACCAAGTTATCTTTGACCTTTTCACCTCTCGCTGGGTGGGCGCCTCAATCACAAAAGATCTTCAGGCAATGCGCAAAGAGCTATACAAGAATCTCTCTGACCAAGTTAATGGGTATTGGTCCGGTCGCACCGCATACAGCATCATGGTTGATGGTGGTTTTCTTGTTGACGGCCCGAGTGAGAACAAAGTGCCAAAGCGTCTCACTGAGTTCGGCAAGCTCTTCATGAAGCAATACGAACAAGAGCTTGAGAAAGTTGCTCAATGATTTTCCGAGACATTTTGCGACGCTGCCGCCGTTTGGCGGGGCTGACGCAGACCGAGATGGCCAAGCGTGTTGGTATCACGACAGGCGCTTACTCGCATCGAGAATGCGATACCCAAATGTCATTGAGGGTTTCGACACTGGCCACCAGCCTGAACGCCATGAATATTAAGGCCCGGCTGGTGGTTGAACTGGAAGATGGCACTAAAGAGTCATTCAGAATTACAGAGAAATAAGGCTACACACCATGAAATTAGAGCAAAGCAACGTAATACGTTTACGACTAACAGAATTAGAAAGACTCGATCCGATAACCGTGTTCCTTGAGCATTTTGGAGCGCACCGGGGCCGAATCACGATTGAATGTTTTGGCCGTTCGTGGTCGTCGTTCTGGCCAGCAATGGGTTGTCAGCTGGAAGAGTTTTTTATTGATAGCAACGACGACTATTTAGCAAAGAATCTAGCCTCGCAACTGGACTCGGATATTTACAACTTTGACCAGCTGGAAACGCACCTTAAGCGACGGATACTCGCCAACTTCTTTCATCGACATATTGACCGAAAGAAGGCTGAGAAATTGATAGAGCAAGTATCTGATTTGGATTTCAGCGTCATGCCCTGTGAAGAGCAAGTTTGGCTATCTGATAATGCCCGGTTACTGAGTGAAGTTTACGGCGAAGATTTGTACTACGATTTACCCAAATGTGAAAATCCCGAATACGGATACTTATGCCGCATCATTCAGGCAGTTAGAGAAGGTTTAAAGCTATACCTTCAGTCAAAAGAAACCGAAACAGCACAAGCATAGAGAGGAAATGATGAGCACAGTAACCAAAGAACAGATTCAAGAGCTATTTCTAGTGCAGCTAATGGTCCTTGCTGAAGAAGAGCGTCGAGGTATTACAATCTCGCCGTCTTACGAAGATGAAGAGCAAGCAATAAACACAAACATTGAAAACTTACACACTAAAATCAATAACTTTGCCGAGTTAAACCAGGATATGATTGATACTCAAAACATCAATCACGATGGCTACTTGAAAGGCGCACAGCCGGGCGATCTTGTATGGCATGGCCCTGAGGCGTATGTCGCTACTTCAATTATCGAAGAGTGGATAAAGCGAGCCAGTGCAAAACTGAATGATGAGTCTGTTACTGATATTGATGACGTGGCCGAGCTGGTGGGGAATCTGTTGATACACCGAGTGTTAAACGAAGCCAATCTGAGCAATCCAAAATGAAGCCAGAGAGTAAGGCAATACAACCAATGAGACATTCCATCATTCAAACAGACGATATCACCGTAGAGGTAAATGGTAAGCATGTATACATCAATGGGCGCTTGGTGTATGAAAGCACAATAGAGCAAGCCAAGTTAATCAATATAACCAGTATGCTTTGTCTGATAGTTGGCTTTGTTGCCGGTGTCTTTAGTGCTTATGTGTTGTTACCTGAGTTAATGCACTTATAGGGTGTACAAGCGAAGTAGTTGCAGCGTGAACGCCTTGATTGCATATTGGATTGACTTAAAGCGCCGAAAGTAAGAGGGCTACCATTTTTGAGATGGTGGCCCTTTGTTGTATGTATAGAAAGCTGGTGGCTTTTGGTAATTACACTGTCACTACGTCTGTTAGTGCTAACGAAACCAAGAAAATGAAAAGGCATGTGAATGACTGATTGGTACCGCTGTTAAACAGGCGTAACGCAATCTTGTCGAATGGGGTCACGATAGGTACCGGGCGCATGTTTAGGACGTCCCCGAGCCAATGAGAGACGCCGCCACAACCAAAACCCGCCAGTAGTGCGGCTAGTTCCGGGCGTGCGGGTGTGAACGGGGTCATTTCTATATAGGGCAACCCGATAAGAGAAAGGAGCCCATACAGAGCGACACAGAGCCAAATAGAAAGGATGTGCGTAAACGTTCGGTGCGGGATAACGCCAAACTCAAGCCAATCAGGTGCGTTAGAGCCTATGATGAGGCCCATAGCGCACAAAGGGGTGAGTAGTGGGTTTGTGTCCCACACCGGGAGAATCGCGACCGGGGAGAACGCTATTGCCCCGGCAACGTGGCCAAGCCTATTCATTGAGTTTTTTCTTGCAGTATTGGTAAAGAATGGCGCTCATTGCCGTAACCGTCGAGCGGTAGTGGGTGGCCACCTCGCCAAAATGGGTGGCGGTTGTCTCTTGTACCCAAGGGCAAATCGAGCGCACGCCTAAATCATCCTCTTCAAACGACGGTTCGTGCATGATGGGCGGGGTAGTGGTGCTGGCGTCCAGAATTGCCGCCTCATAGATATCGCTAATCTTCCCGCCTTGCTTATCTTTGAGCTTTTTTGCCATTCGGTGTGAGTATCGAGTGATGCGCAATTGGAGCTGAAACAGCTGGTTGTTACGCTGCTTCTCTCTGAATCTTTCTTGTCGCTTACTTCCTTTCATTAGGGATTGTTTTCGCTTCTTTTCGTGCATTAACACAGGGGGTTATCCTCAGTGGAATGCGTTTAATGTAACGGGGGCAATTCCTAACAATATTATATCATGAGCGTGTTAACCGTTACATGAAATTCAATGTATTAGGTGTTTTTTGTGCTTTAAAGTGCGCACTTTGAGCATTATGGCGCTCTTGTGCGCATTTTATAATGTTGTGGTGCGCACTTTTGGGTGTTTATAATTCCTAATCATTTTGTATTTTCAGCGCAAACTTACCCTATGAGCAAAATAGACTATGTGGCGCATCAAGCCGCTTACATCAAGGCGTTAGAGGAAAACCCCAAGCTCACAGTGAAGCAATATTGTGAGGATAAAGGGCTCAAATACGCCACTGCCCGACGTCACTTGAGAAAGCCCGACAAGGAAGTGATCAAAAAGCTAAAAAACGACACAAAAAAGAAGAAAGCAAAGAGTGAAGTTGCTCGCGTCAATCGCACGCCCGCACAGGCTAAGTGGGCCGAGCATGTGCGTAACTTCTTGAGTCGAGGGATAAAAAATCCAAGTCTGAAGGTGGCATCGTTTGCTCAGAGCCAAGGTTTGGCGAGCTCATCATTGCGCAGAGAGATCGCCAAATTGCGCAAAGCGCCCGATTTTGAGCAACTTTTTGATCTTTATGACGAGAAAGTTGAGCTGTTTCGCGCAATGCAAAATGGCGGTGGCAAAAAAAGTGCTGATAAGTCAAAGGGTGAGGCTCGCCGGGGGAAGTCGCCAAAAACGCCCGAGCGTGAACAAAGTGATGGATCTCGGGGAGGCGCGGATCCTGAAAATGCGCAAAATGGTTCGCCGTCGCTTGATGATGTGGGTTTGGGGAAAGGGGCCGAGCTCATTACCCGCTTTACCAACTTCAGTGCGTCCCGGTTTGAGTCGGCACAACACAAGAAACACCAGCTCAATGAATTAATGGATGGTCGCCGGGGTGCGCGTCACGGTGGGTACTGTTCTGATATCAACTTGATATCGGAAATGCTCGACGTTCTGGAAAAGGCTGATCCGCTTTCCGTGTCCGAGGAATTGCTGGTTGCTCGAGCTCGATACCGAAAGATGCACCTTTGGTTATCTAAAGAGCTCGATACGGTACAGCTCCATATAGATGAAGACATTCCGATGCTCGATGCTGAAGGGGAGAAAGTCGATCCTAAACGGGTCCAGAAGGAATTGCTCTTTGCTTATGAGCCTCGCCTTTCCGAGCTGGAACGTGGCATAGCCAACCTTGTTGCTCTTGAGAATAAGCGTCACTTTGACCATAGAAAGCAGCTGATAGAAGAAATGAAGATGCCACACTATCTACCAGCTGAAGAGACGGCCCTTGTTGTTCAAGTCCTCGAACTGCGTGAGCGCAATGGATGGGACGCTCTAACAACCGCTAAGAACTTAGAGCGTTTAGGTGCGAAAGTGCCACCAGCGTTATTGCTCGAGCTGAAAGACGAACTAGAAACCGCCGAGCCAGAAATACTAGAAGGTGAGGTATCACCAGAAGAGTTTGAGCGTCGACAGGTTGATTATTTCAAAGGGTTGGAAGAAAGAGAGCAAGAGAAGTGGGACACCAAGAAAGTAGAGCTTGATGCTCTGTTTGATGAGTTCTCGCCAGATACCGCCGGGGATTATGACGCCTTGCCTATAGCGGATAGCGAGGATGATGAGTAATGGCCAAGCGTAAAGGCGGTGGTAGCCGTAAACGTCGCTCGATACTAAGTGATCCACGATATCAGGCATATGTCAGACGGTACCGCCATGATTGGACGCGCTATTTCGTTGAGGCGTTAAACTTTCAACCTACATGGCAGCAACGCAAGGTTATTAATGAAACCAATAAGGAAGGGTCGCGGGTATCTGTAACCTCTGGCCACGGTACGGGTAAGTCAGATTCAACGGCAGGGATGATCATTGCCTTTATCACGACGTACTACGATGCGCGTGTGGTATTGACGGCCAACAACGCGAACCAAGCAAAAATTGGTGTATGGAAGTACCTGAGAAAGCACTGGAACGCGGCGTGTCGCTCTTACCCATGGTTAGAGCAATACTTCACTATGACCGATACGATGTTTTATGCGAACGAGAGTAAGCAATCGTGGTCTGTAGGTATGAAGTCTTGCCGATTGGGGCAAGAGGAAGCACTGGCGGGTGAGCACGCCGATCACCTTTTGGTTGTGGTCGATGAGGCGTCCGGGGTAAGCGATAAGGCATTTGGTGTAATGACGGGTGCCTTTACCTCTGACGATAACCGCATGCTGCTACTGAGCCAGCCAACGCGCCCAAGTGGTTACTTCTACGATACGCATCATAAGCTGGCCGAGAAGGGCGAATGGACGTCAATCAGGCTCAACTCTGAAGAGAGTCCGATTGTTACCACTAAGTTCATTAGAACCAAGCTCATTGAATATGGCGGGCGTGAATCCCCGGAATACCTCATCAAAGTACGTGGTGAGTTCCCGTCAACTATCTCGGGAATGTTGCTTGGCCGTGCGGATATGGACCGGGCAGCAAGGCGCAAACTTACCCTACCGGATGGTTGGGGTTGGATGGCTACGTGTGACGTCGGTAACGGTCGGGATAAGTCGATCATTAATATCTGTAAGGTGTGGGGTGAGGTACCTAATAGGCTGGTGGTCAATCATAAGATGCTCATCATGGATTCCAATATTACGCCTGTTCGCTTTGCTGACGTCATTAATGCAGAGTGTAGTGAAGACTTGTATCCTAACATTACTATCGCGGTGGATAGTGACGGTGTGGGCCACGATACGGCCACGCTATTGATTGAGAAACATCATCGCCGTGTTGAGCGCATTAACTGGGGTTTACCTCTCTTCTCTGACGAACTGAAGAAGCGATTCATAAACAAGCGTGCGTATGCGAACGTGATGAGCCGTGATGCTATTTGGCAGGGTCGCATGGTAACGGATCCATCTTCAGAAACCGCCGAGCAAGGCAGTAAGATCCCTTGTGGCCTGAATGAGCGTGGTGCGTTTGTTATCATGCCTAAGAAGACAATGCGCGAGAAACTAAACATCAAGTCACCTGACCAATGGGACACATATTGTTTTACTCAATTGGTTGGTTATGTCCCGGCGAACGAGGTGATTACCGAGGATATGATTCAAGAGCGCTCGCAGATAGAAGATTGGATCCGGGAGGCTGACGCTGAGTATGACTATGACGACTATCAGGACGACTTAGGTCGCGGTGATTGGGTGGCCGATGCGGGTGATACGTTTGATGAGGTTTTCTAATCGTTAGTGCCAACGAACGCGAGAAAAAGACAAGGGCGGGATAATCCCGCCCTGTTGCTGGTGGCTTAGAATGAAATGCCTGTTGCGTGTTCTTTTAGCTCACTTTCGAAGGTTTTAATATAGTTATCGGTGGTTTTCGAGTCACCATGTCCTAGTAAGTCCCTTAGCGTATTCAGGCCCGCTCCGTTATCCATTAGCAGCTTGGCGAAGGTTTTACGCAATGAGTGGGTCGATAATTGATAAGGTAATTTCATCTCTATAGCGACTTTCTTCAGCGTTTGGTTGATGTACTGAATGCTAATCGGTGAGCCTTTCTTGGCGTGATGGTGAGTGGATTGGAACATTAATTCGTTGTGGCCATTCACCAAGTAAAGCCGCCTAATAAGGTCGGACAGTTGTTCGTTAACGTGGATCACAACACGGCTTTTGCTGATGGCAGTGGCGCGGTCCATTTTAGATTTGCTGCTTAGTCTTGCGTTAAGTGCTTTCGATTGAACAACCGAAAAAGATTCTCGGGGAACGCCATTAATCATAACGTCTTTAAATTTCAATCGGCTAATGTCGCTGTATCGCAATCCTGTTCTCACTTCCATTTCGACAAACATAACCACCAGCGGGTTATAAGCATTGAGGCGGTCGATAATTTCTAGCAGTTCGTCTTTACTTCTTGTTGGGTATGCAGTCGCCATTGTTTATTTGCTCTTCAATTGGTGTGTATACGCCTGTATTCATTGCATCTCGGCGCGTTAGTTCATTGCAATAAGTTGCTGAGTTAGGAGGTCATTTTTAATGGCTTGGTGTTGCTTCACCTTATGGCCATTGTTGTTATGTCTCATAATTATGTGACCAATATCACATAATGACAATGTCACAAAAAGCGTTTTGGAACGCAGATCAACTCTTTTGTTTATCTTACAAATGGATGACAAAGAGTTGTGATCCATCCTAAAAGTGACCAAAAAACCCGCTACGGTCATAGTGCATATTTATGCGCGTCAAAAATCCCTCATTTTCCCTCGTTCACTGCGTTGGTGTTTTGACAATCACTAAGTGATTGTTTTTAAAGAAAAAGGTTGTTTGTGTGGGCGATATCTGCACAAAAACAAGGGTTAGAGTTACTTTCATTTCTGTGAAGAGATGAAAGTAAACCTATGGATTGAGAGTTTAACCACTATAACACCTAGTAACAAGCACATTTTTTAAAGCGTTACGATGTAACAAAGGGCAGTGGTTCGAATAAACCACTGCATGTATGTACAAGTGAGTATTATTGCATATTTGTAAACAACTTTGTCAGTAACAGCTAAAAACCTAGCTGCTATGCAACTGCGAGAGAGGTTATTTACAAGATCGGCCAAAAGTATGAACATTCTCGTCGGCTTAGAAATCCCTTAACTAGCAGAAAGATTCAGAATGAACGAGAACATTAATACAAGTGAGCTGCTTGAGGTCTTCCCTGAAGATTTTTTAGATGCACTAGAAGAAAAACACGATCCATTCGCTCATGGTCAAGGTGTCATTCCAGCAATGGTCCTTGATTGCACAAAACGTCTAGTTAGTTGTCGTCCAGAACTGGCCGAATCTGGCACTATTGATGCCGAAGTTATTACCCAATTTTTGACTAATCATTTTTGCATTTAATATCATAATTAAAAATGTTAGTTTTTTTATTATAAAGCTCGCCACTTGGCGGGCTTTTTTTATTTCTTTTCGGACATTTTTGGGTTTTAAGCGTCTAATTGCAGTTTAACTTTATTATTTAGGAATTTTCTTTGCTATACTCGCCATAACTCCCTGTATCATCAGCGGAATAATAAAAAAAATAAAGAATGGCTAGTGACTCGGTTTATCTGAGAATCAATTAGGTAATGGGTAATAAAATGAATAAAGAAAACAATAAGAGTATCGATGCTGAACGCATAAACGATCTACTTGCAGACAAGGAGAGAGCTGACCGTGACGTCCACGCCGAAATGAAGCAGTACGCTTTATATGAAGGAAAGGTAAGTGGTGTTATGGATTCTGAATATGCGGATTCTAGGATTGTTGCCGTTGTTTACGAAGGTGATACAACAGATAAATTGTTAGGAAAGATTGAGCAGCAAGCAAAGATAAATGAACAGCTTGTTGAAGAGGCTCCGATGTATTTCAAGGACGCTTCACAATCGTTTCGAACGCCTACAATTATTAGGAATGTAACCAAGCTAAAAGTCACGGTTAACTCTGCGGTATCGAGCCAAAGGCGTACTGGTGAGCAATTGGTTGCTCGATACGCTCGCGCCATCAAGCGCTTGGAGCGTGAGTTAAAGACGCTCAAAAGAAAAGAAAAAATAGAGAAAAACCAAGAGTTAATCGAGACGCTTAAGGCAGAAATGACGACGTTCGCCAAGAAACCTGAGAAACTTTACCGTCTGAGAACGAAAGCGCACGATGATGTTATTGCGCTGTACTCGGTTGCGGGTGGTCCGGTGGCCATGGAGAAGGTGCGCGTTAATGTTGGTGGTCTGGTTGCGGTGAAAGATAAGAACGCATCACTACAGCATTTCTCGGTTAAACCCGTCAAAAGAGATAACTCATCTGTCTATGCAGAGCTTGAGCCAATTCCTAACTCATTAGGATTGAAAGGCTTGCTTTTCGATGAGGACGAAGCAGAGAAGTTAAGAGAACTTAGACAACAAGAAAAAAGCCAGAATGAAGAGAAGATTCGCCCCAAAGGGGACGATTTAGTGAATTAGTCGGCAACCTGATAGACAAGGGGCGCACCGTTCGAGTGCGCTTTTTTATTGAACAACTAAACCTTTCCTCCCTATAAATTCCTAACAAAAACTTGCAATCATCATAAAACACCATATTATTAGTCATATATTGACGTTTTAAAGCAAGTAACGAAAAGGGAATCCCCATGCAAGTTGGCTTAGTCACTCTAGGCGAGTTCAAACGCACCGCCGCTGCTGCTGCTCAAAGTGGCCATTTCGCTATTGGCGCTCAAGAAACTGAGCATGGCTTTATTGTCATTGCTCGTAACCTCTCTACCGGAGCTCGTTTCACGGTTCGCCATGCAGCAAAAAAGCTGCCTAGAACGTGGCGATTAGATCGCTTGTGCTCCTGGTTAAAAGAGTGCGGAGTTCAACACGTAGAAGTGCGCCATATGAGCGCTGAGTCCAGCAATACCTAGCCATTCGAGGCACTAGAAACATTCAATGACAACACAAGTACGATTTCAAAAACGCATCAAAATCTTTCCCGGCGTACACCTTAACTTTGGTAAGCGCGGATTTATGAGCGTCACGCTCGGCACGCGATGGGTGTCCGTCAATATCGGTCGTGGCGGGTGGTACTTAAACGGTTCACTCGTAGGAACTGGCCTTAGAGTTCGCAAACGACTAGATAGGCAGAACAAACCAACCAAACCGGAGAGCAAGCAATGAGCACAAGCATGCGAACCAACGAATACAAGCTGCGCCAGAAAGAGATAGGCAATCCTTACCTGAGCGATGAGCAAAAGCAAAGTATTCGTCAACTACTCAAAGAAGAAGTGCCTAAACGCCTCATCAATATGATGTATGGCACCAGCTACAAGCAACTGAAAAGCCTTTAATAAAGAAGACTACACACCATGAAAGAGCAAGCAAGCAACCACGTAGAAGTACCAGACTTTCTACTCGAAATGTCCCGTCAAATGCACGAGCAAGACAACCGCTCAACACGCGATCCTATTTGGCAAGTAAAGTACAGAACGCACCTTGTGACCGAGGAAGACTATAACGAAAGCCATTGGGAAATCGTTGATATAGAAGAGGGCATTACCCTGTTTCACTCAAAGCATGACAGTGACTTTGATGGGCTCTTTGAGCATCTTTTTGATTGCCAACCAGATTGGTTAATTGAATGGGCCGAGCAGTTCGCCAATATGGACGTTAAAGCGCATGATGGTGATATTGAGGGCGATAGCTACGACGCGCTGCTGGTGGCTTTTCAGAGCCACTTTGACCCTAACGTACAAGAGCTTCCTGACTCGCTTAAAAAGTTCCACATGCAAGAGGTCGAGGTGGTTGTCAAAACGTGCCTAACCGAAGCTGACGCCAATGCGTTCATCAAAAGAAAGCAGCACGACTACCCTAAGTTATACACCTATGTAGAAAGCATGGTGTTTTGTCCTCAAATGATCCAGCTGCGCGATTGGATCTTGTCTCTCACGCCACCAGCGGGGGCGAGCAATGATCTTTAAATATGCCAACGTTCGTGAAGAGTTCATTTACAACCTAGAGCTAACCATTCGACATTTCGAGCTGCTAGGGGAGGAAAAGCGAGACTCATTTAGCTGTGCCTTTGCTCGCCTTAGTCAGTATCAAATCTCTTTTATTCGTCATGTCGCTGCCGACATTCAGGAAAGCAACATCAAACGATGGTTTATAGATTTGCTCCGGGGTTATCCGTTTATGTCCGTGAACGAGATCCAGCGTGCGCTAGAAGAGATTAAAGCTGAAACGGAAAGCCACTGTCAGTACGTGGGATTGCCAAATGAGAGCGACGACGATGATGATGATGATGATGATAGCGTGCCAAATGCCCACATGGTTCAAGTCAGGGGCATGCTAGGTCAAATTAGTAGAGATAAAGAGGGGCTGGTGGCCTCTCTCAGAACCATTCTAACCTTGGATGATGTTACCAAGATCAGACAAGAAGCAAACAACGCATTAAGCCAGTACGGGTAATAGCAAAATGGAAATCTTTTCACTTAGCGCGGTCGAACTGCGCGTATTTCAAGTAGGCCAACCAAAAGGCGTCGTTAAGAACGTCGATCTCTCTCAAGAGGGCGTCAGCATAGGGCAAGTCGTTATAGAAACGTACCTGTCTCACTTTGATGCGGAAAACCAAGTGCGTGTTGTGTTTGATACGGTTCAACGCCGAGGGTTTATCTGTCAGCTAGATAGCTCGGTCGATGTGGTGATTGGCGAGTTTCTATTTACTGATGGGGTGTTTTGGCGTGCTATCTTAGAAGAGGTGGCCAAGGATCATCTGACTGCGTTCCTGAAGGGGTTAAGAGAGGGGCAATGATCATGCGATTCGTATTGCCGATGAAGCATCAAAGCAAGGATACTTCGGCCATAACTGCGACCATCCTGAATATCAGAACCTCCGTGTCTCTGATAGAGGTATGGAATTAGCCACAGAACTACGCCAAAAAGCAACGGCCACCAGCGAGGACTAGAGCGATGAATGATCTAAAGAGTTTGGTGATATTAATATAGGGTTAAGCAATGGAAACAATTAACGCGAAAGCCTACTTCAAATCTAATACCGGTTATCGGTTTATTTCTAAGGGTAAGACGGCATTTAAGATCAGCATTCCCAAGCCAGATGGAAGTTACACTTACCGAACTGTGGGATTTGTGCGACTTGGTGAAGAGAAGGCATTGAAAAAAGCCATTATCGAGCGCAACAAGAAAGGTAAAGAGATATGGGGTAAGTTCTGGCATCAAGTCGTTTCTGATTGGACACTGCTCGCTAGATTGCCAAGGAACCTAGAGCCAAGACATTACCTTGCTTCAGATAAGGAGTCTCAAGCAGGAGAGTACAGAGCGAATTGGGTAATGAGAAAAGGCGATGAGGTTGTCAAGGTGGCGCGTCGATACAGCTGTGATGAGCATGGTAAGCTGACGGCTTACTTACTGGCAAAGAAAGCGCTCATGCACGCACACAAGAATAATATGGAGTTGCTTGCCTTTATGGGTAGAAACTCACTGATTGGACTCAAGTAAACGATAGAAAGCAAAAGCCTCGGTTGACGTTCCGAGGCTTTTTTGTCGCTGGTGGTTGTTACTCTGGTTGCATCAGAAGTAAAAATGCCACGCGTGCCGAATCACTCTTGAACAATTTGTTATGAGTTACTTATTTCGCTGCTCTCGAATTAGTTTTTTACCTTTTACATTAAAATCAACGATAAATTGCTCGGCTTTGCACATCATTTCATGTTCATAGTCGGTATCGTCCGCATTGTGCGATTGGTGCCAATAACGAAGTCCTTTATGAAGTTCACTTTCAAACTTTATGTAGTCTAACTCAAATTTTTGTCCATCAGGTAAGAAAGAGATCGCCCAGTCAACTTTGGTTAAATAATCACGCTTTGCGGCCTTAAAATCTGAATATGCTCTCTCATGATCAATTTCGATATATATGAGCTTGTCCGCTGGAATACCTCGTTGTATATCATGTTTATTGATCATACTAGCTACCAAGCGCCTGTAGCAGCTAATAGCATTTGAAAATGATTTTTCTAGATCTACGAATGCTTTAAATTTCTCAGCATAAACAAACTGCAACTTCCACACTGAAAAGGCTTTAGAACCAAAATACAGTAGCCCTGCTGTTGCTAAAGCTCCGATAGCTGTAAAGCTCAAATTGAAAATTTTCAATATATCGGGGTCAATTAACCAATTAGCTCCGACAATAAAGCCACTCGCAGCTAAGCTGATGCAACAAACCCATATTGCTTTATTTGATACCACTGAACCTCCATAACTGCTAACGCCGCCAAGCGTTGCGAATCTGCCTTAAACGCTTTGTTATGTGGCTGGTTCACACTTAACTAGAGGGCGCATGATTACAGATGTTTCACTAACACACTCGCCGCATCTTATTTTAAGTACGCTGTTCAACCTCAAATTAGAAAATGTTTGATGAGGTACATGTAAGGCACTTGAGCAATTTTGGCAACTAAACTCAAACACATTCCTTTCATAACTGTACCCTTCCCCATCTTTTTCGATGGTGTAACTTTCAGGGCAATCAGGTGAAATACAATTAATAACCACTTTTCCTGATTCGAGGACAGATTTAGGCTTCTTAACCGTGGTGTCACAAGCTAAACAATCAAATGAAAGAACTTCCCCAAAAACGCCACCCATGATTAGATTCGCCGTTGCTAGATCTCGAAGCAGATCCAATACATCGACAACCTTTTTCTTGATCTCAATGACATCTCCATACATTGAAATTTGACCACTATGTATTGTAGGTACCGGAATATGTAGGCTCACATTCGAAAGTGAGTGCCATAATTTATCTAGTTTCCTTAAATTTAGCGACTTTTGCGTGCCAACCTTTTTGTACTTTAATTTTTCATATTCCTGCTTATTTTTAGGTCGGTTAGAGTCACTATCCATTTTACATACCGACAATGTAAATTCACGGTTTGAAAGTTCTGATATATCATCTGACACTTGTTTAACTACATGTTTTGGCTGCCATCTTTTTAGATCTTGGGGAGATAAATAGGAATGCGACACTTTGAAGCGTTCATAGCATAAATACTCAATTGTAAGCCTACATTCTAATGCTGCATATGTTAGAGCTGCAGCCGAACCTTCTGATAGTAACGCTTCAATGACTTCGATTCTTTTTTCTATGTCTAACATTAATGATACCTTCGATCTTTGCACAGTCACATAACGCCCAATTAAGGGGTGAGCAACGCTACCACCCGACCTAAAGCATTGTGCCGCAACCACTAAAATTGAAGTTGAAGCAAAAATGCCAAGCGTTGGGAATCCCTCTTAAATTGTTTGTTAGTTTTCAATTTCCTCAATTTCTCTTTCGATTTCTTCCAACCGTTCTTTTGTTGCTTCTTTGCCAATTGGTGCGACGAGGTCATAGGCACGAAACAGATAAAACAAAGCACCAACAAAACCAATCACCCCTAGTGGAGAAAAGAATGATTGGCATATAAGCCCCATGGAAAGCCACATTAGAGCTTTAATTAAACATCGAAATGAACGATATATTAGCGCTGACACCCAATAATTTTTCTCATGAATGTCTTCGCATAAATATCCATGAAACTTGAACTGTTCACTGACTAACCAATATAGCCTACTATTTTTCGAATACCTGCTGTATTTCTCTGATAAAAAAACAAACAACTTGTTCATTAACAATAAGATTAACCAAAATAAAGCAGACCCTAGAGCCCCTTGAAGAATCACTGGCCAATCTTTTACTGCATCGATCAAACTATCCAAAAAACCACCTTTGATTATATGTAAGTAGGAAAACTAACGCTCGCTTAAGTGGTGAGCAACGCAATACGGTGTTTCCGCATACCACCTTAATCACTAAAATCAACGCATGATAAAAATGCCACGCGTTGCGAATCCCTCTTAAACAGTTTGTTAGCTGCTCATTCTCTCGTCAGTTCTACTCGTTCAAAACTATGGCCATTTAAATAAAACAAACCTGACGGAAAACCAATACTATTGTTATTTGCTGAGTTTTCACGAATAGACTGATTAAGATACTCATGTATTATCAGTGAAGTTTTGTCACCATTTTCTACTGCAGTATCAAAAGCTCTCTGTGCCCCAATTTTAAATTCATCTTTCATGCCAATCACTGCCACCGAACCTTTTTGAATAGCTTCTACTTTTACGATGGCTTTGGAGTACATACCCTCAACTTCTTCTACGATTTCGTACTGATATAAACAGTGCTCACGAGTGATCGGGCATCTAATACCGAAGATGAACTCTGCTTGATATGCAGAAAAAAGGCGCGCCATCTGACCTTTACCATTCGCATATGCAATGACTGCTTCGATCGAATGCTTGACAACCATCGAGAGGTATTCTGCAGTAACTAAACTTTCAATATCAGAGTCAAGAAACATATCTTGTGAATAATCAGCTTGAGGTAAATGCTTATGTTTCTCACACGACATTGCAAGCGTATATTCACCATTAACAATAGTTGGATAAAGCTCACCCAGATGATTTTCAATTGAGTTCATAATATGCTGGGCTACCAATGAGCTTCCAGCAAACGCTACAAATGATTTGTACTCATGACTCGTCCCCAAATACCCATTAAACCATTCACCACAAAAATTTAATGCCTTGACTCTTACAGGAACTTCATACACTTTTCGAAAGCCATGTACGAGCACAACATTGTTCTGGGTAATGTTACTGTCTGTTGAGACAAATAAACCCGTTTCAAAATTACTTGCCTCTCCAGGAAAGCAACGTTCAAGCGTATGCCCTGCAATAATTAAAGTCACTTTATAACTCCGTAGATAAATTTTTCGAGAGCAGCTAACGCCGCGTTAAGGGGTGCCGGCACGCAATACAAAAGCTTCTGCAAAGCACCTTAAACACTAAACTCAACGCATGTCAAAAATGCCACGCGTGCCAAATCCCTCTTAAACGCTTTGTTAAGTGCAATTTTTACCCACTTCGGCTGAACAAGTGATATCGATCGTAGGGCTCAACATAAGACAAACATGACAATGCTTTTCCACCGCTTCTTGAGCTGCTCGCAAAATGTCAGATTCCTTAAAACCACTGCCATTTACTGTAAAGTGTAAGTTTGCCGATTTATATAAACGAGGTTCTGATTCCGTTAGGGCAAAAGTAACCGTATTTTCTAGACCTTGAACTTCAAAACCTTGATCTTGTAGTAACAAGACGACATCCGTAGCACTACATGAACCTAAAGCCGACAATAGAACTTCCGTTGGACAAGGGGCTTTCTCACTTGTAGCGTCAACATTAAACGTAAAACCGCCTTCAGTTGATACTTTAAAGCGACAATCACCATTCCATTTTATATTAATGCTCATACTTCCCTACTTTTTTGATGTGACTCTCGCTGATTGCACTTAACGCTTTCTATACGGATTTTAGCTGTCTTTCATACTCCTATCATGCAATCTTTCCAATTACAGTTCAATTGGAAATCAATAGGTTAATGAGAGGTGCTGGATATTAGATTGCAAAATGACGGATAGCTATAGATAAAGAAAACTCATTATCCAAATGAAGTTAATTAGCTTCAGAGCTAACCAACAATAGAGCATAAATGTTTTAGAAAAGGCAGCGTACCTATATGACCGCTGCCTTTACTTATGATACGTCCTTGCTGGTGGTATTCTGCTAAATAAACATATGCTTTGGCACGCCGAAACGTTCCGATAGCGCTTTAATGTGTCCAACGGTTAGTTGGCGTTTACCGCTTAGGATTAGCGATACTAGCGACTTGCCACCAATCTCAGGTAAATCACTTAGAGTTAGGCGGTATTGGTCGATGAGAACGCGAAGAGTAGCGATACCAGTATCTAGGCTATCAATGTGCGCGTTAAACTCTTGGAAGTGTTCTGATTCTTCCTCATAGCGCTCAAGTACAGGGAATAGCAAGTCAATCAAGACATGGTTTTCCTCGTAGTCTTCCACTAGCGTATCCATGAGCTCCATAAGCTCTAGGTATTGCTCATGGTTACGGATGCCTTGTAACCAAGGCATCGCTGTGTGAATCTCATTTGATAGGGCTTTTAGAGCTTGAATGTCCATGCTTCTCCCTTTCGGTTTGTTCATAAAAAAACCCCAACGCTAAGGCCGGGGCTTTTTCTTTTTGCCCTTGCGCTAGGCTAGGGGCTTATGCATGCTGTTTAGTCGTGAAGCTAAAGGATAAACCAAGAGCTGCGACGATAGATAGCAATGTTTTAAGGTTTGGATTTCCTTTGGAACTTAGAGTTCGGTATAAAGTCTCGCGAGACAATCCTGTTTGAGCGGCAAGGTCTGTCATGCCTTGTGCTCTTGCAACGACGCCTAGAGACTCGCTGATAAAGGCTGCATCACCAGTTTCAACAGCCTCGTTGATATACGCCTGAATTGATTCAGGGCTATCTAGATACTCGGCAGGGTCGAACTCTGCGAGCATGGCTGTGTTTTTTGACATGGTTATAGTATCTCCCAACAAATAGTATTTAATCCGAGGTTGAAGATAAAGCCAGTGGTTAGCTGGCTTTTCGGTATGATTACAAATCAAGTTCTTTTGCAAGCTCTTTCGCTTTTTCAATGTCCTTTGATTGAGTCTTCTTATCTCCACCACATAGAAGCACAATGACTTCATTACCACGTAGTTTGTAATAGACTCTGTAACCCTTGCCAATGTGAATTCGTAGTTCGCTGATTCCGTTTCCTACGGGCTTCACATCGCCAGTCAATCCTCGGGTTAGTCTTTGCACGCGCGCGGCGATTGAACCTCGCGCCTGACGATCTTTTTGATTCGTCAGCCAGTCACTAAAGACTTTAGTGCGTAGAACGGTAAAGTTCATACCAAGTATAGTAGCTTAAAAGCTACGTAGCTTTCAAGCTACAATTTACACCTTAATGCTCAAGTGGACAAAAATCAACCATTGTTAGGTAAAAAGGCTGGTGGTGTATCAGTATAAAGGGATGAGCTCGGCGCGTTCTGACGGTGCAACCGTAATGAATCGGCCTCTGAAAGCGCTCGATAAGTTGATGAAGCTACTAGAAAAGTATTGCTCAACGGCAGGGCTCCAATATTTGGCTCCCTCCGGTGCTACACGTTTGATTGTCTCGATATCCATAGACTAAGACTCGCCATTCTCTTTAAGCCAGTTACGCAGCGTTTGGGGCGTAATGCTTTGGCCAGTGATAACGGTAATTTCTCGCAATATATCGATCTTCTTCTTGCCTTGCTTTAGGCCGCTTAAGATCCTGTCTCGATGCGCGTCGAGTTTGTGCTTACGCTTTTTGGTTGTGGTCATGGTGATCGATACATTCCTGTTTGGTGTTAAAGATAAGCTCATGGCCTGTTAGTTCTAGAGAGATACCCAAGGCGGTAGCGAGTCGAACAAATTGATTGTCCATTCCGCTAATAATCATGTGTCCAGCGCATTGTAAGTGTCGCTTTTTGTGACAGACGAATCGATCTGATTCTAGTATCTCTGTCATGCGTTCCCGTCCTAACCAGCCTTTTAGGGCGTCCTTTTTGAATGGACAGTCTCGGCAGGGCTTTTTAACGTGGGGTAGGTTGCTCATTCGGTTCATGGTGTGTAGTGGCCTTACTGTAGGTTGCCTATTGGTTCTTCCACCAGCATTTGGTGATACTGCATATTGAATCCCGCCTCAAACTGCGTCTTCCCTTGGTTGTCAGGGGCAAACACTTGCACGTATCGAATGCCATGCTTAGGGCTCACGAACTCCGGTAACATTCTGTAGAAGTTGTAGGCTTGAGTGACGTAGTTGTCGATAAGGTGATCGTTATACTCGATAGGCTTGATGTAAATTGCCATATCCCGACCGGATTCAGGGGATTCAAATAGATCAGTAATACGGCCATCTCGGTAGCCTTCTTTCAACCAGCTCTGAAAGATGGTGTTGAAGATATGCAGGGCAGCGGCTTGTGAGACGTTCGTTGCAATAAGATCAGGTAAACCCGATTGTGATGCACCTAGCGTGTAAGAAAATCCAAGTTCCCCAACTGAGATGATGCTAATCCCGATGGTTTGGATGTTGTGTCGGTGAAAGTTCGTCGCTTCCACGTTCCGTTTTAACTTGTCTAATGGGGTCATCATGTGGCCTTTTCAGAGAGTGAGTGGACTTCCCCGTTTTTGAATAAGGTGATGCGGTCGCCTTTGAGTACGACGACCGCACCTTTTTTGCTCAATCGGTACAAAGAATTAGCAGGACGGTTTATATGTTCTGCAAACGCTGCAACCGTGCCAAAGTATTTTTTTGCAAAGGTTTCAATCGTATACGCTTCCATTAATGATTTTCCTTCATTCTTTCTGCGTACCCACCATTCCCTTTTGCTTCCGCTATGGCTAAGGTTGCTTCTTGTTGGGATGCACACTCAATGGTTTGGTCGGGACTGGTCATAGATGCCATATCTTTATCGCAGTGCCATATGTGGACAATTATTCCTTCCAAAACTATTTCCTCTTCTTCCATTAAATTACTAACAGCTTTTTACTATCGGCGGTAAATTTAATTCATTAAGTGTATTGTTGCAAGCTGATATGATCTGCATTCATTAAATTTAATAAATGATTGAACTAAGATCCTCTCGCTGATATGCTTCGCCGCAATTCCTAACAGAAAGTGCATTATTTGATGAAAAAGTACACGTTCTCTTTGAATGACAAAGGGCATTGGTTAGAAGTGACGAGAAAGGGAGCAATACTGACCTTCACTGTTTTTCTGAATGGCCATGTGAACCACATTTCAATCACTGAGCACTATGGAAAGGAAGAGGCCGCGAAAGCTGCTTTGAGCGAGATAAACGACCATAACGTTAAGCAGGTTATGAGTAAGTTTTCTTTCTCTTCAGCGTTCACGAAACAGATCATTAACGCACTGAGCAACGTTAAGAAGAATGGCAATCCCCAAAAAGCAGTTGAGCTTGATTATCGAGCTTATGGAAGCAATGCCTATGGACGGAACGGAATACGAAACACCGCCACAGGTAGAGCTTATCCCAAACGATGAAATCTATATTGGTTATTTTGACAAAACCGTCATTGATAAAATGCAATTCGTTGGCCTTATTGAGCTGGTGGGTGTTTTTGATGATGAGAGGCAAGCGTTAAAGCTTATCCAAAGAGATGATTTTCTATCAAGTTGGGAGGCTGGCGTCAGAGAGGCGAGGTTAGGTAACGATCTGCACTACGCCGACTACAGCAACAACCAGTATGCGTTTAGTGCCGGGTACGAACACTGGCATGCGCGAAACAAGAAAGCCTTAAAGGGTCGCATGATCCACTACTCAAGCGAGGCTGAGTTTGTCTGTCATGGCTTCATTGATGCCACTACAGGCGAGATACACAAGCAGTATTAACTACACACAAGCGAGCAAGCAAATGAACAAGAAACACAAGAAATCAAATCCTAATGAACTATCCCCGCTACAAGAGATCATCTTAGCGACATTGGCGACAGCAAAGGAAGGCTTATCCGGTTACACCTTGACTCAAATTCTCGGCCCGGTATGGGCTGCAAGCCATCAACAGGTTTACCGAGAGCTTAACAAACTGGCCGACCTTGAGCTGGCCAAATGGACGTATGTACCACAGAACGGCAAGCCAGATCGCAAAGACTACAGCATTGCAGATGCCGGGCTTGAGCTTTACGACTTCTTGAAAAATGAAATACCCGAGGCCGTCATGCTTGATCCGCAGCGTTGCGAATCACTCAGTAAGCTTGCTCTTGGGAATTGGGCTTACTTTGAGGTGTTGGTAGAAAAACTAAACGGTCAGATAACATGGGCGAAAGAACTACTAGCAGACGAGCACACTGTTTATTCGACACCTTATGGCAAGTTGCTGCTTGAGCGAAGCCTTTCGCATTGGCAGTCAGAGTTAGAGTTTGCGACTAAAGCACTGGCCTTTACCACCAGCGCAGCACGATAAATCGCAAGCATAAAAAAAGCCGTGAAACGAATCACGGCTTTCTTTAATGGTCAGGCCCAAGCAAAGACCATGACCAACTACACACCAATGAGCGCGAGCAAAGCGACACATTGATGGCCAAAATAGTAAGGTGTTTTTATGGCGAAGACAATAGAAGAGAAGCGAAAAAAGGCTCAAGAGGCGCAAAAAGCGGCCAGAGATAGGGCCATTGCACGCCAATTGGCCAAGCAGAAAGATCCCGAGTTTAAAGAGAGGCAGCGGAAAAAGGCACTGGCTACCGCCAAGCGCCAGCAAGACAGAGCGATAGCCAAGGCTAAATCGCCAGAATATCAGGCACAAATCGCCAAAAAGCGGGAGGAAGCACGCGAGCGGGCCCGCACAAAGGCCACCAGCCGCAGAATTAAGCCAGTTCAAAGCAAAAAGCCAGCTAAGGCTAGTCGAGGCTTGAAAGGTAGAACACCAACCGCTGAAGAAAAGCGCATTATGGACGCAATTTGTAAGCTACCTTGCATTGCTTGCTATCTACAGGGAAGAGAGAACCCGGTTATTTCGTATCATCATATTGATGGCCGCACTAAAGAACTGGCACACGCGAGAGGCTTACCGCTTTGTGCGCATCACCACGACACGCCAGCTGACAAAGCAGTGATCGAGCAATACCCTGACTTAATTCCCGTACACGCTCGCGGAACGGTCGGAGGTAAGCGTGCTTGGGAAGCCATTCACGGCACTCAACAGTCGCTTGTTTTACGCTGCTATGAGATGGCCGGGATAAGCGTTCCTGTCGGTCTTTTTGATTAACTCATAAATTCCTAATCACTCCCTGCAAACACAAGTAAAAGTTGATGTGTTTGCGGGGTTTGATGCTAAACTAATCACGCCCCCAACCTAGAAAATACGCGCTCACTAAAGGATATGCTCATGTCCCGTAAGCGCATTGCCGTTGTCACGCTTTCCACCGGAAAAGCACGCCTCATGCTGTCTGGTGTTCAAGATGGCGCGGTCCACATTGTTGAATGCAAAAACCTACCGAGCAACATTAAAGAGCTTAATAAGACACTGCACAAACGCTTGGACGCATTAAGACGCCAAGGCTTTATCGTGATCGTTGATGAAGTGTTGCCGAACTTTGCCAAACATGGCCGGGCGGTCCGTTTGGATGGTGAATCCGCTTCAGGTACACCGATTGTCGTTGAGGCGATGAAGGCATACCAAAACCTCAAGAAATTTCAGTCCATCTCATTCCCGGCCAATGCTGGTGGCATGATGGAAATATCAGAAACCCTCTATAACGAGGTGAGAGGTAACGACGGCAAGGTCCAATATCGCATTGATTGGCACTCTATCAAGCCTGAAAGCGTGGCGTTGCTACTCACGGTATACACCGCTGTTAATCCCTCTCTTGGGGACGCACAGAGCTTTTCTGACTTTCTGAATGTGTTGGGGCAAGGCTCTGGCCACCAGCAACAAAGCCCAATGAATCGCTTTTCTAACATCATAAAAGCAACCAACGAGCGCATGTTGTCAACAGATCCGCTTGAGAGAGCGTTGAGAGGTGAGCATGAGTGATTTGCCTCGCCTGTCTGACTTAAACATCCAAGACGATATATTGCGTTCGTCCTATTACCGGATTGTGCTGGATTACGTCAGTAGTGCCGATAGTGATCTGGCCGAGTACGACGTCAAGATTGATGAAGAGTTTCGCCCGGACCTGATCAGTTACCGCCATTACGGTAGCGCAGATTTAGGTTGGCTCATTATGTTGATTTGCGATCTGGATGATGCCACCGAGCCGCTACCAGTAGGAGAGACGATCTATCTACCGCCTTCAGCATGGGTGAGACGAACCATGCGGCAATTCATGGATGAGTTGAGGCTGTAGCCATGCCTAAGTTCGAGAAGCTAGATAATGGCGCGTTCGACTCGTCGGGATTGACGGCCAAGAAGTTTAACCAGCTCTTTAACCAGATTGAGAAGGCGCAAAAGAAAAACCGCCGCAATGCCAAGCGCACGCTGAATCGTGGAACGTTCAACAATCCAACCAGCAAAGCACTTAAGGCGCTTGGTGAGAAAGCAAAGGGCATGGGCTTTACCAAGTCCGATTTGGAAGCGTTCGACAAATCTCGTAAAGGGGTGGCCAAGAAGTACGACTCCCGAACCGCCGGGATTGTGTATGCGTTTTTGGTAAAGAACTCCCGCCAAGTGGATATCGACCGCTCTAACAACCGGGTGGACGATGGTACCGGGGTGCAGTGGGCCAACCTGAAAGGGATTAAAGGCAATGAGCTCATTATGTCGGTTGATGCCTCTCAAGTCTCAAAGCACCAGCATCACCGGGTCAAAGTGCGCTTGGAAGAGTGGGACGACTACATGGCGTCGCCGCCTGACGGGGATTATGCCAAGGCGGTAAAGGCTGCTTGTGCGGGCCGTATCTCGATAGATTGTGATTGTGGGCGTCATCAATACTGGTACCGATACATCGCCACGATGGGTAACTACCAAATCAAGCCACCAGCTGAGTTTTCTTTTCCGAAGATCCGAAACCCGGAGCTCGCGGGCGTCGCTTGTAAACACATCCTACGTGCTACCCGGATGATGCAAACGCCATCCATACAAAGGCAGCTTGTGAAGCAGATGAAGACACAGGCCGACAAGGTAGGGTTTGGCAGTGACAACCGGACACAATTCATTGATGAGAAAACGCAAGCGCGGATACGCCGAGCGAACCGAGGCAAGCAGACCGACCGCAACAAAGCGGATAGAGACTTTGCCAAGTACCAAAAAGCTCAAAAGGCACTGGATCGTAAACTCGCCGCACAAGGCAAGACTAGCGACAAGGTAAAACGCCAAGCGCGAAGACTACGGAAGCAGCAAAACCAGTTAACGCAAATGAAAGACATGATCGTGTTTGGCTTTAACTCGTTTGCTGATGGCTACAAGGCCCAAGGCAAAACCAAGGCGCAAGCAATCAACGATTACGCCAAGCAATTAAATGTCACGCCGTCACGTTTGAAAGGGTTATTGAAATGACGATGAGAAAGGCCAGATTTCATGGCCATGAAGCACTAAACGCCGCTATCCGTAAGGATTGGCAAACTGCTATTGCACTCTCCCCGGATTCGTTCGAGGCGTTCCTTTATCGACCGATAGAAAATGCGCCCAATGCTGGTGGCGGTCACTATGAAGAGGATCAGGTTACAGACATTGATGTTAACCAAGAAACCTTAGAGTACGCCGACTATGAAAAGGTCGCCGTGTTGGAGTGTCCTGACGAAATGGAGACGTTCTTTGTTCAAGACAGTGGTACCGCCAACTTGGGTGAAGGTGACGGTGTGCTGTTACTGCGTATTGCGAGTGATAGCGTGCCTCGAGGTTCTGCGTTGGAGTGGGACGAAGAAACCGGAGACGGAATAAGAACGGTTTTCTGGTATGTACAGCAATCACTTGGTTTTGGTACGGCGAACGTCGGCAACCTATACGCTTGCGTGCCGTTGAGAAACTTTGAGGCAGAGCCAAGCGCGACAGAGAACGAAACGGCCACCAGCGGCGAACCAGAAGCCAATACAGAAATGGAAGTTCAACCGAGCACCAATGACGGTAACGAAGCAGACGAATTAATTGAAAACAACGGAGTAACGTACCTGTAATGAATTACGAGCAACCAAGAGCAAAGGCCGTCGTGTATATCTCTGGACCAATGACAGGCATCGAGCAATACAATCATCCCGCCTTTAACGAGGTGGCCGAGGATCTTAAGGCTCACGGCTATGTGGTATTGAATCCCGCCACGCTTCCACTTGGGTTAACGGATGAAGCCTATATGGATATTGGTCTTGCCATGGTCAGAGCGTCAGATTGCGTTGTATTGCTGGATGGTTACAAGCAGTCAAAAGGCGCAATGGCTGAAAAAGCCTATGCCGACCGGATTAAGATTCCGTGCTTACCGATTGATGAGTTACATTAAAAACAAGCTTCCCCGCTTAAGAGAACGCCACACTCGCTATTTAAAGGTGGCAACCATGAAAAAGGCTTTCTCTGTAGAAGATTGCATTCAAAAACTTCCAAACCTCGTTAACGGCTGGCCAATCGCCATGACGGTACTTAACGTGCGCTCGCAAGGCTGGCCAGAATACGAAACACAAGCGCTAACTAAGCATGATGGCGTGAAAAAGCAGGTGATCCACTTCCTTCCTGATAGCGAAGATGAAGCGTCATTGACGACACTCGAACAGGTGAAAGGGCGCGTTGTTGATGTGGCCGTTAGTGCCAACGTTTTAAATCAAATGACCAATCTTGATGAAGGGCTGGCAGAGCTGGCACACGTCCCATTCGAAACGCTGGTGATTCAAATTCACGAAGGCAACCGCAGTGGTAAAGCCAGTGGTACCAAAAAGCGCAACACTTACCAGAAAAACCAGCCAATTGAAGCTTATGTGCGTCCAGTGCAGCAAAACTTTCACCGATACGACATTACGTTGCATCGAGCGGATAACTGCATTGTTGTTACCAAGGGCCGCAAATACTACCAGCTAGACGATACCGAGGTATAAGCCAATGAGCAGTCCGTTAGAGTCATTGGTCCTCAATGAGAACGTGAATATCTATACGGGCCTCACTGAGCACACCGACTTGGAGGATGTTGACCGTGCCGTCGCGGGATTCTTCAAGGCGGTGGTTAGCTCTTTAGTGGTCACGGATACCGAACGCAGAGAAAACAAAGAGTTTGCCCGATTTGCCGAGCAGCCAAGCAACCGAAAGATCTACATGGGAAGCGCACCAGACACACAACAGTTCGTGCGTAAGCTGGTGGCCAAGTTAGGGTCAGGAAAAAACGCCATTCCACGCAATGAGTTATTGCCAGCGGTCCTCATTACTCGAGAGCCGGGCTTTACCTTTTCTGACGGTGTGGATTACAGCGACCTTACCGGGTATGGCGAGTTGAAAAAGGAAGACGGCAAAGCCTACGCCCAAATCAATAAATCCTTTGTAAAGCTCATCTACACGGTAAAGGCTGTTGCATGGAACCGACCAACGTTAAACCGTCTCGCCCTTGGCATGATGATGTGGATACGTCACACCAAGCAAGGGTTAAAGCATACCTTTCAGGCTAAAACGATGCTGGCGGGTATGCCGCTCAATGTGTCGATATCCATCGAAGGGCGACGAGAGGCCGCACTGGAACCGGAAGAATTCGACTTTGAATCTAATCGCGTGATGGCGTTGCCGTTTAGTGTCGAAGTGGTTGCCGAGGTCTACGAAGCGGAAGAACTCATACAAAAGCCGATTGTGGTTGATTTGATGGAGGGGGATTTCATTGAGTAACCAAGAGCGTGAGTATTTCTTTGTCCAAAAGGTAACGGTAGAAGGTGAGGATATCTTTATGCCTCACGTTCAATCGTGCGCTTATATCGAGAACGCCAGTATGGAAGGGGTCAAACTCATCCTAACGCTAATGGACCAAGCGGGCACGTATCGAGACGACTACAACCTAGAGGAAGGACAGGAGCTAGAGATCACCTTTGCCGAACCGGGCGGGCGAGGTGATGAGATTTGGATAGAAACGTTTGTTGTGGCCAAGCCTGAAGCGAAAGAAGGGCTATTGGTGATCAATGGCTTTGCCAAATCGACGCACGCCTTAAAACAGCCAGCGCTCAAGCCTCGATTCTTCAGCCAGAAACAGCCGAAAGACATTCTCTCTCAGTTGTTACCCGGCTTAAAGGTGGATGCGGATACGTTCGAGCGGGGTGGTACCTATCACTTGTTACCGGGCGTGCCACCAGCAAGGCTCATTCGCTCGATGGCAAGAGACTATGGCGCAGCGTGCTTTATTTCGCGGGGAACGGTCTATTTTAAAGCGCTCAAGCGCTTAACCATGGCCGAGGATTTTAAGATCGAGTACGGCAATCCAAACGCCGACTACAGCTTTTCCCGATACGTGATGTTAGGTGAGCGGTACCTAGATCAGCGCTTGCTCAATAAGTCATACGTGAGTTGGGATACCGTGGAAGGCATGAAGACCGCCGTTAATGGTTCGAGTGGTGCCAAGGTGTTAGTGAGTGTTGAGCAACGAAAGGCGCTTAACAATCAGCATATCGCCATCATTCCATTATTGGATGTAGAGCTGGTGGGTAACTCAAAGCTGGCTCCGCTTCAGGTGGGTACCGTGTTATTCCATAAGAAAATGCCACAAGACCAGCTCAATGAAGCGCTACCAGAAAAGATGCTCATAAACTCTGTCACGCATTACGAAGACGGGAACCGGTATCTCTGTCGGGTAGAGCTTGGGGAGGTGAACAAATGAGTGAGAGATTGCAGGGCCGATCTAATGTCACTAACCGTCTTCATGGGAGCTATCAAGCTGAAGTGACAGGCGTTGAGCATCCCGACGGTTTATTCCTGGCACAAGTGCGTTTACTTGCCCTATGGGATGGGGTCAATTCAGACGATCTTCCATGGGCTGAATTCCTTTTGCCAATTGGGGCGAAGCCGAGTAACGGTCACGTTATACCTGTCGAGGTTGGGGATTATGTATGGGTCGATTTTCCAAGAAATGGGGATACTCGATACCCGCGCATTACCGGGAGTCTTTACCATGCGCCCGACTATCAATCTAACTTGCCAGATGAGGTAAACGGGACCGCCTATGAGCCAAAGCGGGCGAAAGGTGAACCAGTGCCACCAGCGTACACGCGCAAGGACTATCTCTATGATCGTTTTGGTCTGCGTGAGCATCGAACCGAAAAGGGTGGCTACTCGCTCACACATAAGGCGACCGGGACCGCAATTGAAGTGACGGAATCCGGGCAAATGGTGATCCATGCAGAGGGAGACGCTTTTCAAAGCGCAACGGGTAACAAGAGCGAGCAATACGGGAGCTTGACGATAGTTGTGAAAGGGGATGCCACGATCAAATCTGATGGCGCAGCGACAGTGGAGTCGGGCGGTGATTTGAATCTGGTGGCTGGTGGTAACGTCAATCTAACCGCAGCGGGTAACTTTGCCGTAACCGCAGCCGCAGCACCTTGGAAACTTGGGTAAGGGGAAATATGCCAGCAGTATGTCAAGTAGGCTCGGTTGATTCTGGCCATGATGGATTTAGCCCCGGTAGTGTTGTTACCGGGGAGCCACTTTTTACCGTGAACGGGGTGCCACTGTCGAAAACGTCAGACATTAGCGTGATGCATGTAAAGCCTGATAACCCGCCTCATGTGGGCGTAATTGTCGGCTCAAGCTTGCTCACGGTGAACGAGGTGCCTTTAGCGCTTGTTGGGGATCCGATGGCGTGCGGGGCCGTCGTGGTATCCGGGCAGGATTTATTTACGATTGATTGAGAATAGCCATGATTACAAAAGATAAAATTGATAGCTTCATTGCCTTTCAGCAAGCGGGCGGGCTCAGTAAAGCGGAGAACTTAACAAAAGGGGTGGCGTTACTGTCTCTGTCAGGCACGCTCAGTGCGTCATACGCAGCAACAGTAGAGCAAGAGGGCGATTATACCGCCGATGGCGTTCAGCGTCTTCCTGATGCCATCCAAGCGCTCTCTAGCGAGCTTGGCTATACCGCCTCCGTGCTTCCCGGATGGAATGGATTTATCTCTCTGGCCAGTGAGCCAACCGATTTAGAGCAAGTGTCCCAAGGTGCAAAGGTGTACCGCATTGTCGAAGGGGTGCCAAATGATACGCTGTGGCCGTCGGTATTGCCTATCACCAGTAAAGCCGAGCTGTTAGCACTAGAAGTGGCAATTAATGCCGTCAAAACGCATATAAGCGCCGTGCAAGCGCTCATGACTGAAATCAATGCGTCAGTGTGGCCAGATGAGATCGTTGTTGTGGGTCCAGATGGTAGTGAGACGTCAGAGCGAAACCCGGTACCACTTACTAGCCAGCAAAAACAGGCCTGTTTGTCGCTAGCGGATACGCTCGAGCTCGAGGTCGGTAAGGTGCAAGCAGCGGCGGCGGTTATTGATGGCATGGTGAAAGATGCCACCAGCAGCCGCGCAACTGCATTAGATTGGTTCCAAAAGGCGGTGACATTCACGATTGCCAGCAATCAAGTTGATCGCGCAGATATCGGCCCAGCAACAAGAGAAGTGTTCAAGCATTCCTAATCAGTTCTGTTACAATACCACTTTTACAACAGTCAGTAAGAGATAGGTAATAATGGAATTTTATTTGGCGGTCGCTTTGTTCATTGTGCTGGTGGCGTTGTTTTTGAGCTTTAACGGGCCGTCTGTTGGGATAATCAAAAAGAGCGTAAAGCCGGGCGTGTTCTACTTTCATTCCAAGACGTTTTCCATTGCGTTTGATGAAGTGCATCGAGAACACGGTGAGATTTACTTCTTGAATAAAGGGGAGATCACAAGCTCAATTCGTTGTGGTTGGGCGGTGATTGAGCGTCACGTTCGAATGATTGAGAAAGAAACCAACCTTTCGGTAAAGGCTTGTTAGCCTCAAAAAAGAATAAAAAAAAGCCGCTCAATAAAGAGCGGCCTGAACAAAGGTCAATTGGAGTAGTGCATACGTCAATTAAAGGATAGTTGTATCAGCAATGTCCGTGCTGCGAAAAGGAATCTATCAAAAATTCCTAATAAGTACAATTTTTTATTAACCAAATCACTTTAATTAGTATTAAGGAGTGACAAAGATGGGCTTTGACAAGCTGTTTGACCGAATCATGGGTCATGAAGGTGGCTTATCTCTAAATCCAAAAGATCGCGGCAACTGGACCAGTGGCATTGTAGGTGTGGGCGAACTGAAAGGCTCTAAGTATGGCGTGTCTGCTATGTCTTACCCGGATTTAGACATTGCCAACCTGACGCGAACTGAGTGTAAAGAGATCGTTTACCGCGACTTCTACAAAGCGCTTGGTATTCATCATTTCTGCGATGCGATGCAGTTCCAAATGATGGACGCGGCCTACCACCATGGCATATATAACGCGACAAAGATTTTCCAACGTACCGTGAAAACAAAAGACGATGGCATTGCGGGCCGCAATACGATGAAAGCGGCGAAAGCAATGTCAGAGAACGACAAGCTATTGCGCTTTGGTGCGTACCGTCTGTTCTTCATGGCCAAGATTGATTCATTCGATGAGTTCGGTCGTGGTTGGACTAACCGAGTGGCAAACAACCTACTGTATGCCGCAGAAGACAATACCGATCCGGTATTAACTCAATAACCAATAAGGAAAAGTGATGAGCTTTTTTTCTAAACTGATTGGCCTGTTTAAAGTGGCGGGCGTTGATTCAGTAACAAAAACCATTAATGACGTCTCCACTTTGGCTGACAAGTTATTTACCAGCGACGAAGAGCGTCTTCAGTGGTCGCAAGCGATGGCCAAGCTTAACCAAGCAAGTCAATCCGCAGTGGCACGAACGGCGCGAGGTTCGTTAATTTGGGCGCTTGCTATCAACTTGGTTTACTCCGGTGTGGTCCGTGATGTGCTCATTGGTTTTGGTTTAAACCTACCACCTTCAGCAATTGATATGGCCGAGCTACTCGAGAAAGCCATGTTTCTGCTAACTGGTGGCGCAGCTTAATAGACGCGCTCCCCGCCGTCTTAGCCATCATTTTGTTTAAAAAAAATATCCAGCATTAATCCCCTTCCTTGTTCCTATCTAATTTAAGTCACTTCATGGCTTTATTGCTCAAAAACCATTACCTGACAACAAAACCCCACAAAATGAGAAATAACCCTTAATATACAACAAGTTATATCACCTTTAGGCGTGGTTCTAATTCATTTTTAAACCTTCTAATATCGAGAGTTGGATACATTTCGCCGCAATCATGCGGGTTTTAAATTCCTAATAACATTCTCAATAAAGGGTTATTTAATGAGTGTAAAAGAAAGTTTTCAAGAGCGTATTGGCTCAATTGCCAATTTTGCAAGCCGCATGAGAAACCTCAGTATCGAGTCACAATTCGATCCTGAAACAAATGCTTTCTTAGCTGACGATGCAGCGCGTATGAGCGGTATCCGTGCCGCTATCGCTAGCGAACCAATGTTTGAAAGCGTGCAAATGTCTGACGAAGCGAAAGTGGGCGTCGTTACGGCAATGCAAAGCGCAGTACGTAACTATGAGCAAACTCACGGCGAACTGCCACGCGATGAGATCATGGCGTCAGCTTACAAAACAGTAAGCAATATGATGCTGCTAGAAGGTCGTTCAGCGAACGGCTCAAATGGCGCAATGATGCTGGAATCTATCGGCCAATCGCTATCAGAATCAACGGGCGTAGAAATCCGCGCAAAAATGGTTGGTCTAGTGCTGCCTGTTCTTCTAGAGACAGCAACACTTGACGCTGTAACCTTGATCCCGGCTGGTGCGAACGAAGCGGAGATCTTCAAGGTTTACCGTCGTGCGGGTTCTGACTTTGGTGGCTACAAGAAAGGTGATGAAATCGACCAGACAACGGTTGGCCATTACACCTCAATGAAGCAGCGCTACCCATTCGTAGCCGAGCAACGACCAGATGGCACGAAAATGTCATTCACGTTCAACAGTGAAACGGACCTTCCAAACACGTCTATCCCAATTCCATTCAAGAAAGGCTCTGTGTCTCTATGGGTTAACCGTAAACGCATTGCACGCGAATCAGCAAGCGGTCAAACCACGCTGGTTGGTAAGGCACTGGTTGAGTCAACGGAATACACAATCAACGTAAATATTGACCGTTCAGCGGGCAAAGTGACGGTTGCACCAACGTCGGCACTGCCTGAAAACGTAGAGCTTCACGTTGAATTCGAAGTTGATATCGAGTCGAAACCGGAGCTTATCCCGGTAATCGATCACGACATGGACTCTCAGACGATTCACCCAAGCCAAAACGTAGTAGCAGCTGACGCGACGATTCAGGCGATTTTCACGATGCAGCGTGAATTCAACACTGATATCAAGTCAATGCAGATGAGCCACATGCGTAACACGCTGGCGGCTGAAAAGTCACAACGTCACCTAACAGACATGAAGTTTGTCACTTACAAAGAAGAGACATTCAACATTTACACGCCTGACGGTGAAGATTGGCGCATGAAGCGCGAGCGTCTACACGAAGTGCTGCTAGGCATTTCTCAGAAGATCCTTGCAGATACAAAAGTAACGGGCATGACGGGTATGTTTGCGGGCTCTTACGCTGCAACCATTCTTAAGTCGCTCGGTGCACCTCACTTCATCCCACCAGCGAACTACCGCGAATCAAACAGCATTCACTACGCTGGCCGTCTGTTCGGTGTATGGAAAGTTTACCAAGCGCCAATCGTACTCGATGCGGGCGAAATCATTTGTTATGGCCGTGGTGCCTCTCACTCAGAAGCAGGTTACGTAGCGGGCGATGCAATCGCAGCAACCATGTACACGCACCCAATCGGCGCAAACATGCGAGCGCGTAACACGCTTTACGAACTGGCCTACGGCGAAGTTCACCCATACCAAGGCGAGGAATACTTCTACCGCCTCAACATCATCGACGAAAAGCCAGCAGCACAAGCGGCATAACTAGATGAGAACGGATAGGGCGACGAACGTCGCCCTTTTCAGGAGTAACCATGAAAAAGCAATACCTCGTCTCTAACCATTCTTTCATTCAGCGCAGCATCAAAGGCTTGGTTATCCCGCCATACGCGAAGGACATTCCTGTCTCTGAATCGCTGTTTAACGAGCTAAAGCTCCTTTACCCAAACATCCTGAAATACAAGGTTGTGGAAGGTGAAGAAATTCAACAATCGCAAGAGCCTGAAGCAGAAAACGCACCTCAAAAGGGCGCTTTGACGCTGGTGGCCGAGCTTGAGCTTAGTGCCTCGGTAAACAAAGCGCTTCAAACCGCGCAGATCACTGAAATCAGCCAGTTAACTGAAATGACTTCAGAAGACGTCATTGCCGTTAAAGGCATTGCTGAAGCGGGCCTGAATGAAATCGTAGCGGCTCTTAATGCCATTGGCCTCACACTAAAAGAAGGTGAATAATGACTCAAAGTATCTCATTTCAAATGGGTAACGTGTCGGGTACCGCTGTTGCGCCTATCAATGCAGATGCAACGGTAGCAAGTGGCGCAGCCAGTAACGCCCTAACGTTTATCACGCCTATTATCGCTCAGAAGGGTCAGCCTAATGAAGTGATCGCCGTGACAAGCGGCAATGTGGAAAGTGTGTTAGGCAAAGCGTATCACTCAAGCTTTGGCCCAAACGCTGACGGTCGCCGTGTCCTAGATGAAGCGCTAAAAGGTGGCTCAGGCTACGTAGTGCGCGTTGTCCCGGCGACGGCTACTTACCCGGCAATCAAGTTCACGAAAGGCGTCGATGATGAAATTTCTTTAGTAAAAGAAGCGATCAACTACAGCACCGAGCTATCCCTATCGGATAACGAGTTTTTTGCTCTGGCCATCAAAGACGGCGCAAACTCTGAAAACCGTACCGTCTCTATCACGCCAGCAGACGAAGCGATTTATGGTCCGGGCATGCACTCGATCGTACTCAAGGAGCTGAACGAAGCGGGCGCAGAAATTGTGCTCGAAGAGTGGGTTATTTCATTCCGTCCTGAAGTGAACGACTCAATGGGCTCACCAGCTTACGTTGAGACGGTTCTTGAAAACAAATCAAACTACCTTAAGTGCGTTGTGGATGCCTCGATCACCTCAGTTCCGACGTTCGCCTTTAACACTGATGTTCTGAATTCGCCGTTCACAGGTGCCAGCAATGGCAGCATCAAAGATATTACGACCGCAGACTTTGCGAAGGCTATTGAGCTCATTGATACGACAACCGTGTCATTCAATCACATTGATGCGTTCGGTATCTATGACACTGAAGTACAAAAAGATCTCATCGCCATCGCTAACGCTAAACGTGTGGGCTGTTTCTTTGACCTCGATCCACGCCTGACGTTTGCAGAAGCACTAACAGCGAAGCAGGGTTTAAACCTGAATGAGCATCGTGCGTCGTACTACCACTTCCCATACACAGCCAAGTGTCCGACCTACCAAAACAAAGCGCTTTGGGGTCTATCTGGCATTGCGTTTGCGGCGAAAGCAAAAGGCTTATCGCGTAACTCGCCAACTCCGGGCTGGCACTACACGGCGGCAGGTGTGGACCGCGCAACGATCTCTCGTACCAACCTAGCGCCAATGAAAGGGGCGGGTAAACCTGACTATGAAGCGATGTACAAAGCTCGCTTGAACAAGGTAGCGAAAGACGAATCAGGCGTGCTGTTTATTGACGACTCTCTAACGTCAGCAGCGCAAGAGAACTATCTGCGTTTTGAGCAAGCGGTATCTGTTACCGATGCAATCTCACGCGAGTTCAATTCTCTGGCCAACCGCATCAAACACAATCCTGACGGCATTACTTTCGACGGCTTAAACGATGGCATGGGCGACATTCTGGAAGCTTATGACTCCATTGGTGCGCTCGTTACGCCACGTAACCCGGAAGTAGATGGTACCGAATCCTACAAGTTTGAAGTAACTCAAGTGTCAATCGACCACTGGAAAGTGATTTGGTCTATCTGTCCAACTGGTTCAGGCCGTCGATTCTCTGGTGAGCCTATCTTAGTGCAATAAGGTAACAAGCAATGAGTAAATCTATTTTCCAAGAGGGCGGTTTGCTAGACCGCCCATTCCGAATTCCACAGGTAAAGCAAGAGCCTGAAGTTCAGCCAATCACAGAGCAAGCATTCTTTGAGTCTGTAGAGACAAAAGATGCGCTTTTTGAGTCTGTATCAGCAATGGCCACCAGCCAAGCGCGTCAAGACGCAGCCGCAGCCGTGGTGCAGTGGGTAGAAGGTGGCGACGCCGACTATGACGAGCTAGACGCTTTGTTGTTTGGCATGGTCGAAGGCGGTGATTCTGACGAAGAAGCTGAACTGGACGATATCCAAAACGAGCAGTACGAGCAGTTGACCAAGTTTGCCTCCGAGTTCATGGCGACATTCTCAGGTGTAGACGGTGCCGACGTTGCTCTTATGGGCGAAGACGACGACGCAGCCGAGCGTGTGTATGAAGCACTAGAAAGCGCACTTTCTGACGTCGACAGTGACGAAGCTATTGCCGACTTTGCCGTGCGCGAATCCGTGATGATGGAGTCAATGAAGAAAGTTATTCGCGATGGCGAAGTGACTTATGTAAAGAAGCGCAAGCGCAAACGTCGCATGAGTGCAGCGCAAAAAGCAGCACTGAAGAAAGCGCGTCGCAAGTCAAACAGCAGCGCAGCGCGAGCAGCACGCAAGAAGTCTATGCGTGCGCGTAAATCTCGCGGCATGTAATAGCGTATGGCGGTCATTTGCGGTGTACCAAGTGACGACGGCATTTCAGACTTTCTGAAGTGCCGTATCACTCAGTCCATAGGTGGCGTAGACGTTACCGTCGTTGGTTATCTCACCGAAGAGTGCACCCTATCTTTGACGTCGCTTTGGGAAAGTCCCTTTGAAGGTGACACCGTAGGTAATGCGGGCGTGATCGACAAAGGGGCGTCCATTGTCCAAGCGCAAACTGAAAAGACGTCAAAAACCCAATGGAACAGCCAGCAAGTGTGGGAAGGCATTGAGCCGCCTGAAGTCACGATTCAATTGTTGCTGGTGGCGTACTCCAATTCGTCTCAAGAAGTCGATTTG
This sequence comes from Vibrio sp. 1078-1, assembly GCF_033340475.1. Classification (NCBI taxonomy): domain Bacteria; kingdom Pseudomonadati; phylum Pseudomonadota; class Gammaproteobacteria; order Vibrionales; family Vibrionaceae; genus Vibrio; species Vibrio sp. 1078-1. The sequence continues at coordinate 65,294 of NZ_JAWOWM010000016.1, forward strand.
CCGATCCAATATCTAATGCAGATGGCAAGCCCGGAACTACTGAATACCTCGCCAATATCTACCGATTCGGTAGGGGGTCGAGTGCCAATGGCGGCGGTGTTCAATATTGGGCGCAAGTTTATTTCACCAATGCGCATTAGTGACGTCAGTTTCGATCTGAATGCACCCAAAACAAAGATAGGCGACTACGCCTACAACACGGTGACTCTGACCGCTTCACCTAAAAACATGATTAATAAGTCACAAATTACTAACTACTTTTTCTAAAGGTGTATAAATATGGCTGGATTTAACGACGCAGCAGGAAACATGGCTTTCCTCAAGTCAAAGTTCAACAAAAACATCGCGGCGGGCGAAAAGTCCATGGCGACCGAGTTCGAAATGACCATCGAAGAGTACCCGGAAGTTGCCGTGCGTGTGCGTTCTACGCAAATGCCGGGCATGGGTCGTGCCGATGTGGAAGATTTCGGCCCTATGGGTTTAGGCATCACTCAGCAAGGTCCACTGGAAAACAAAGGTGAGATCGCGGTGACGTGTGTGGAAACCCTACAAGGTCCGATCATTGGCATGTTGCGTGAGGTTGTGCGCGATAAAAAATACCTAACCGTCAAGATTCAAATGACACCGGAATCCTTAGAAGGCAAAGCGCCTGACGCTCACAAATTCCGTCTGCTTCACTGCAAACTGCGTTCTGATCCGGTTGACCTATCAACAGAAGATACGGCGGCACTGGTTAAGCCAGCATTCACGATTACCTACAACTGGGTTGAGCTCTAATCCAACACGACTAGGTGTGTATCTCGGCGTGTTTCGGCACGCCATTTTTTTATGTGAGGTATGAAATGACCAAGCCAGCCGAACTACTGGAATCTGTTGTCGAGCGCTTCCCTATGCTGCTTCACAACGAGCCAGCCGCGCTTAACGCTCTGTTGAAGAAAGCCATTGGCAAATACCAAGACTTAGCCGGGTTCATGGCCAAAGCTCGCATTGACGAACTGGACGCAAAAGGCGGTACGTTCTCGCTACCCGAGCGCTTCATGACGCGAGTCACTATCAAGGACAAAGCGGGCCGCTATGTCAGCGCCGATGTATGGGGGAACCAGTTAGAGCTTGATTTAAGTGGCAGTGAAGAGTTTCCGCTGACGTTGCTCTATTTAGAGAATCTACGCGATGCGGATTACACAACGATTGAGCTACCAGCCAGCTCCGTAACGCTGATTAGCGATTACCTAGAGCTGTTAATTATGTCGCCTAACAGCGACCGCCTACGCCGTGTCTCGGTTGCGGGCAAGCTCGATGCGAGTGATATCCCGACAGAAGCCGACCTAGCAGCGAGACGTACCGAGCTCGAGGAAAAAATCAAAAGCTCACAAGCCATGATTCCAATGATCACCATCTAGAGAGGCCAGTGTGAGTAGTTATCGTTCCTATGGTGGTGGTAATTCATCGCCATACATGAAGGTCGCCAAGAAGGTGGTATCGGATTACTTTTCCCGGCCTTGGTTACAGGGTTGGCAATGGTCCATCGAGATCGTTGCACCAGACGCCCCAAGCGATGTTGATATCTACGTCAAGGACGTTTCGTTTGGTGCGGGCTCTGTAGATAGCGACGTAAAAGTCATAGGTTCCGGGGGAATTGCGCTCCCAACAACATCAAGCGTCGGTGAGATCACTATGACCGTGCGTGATGAAGACTCGCTAGTGATGAATGAGTGGTTTGATAAGCGCCTCGCTCTCGTCAAAAACAAAGACGGCACCATCAACCTTCCTTATGAATACGTGTTTGAAATACGCATGTTCACCATTAGCTCCGATGGCACCAAAAAGTTGCTGAAGTCCTATCAAGTGTTTCCAACCAAGAAAGGCGACATTACTTGGTCGCGTGAGGAAGTGAACACCGTGGCTTCATTCCCATTAGTTTTCCAGAAATTCAGCTCTGTAGGTAAGAAGGTGTTTTAACAATGCAAGTCCCACCATTTCCTTTGCCATCTAACATTTCGAAAGTCATTCATTTCCGGGTACCGACCGTTGATGATGCTTTGTCGTTCGCTGACCTTAGTCCCGAACAAGAAGAAATGCACACAACGCAGTACCTAAACCAGCTGCAAGATACCGCCAAGCAAGACGGGAAGGTTTTCGACTCCGCAGAGTGGACCGGGGAAGACCGCCGAACCGCATTGTGGTGGATATTCATTTCGACAAGAGAGTATCCAGATATCACGGTGAGCTACCACTGCGAGCATTGCCAGCAGGAGCATTATGTCGATATCAACGCGATTGATTTAGCGGATACCTCAACGGCCCATAACGAATTGCCAAAGCATACGTTTGACGCCCGCATTGACGGTCGTGTCGTGAAGGGGGTTGAAGTGCGCCCGCTAAAAGGTAATGCGTGCGAACACCTCGAGACGATGGCCATGGGTATTAGCACAATCCCGGAAGGTACCAAAGAGCACAAGCAAGCTCAGTTCAATTTCAAGATTAGCCAAATCGCGCACCACGTAACGCTACCGGGCCAGCCTAAAGATGAGCAAGAGGCTTACAAATACAAGGTAGAGCAGATCCGCAAGATGGCGGTCGATACCGAGTTTCGTTCCTTCTTTGCCAATGTCGAGATTGGCATTCGAAAGCAGCAACACGGCTTGTTAACTCGTTATTCCAACGGCCAATACATGCTGGTGGCCAATCATAAGAATTGCAGTGTGGCCATCGAGAACGGGGAGGACCAAAGCAAGCTATTGCTTGTTCCCTTTCGGGCTGACCACTTCATTTCAACGCTATAGCGAAGCAGGTTGGCAAATCCTCATTGAGAACATGACGATTTACGGCGGGCAACCAGCCGACGCCATCTTAGGCACTTATGAAGGATTGGCTATTAAGTTAGACCAATCGCTGAAGGATAAGATCAAAAATGGCTATTAACGAACGCGATGATATCGACTTGTCGCTGGTGGTCGACTCGATAAAGCAAGCCAGTGACCGAGAGCTGAAAATACTCTCAGAAATCAGCAAAAAGCTCGATGCGCCTGTTGTATCGAGCGGGCTGATTAGTCCAAGCCATACGGCAAGCTCTGAAGAGGTGAGCGCACCACAATCAGCGCCAAAACAACGAAAGCGACCAGTGCGACGAACGGCAGCAAAAAAGCGACCGGGCGAAGTAACCGCGCAGCTGGCCAAAAAGCAAAAGCCACCAGCACAAGAGGACACTGAACACCTCAAACAAACGGAAGCGCTCGATACAACACTACCAATGCCATCAACCGGGTTGGAGCTCATGCAGCAACAACCAAAAGAGGCTGAATCGGTAGAAAAGCGGGAGTTACCTGTCTCGGCGGCGACACAGGTCCAGCAAAGCAAGCAAAATGCGCCAGAGCTTCCAGCTGTTAGCGTAAACGTGGATGCGCCAGAGTCAGACACCTCGAACATTGAAAAAGCCATTAGAGACGGTTTGAGCGAGTTTGATGATTTCTGGAAAGATGAGAAAGGCCGCTTGCGTCGCGCCAATGGTACCTATGCCAGCAAGGAAGAGAACGCCCGGTACCAGAAAACAGCGGAAGACATTGCCAAGGAACGTGAAACCGAAAAGCAAACGTCAGCGCTTGCTCGAGTTGTGGGTACCTTTAGGACCGCCGTGGACATTGGCCATGATACCGCAAATAACGATGCGGCCGATGCAGCCGGGGCCGCAGCGGGTGGATCTTGGTTCTATGCAGCAAAAGAGTTGTACACCGTCGGTGAGAACATCCTAGAAGGGGCAGACAACCTCAAGGAAAAAACCAGCGACTTAAAAGAGCAATGGCAATCAAACAAAGCGTTTTCCTTTGCGAAATTCTTCAGCAAAGACAAGGAAGCACAAGAAGCCTTTACCAGCTCAGAGCAAACCGACACGGCGAGTCAATCTAGCGCCTTGTTGGAGCAATCTAGCGGCCCGGCGAGTGTTACCAATACGATTAGTGAAACCGCATCGCGTGAATCGTCAAAAAGCAGCCAACAAAACGCCAACTTAAGCCGTCTGGAAACCACAAAGAGCCGATTCTTTGAGAGTTTTGGATCATTGCTAGGCGGGGTGAATGGGCGTGACACGTTAACCGAGCGCGTTAGTACCAGTAACAATGCTTCCTCATCATCCGTGGTGGCGAACACGGTCGACAAACAAAGCTCAACGACACAAACGTCGTCACTACTGGCTGAAACCAAACGACAGTCCTCGCAAGAGAACCAGCGCGAACTCATCCAAGAGCAAACGCAAGAGCAAAAGGAATCGAATGCAGAAATCATAAGCCTGTTGGATGACATTAGCTCTAACACCAAGGGAGAGAGTACAGGCCTGTTATCCGAGCTGTCGGATATCGGTTCATTGTTTGAGGGGCGCGGGCGTAAAGGACGTGGTGGCCGTCGTGGTGGTTTATTTGGCAAAGAACGCGCATCAAGCAAAGTCAGCATAGGTCGACCAGAAAAAGCATCTCGATTTAAGTCCGTGTTAAACGCGACCGGGAAGAAGGGCGCAGGTATTGCCGCTGGCGGTATGTCGATGGCGGGAACGGCTTTTAAAGGTGTTTCAACGCTGGCCAAAGGTGCAGGTAAAGCAATCCCATTGCTCGCGCCAATGCTGGCAGCGTATGACGCTTACAGTGGGTTCACGGACAAGGAAGCGCAGAAAGAAACCTTCAACCTCAAAGAAGGGGAAGAGGCGACGACCGGGCAGAAGGCAGCAATGGCCGCAGGATCATTGCTCGATATGGGCGGGCTTGTGTCTGGTGCCGCAGGGCTGGCAGGTGACGCACTTGGAGCGCTTGGGTTTGATGGAGCCAAAGACGCACTGACTTTTGAGGCGGGTGATATTGCCAAGGGCATTTACGAATTGTTTACGGGCAAGTCGTCAAGTGACGAGCAAACATCAACGTCGATCGAGAGTGTTACCAGCTCAAACGAAAGTCAAACGTCAGCATCGAGCGTTACCAGTGCCAACTCAAGTGAGAGCGCCACCTCATATCAAAGTGACGTTGATCAGCTGGTGGCTCAGGGTGTGCCATTGGTCAAAGCAGAAGAGCTGGCCAAGCAAAAAGCTCAAGAGCAAGCGAGCAACGCTACAGCCTCGAAAACTGACGTCGTTCCCGCTAATCAGATGCGCGTCGATGGGATGCAAGTTGCCACTGTTTCTGCAATCGGTAATCCAGTAACCGGTTCCAAAGAAAGTAAAGCCACCAGCACCAAAGAATATGTATCTGATCAAGCCGTCAGTAACTCTAGCGACAACGCAACCAGTGTTAAAGAGTTGGAGTCGCTTGAGTCAATGCAATCCGTGGGTTCGGCGCAAACCACCAGCAGCGTGAGCAAGGTGAGCAGTAACCAATCGGCCAGCTCTGTTTACGCAGAACTGGCTCAAAAGGAACTGCAAAAAAGCGGCAAGCCAAATGTCATTCAGTTGGACAAAAAGAGCGTTGAAGACTTGGCCAAGGGCATTAAGAAAGCCAACTCGGAAACGTCCACAACGACCGTCGTGCAAGCCTCGCCAGCGATTCAGAAGGGAAGAGGACCAAAGCCAGCTGCAACAAATAATCCTGGTACTGGCAGCATTCCAAACAACTTTAATGACCGCTCGTTACAGCGTCAAAGCGCCGACTTGGAGTAACCGATGGCAGATGAAATTTACTACAAAATGACCGCCACCATTGACGGGGTGGAAACGTTCACGGGTGGCAATGCCAAGCTTGCCCGTGTCGCTGAATGGCTCGATACGCCACAAGGTCAAGTGTGGGGTGCGCCTCAATGGGGAAACCGTCTATCTCAATACCGACACAATCCATTAAACGGCGATACCGCAGCGGCGATAGAAAGTCACATTGCGATGAACTTACCGCAAGACATTGCTGATGCGTCCATTACCTCGATACGAGTTGAACCCGTTGAAATGGACCGTTGGAGCATTCGAATCTCACTTAGTGGCGTGGCCACAGAACTAAAACAGGAAATAAGTTTATGAGCACTGTTAATGAAATCCGCAATACGATTGATGCGGCGTTAAGAAAGTCTTCTTGGTGGCAGCGATTCATTGGTTCGCAGTTTGTTTCTTACTTAGCTTTGTTTATGGCTCAAGTGGTCAGTCGTTGTGAGCAAGCCGCCGCTCGAGCACTTCAAAACTCATACATTGCGACCGCAACCACACGAACGGCGATTTTAGCAGGGGCAGAGAGTCGCGGGCATATTGGCAGAAAATCGAGTCCTTCAACGGGTAAGGTATTAGCCACCAACCTAACGGATGCCCGGATCACATCGCCATCATTGTTGCAGTGTTCGGCGTCCAACCAAGTGAAATACACCATAACCGACAATATTGATATTGGTCCGGGCGCGAGTGTTGAGCTTAACGTGTCGCAAATCAGCATTGAAACGCTGACCTACGTTGTAGAAACAGAAGAGAACTGGCTAACCGTCGTGGTGCCGATTGAGTACACCGACCAGCTGCACAAAATGGTTGTGCGCGTTAACGGGGAAGAGTGGGCCGAGTCTTTCAAATTCCGAAACACAACGGGCGAATCTAAGGTTTACATGGAAACCTATAAGTCGACCGACCAATACGCGATCCGTTTTGGTAACAACATCAACGGTAAAGCGCCAGACGCAGGTTCCACCATCGAGATTGATTTGTGGCTGACTGACGGCGAAACAACGCTACTGGATAACCAAAAGCTCGTGATTGATGAAAATCAGGGGCTACGTTTTGGCTCGTCTGAATTGGCGTTAGTGACGTCAACGCAGATCACCGGAGGGGAAGAGCCTGAAGATATCGAGTCAATCCGTAATGGTGCGCTGTACTCATCCATTTACGACAATCAAGTCGTTTGGGATGGCGATTACAAAGCCTACATCAAGGCCAATATTGCAAATCTGGTTTGGGTTGAAGTGTGGGGCGAACAAGGCCAAGAAAAGCTAACGGGAGTGAAAGACCTAAACAACATCAACAAGATTTTCATTTGTGCTTACTCTTCAGCGAAATCCGACGAATTGTTAGGTGAAGAAATCTTAGCGCTGTTTAAAGGTAAAGAGGCATACAACGAAACCTATCATATGGCAATGCGAAAAGATGCACCAATCACCGTGGCGGTAACTGGTAAAGTGCATGACGGTTTTAACCTGTCAGACGGCGAACAAGCGATTATGAATGCGCTTGATAGTCTGTACGGGAAGGACGTTAAAAAAGAATCCAGCGTGCACCTAAAAGATATTTGGGAGGCGATTAACAAGGTTGCCTCAGATAACGGTATTTATCAGTTTAACGTCGACGCTCAGGGCATTTTAGAGAGCGTGCCGATAGATACTTACCAATACATCGACATTAAAGGGTCCACAGCAACACTTACCTATCCAGAGGTTTAAGCAATGACGCTTTCAGAGCTGAAATCATGGCTACAAGGCCAGCTCACATCAACAAAAGCCAGCGAACAAAGCTGGCTTGATTTGGCGGGCGCACTCGCCCAAGGCATTCATGATCATGTAGAAGGGTACCTAGACCGATTAAAGTCTAGAAACTCGCTCTACGACATGGAGAGAAAGGATCTACTCAAAGACACTGAAGAGTTAAGAAAAGTCTTCCCGATTTCGGACGAGATTGAAGAGGCCGACTTGCCTCACGTTATCATGCGCCGACAAGATGAGGTGCACTTTAAAAAGACTGTCTATCCGCTGGTGGCAACGCTAACGCGAGAGTTTTCCGGGATGCAGGTATCTTGGGAACCACTATACGCGCCAATTGACCAAGAAAAGTACCCATATGGTGATTTGTTTATTACTCAGCACGAAATGGATAATTTCGAGGCGCAAGGGTTAACAAAGGACGATTTCTTTATGACAAGTCGCGGGGTCATTCGTATCCCTATGAACGAGATTTACGGCGGCTCAGGTGGATTGTCAGAGGAAGAGATCCTTAAATTTGAGGAAAAGGTACGTCGCGTTATTTACCCGCTCGTTCCCCTTCGCATCGTATGTGATGGCCAAAGCTACTTCATTGATATACGGCTGGTGGAAGTGGCTGACTTTATCCGTCCCGTCACCTCTCATATTGTTGATGAAGCGTATAGCGTCACTGAAACAGGCGAAAGTAGTGCGCCGGGTACGTTTGAAGTTGAAACAACGCTTGTTACCACCGATGGAGTGAAGGCGTCACCTATTTACGGCACACCTCGATGTGATGCTGTTCCTTGTGATGCAATTGCGCTCGATAGACGATATTATTAACGCGCTCCCCCGCCTAAAAGAACGACCTAACTCATCCGTGAGGTGTTATGGCCGTTGTTTTAGAAAACAGCACGCTGCTGAATAAATATTATGATCTACGGGCTTTATCCAGCCTTCCCAACCAAGCGCCATTCTTTCAATTTGGCCAAGTTGATTGGGGTTATGATCTTATCGAGACAATTGATGGCCTACCTAGCGCCATGGATATTAGTCTCGATAAAACATCCATTGCCAACGTGTTTTATACGTCGAACGCTGCGTATAGCTACGTTAATGGCAAGATCATTATCACTACCTCAATCCCGGCAGGTGCGCTAGATACTCAAAAACAATTCTCTTGTGTCGGCATTAAAGATACTCAAGGCAACCTGATTGCGGCAGCGGTTACGCAGCCTGTTTGGTTGTACGCGCATCGTAGTATCACGCTTGAAATCGTGATTGATACGGCCCGTTCTGACGCACTGCAAGTGGCCAAGGGGTAATCATGACTATTGAGACGATTACTCTAAACCCAAGGACGTCCGACTCGGCAACGCTGGATCTGATAACCGATATCCAATATCTCGAACCATTTACGTCCACCAGCTTGAACCGCAAATTTTGTGGTGTTGTTCGTCCCGGAGTGTTCCGAGGCTTCAGCTGCGAGCCGGGCAACGGTTTGACACTGAATATCAAACATACGCAAAACCAAGACGGCAACGAGGTCAAATACGGCGTCGCGCTTGTTGAACGTGACGACTACTTGCTTACCGTTCGCCAGCAAAACGACATAGCGATTAACATCCCAACAGGGCAGGTTATGTATGTCGTGCTTGAGGCGTTCTATCAGTTTGGTGTTGAAACCAAGCAAGTTAACTTAGATTCTGACGTTGATTCCGCAACAGTACGGGTACTGCCTCAGTCACAAGTGAAAGATCACCACGTTATCTTGTGTACGGTGAATATCCCCGACAGTGCAACTCAATTGCTTGCCGAGCACTTGAGCTTCGATGGTCGTATGTTAGGCGGGTACGATTTGGATTCTCACTTGTCCGATACGCATCCCCATAAGCAATACGTCAGAAACGACGCGGATTCTGTTGTTAATGCCAACCTTCGCCTGAATGATTCATTTAAGCTGTCACTTGGTAACAACGATGATCTAACGCTACTTCATGACGGTTCTAACTCAGTTGTTGAGAGCAGAACGGGCGATCTGTTTTTAAAGCAAGGTGCCGCCGGGAAAAGCTTCAATCTACAAGTTAAAAATGCGTCTGGAAGTCTCGTTAATTCAGTCTCAGTCGTAGGTGGTGCGAATCCATACGTAAAATTACGCCATAGCAATACGACGCGCTTAATGACGACAGGCGGCGGTGTTGCGGTAACTGGCGATATCATCGTTTCTGGTGAGGTTCATGATAGCGGTGCGCGAGTATTTAGCCCAAACAATCGCAATATTAGCAACTCAGCGACAACGGTTAGCTCAACGGTATATGCCAGCCTAACCGCTGTAAAAACGGCGCATGACCGAGCGGTTGAAGCGGAAAGCAACTCAAAGGCCCACACTGACGCACGCATTAGCGATCTACTTGGTGGCGCGGCTCCTGAAGCGCTAGACACGATCAGAGAACTAGGCGAGGCATTGTTAAATCAGGGTGATGCTGTCGCGGTTATTACCAACAATATTGCCGATCACAAAGCTAACCGTTCTAACCCACACGGCGTGACAAAAGCTCAAGTCGGCTTGGGTAACGTGCCGAACTATACATTCACTACATCGGTAAGCGATTCTAGCAACACCAAGTTTGCGGCAGCGGGCGCGGTTAAGAAGGCTTATGATCTTGCTCTTACCAAAATCACCAAAGCACAAGGCGATAACTATTACCTAGCGCGAGACGCAAACGCCAAGAGCGCGAGCAAGTGGGAAACCGCTCGCACAATCACACTGCACGGCGATTTAAGCGGCTCGGTATCTCTTGATGGCAGCGCAAACGTGACGCTTTCTGCGTCGGTTAAAAACGACAGCCATACGCACAGCTATATTCTGGCCACTGACGACCGTGACGTAAAACCAAGCACAACAGGTCTTGATAAAAAGCACGCTGCGAAAGTCTATTTTGTTTCATTACGAGGCATGAATGGCGAAAGGGGCAGTAGTGACTATCAAGATTTGATGGTGTTTGACACGTACACGGACGCAACCGGGGGCAATGTCAATGCGATTACGCTAGATAAGCAAAGCGGTGCGATGAGATTATGGTCTGCTAAAGGTGATGCTACAGCTTGGGGCACTGGCCAGAGAGTCTTTGCTGACAACTATCATCCAAATGCGGATAAGTGGACCAATGCCCGCACGCTGGCACTGACTGGTGATGTTAGTGGTTCCGTCTCGTTTGATGGCAGCAAAAACGTAACCCTGAATGTCACAGTGGGAAATGACTCGCACACGCATGACACGCGATACCACACAAAGTCAGAGATAGACTCAATCAAGCTCAATTTACAGTCTCAGATTGATAACCGAGCTACATACGCTGCTGTTGGCCTTTTAGACAACGGTCGCTACAAGGCGACGGGTAAAACGTCAGGTAGTGAAACGTTAGATTTTGATGATATTGATGAAGGTGGGATTTATAAAAATCTATCACGTAGTGACTCAATCAATAGGCCAGATAACCGAACAGGTTACGCTTATATCCAGAACTACACGTATGGAACGACAAGCAACCTAACTCAGTTAGCTATCCCATATGGCACTGGTAGCCGTACAGGTCGAATTGCTATCAGGAGTCGCTACGGCGGCGAGTGGCAACCTTGGGATTACCTCTACAGTTCTCAGAACAAACCAACGCCTGACGAGCTTGGTGCTCTACCAAAAGGGGCCGTTGCTTCGGATGTTGGTGCGTTATCTCTAGCTGGTGGCACCTTAACTGGTGGCCTACTCATTGATGAGGGCGCAAGCAACGTCTCACAACTTCACTTAGGCCATGCAGGTAAAAGGTTCCACATTGAAACAAAAACCGACGGCACTTTTGAGATTGTAGAGTCTGACGTTTCTAGTCGATTGAAGATCCGTAAAGGCGGTGAGTCGACATTGTACGGGTCACTGAACACAACAGAGTCGGTATCGTCTAACCGTAGTGTTGAGGTTCAAGGCACTCGCGCTGGTAATAGCGTTCCATCGAGCGAGCAAGTTAAGCTGGACGGGTACGGGTTGATTGGTAATCGTCGGGCGGTTTACTTAACTAACGGCTCTAATTCGTCGGATGCTTACGTTCAAATCGCGGTGGGTGGCGCTCATAATGGTGGAGTGGCCAAGCTAGATCTGACTCGCTCAGAGCTTAATTCCAATGTTCCTATCAAGATTCAAGGGCAAAAGGTAATCACCGAGGCAAACAACCGTACTCAAGTTGTCCGTACCTCTTTAGGGAGTGATAATTCTTGGTGTCTGGTTGCTAACGTAACGATGCCGCAATCAAGCTCCACTGCGGTTATTGAGTTCTTTGGTGGTGCTGGCTTTAACACTGACTTGCACTATCAGTCGTCACGGCACCAAATGATTTTGCGAGCCAGTAACGGAAACCCTAAAGGTCTAAATGGTCAGGTTATTACAGACCATCCTAGCGGCTTGCCATTTAGTGAGTTTGGTTGGGTGAATACTGGCGGCGATAATTACGCCATCTATGTAAAAACACGTAGTGCATACAGTATTAACATTCTTATTCGATACATGTGTAGTCACACCATTACGCCATACGTTAGCAATAAGGGGGCAAGCCAGCCAGCGGGTATTATCAAAGGGCGAATGGTCACTAGCTATACGTCTTACAATAAAGACTTAGGGGCAATTAACTCTATTGATGGAAAGGGTTTAGAGCTTGATTACTCTACAAAGAAAGCTTGGATTGGTTCTCGTAATTCATCTTGGTGCCACATGGAGACTGAGGCCGCAAGCGGCTTTTATTCTTACTCCGCGTTCACCTTTGCTAAAGGGATTGATGTAATGCTCAATCAGAGCATTTCATTAGGTGGGCGAGCTGCATTTCGCAATACAGACGGCAACTGGCTTCGCATCAATGACTTAGGAAAGTTTACTTCTGGTATCTATTTCGGTAACTCATTGGTTCGTACTGATGGTGAGCTTACTGCGGGCTCTTGGACTGCTACTGCAAGGGCAGTTCGTGCTGCGCCTAGCTTTTACGATGCCTCTTGGGGTGGTAATGGGGTAGCAGCCTTGAGTATCAACAAACCTAATACCAATGGCGCTCATTGGGTTTTGGCCTCTTACTATGATGGCACCAATATCCGTTCTGGTATTCAGATCCTTACTGATGATACCGGACGCATGCGTTTCTATACCAACAAGAGAAGCAAGTATGTTGAGATAACGGATGGTAACGTATATGCGGGCGGGCCTCAAAGTTCGGCGGGTCACTCATTAACGCGTAAAGACTACGTAGATAGCAAGCTCTCGGGCGTTTCATCACGCGCTGGTGAGGCAGCTATTGGTAGTGGCGGGCAGCTAAAAGAGGGCAACCTCACAATAGATGGCACCACATGGGAGTACAAAGATTGGACAGGGCATTTCCTCGATCCGTTTGACTTAGTTAACTACAACGCCCCGGTTGCTGGATTTGATATTCGTGTCGAAGGTTATTACGAAATTGAATGGACACCGATACGACGCCGAAATGCCGTGAATGACGCAGTGGTTTACTCTGCAATTAGTAAAAACGGTGTTGTTATTTCAGAGTCAGAGAGTTTGTCTAACGACTATTGTGCATCAACGATTACTTGTCGATGGGTAGGGAAATTATACTACGGTGAGCTCATTCAGTTCTTAGATAGAGGTGCATCAACGCCCATTAAGGGGTCGCACTTCTCGATCCGATACATCAAACCTTAGAAAGAAAAATAAAGGGACCAATTTGGTCCCTTTTTTAATAGTTTGGCATGCCAAACTTTCTCATATTTCGCCATTCACACTCTTCCATCTCACGCGCTTTTACCTCTTTTTGAGTGATTAAAAAATAAGTAACGCTAAAGTTTGTTGTCCCCTATGAATTCCTAATAAAATTTCATAGAGACACATAAAAGGGGAACTTAATGCCAGTAATAGATTTTGGCGAGAGCTTTGCTTTTAGCGTTCTAGCTCTGTCCATTTTGAGCGGTGTTGGGTCATATCTCCAAGGCATACGCGAGCAACGTCTAGCTGGTGGATTCCTAGACTTTTTGACCGAACTAACACTGGCGTTAGTCGTCGGTTTGATTGTCGCATACATGTGCGAGAGCGAAGGGGTAGAAGCGGGTTATACCAGTGCTTTTGTGCTTATCGCCTCGAACAACGGGGCCGACTCAATCAACTTTATACGCAAGCTAGCAAGCCAAACGTTAGCAAAATTCTTTAATACCGGAGGGCAAAGCAGATGATGGAATTTGCAGTGATGGGCCTAGCTATTGCTGACCGATTTTTGCTTAAACGAAACACAGTAAAAATACTGCACGCTAACCAGATGGACGACGCCGAAGTAATTCGGTTTGTTCTCGGCTATCAATCCAAGCGAGCTATTACCAGTGGGACCGTGACTTACTCGTTACGCAGTAAAAAGCGTCCGAAAGCCATTATCACTCGAACGCGAAAACTCGACTTTTCGCATGCAGGTGAAAACAGTGAATTCCTAACGTTTGACCGCAAGCTACTCGAGCTCGAGGCCGGGGAAAAGCCGCAGGGGGAATGGGTACTAGACATCAAAATTGAGCGCTCTTGTTCTCTGGTAAATCCGCTGTACAAGATTTTCCCAACTGTCACGCACCACCAAGAGGAATTTTACATTGAGTAGATTATTCGCATCGAGACAAAGCCAAGGTTACGTCGTTGTCGATTTCAATGATGTGACCGAACGTGGGCTTAAATCGTTAATTACCGAGCTAAAACGAGCGGGTGAGCCCGTTAATGACGTTCAGGCCGACAATAAAGCGCGTCGTAAAGACATGCAGCAAGTCAAGCAAGCCAAGTTCTATTTTGAGAATGGCCAAAGCATGACGCTTTTCATTGGCTCTGAAGGTGATGTGTATCAGCTTCAGCTCAACTCAACCAAACAGCCGTTGCCAGATGCCACCAGCGACCGTGAGCTTGCAAGAGACATGGCAAACATGCTCAAGCGAAACCAAGCCAAGTTCGACAAGCAACTGGCACGTAAAGCCAACAAAGCCATTAAAGACACCTCAAATAGCAAGCCGTTAACTCGCAGTGTCAGCAAGCGACTTGAAGAGGCGAAATCAAGCATTTCAGCGCTTCAAGAAAATCAGCAAGCCGTTGTCACATCGTTGAATGCAGCGAGCCAGCAAAGCGCTTCCATGGATGAGGAAATTGCGCGATTGTCTGAAACGCTTGCCGCAGAAAAGACAGAAACCCAAGAATTAGAAAAGCAACTTGAGGAAGTGAAATGATGTATTCACACAATAAGCAGATCAAGGTTGTCGACCGAGTTGAACACTTCCTAAAACCTTTCACTGAAGGTGAAGTGACGGCCATCATGGGTGAAGATACTCAATCTATGCTGCTTGAATCCGTCGACATTGTAGATATTGAGCAAGCCTATGCTGGTGGCTTTGAATTGCTGCCAGATATGATGCTGGAAGCAATCAAGGCGAAAGCGGCCCGATTGGAAACCCGTATCATTGGTTTTTCAAACACGCTAAACAAGTACCTAAAGCCAGCGGGCATTGAGGTAACGGGTCGTGAGATTGGCAAGCCTCGTAAAAGTGGCTCAGTGGCCGTGCAAGTGGCCAAGATTAATCTGTCTGATGGTCAGTCCATCTCTTTAGTGTTCCACGCACCAGATAACGATCCCCTAAAAATCAATGCAGACGATACGCTGATTGCGTTCCGATTCTTGGTAAACAGCCGCGATGTGACGCACGCCGTTTCACCTTCAGGCGGTCGTGATATCTCTCGTTCACAGATGGCGCTCGCGCTTAGTAACTTGGTAGAAAAGAACTCAGAGAAGTTTGCCGCACGCCAAAAGAAAAACGAAGAACAAAAGCAAGCGCTAGAAGAAGCTCAAGCACAGATGGAAAGCATTGAAGCTGACATTAACGAAAAGTCAGATCAGCTTGATTCTATTGAGTCTGAAAACGAGAAGAAGAAAAAGCGTATTAACACGCTTACCAAGCAAATCAACAACCAAAACGAAATCCAAGAAGAGTTACGCAAGCAATTAGCTCGAAAATCAGCATCGAGCTCAAGCGCAACGTCGGGAGATGGCCAAGCGAAGACAACCGACAGCAAGTTGCTCGAGTCGCCAACATTTAAAGCCGCAACTGAAGTGGTCGTGAAAGATGGCAACAAGAACATGCTGACAGCTTTGATGAACATTTCTGGCATTGATAGCAACGATCCGAACTTGGCAGGTTTTGACCGTTCTCTGTTTGTAAGTAACCTTGCCAATCGCCTGAAAACGCTCAAGCGACAAGGTAATCAAGAGCAGGTGAACAACATACTTACCATGATTGCCGAGTACAACAAAGTCGCCAACAAGCCAGCATTCACTAAGCGTCATTCTATTTGGAAACTTGGTGAGGTTAACGACGTCCCGGCAGTGCCAGAGAATGAGCCAAACGAAACGGAATATCCAGAAGACCAGATCAATACATATGGCTATTTAGCGCAGCCGACCACGCCATCTAACGGCCATTCATTTAACAAAATGAAGGGCAAAGATTTAGATACCGGTCATTACGTAATTGAGTACGACGAGCACAACTTTGTGACCATCTCGCGCACTGAAGAAGGCATCTCTGTTGAGTACGTACTAGGTGGCGGTTTGAATGTTCAAACTCGCGTTTACGACAATATCTCTGACGTGAAGCATTTCGGCCCTAGAGATTTCAGCACGTTCTCACAAGCTGTTATCGACAACCTGACCGAAAACAACTTTTCAAAAGAACGACTCGAGCAAGCAGCAAGCGGAGCGCTCATCCCAAATCGACAAGTTGATGCAAGCGGCGAAACTCAAGTGCAAGGCGAGCAAGATGAGTTGCACTGGTACGGGCTACAAGCTCGACCTTATGGCATGGGTACCACGCCAAGCGATGCTCAAGCGGTGAAAGTGCTCAACGCTGAAGAGGCACAAGCACAGTTCCCGAATGCGGGTGTGGCCATTCGTCATGGCGCAATTGGTTACGCCCAAGAGCTAACACCAGAACAGGTCAAAAGCTTTGAGTTAAAGCCGTTAAAACAAGGCCAAACGGAAGAGGGCTCACTGGCCGATAGCGATGCGGCAGAGCTGATCGTTCGTAACTTCTTCTATGACTGGATGGAGAGAAAAGACCTAGAGCGCATCACTCAAGCTCAACTCAATGACATTCTAATGGTAGCGAAAGATGGCTTCCAAAAAGCTTTCCCGGAAGTGTTACGCCAACAAGCCGAATTCAAAGAGCGTAAGAACGATGTAGAAGCCTACAAAGTATGGCAAGCGTCTCTGTCATTGGTTACGCCTCAAATGCTAGAGGAAGAAGCTCGCGCTATGGGGATTGTCGTCTCTGATGTTCGAGTGAAGAACGAGAAAGCGATTAACGCTCTGTCAGAGCTGGTGCAGGGTAAGAAAATGGCGAGCGGTTGGAATATTGACCGTTCAGGTTTGGATACCGCCGGGCTGAATCTTGATAACACGATGTACCTGTCTGTTAACGTGGAGTCGCCGTTATATCGCATTGATGCGCTAAATCCTCATGGTGACTATGACATCCACTATCACGACGATGGCCACTTTTATTTGACGTACTCTGAAGGTTCGCCAGTAGAAGGTGCTGAAAACCTCAGTGATTGGTCCCAAGTTAAAGACGCTTTGCAATCAGCCTACGTTGCCGATCTTCAGCTTAAAGAGCTGGCCGATCAGGTTATTGGTACAGATTGGTTGGAAGACTTTAACGAAATGCGCAAAGAGCAAGGCTTACCAGAGATTAGCGGCCTCGATGATACAGGCGAAGAGACAAAGCAGCATGAAGATAACAACTCCAACTTTGTCGGCTCAGTTCGCGCACTGATCACCTCAGTTCAAAATGGCGTGCTAGCGCTTAAAGACGCGAAGTTAATGGTCAAAGAAACGCTCATTCACTCGATCCCTGAAGGAGCTCGAGGCGACTTGCTAGAGCGCTCAAATGCACCGAAAAACAAAAAGCGATGGATTGAAGCGCTTAACTCATGGGTAGAAAGCAAAGAGCATTACGATCCCAATGCGCCAGTAGTTCAGACGTCAAACGGCACCGTGAACTTTAACGAAGATACTTACGACGTTATTGATGAGCTCGGCATGTTTGGTAAGCCGCTGGTGGCTGTTGCTAAAACTAAGCCAGAAAACCTAGTTCAGCTTTTCTCTGATCGCTCGATGTACAGCGAAGAAGATTCAGAGCGACTTGTACAAGCCGTTCAAGCTGCTTACATGAAGCCAGATCCACAACCGGAGCCAGAGCAGGAACCGGAATCGGAACCACAGCCAACGCTAGAACTGAAGAAGAAGAACGATCTTGTTTATATGGGAAGCGGTCGATACATCATTGATTCAATTCTTCCTGACTCTAACCAAGCGGTATTGCTCGATTTTGATGATCGCGAGGAAGTGTTTGTTCATAAAGACGACTTAGAGCGTGCCGGGATTTACATCGAGGGACTTAGCCAATTGCCGTTCGATGGTTCTATCGAAGATACGTTAAAGCCAATCCTCAAAGGCTTAGATACAACGGGCTGGTTTGAGGAAAATGGTTCGATGAACTACCAAGGCCAAGACGATATTTACGACACGCTACTTGCCAATGGTTATGACTCTGAAGGCGCACGCCAAACCGCTCAACGCATTCGCCTAGAGCACAACGGCGGCGAACGTCCGTTTATTGAGACATACACAGACCAACAGCCAGAACCGGAGTCAGAGCCAGTGGAAAACAACACCGAAGAGCAAGCGCTTGTTGAAAAACTACGCTCAATCCGTGATTACACCGGAGAGGCCACGCTAGATCTTATTGAGCAGTACCAAGCTGATTTCGAAACAGCGTATGAAAAGTTTGAGTCGGCGGGCACCTTAGATGAACACAACGACTTGCTAGAGGCTGCGTTTGCTCGATTCGTTGAGCTTCAATCGGAGGTGACGGTTTAATGCTTCCACTCAGCGAACGAATTAAGAAAACCGCTCGCGCCGTGGAAATACTTTCCTACTTAAAACGAGAAGGGGCCACCGAGCCCCTTTTCAAGCGTATGGAATGGTCGCGTGAACGGTTGAACATCATTGCGGAGCTAAGAGGTAAGAAAGGGGCCAGTGATTTAGACGCCGAACATGTTCAAGTGGATTCTGTTGCAACCAAGGGCCGCGAATTGATGGCGTCGCTTGGTATTACGATAAACACCACGCTCAAAGACAAAATTGGCAAGCAAATTAAAGAGAACGAGCGCATTAACGATTTGATTGAGGTCCAGCCATGGAGCAAACCAAAGAAAACTCGCACGCTCGATGCCATTACCAAGCACGCCAAAGCCTACGATGTTTACCGCCTTGTTGGTGCTGACCGGGCGCAGTCTTCATCGACACACACGTTTGGTATCTATGAAGAGGTTCGAGATATCCACCGGGAGAATTACGTCAGTGCGGGCCTAGAGTTATCAGAGATTGTTCATCAACTCACTCTAAATTCGCCAGTAAGTGTCAACGATGGCTACCAAATGGCGATGCGTTCCGGGTTCGACAAGTTGGCAAACAACCGCTTATCCCGTCAACGTAAAGGCGACTTTACCGGGCGTGCGGGTAAGGCCAAGCAAAAGCTGATGCTTGCTGCTGGTGAGCTTTATTCGCTGGTGGCGTTTTCTGGTGAGCCAATCAACTTCACGGTAAGAAAGGCGCGACAGGATTACTCCAACTCTGATCGCTCTATCAGTATCGGTGAAGGTTTTACCAAGAGAGTTCTATGGCATGAGCTTAGTCATTCTCTTGAGCATGATCATCCTGAAGTGTTGGCCATGGCTAAGAGCTTCTTGAAAAAGCGTCTAGCTCAATCCAATGGCATTCGATCATTACGCGATATCTATCAAGACAAGTGGGGCTCTCAAAAGGGCGTTAACTATTCGCCTGACGAGTACACGATTGACGATGGCGCGTTCACGCCATACGCGACCAAATTTTATAACGAGGCCGATCCATTTGACATTGATGGAGCTCGAGCAACCGAAGTAATCACGATGGGTATTGAGTCTCTAATTGACAATGAATCCAGAGGCCGATTAGCCGTCAACGATCCAGAACATTTTGAGTTCATTGTGGGCGTGATTGCTCATCTACACGACAAAGCAAGAGGTAGTAATGATCCGACTGAAACTAACTAGCAGTGACGAAAGAGATTGTTTCGTGTCGTTTTATGATAGTTACGAGATGAACGAACCGAGCGAGCCAGAGTTTGATGATTTAGGTATGCAATTCCCTTGGGATGAAGTGCCTAATATGTATGGCCATATGCCAGATGAGAGCAACAAAATTTCGCCAGAGGACTTTATGTTTAAGGCATTCATGTTTGGATTTGCAGTAGAGGTGGCCTAATGGACTTAAAAGCAAAACTTAAGTTAAGCAGACAGCTAAACGGCCTGTTAAAAGAGTTGAGCGACAAGTCTTTACCGATACTTGAACGGATCCAAAAGGGCAAAGAGCGTATTTCTATTCTGCGTGAGCTCAAGGCCAGTGTAAAAGACGGTGCCGCACGACCTAAGATTGGTGACGATATCCCTAATGCAGAGATTACTCGCCATTCAGCAACAGATATCGAGATTAAGCGTCAGGTCGATAATGGTGAAGTGGTTATATACGTTAAGGTTAACCGCGAACGTGGGGAAATAAGTGTCACAAATGACATATCCAAGTCTTTGAATAAAAAGCCTGATGTATTTGATTACTCTGACCGTTATTCCTCATTTTCTGACATGGTAATGGTGGTTAACCGCCACATTATTGCAGAACTGGACTCTCTTGAGTTGGCCAAGAATGAGTACGACAAGGAAAGAGAGAAAGGAAAATCCCAAGTCGAATTCGATGTTAAGGGTGAGCAGATTGCAGATTACGAGGCGCAAGCTGAAACACTTAAAAAAGCGATCGATGCTTATAACGGCATGGTTAAGCGCGACAAGGAAGGCAAGTTACCAACAAAAGCGCAAGAGCTCGAAATGCGTGAGGCTATTCTTGATTTCGGTCCTACGGCTGCTGCTTATGATGGCTTGGGTGGTTTGTGGCGTGCGGGAGAAATTTTCCCAAAACGTCTATCCAGCATTCAGTCAGAAATAGCGGAGCTTAAAGGTCAACAGGGAAGCTCAATGGCGGATAAGTTCATTGCAGGTGAATACACGTCAAGCGAGAAAAGCGCATTCCGTCGCGTACTTGAATTGCTCAAAGACAAGTTAAGCCTAGAAGAGCTAAAGGAAGGGATGCTCAAATGGTTTGAGTATCATCAAAGCGAGCTATCTGATAAAAATGAAATAAACGCATGATATTGAAAGTAACTAAATGGTTCTCATAACGTAAACTGTTGGTGCTATTTAATAGTACCAACAACCTAGAGAGAGTTTGCTCTGGATAACAAAGAGAATGGGTTCAAAATAGCGTTAAAATCAATGACCATGGCTCTGTTATACATCAAACATTACATCCGCTACGAAGTTAGTTAACTTTAAGCTCGCCACTCTATTTAGCCTTTATTTTTGTATATGCTAATTTTCACACAGACCGTGACTGTTTTTTTGGGAAACCACCCCCATGGTTTTTGTGTCGGCCGTAGCTGTTTTGGGAAACCACCCCCATGGTTTTTATGTGGGCCGT
>NZ_JAWOWM010000017.1:0-81583 GCF_033340475.1 Vibrio sp. 1078-1
TGGGTGTTTTTTATTCTAAAAGGCGAGTTTTCACTACTATTCTACCTCCATACACCCTGTAATCGCCCTGAATAAGGAAAAAAGATGAGCTCAATGAGAAGCTACAAAGGTATAAAGCCTGAACTTGGTGAGCGTGTTTACGTTGACCCAACCTCTGTTTTAGTCGGTGATATCCGAATTGGCGATGATTCTAGCATTTGGCCATTGGTAGCAGCGCGAGGCGATGTAAACCACATTCACATTGGTGATCGAACGAATATTCAAGATGGCAGTGTTTTGCATGTCACCCATAAGAACGCCGAAAACCCAAACGGCTACCCATTGATTATTGGTAATGACGTTACGATTGGCCACAAAGTGATGCTGCACGGTTGTGAGATCCACGATCGTGTTTTGGTTGGTATGGGA
This sequence comes from Vibrio sp. 1078-1, assembly GCF_033340475.1. Classification (NCBI taxonomy): domain Bacteria; kingdom Pseudomonadati; phylum Pseudomonadota; class Gammaproteobacteria; order Vibrionales; family Vibrionaceae; genus Vibrio; species Vibrio sp. 1078-1. Next base: position 409 of record NZ_JAWOWM010000017.1, read on the forward strand.
GCTATTGTTTTAGATGCTGTTGTAATTGAGTCAGAGGTGATGATCGGAGCAGGCAGTTTAGTGCCACCTGGGAAAGTATTAGAAAGTGGCTACTTATATGTTGGAAGCCCAGTAAAACAAGCTCGCCCTCTATCAGAAAAAGAACGAGCTTTCTTGCAAAAGTCTGCCAACAACTATGTGCAGAACAAAAACGACTACTTAAATGAAGTAAAAGACTTGAACTAAAGCCCTGTTAACCGATGATGATATGGCCTTCTTCGTTGAAGGCTTCATCTTCTATTAGCTCTTCAGCCATTTCTTCTAGGTCGAATCGGTAATCAGTAAACACTTTAATTGCCGCTTGCTCAGTTTCAATCAGTGAACCACTGAGCTTTTCTAACTTTTGTTTCGTCACAAAGCACTCTATTAGTGCGCCTGATTGTTGCGCCGAAAAGTTTACCGATTGTGATACTTCATCCCATGATTGAATATCTGGGAATAAGATGGATTGATTCATCGCTTATTGACCTTCAAGGTTCTTTCTTAGTTCTCTGAGAATTTGTTTGGCACCAGGACGTAAGCCACGCCAGAGCATAAAGCTTTCCGCAGCCTGCCCAACTAACATTCCAAGACCGTCATACGCATGAGCGGCACCATTCTCTTTTGCCCATAAGTTAAAGCTCGTCACCCCTTTGCCATAAATCATGTCATAGCTTGTACTGTTAGCGGCAAAGATGGAGGATGAAATAGTCGGCAGTTCACCACTAAGAGAAGCGGATGTGGAGTTAATGATGACATCATACTCTTCATCAATACTTGCTATCTCTTTGGCGAGGATAGGACCGTGAGAGACAAACAGCTCTGCAAGCTCCTGTGCTTTACTAAAGGTACGGTTGGTAATGGTTAAAGAGGTCGGCTTTTGATCAAGTAGTGGCTTAATAACACCACGAGCTGCACCACCAGCGCCAATAATTAGGATTCGCGCGCCTTCCAATACAACCTGATGCTGAAGCAGATCTTGCACTAAACCTGCACCATCAGTGTTGTCACCGATGATTTCACCATCGTCTAACTTCTTGAGGGTATTTACCGCGCCTGCTAACTGAGCCCGTTCTGTCAATCGACTAGCAAATTGATAAGCATCTTCTTTAAATGGCATAGTGATGTTGCACCCCTTGCCACCTTCAGCAAAAAACACCTTCGCCGCGTCAATAAAACCATCAACAGGTGCACTTTCTGCGGTGTACACCAAAGATTGATTAGTTTGACGAGCAAACAAGGTGTGAATGAATGGCGACTTACTGTGTCCGATAGGATTACCAAACACGGCATAGCGATCGATTTGCTGGGTCATTTCCTTACCTTTGCTCCTTACTTAGATATAGAGAAAACAGGGCCACCTGATTACAGATGACCCTATCACTATCTATCTATATAGAAAAGGAGATTCCGTGCTTACCACTCTCGGGGCGTTAGGTATCGCTCGTAAAGTTCAGCTTCTGGCGATCCCGCTTCTGGCTCGTAGCAGTACTCCCAGCGAGCGAGCGGCGGCATTGACATCAGAATCGACTCAGTACGCCCACCACTTTGTAAACCAAATAAGGTGCCACGGTCATACACTAAGTTGAACTCTACGTAACGGCCGCGACGATATAGTTGGAATTCACGCTCACGCTCACCATACTTGAACTCTTTACGACGAGAAACGATCGGCAAGTAAGCCTGGCAATAGCCTTCACCGACTGCTTTGATGTAAGCAAAACACTTATCAAATTCCCACTGGTTTAGATCATCAAAGAACAAACCGCCAACACCGCGAGTTTCATTACGATGTGGTAGGAAGAAGTATTTGTCACACCATGCTTTATGCTCTTGGTAAACATCGTCACCAAATGGCGCACAAAGCAGTTTTGCAGTATCGTGCCATGATTGGCAATCTTCTTCAAATGGATAGAACGGCGTTAGGTCAAAACCACCACCAAACCACCAAATTGGGTCTTCGCCATCTTTTTCTGCAATAAAGAAGCGAACATTGGCGTGTGAAGTCGGTACATAAGGGTTTTTAGGGTGAATAACCAAAGAAACACCCATCGCTTCAAAACGACGACCCGCTAGCTCTGGACGATGCGCTGTCGCAGATGCTGGCATTTCTTTCCCTTCCACATGCGAGAAGTTCACGCCTCCCTGCTCGAAAACAAGGCCATCACGCATAACACGTGAGCGCCCACCGCCACCAAGACGTTCGCCCGGTTCACGATGCCATGCATCCTCGACAAAGACGGCCTTTCCATCTTCTTGTTCTAACTGCTGACAAATGGAGTCCTGAAGTGACATCAAGAACTGCTTTACGGCGTGCTTATCGATCGCTGACATACGTTATTACCTATTACGTGAAACCTAATGATGGCTGGTTAGCAGGGTTAACCCTGTCTTAATATTTGTGAAGTTTTGGCGTCACGAATCTCGCTGGGTTTATCACGACCGCTGGTCTCGCCACGAAGAATGGCGACCAGCTTATCACCCAACTGCTCTTCGACTTCTTCCGTGGTCATACACGGTGGTAAGCCGGAAAGATTCGCGCTGGTAGAGGTTAACGGCTTTCCGAATGCATTACATATTTTTTGCACCAAAGGATGATCAGTCACACGAACCGCAATTGAATCAAACTGCCCTGAAACCCAGTTGGATACTTTATCGCTCGCTGGCATGATCCAAGTGTATGGGCCTGGCCAAGTGGCATGAACAGTCTGTAATTGTTCTTCAGTCAACTGAGATTCATCAATATAAGGCAAGAGCTGATCATAACTTGCCGCGATGAGAATCAGCCCTTTTTCTACCGGACGCTGCTTGAGCTCTAATAGCTTTTGAATTGCTTCTGGGTTATCTGGATCACATCCGACACCAAAAACCCCTTCTGTTGGATAGGCAATCACTTCGCCTTGCTTGAGTGCGTTGAGCACTTGTTCAAAGTTATCCACCGATTACTTCCTATTTGTTTGACTGTGTTGTTTTCACTAAGTGTACAAATATTCATTCTCAGACACTAAAGCAATTTTTTTATAAAATGTATCAATAGCGCCAACAACAAGAAGCAAACGTTTGCTTGAGATAAAAATCCCCGTATAATGCGCACAAATTTATAGCTCACCTAATTTTTGCAGCTTAAAGGAGTTTGAGATGAAAGTCGGTATCATCATGGGTTCTAAATCCGATTGGCCAACCATGAAACTAGCAGCGGACATGCTAGATCAATTTGGCGTGCCTTACGAAACAAAAGTCGTGTCAGCACACCGAACTCCTCAATTACTGGCTGACTACGCTAGTGGCGCAAAAGAACGCGGCATCAAAGTTATCATCGCAGGCGCAGGTGGTGCAGCCCACCTACCAGGTATGGCGGCGGCGTTTACTAGTTTGCCAGTGCTTGGGGTTCCCGTTCAGTCTCGTGCACTGAAAGGTATGGATTCACTGCTTTCTATTGTACAGATGCCAAAGGGAATTGCGGTTGGTACATTGGCGATTGGCGAAGCGGGCGCAGCAAACGCCGGTATCCTAGCTGCGCAAATCCTAGGCACTCATGATGAAAACATCATGGCGAAGGTAGAAGCATTCCGTAATGAGCAAACGGAAACAGTTCTCGCAAATCCAAACCCTGCAGAGGATTAATCAGATGCATGTACTGGTTCTTGGTGCGGGTCAGTTGGCTCGTATGATGTCTCTGGCTGGTGCGCCACTGAATATTCAAATTTCAGCTTACGATGTCAGCAGCGGTGATGTCGTTCACCCTTTAACTCAACAGGTACTTGGCCATGGCTTGGAAAATGCGATTACGCAAGTTGATGTGATTACTGCCGAGTTCGAGCATATTCCACATGACGTGCTCAAGGTTTGCGAAGCGAGCGGCAAGTTCCTACCAAGTACGCAAGCCATCAAAGCAGGTGGTGATCGCCGTATTGAAAAAGCACTGCTTGATGATGCCGGCGTGCGCAACGCGAAATACTACGTCATTGAAACTCGTGAAGACTTTGACCGCGCAATTGAACACGTTGGTATGCCAATGGTTCTGAAAAGTGCATTAGGTGGTTACGATGGTAAAGGCCAATGGCGCTTAAAAGAAGCTTCTCAAGTCGACGACATTTGGACTGAGATGTCGGAGTGCATCGCGGCAACACCAACTCAAGCGATTGTTGCTGAAGAGTTTGTTCCTTTTAACCGCGAAGTATCACTGGTTGGTGCTCGAAGCAAAGATGGCAGTGTGGAAGTGTATCCTCTGGCAGAGAACGTCCACACCAACGGTGTATTGAGTCTTTCTACTGCGATTGATGCGCCAGGGTTACAGGAACAAGCAAAGCAAATGTTCACGGCAGTCGCAGATAGCCTAGATTACGTTGGCGTATTAGCGCTTGAGTTCTTTGATGTCGATGGGGCACTTTTAGTGAATGAGATTGCTCCACGCGTGCACAACTCTGGTCACTGGACACAGCAAGGTGCAGAAACGTGTCAGTTTGAAAACCATCTGCGCGCAGTGTGCGGCTTACCATTAGGCAGTACGAAATTGGTTCGTGAAACCTCAATGATTAATATTCTTGGTGAAGACACACTACCAGAAGCATTGTTATTAATGGATGGTTGCCACATTCATTGGTATGGCAAAGAGAAACGTGCAGGTCGCAAGATGGGACACATCAACGTGTGTGGCGACTACCCAGGAGAATTGCACCGTAGGTTGTGCGCTCTGGCAGACATCTTAGACCCAATAGCTTTCCCAGCCGTGCAAGCGTTCGCTAAACAGCCTCAACACTAACGTTTGGCAGCAAAAAAATAAAAAAAGGGTCGCACGATGCGACCCTTTTTAATTCCTTTGATGTATTTACCCTTGTTGGGTGTGCTGGCACTTACGGTTGGCACATTGCAATTTCACACCACTGGCGAGTTTCTTCTCCACCAACAAAGTAAAACCACATTCTTCGCATCGCCCCTTGACCGGAGCAAGGTTCACAGCAAATTTGCATTTAGGGTAGTTGTCACACGCGTAGAATGTTTTGCCAAATCGGGTTTTACGCTCAACCAAATGTCCTTTGCCACATTCAGGGCAAGCGTGTTGCTCTTGTGACTGCGCCTCTGGCTCTGGTTGATTAATCGACTCAATATGATGACAAGCCGGGTAATGGCTACAACCAACGAACATACCGTAGCGCCCTTGGCGGAGAACCAACTCATTGCCACACTCAGGACAAGGCACACCCAACTCTTTCACGATGTGACCATCATTGCTGTGTAGCGGTTTAATGTAATCACAGCTTGGGTAATGGTTACAGCCGAGAAATGGGCCATGTTTTCCGTGCTTGAGAGTCAGCTCACCACCACATTTTGGACACGGCTCGTGTTCCAAAGCGTGTTCATGGGCAGAGAAAAGGGTGTTGTCGATTTTACTACTCATACTTACCGTTTCGTGAAAAACACACAAAAAGACAAGCTCGCGTTTATTCTAGTTAAACTCGAACTTGCCCAGATGGTTAGTGAAGAATCCCTTGTTCCTTGGTGTACAACAGCTCTTCCATTAGCGTGTAAGCGTTTTCGTTGCCAGGCACATTAAACAGCACCATCAGAATGATCCATTTGAGATCTTCAAGCTCAAACTCACTCGTTTCTAATCCCATCACTCGGTCAATCACCATTTCGCGAGTTTCTGTGGTTAACACATTGATTTGCTCGAGAAACAATAGAAAACCTCGGCATTCCAAATCTAAACGCTGCATCTCTTTCGCTGTGTAGATACGAGTTGATGACGAAGCCATGCAAGTCGAGATTGCAGAAGAGGTGTCACTTTGCTGCAATGCGGCAAGCTCTTCTAACCAGACAAGGGCTTTGTAGATATCTTTTTGTTGGAAGCCTGCACGAAGCAACTCTTCTTCCAACTCGTCTTGTTCGACCTGTAACTCTGCATCGCTATGGATGTAGGTTTCGAATAGATACATCAGTATATCCATCATCATAGCTAGCCCCTCCCCTTTCGAATATAGCCACCTGAAACCGCAACGACATGCCCAGAGAGTTCTAACTCTAAGAGCTGCATCATGACTTCTTGGACAGGTATATTGGTCCTGTTTGCAAGAATATCAACCGGTGTAGCTTCACTTCCTACGTTAGCTAACAGCTGAGGAAATGGCAATTCTTCTTCATCATTTAACGTAGAAAATAAATCGGTACTCTGATTAATAGACCAATCAAGCAAGGACTGTATTTCATCTAAGACATCTTTCGTCTTTTCTACGAGGCAAGCGCCATGACGTATCAACTGGTTTCCACCGCAGGCATTGGGGGCATTGATTGACGCTGGCAGCGCAAATACTTCTCGACCTTGCTCAAGCGCGTAACGAGCTGTAATTAACGAGCCGCTCTTTTTCGCCGCCTCGACGACCAGTACACCAAGCGATAATCCACTAATAATACGATTACGACGCGGGAAGTTTTCTGGGCGCGGCTTGGCATTAGGCCGAGACTCAGACACCAAAGCCCCATGTTCAATAGCACGTTGCGCTAAACCACGATGACGTGCCGGATAAATATTTTCTAAGCCAGATCCTAGCACCGCAATCGTCTTACCACCCGCTTGCAACGCACCATCATGCGCATGACCATCAATGCCTAAAGCGAGACCACTGGTGACAATAAAATCGTGCTGAACAAACTCTGCAGCAAACTGACGTGCATGCTGTAATCCATCAATACTCGCATTTCGACTTCCAACCATCGCGATTTGTGGCTGAGAAAGACAAGTAGGGTTTCCTTGAACAAAAAGTAGAGGTGGCGGTGCAACGATTTGTTTGAGCTGAGGTGGATAACACGGGTCAGTCAGTGTCAGGATATGATGATTTGTAGAAGCCTCAAGCCAGCTTAAACAAGCATCGACTTCTTTATCTGTTGAAGCCCAAGCTTGAATTTGCTTAGTTGTTAACCCAAGTTGTTGTAGCTGTTCAGGAGAGAAGTTTACGATGTTACGTGGCGTGTCTCTTGCCAGTAGCTTATTCATTTTGACGCCGCCAATGCCTGGCAAACAACTCAGTTTTAACCAGGCAGCGAGATCATCGTTATTTCGTCGATTCATCGATGGTTAATTCGTCCGCCAACGGTGACACCACCGAAATATCTTGGTTAATGGGTTTCGTACTGTTAGTGATCAGTGCCAAGCTAAAGTACTCATAAGGACGAATGACCAGCAACTCACCAACTTTGCTTTGAGGCAAAGTAATTTTCTTATCAAGCACGCCAAACTCTTTCTTGAACTCATCGCCGTCTTTGTAAACTGGGTGCGCGTCTTCTTTTAAATCAAACACACTGCCTTGCTTGAGATTGTCTGACGTGCCTTTATCAATCACCACGACTTGGTTAGTTGAACTAAAGCGAATACCTTCGATATTACCTAGCAACTTTGCAGAACTGCCTTGTGGCGACGGCAGCGGATAGAACGTAGTCGTGAAGTCAGTATTCTCAACCGATTGATTTGGCAACGCGATATCGTTACGTAGGATTTCTTGCATTTGCGATGTAAGCTTCAAACCTGAGTAATCAGTCGAAGCTTCAACGAGCTCGCCTTTGGCAATCAAACGCAGCGCGGTAATCTCTTCGGACACATCGTCACGCGAAAAGGTAGCTACTGGTCGGTAAATAGCCCAACCTGTCGCGGTCTGATTGCCATTGATATACAGCACATCTTCTGCAGTCAGATACTTACTGCCCTTGCTGCTACCCATCACTTTTGCTGCTCTGTTCAACGAATCTTTATCTAGCAACCGATCCGATTTAAGGTAAGGCATCACCAAACCTTCCGCGACCGTTGGTACGGCTTTCTTTTCTGTGATGCGAGCTTTCGGGCTCAGCTTCTTAACCGGTTTTAGGCTCAACACGGGCTGACCGTTAATCCACACCAAAGACAGCTTGTCTCCGGGATAAATTAAATGAGGGTTATCGATTTCCGGGTTTACTTGCCATAAACGAGGCCACAACCACGGGCTATCCAAGTACATGGCCGAAATATCCCATAGCGTATCGCCCTTCACAACTACATATGTATGTGGCGCATCATCTTTAACAGTCAGTGGGTTCGCATCCACATTTGCTACAGCGTTGAAAGAGAAAAGTAACGGCAACGTAACACTGGCAACGTTGCGGAAAATTCGATTCATGACCCTCGTCCTTGGTCTATTAAGCAGGAACCAGAATGGAAATTGGTGCAAGGATGCTGTCATTTAGGCTATAAAATGTCTAGAATTGAGCCAACAAGGTTTGTGCTGTTTCGGCACAGTTCAATATTTCGAGTGAATATGTCTGTATTACAAGTATTAACATTCCCGGATGATCGCCTGCGCACAGTCGCAAAGCCTGTTGAAGCGGTGACACCTGAGATTCAAAAAATCGTCGATGACATGATTGAAACCATGTACGACGAAGAAGGTATTGGCCTTGCTGCAACGCAGGTTGATATCCACAAACGTATCGTAGTGATTGATATTTCAGAAACTCGCGATGAGCCGATGGTGCTAATCAACCCTGAGATTCTGGAAAAGCGTGGCGAAGATGGCATCGAAGAAGGCTGTCTGTCGGTACCAGGTGCGCGCGCACTTGTGCCTCGCGCTGCAGAAGTTACCGTTAAAGCACTGGATCGTGATGGCAAAGAGTTCACCTTTGAAGCCGACGACCTGCTAGCGATTTGTGTTCAACACGAGCTTGATCACCTACAAGGTAAGCTATTCGTGGATTACCTATCACCACTGAAACGCAAACGCATTCAGGACAAGCTAGCGAAAATCAAACGCTTTAACGAGAAGCAGCAAAACGCTTAATCTCGAACCATACCAATTAGAAGGAAGTCTACCTTGAGTCAGTCTTTACGAATTGTCTTTGCAGGTACTCCGGATTTCGCCGCCCGTCACTTGGCGGCGTTGTTGTCTTCGGAGCATGAAGTCATCGCGGTTTACACAAACCCAGATCGTCCAGCGGGTCGTGGCAAAAAATTGGCTGCGCCACCGGTAAAACAACTGGCGCTAGAACACAATATCCCGGTTTACCAACCTGAAAGCTTTAAGTCCGACGAAGCGAAACAAGAACTTGCCGATCTGAACGCCGACCTCATGGTTGTCGTGGCGTACGGTATGCTGCTGCCACAAGCGGTTCTTGATACCCCTAAACTTGGTTGTATCAACGTACATGGTTCTATCCTACCTCGTTGGCGTGGTGCGGCTCCAATCCAACGCTCTATTTGGGCGGGCGATGCAGAAACTGGCGTGACCATCATGCAGATGGACATCGGTCTCGACACTGGTGATATGCTGAAGATTGCAACTCTGCCAATCGAAGCGACAGATACCAGCGCTTCAATGTATGGAAAATTGGCTGAGCTTGGTCCAGAAGCTCTGATTGACTGCCTAGCAGACATTGCTGCGGGTAAAGCAGTGCCAGTGAAGCAAGACGATGAGCTAGCGAACTATGCGAAAAAACTCAGCAAAGAAGAAGCACGCATCAACTGGAACGACGATGCGGCGCACATTGAGCGCTGCGTTCGTGCATTTAACCCATGGCCAATGAGCCACTTTGAGGCGGCAGAAAACAGCATCAAAGTATGGCAAAGCCGTGTGGCAGAGCAAACCAGTGACAAGCCAGCCGGCACCATCGTACAAGCAGATAAAACCGGTATTTATGTTGCGACAGGCAACGGCGTACTGGTGCTAGAGCAACTGCAAGTTCCTGGCAAAAAAGCCATGTCAGTTCAGGATATTCTGAATTCGCGTGCGGCTTGGTTTGAAGTTGGCACTCTGCTGGTTTAAGCCATACTAGGGGTTATCATCCCCAATAATACGAACTTTTAGAGGGCAGAGATGCCCTCCTTTACTTTAAGGTACTCATCATGAATGTTCGCGCTGCGGCTGCTAACGTCCTGTATCTTGTCGTCGACAAGGGCCACTCACTTTCAAGCGCTCTTCCAGCGGCTCAACAAACGGTACGACCTCGTGACCATGCTCTGCTACAAGAGATCTGTTACGGTGCGCTACGTTACCTACCTCGCCTAGAAATGATCGCAAACCAATTGATGGATAAGCCGCTAAAAGGCAAACAACGTGTATTCCATCACCTAATTCTGGTTGGTATTTACCAACTGAGCTTCATGCGTATTCCTGCGCACGCAGCAGTCGGTGAAACGGTTGAAGGCACTAAAGAGCTGAAAGGTCCTCGTCTGCGTGGTTTGATTAACGCGGTATTGCGTAACTACCAGCGCAACCAAGAAGAACTCGACCAAATGGCCGTCAGCAACAACGCTGGCAAGTACGGTCACCCAAGCTGGTTACTAAAACTGCTGCAAGAGGCCTACCCAAAGCAATGGGAAAGTATTGTTGAAGCGAACAACCAAAAAGCACCAATGTGGCTGCGTGTGAACCATCAACACCACACTCGTGATGAATACCTTGCGCTGCTCAAAAATGAAAACATTGATAGCACGCCACACACAGAAGCAATGGACGCCATAAAATTGGCCGCACCATGTGACGTGATGAAGCTACCTGGTTTTGATAAAGGTTGGGTTTCGGTACAAGATGCGGCGGCGCAGCTTTCGATCAACTACCTAAAACCACAAGACGGCGAACGGATTTTAGATTGCTGTGCTGCGCCAGGTGGCAAGACTGCGCACATTCTAGAGCGCACGTCGGGCAGTGAAGTGGTCGCGATTGACTGCGACGACACACGCTTGAAACGTGTGCATGAAAACCTGAAGCGTCTCAACCTTCAGGCAAAAGTGGTTTGCGGTGATGCGCGTAATCCACAAGAATGGTGGCAAGGCGAGCAATTTGATCGCATTTTGCTGGATGCCCCATGTTCTGCGACTGGCGTGATTCGTCGTCACCCAGACATCAAATGGCTACGTCGTGCAGACGACATCGCCGCATTAGCAGAGCTGCAAAGTGAAATTTTTGATGCCATGTGGACGCAACTGAAGCCCGGCGGCACCATGGTTTACGCGACTTGTTCAATCACACCGCAAGAAAACGTGGAGCAAGTAAAAGCGTTTTTAGCACGTACCGCGGATGCGCAACTGCTGGATTCTGATCCCGACCAGCCTGGTCGTCAAATTCTACCAGGCGAAGAAGATATGGATGGTTTCTACTACGCAGTGCTAACTAAGACACACGCGTAACAGCATGCTAAATAGGGCGATTGAAGTGATTTCAATCGCCTTTTTCAGATACGAGAAAAGAGTATGAAGATCATTATTCTTGGTGCAGGTCAGGTTGGCGGCACACTGGCAGAAAACCTAGTGGGTGAAAACAACGACATCACCATCGTCGACAATAATGCCGACCGACTGCGTGAATTGCAGGACAAATACGACCTACGTGTGGTCAATGGCCATGCGAGCCATCCAGACGTGCTACACGAAGCTGGCGCGCAAGACGCCGATATGCTCGTCGCAGTAACCAACACTGATGAAACCAACATGGCCGCCTGTCAGGTCGCGTTCACTCTATTCAATACCCCAAACCGCGTTGCGCGTATTCGCTCTCCAGAATACTTGGCAGAAAAAGAAGCCCTGTTTAAATCTGGCGCTATTCCTGTTGATCACCTTATCGCACCAGAAGAACTCGTTACGAGCTACATCGAACGTCTGATCCAATACCCAGGTGCGCTGCAAGTGGTGAGCTTTGCTGAACAGAAAGTCAGCCTAGTGGCGGTGAAAGCCTACTATGGTGGCCCGTTGGTGGGTAATGCGCTATCTGCTTTGCGTGAGCACATGCCGCACATTGATACCCGTGTGGCAGCTATTTTCCGCCAGGGTCGCCCGATTCGCCCACAAGGCACCACGATTATTGAAGCCGACGATGAAGTGTTCTTCGTTGCAGCAAGTAATCATATTCGCTCAGTGATGAGTGAGCTTCAGCGCCTAGAAAAACCGTACCGCCGCATCATGATTGTTGGCGGGGGTAACATCGGCGCAAGCTTGGCAAAACGCCTAGAGCAAACTTACAGCGTGAAGCTGATTGAGCGTAACTACCAGCGTGCAGAAAAGCTCTCTGAGCAACTAGAAAACACCATCGTGTTCTGCGGTGATGCGGCAGACCAAGAGCTTCTCTCGGAAGAGAACATCGACCAAGTCGACGTCTTCATCGCGCTGACCAACGAAGATGAAACCAACATCATGTCTGCAATGTTGGCAAAACGCATGGGCGCTAAAAAAGTGATGGTGCTGATCCAACGTGGCGCTTATGTAGACCTGGTACAAGGCGGCGTAATTGATGTAGCAATCTCACCTCAGCAAGCCACTATTTCAGCCTTGCTAACGCACGTTCGTCGCGCTGATATCGTAAACGTATCCTCACTTCGCCGCGGCGCTGCGGAAGCGATTGAAGCCGTCGCTCACGGTGATGAAAGTACATCTAAAGTGGTTGGACGTGCGATTGGAGATATAAAGCTTCCACCTGGGACCACCATTGGTGCTATCGTTCGTGGCGAAGAAGTTCTTATTGCCCACGACCGTACGGTCATCGAGCAGGATGATCATGTGGTGATGTTCCTGGTCAACAAAAAATACGTATCAGACGTCGAAGCGCTATTCCAACCGAGTCCATTTTTCCTCTAGGATTTTCCTATGGTCAACTTACGTCCCGTACTGTTTGTTATCGGGCTGGTTTTATCCAAACTGGCCCTGTTTATGTACGTGCCGACTTTGGTCGCTTTCTTTACCGGTACGGGGGGATTCCTCGATTTCGCCCAAGCCGTTGTGATCACGCACCTTGCCGCCTTCATCTGCCTAACGATAGGTCGAACCGCCAAGTTCAAACTCAGCGTACGCGATATGTTCCTCATCACCAGTTTGGTTTGGACCATCGCGAGTGCGTTTGCCGCCTTGCCATTTGTGTTTATCAACCACATCAGCTTCACCGACGCCTACTTCGAAACGATGTCGGGTATCACCACGACGGGCTCAACGGTGCTCAGTGGCCTAGACAACATGGCGCCGAGCATCTTGCTATGGCGCTCTATTTTACAGTGGCTTGGTGGCATTGGTTTTATCGTGATGGCGGTAGCAGTGTTACCTATGCTGAATGTCGGTGGTATGAAGCTATTCCAAACCGAATCATCAGATTGGTCGGATAAAAGTAGTCCAAGAGCGAAAACGGTCGCCAAAAACATCGTAGCGGTTTATTTGATGCTAACGGGCTTATGTATTTTGGGCTACTTGGTCACCGGCATGAACCTGTTCGAAGCAATCAACCATGCCTTTACTACGCTATCGACAGGTGGATACTCTACATCTGATGGGTCAATGAACCACTTCTCTAATGGCGCACATTGGGTGGCCACTACCTTTATGTTCTTAGGTGGTTTGCCATTTTTGCTCTTTATCGCCGCGTTACGTAAACGCCGTATTGATGTGTTGGTTAACGACGCTCAAGTTAGAGGATTTGCGTACCTGTTCGTATTCTCAAGCTTAGTGATTTCAGCTTGGTTAGTGATTCGAGATGGGTACACCATTTTGGATGCCCTGCGAGTGTCGATGTTTAATATTGTCTCTGTCGTCACCACAACTGGCTTTGGCTTAGAAGACTTCACCGCATGGGGCGCATTACCCACAACTCTTTTCGCATTCTTAATGATGGCGGGAGCATGCTCAGGATCAACGTCTGGCGGGATCAAAATCTTCCGCTTCCAAATTGCGATGACGCTGCTAAACAAACAAATGATGAAGTTGATTCACCCTTCAGGGGTGTTTGTACAGCGTTATAACCAGCGACCGGTGAATGATGATATTGTTCGCTCAGTGGTGGCATTTGGCTTGATGTTTTTTATCACCATTATCTTTATCGCGGGTTGTTTAAGTGCTCTTGGCCTCGACCCTGTGACCAGTATTTCTGGCTCAATCACCGCCGTTGCCAATGTTGGCCCTGGTATGGGTAGTGTGATTGGCCCGACAGGCAACTTCGCGCCTCTGCCCGATACTGCCAAATGGCTCTTAAGCTTTGGGATGTTAATGGGCCGCTTGGAAATTCTGACTATTCTTGTACTGTTCTTTCCTGCGTTTTGGCGCCGCTAAGCAGACTCTAATTAAAAGGTATAACAATGAAAACATGGATTACTCTGGCGACCCTACTTGCCGCCTCATCCACATACGCCGCCGAGGTCATCACTTTAGCCGATGGTCGAGAAGTGAAGTTGAACGATGACTTTACCTGGGAATACGTCATGAAAAAAACGGCGCAGCAAGCGACGGAGACACAAACAACAGCAAGCGTAGTTGAAACAATCGCAGCTCCTGCGATTGCGACAATCCCAGTGATAACGAAAACCGTTGGCACGACCGTGGTGGTAAACGCCAAAAAGCCAACCATGCAGCTATCAGATTCAGGTGTGGATGTATTGATTGGTTCAGCAAGCTATCAAAGCGGTGAGCTTGTTTTACCTACATCAATCACTAACCAAAGCTCTCAATCTGTCATTCAAGTGGAAGTTGAGGTGCAAGTGTTTGATATGTCTGGTCAGCAACTGGCAAAAGAAAACGTGACTGTTTGGCAATCCATCAAGCGCATGGCGGATACCTACCTGCGACCTCAGCAAGCGGAGCAAGGTAAGAGCATAAAACTGGCTGTACCGCAATCACAGCAATACCAGTTTTCTGCCAAAGTGCTAGAGGTAAAAACTCGCTAATACGTGTTTAATATTCTTTGTTGAGCCTATCGGCTAGATAGGCTCAACAAAGTAATAAATAGCAAAGAAATGGCACACGCAGCCAGCCAAAACAAAGCCGTGCCAAATCGCATGGTTAAAGGGAATGCGCTTCGCAACGTAGAAAATCACGCCCAGTGAATACACAATTCCACCAGCGGCAAGCAGTGTAAGTCCGCCGACATCCAAGTTGATCGCCAACTGATAAATCACAATCAACGATAACCATCCCATCACCAAATACGTCATCAAAGAAAGCTTTTTAAATCGATAGACGAACGCAACTTTCATGATGATGCCGATCAACGCAATGCTCCAAATAACGATCATCAACCCAAATGCTAGAGGTGTTCTTAAGCTGACTAACAAGAAAGGGGTATAGCTGCCTGCTATCAAAAGATAAATAGCACAGTGGTCGAAGGTTTTTAGCCAACGTTTCGCTTTGGGATGAGGGATCGCATGATAGAGCGTCGAGGCCAAAAATAGCACGATAATACTCGCACCATAAATCGCCATACTGGTAAGCGTTAAAGTGTCAGCTTGATGGTCTATGGCTTTAACTAACAGCAGTATCAAGCCAACAATACCAAAAATCATCCCTATACCGTGGGTGATGGTATTGGCCAGTTCTTCACGTTGACTGTATTGAGGTTTCTGCAGCTCGGACATCAATGCGCCTATACTAGAGTTTGAAATTTGCTCTAGTATGGCACATTAGGCTTACACGTGTAAGCTTAAATTAAGACTCATGAACGGCAGTAGTTTGATCGAGATAATTGAGTACCAGTTCGCCAACTTGATCTGGCTTAGTCGTGGCAGGGATGGTCAGCTCTCGCTTGAGTTTGCCACTACCCAGTAAGCTCGCGAGCATGCCACCTTGCCCCTTGCGTGTGCGGTCAACTTCAAACCACAACTTGAGCTCTTGCTCACTGCGGTGGGCAACAAATTCTAATTCGCGCCACACGCCGTGGTAAGGTCCGTCGGTTGGCACCAGTTCAAACTCTTGCACAAATGGTAGATCGAATCCTTTCACTTCCTCGCATTCCACCTGGCGAATTCGTAAACCTTGCGCTTCAAATGCAGATAGTACCGCATCCATCAGTGGATCAGGTCGGACGGTGAGGATGTCTTTATCAGTCGGATCCAAAGCAGCAGCAACGTCTAAGCCAGTTTCTAACCATACTTTGGCATCACCAATGGTGACAGGCGTGTTCCAAGGCACATCGAGCTTAACATCGAAGGTACGCTCTTCGCCGGAATGGATGGTAAATGCGTAAGGGAGACTCCACTTAGCAAGCACATGAGTTTGAGGTACTCGGCGCATGCTGTGTCCTTCTCGCGCACCACGGTCATCAGGGGCTTCTGCGATGTAGCGGCAACAGAGTTTTAAATCAATGTTGTCGATCGCTTGTTCAGTCGCACCACCATATACATGGATCGACACATCCACACTTTGACCTGGGTATAGCACGTCTTGGTTTAAGATTGAGTCGACCTTCGCGCTCCCAATCCCAAAACTGGCAAGTGTCTTCTTCAAAAATGACATAGGCACCTCCTTCATCGAGATCTCATACTACTACTGCTGATCGTGGGAGCAAACAAAAATTGCCTCGAACATCGCGACAAAATGACAAAATCTAAACAATTCAATTGCTCAACTATCGACCAATTATTACAAGGATGCTAATCTTACACTTGATATGCATGCATATCGGTATTCCTGACTCATTAACTGGATTGGCGAGAGCCAGAAGAGTGATTCTTCAATCTTGTTGGAGCCTAGCTCATAATGATTCAGGCCATTACATCGGCAATGGATATGCCTGACAGTTAGGTAAATTAATGCGCCCAACAACAGTCAGGTTCGCACACACTAATACTAGTGCAATGCGCCGCCGCAGTGGCTTTACTACTGCACCAAAGGCAAAGCAAGTTGCGCCAGCAATGACATTGGTTGAGAAGACAGCAATGATGTCGAGTGTTCCGGCCAAAGTTATCAAAGCAGCTTAATCAAAAGCGCGGCGCCAGCTGCGCTTTTTTCTTTGCACGCGACTCATAAAGCTTCAAAGACTTAGAACAAACTACAGTGAAAGAGATCGTTTTTCCTATTTGGTCTTAGCAAAGCAATTTGGTACCTTTACTGCTAATTACACCTATAAATTCTGTGGAGAAAGAAATGAAGTGTCATCGCATTGAAGAGCTGCTTGAGCTACTAGAGCCTGAATGGCATAAAGATCAAGAGCTGAACCTCTTGCAGTTCATCGTTAAGCTGGCAAAAGAAGCAGGCTATAAAGGAAAGCTAGAAGATCTGACCGACGATGTACTGATCTACCACCTTAAAATGCGTAATAGCAGCAAAGATGAAATGATCCCTGGACTCAAAAAAGACCAAGAGGACGATTTTAAAACGGCGATCCTACGCGCTCGTGGCATCATCAAATAACTAGCTCAACAGCCAGTATTCTTTAAGCGACTCTCTCTGTGAGTCGCTTTTTTATAACCAAAGTTTTTAGTCCCACAATTGGTTATAACTGTTCAGCCAATTATCAGGTTAACTGTACTGATTTTTGTTGTTAAACATTGACTGCGTTAAAGAAACGGAATTGTTATTGATTGTATAATCGCCGTTCATCAGTATTTACTAAAATAATTATGTTCGGTCATCTTTATGACGGAACGAGCAGCAATGTCATCGAGCGACATCAATAGAAATGACGCCGTACATTATAAAAGCCTAAGAAGGATGAGTGCATGAGTCAGGACAAGATCGATATCAAAGATGTGACTCCTAAAACCTATAATCCCAAAACCCATAAAGGAAACGGGGATCGGTTCAACCCAAGTAATCGCATCTATGTACGCGAAAGCAAAGGGACTTACCAGAAACTGCGTCGTTACGGTGGTTGGTTCTTACTGCTTCTCTTCGCTTTGATACCGTGGATTCCTTACGGTGAACGTCAAGCGATCTTGCTTGATATTGGCAACCAGCAGTTCAACTTTTTCGGTACCACCCTGTACCCACAAGATCTTACCCTACTCGCCTTGCTGTTTGTGATCGCGGCGTTTGGGTTGTTCTTTATTACCACCTTCTTGGGTCGGGTTTGGTGTGGCTATCTCTGCCCACAAACCGTCTGGACCTTCATGTATATCTGGTTTGAAGAGAAGCTGGAAGGTAGTGCCAATAAACGCCGCAAACAAGACTCCAATAAGCTGACGGCGAATTTAGCGATGCGTAAAACCGTCAAACATATAGCTTGGTTTGCCATTGCACTCGCCACTGGTTTTACTTTTGTTGGCTACTTCGTGCCAATGAAGCAATTGGTTATCGACTTTTTCACCTTTAACGCCAACTTCTGGCCCGTCTTTTGGGTAATGTTCTTTGCCATTTGTACTTATGGTAATGCTGGTTGGATGCGTTCCATCATGTGTATTCACATGTGTCCTTACGCGCGCTTCCAGTCTGCCATGTTTGATAAAGACACCTTCATCGTTGGCTACGATGCAAAACGTGGGGAAAAACGTGGCCCACGTCCGCGTAAAGCCGATCCAAAGCAGCTTGGTTTGGGTGATTGTATTGATTGTGATTTGTGTGTGCAGGTGTGCCCAACAGGTATCGATATTCGTGACGGCTTGCAGTATGAATGTATCAACTGTGGCGCCTGTATTGATGCGTGTGACAACACCATGGATCGCATGGGCTACGAGAAAGGCCTAATTAGTTACACCACCGAACATCGCTTATCGGGTAAGAGTACCAAAGTCATGCGTCCGAAGCTGCTAGGCTATGGTGCCGTACTACTCGTCATGGTCGGTCTTTTCTTTGCCCAAATTGCAGCGGTAGACCCAGCCGGCATGAGTGTTATTCGCGACCGTAACCAACTGTTCCGCGTTAATAGCTCGGGAGAAGTAGAAAACACCTACACCCTCAAAGTGATCAACAAAACTCAGCAAGTGCAAGAGTACTCGTTGGATGTTGAAGGGCTATCCGATGTAAGCTGGTATGGTAAGCAGACAATTCAGGTCCAGCCAGGTGAGGTATTAAACCTGCCAATGAGTCTTGGTGCCGATCCTGACAAGCTAAACTCTGCGATTACGACAATTCAGTTTATACTCACCGATAAGAGCAACGAATTCACCATTGAAGTAGAAAGCCGTTTTATTAAAAAACTATAGTGCTACTTCAGTGACTAACGGAAAAAGGCTCAGTAATGAGCCTTTTTGTTTATATGTCCCAAAGTATGTTTAACTTTGACGCCCTTACCCCAGACTTTATGTGGTACGCGTTAGAAAGCATCGGCGTTCGCGCAGAATCAGGCTTTCTTCCCCTCAATAGCTACGAAAACCGTGTTTATCAATTTACTGACGAAGAGCGTCGTCGTTATGTCGTCAAGTTTTACCGTCCTGAACGTTGGAGCAATGAACAGATCCAAGAGGAGCACGACTTTACTTTAGAGCTGATTAGCAATGAGATCCCCGTCGCACCACCTGTGCGCATCAACGGTGAAACCCTGCATCACTATCAAGGCTATGCTTTTGCGCTGTTTGATAGCGTGGGTGGTCGCCAATACGAGGTTGACAATTTAGATCAGCTCGAAGGTGTAGGGCGTTTCCTTGGCCGAATCCATAAAGTCGGCAGCCGCCAAGCCTTCCAACATCGTCCTACGATCGGCTTACAAGAATACCTGTATCAACCAAGAGAGATTCTGCAAAACGCCAATATGATTCCAATGCACTTGGAGAACAGCTTCTTCAATGACTTGGATATGCTGATCAAATCAATTGAAAGCCACTGGCACGAAGGCTTCAATATGATTCGTTTGCATGGTGATTGCCACCCAGGCAATATTTTGTGGCGAGATGGCCCTATGTTTGTTGATTTGGATGACGCTCGTAACGGCCCTGCAGTACAAGACTTATGGATGCTATTGAACGGTGAACGCCAAGACAAACTGATGCAGTTGGATATTGTTTTAGAGGCTTACCAAGAGTTTTGCGACTTTAATCCTGCAGAATTGAAACTAATCGAGCCACTTCGCGGTCTACGAATGGTGCACTATATGGCATGGCTAGCAAAACGTTGGCATGACCCTGCATTTCCTCTCGCTTTTCCATGGTTTAATGAGCCAAAATACTGGGAAGGTCAGGTCCTTGCATTTAAAGAGCAGATCGCCGCTTTAGAAGAAGCACCGCTGTCTTTAATGCCTCAATGGTAAGTCAGGCCAAAAATTCAAAAATGGAGATATTTCGATGAAAAAACTGTTCGCACTGTTTTCTATGCTGATGTTAAGCCTGTCGGCACATGCAGCGCAATTCAAAGAAGGTGAACATTACAAAGTATTGGATCTTGAGGCATCAAAAAAACCTCTTGTGACGGAGTTTTTCTCTTTCTACTGCCCGCACTGTAATAGCTTTGAACCGGTTATCCAGCAACTGAAAAAGCAGTTGCCAGAAGGTACTAAGCTATTAAAAAACCACGTTTCTTTCATGGGTGGCAACATGGGCCCATCAATGAGCAAAGCCTACGCAACGATGGTTGCATTAAAAGTGGAAGACAAAATGGTGCCAGTGATGTTTAACCGCATCCACAATCTAAAGAAGGCGCCACGTAATGATGAAGAACTTCGTCAAATCTTCCTTGATGAAGGTGTAGACGCGAAAAAATTCGATTCTGCATTCAAAGGCTTCGCGGTTGATTCAATGGTTCGCCGTATGGACAAGCAATTTGAAAACAGCGGTCTAACCGGCGTTCCTGCGGTTATCGTTAACAACAAATACCTAGTTCAAGCACAAAGCATCAAAACGATGGATGAGTACTTCTCTCTGGTGAACTACTTGCTGACACTAAAATAAGCACATCGATATCAATCAAAAGGGGAACACGTCGCTCCCCTTTTGTTTATTTGTAAATCTCTTGTAGCAACCGATCTTTTTCTTGCCACACATCCCCCAACCATTGCTGAAATTGTCGCTTATAGGGCTTATCGTTGAAGTAATCACCAAGCACTCTTTCATCAACGGGTAACACATTTACACGCACAACCACCTTGCTCATGCGGCCCATCAATAAATCCTTGAACGGTTTATGCGTATTTTCTGGGTACGCCAACGTAACGTCGATAATGCTCTCGAACTGCTCCCCCATCGCCGCTAACGTGTACGCAATCCCGCCCGACTTTGGTTGCAGCAAATATTGATAGTTTGCTTTACTCTTACGCTGCTTTTCTTCGGTAAATCGGGTTCCTTCGACATAGTTAACCACTGTGGTTGGAGTGTGTTTGAATTTAGCGCACGAGCGACGTGTCGTTTCTAAATCTTGACCTCGCTTATGAGGGTTGCGGATCAGATACTCTCGCGAATAGCGACGCATAAATGGCATATCGAGCGCCCAACACGCCATCCCGATGAAAGGCACATACAGCAGTTGTTGCTTGAGGAAAAACTTCGGCATGGGAATACGGTCTTTAAACACGCAGCAAAGCACAACAATATCTGTCCAACTGAGATGGTTACTGATCAGCAGATACCACCCGTCTTTTTTAAGCGCTTCACCGCCCTGAACATCCCACTCAACACGGTTAGATACCGCCAGAATGCACGCATTAACGGTAGCCCATAACCACATCACCTTATTGGCACAAGCGGTCGCTAGTGCTTTTAGCTTTACGCCAGGAAGCAATATTTTAAATACAGCGATAACACAAATTGCGAGTGAACAAACCGCAGAATTGAGAATCACAAAAGAAGCGTTAAAAAAAAATAACAAATATGCCAACATGATAGTCAAACAACAGTGATAATGTGTGAAGAATAAAACAGCGTGTAATTATACTGCGCCTTTGCCACATTGGAACATGCGTGGGAATGGTCAGATTTGTTACCGCAACCAATATGTGCACCACTCATTCGACAACAAGGAGATAACGAATGAAACCAAGGCTACTTCTCTTGCCTTTGGCCTTTGTCGTCAGTTCTGCTCAGGCTCAACTCGCTGAAACCGCAGGTTTTGGCGGTGAAATTTCGCTGAATGCCGGATTCATATCATCAGAATCCAATTTCAATACAGAAAATAGTAACACCATCGATTCTCTCGATAAGCGTGCCGATAGTGACAGTTCCGTTATCGCTGCACCGCTAGGGAGTGTGACATACACCTTTGGTAGCCGACTCAACCACCAAGTTTACGCCGGTACCACACGCTCAGATGTCGCGGTAGGTACACTCGCTTTTCAGTTGGGCTATCAACACGAGCTACAATCTGGCACCGTGCTCGATGTTTCCTATCTGCCGACGGTACTCAAAGGCGAAACTTGGCGCAACCCTTATCAAGTAGGAACCGCACGTAAAGAGACGGATGTTGACGGCAATGCGTATCGCTTTCAGATCAAAGGGTTGATTGATAAGAACTTCAACCTTGATCTTGCTTATGCTGATAAAGACATCGAGCAGGAGGAAGTGACAGACCGCTCACTTGCTCGCGATGCTAACCTTTACTATGTCAAAGGCGACTATCGCATTCCACTCAACCAAACATCTATGTTGCAACCCGCTTTCACCTACATCAATCAAGATGCCGACGGTAAGGCGGAGTCATTTGATTCGTACGGATTTGACATTAGCTGGTTTAAATTTATCAACCGTCATCGATTGGCCCTCACCGCGGGTTATGCATGGAAAGACTATCAAGCAGCTAGCCAAACTTTTGCTAAAACACGAAATGACGACACCATCAGCCTATTTGCGGCCTACGAATATCAAAACGTATTTGACTGGCAAGACTGGTCGTTCATTTCTTTAGCCGGCTATAGCCAAACTGACTCGAATATCACGTTTTATGAGGAGAAAGAGTACCTATTGTCGCTTGGTCTCAACTACACCTTCTAACGTCCTTCATCGCAACAAGGTGCTTACAACACTTGTTGCGATGACACTTTGCTGTCTATACCGCTTGCGCCGTAAGCTGTTTCAGCAAACGGTCCATCGCTCGATACCCAAGCGCCTCGGCCAAGTGCGTTCGTTCAATTTGCTCCGCCCCATCCAGATCGGCGATTGTTCGCGCCACTTTGATAATACGATGATATGCACGAATCGAGAGCCCTAAACGATGCAAAGCGGTTTCAAGAAACTCAGCATCACTCTTATGCAAGGGACAAAACGCCTCAATTTCTCGACTACCTAGCAGTGCATTGACCTTACCACTGCGGTTTAGCATATTGTTACGCGCATGGCTCACACGCGCTTTTACGATAGCAGTCGGCTCACCGCGATCACCACCTTCTGCTAATGTCCCTTTGGGCAAAGCTGGGATTTCTAAAGACATATCAAAGCGATCTAACAGTGGTCCAGATAATCGACCAAGGTAGCGCAAAATAGCTTGTGGATTGGTGCGCTCTTGATTGCCTTCGTAATATCCTGTCGGGCTTGGGTTCAAGGCTCCGACTAATTGGAAACGAGCCGGAAAGCGTGTTTTACCTTGCGCTCGAGAGATAATGATCTCTCCAGATTCGAGCGGTTCGCGTAACGAGTCCAGAACTTTACGATCAAATTCGGGCATTTCATCGAGAAACAATAACCCGTTGTGGGCTAAAGAGATCTCCCCTGGTCTGGGTACCGAACCACCGCCGACTAATGCCGCCATTGAACTTGAATGATGCGGAGAACGAAACGGACGCGACTTCCAGTTATGCTCATTAATTTCACTCTGAGTCAACGATGCCACCGAAGCGGTTTCCATTGCTTCTTCGTCACTCATTTCCGGTAATAAGTCACACAAACGCGAAGCCAACATCGTTTTTCCAGTACCTGGCGGGCCAAGGAAAAGTAAGTTGTGGTTTCCAGCGGCAGCAATCTCCAGTGCTCGCTTACCTTGTTGTTGGCCAATAATATCTTGTAAGTCTCGACCATGTTTTTCGATCGTTTTTCGCTTAGGCGTTTGAAAAAGATTCAGTCGATGTTGACCACAAAGCTCGGCACATACTTCCAGTAATGATTGGGCCGATTTATGTTGTTCCTTCCCCACCAGCGCCGCCTGATCGCCATTCACATGTGGGACGACCAAATGGCGTTGAATCTTACTAGCTTCCAGCGCAGCAGGCAGCACACCTTTTACAGGTCTCAGACCACCAGATAGTGCTAACTCACCAACAAATTCGTAGTTTTTGAGCTTATCTGTCGCGATTTGCTCCGAAGCGGCCAAAATTCCCAATGCAATAGGAAGATCAAAACGTCCTCCCTCCTTGGGTAGATCTGCCGGAGCCAAGTTCACGGTGATCCGCTTAGCAGGAAATTGAAAGTTAGAATTAATGATCGCACTGCGTACGCGATCTTTGGACTCTTTTACCGTTGTCTCTGGCAAGCCTACTAAGGTAAACCCTGGCATGCCGTTGCTGATATGAACTTCTACACTAACCGATGGCGCTTGCACCCCGACGCTTGCTCGACTATGAATGATTGCCAGCCCCATACGTTCCTCAATTTTTTGAACACTCTGTAAACAAATGTTTTATCTAGTTGGTTATGTTATATACCGCGTCCCAATTGAGAGTTAATGTGAAAAAAGAATGACTTTTTGCTTGTCATGCAGCGGAATTGTGTGATACCACTAATGACGCAAACAATTTCGTAGAACATTACACAACATTTTTTAACGAAAAAAGAACGACAGACAGATGAACCTTTTCGCTCATATCAACGCACTGCTAGCCCTGATTATCGTGGTCATTATTGGCACCGCGCGGGGTATTGTGGGCGAAAGGTAACCACAAATTACAAAAAACCCCCGCACTGAAAAGTCCGGGGGTTTTTTTACAACTACAAGTTGTCATCTGTCTAACCCTCGGACAGTTTAACGGGAAGAATGGGAGTGCACATGAAGTGCAATAAATATGGCAATCGCTACGAGCCACAACGTAGCAAAGGAGGTTTACGATGACTGGTGCACAACTTGTCGTAGCCGCTTTAAGACAGCAAGGCATCGAAACCGTTTTTGGCTACCCCGGCGGGGCCATCATGCCAATCTATGATGCTTTGTATGACGGTGGGGTGGAACACATCCTATGCCGTCACGAGCAAGGGGCCGCTATGGCAGCTATCGGGATGGCTCGTTCCACTCAAGACGTTGCTGTGTGCATGGCAACTTCTGGCCCAGGAGCCACTAACCTTGTTACCGGCCTTGCCGACGCTTTCCTTGACTCCGTACCTCTAGTTGCCATCACAGGCCAGGTTGCTAGCTCTCATATCGGTACCGATGCATTCCAAGAAATGGATGTGATCGGAATGTCCCTAGCCTGTACTAAGCACAGCTATCTCGTGACCGAAATTGAAGATCTAGCTCCGACACTTGCCGAAGCCTTTGAGGTCGCAAAAACCGGTCGTCCGGGTCCTGTCATTGTCGATATCGCCAAAGACGTTCAACTCGCTCAAGCACCTACAGACCTTCTTCCTCCATACATAGCACCAGCAATCGAAGATGTCAGCGCTGAAGATATCAAACGTGCGCAAGATGTGCTGGCAGCATCTACTCGCCCAGTGTTGTATGTTGGTGGTGGCGTGCAACTTGCGAAAGCAACCGATGCAGTACGCGAATTTCTTCGCTTAAACCCAATGCCTGCAGTTAGCACATTAAAAGGCCTCGGTACCATTGAACGCCATGATCCCCACTATCTTGGTATGTTGGGTATGCATGGCACCAAAGCCGCCAACCTAGTGGTTCAAGAAGCCGATCTATTGATCGTGGTTGGCGCGCGTTTTGATGACCGTGTGACGGGTAAGCTCGATACGTTTGCACCAAATGCGAAAGTGATTCACATCGACATTGATGCTGCGGAGATTCATAAACTGCGCCACGCCAACGCACCATTACGTGGCGACATCAACACCATTCTTCCTCAGCTAGAGCTGACTCAAGATATCTCACCGTGGGTTCATCACAGTGAAAGTCTGCGCAGCGGCTTTAAGTGGCGTTACGACCACCCAGGCGAGTTAATCTACGCACCGCTATTGCTTAAACAACTGTCTGACATGATGCCAGATAGCTCAATTGTCTCGACCGACGTCGGTCAGCATCAGATGTGGGCAGCGCAACATATCCAGCCACGCGAACCACAAAATTTTATCACTTCTGCAGGCCTTGGCACCATGGGCTTTGGCTTGCCAGCAGCGATGGGCGCTGCAGTCGCACGTCCTGATGATCAGTCTATCCTTATTACAGGTGACGGTTCATTTATGATGAACGTTCAGGAATTGGGCACGCTGAAGCGTCGGCAGATTCCAGTGAAGATTGTCCTTCTTAATAACCAACGTCTTGGCATGGTTCGCCAATGGCAGTCATTGTTCTTTGACGGTCGCCACAGTGAAACCATTCTTGATGACAACCCAGATTTCGTGATGTTAGCAAAAGCATTCGATATCCCGGGCAAAACCATCACCAAGAAAGAAGAAGTCGAACCTGCTCTCAAAGAGATGCTAGCGAGTGAAACTTCTTACATGCTTCACGTTTTGATTGATGAAGAAGAAAACGTGTGGCCATTGGTGCCACCTGGCGCATCAAACAGTGATATGTTGGAAAATACATAGGAGACAATCGCATGGACAGATATTTACTCGACATCAAAGCCGATGACAAACCGGTACTGTTGGAGCGCGTTCTACGTGTGATTCGTCACCGAGGTTTCGTGATCAAACAAGTCGCTGCTACGCAAAACCACGAAAGCAAAGTAGCCAGCGTCGAGATCATCGTCGACAGCGATCGACCAATCTCGTTTTTGATCAATCAAATAGAGAAGTTGTGGGACGTTCGTAAGGTTGAGGTGCTAAAAATCCGCAACGATGAACTGCCAAATCACAACTTACAACAACACGTCAGTGCATAAGGAAGGCAACAAATGGCAACGAAAACTGCAGATTTCATTTGGTTTAATGGTGAGATGGTTCCATGGGCAGAGGCGAACGTTCACGTTCTGACTCACGCAATGCACTATGGTACATCCGTGTTTGAAGGCGTGCGCTGTTACAACACACCAAAAGGCCCAATTGTCTTCCGTCACCGTGAGCATGCACAACGTCTAAAAGATTCTGCCAAGATTTACCGCTTTCCGATCCCTTTCTCTGTAGAAGAAATCATGGAAGCGACCCGCGAAACACTGCGCCAAAACAAACTCGACAGCGCTTACATTCGTCCATTGGGTTTTGTCGGGAATGTTGGCTTAGGCGTATGTCCACCAGTTGGCACTGAGATGGATCTAATCATTGCAGCATTTCCTTGGGGCTCTTACTTAGGCGAAGAAGCGCTAGAAAAAGGTGTCGATGCGATGATTTCAAGCTGGAATCGCGCTGCGCCAAACACCATCCCAACTGCGGCTAAAGCAGGCGGTAACTACCTATCTTCACTACTGGTTGGTGGTGAAGCGCGTCGTCACGGTTACGACGAAGGTATTGCGCTAAGCGTAGATGGTTACCTATCGGAAGGGGCTGGTGAAAACATCTTCGTTATCAAAGATGGCGTAATCACTACACCACCAGCAACTAGCGCGATTCTACCGGGCATCACTCGTGACTCGATCATGACAATTGCACGCGATAAAGGCTACAAAGTACGTGAGGCGAACATTGCTCGTGAAGCCCTTTACCTTGCCGATGAAGTCTTCATGACAGGTACTGCGGCTGAGATTGTACCAGTGGCAACCATCGACAAAATTGAAGTAGGTACAGGTAAACGCGGCCCAATCACTAAAGAACTACAAGCAGCCTACTTTGGCCTATTTGACGGCACCACGGAAGATAAGTGGGGCTGGTTAGACTATGTGTACCCAGAACAGAAGTAAGAAGGATTAGGAAATGCCAAAATATAGATCAGCTACCACCACACATGGTCGTAACATGGCGGGTGCACGAGCACTGTGGCGTGCAACGGGTGTGAAAGAAGAAGACTTCGGTAAACCAATCATCGCCGTTGTAAACTCGTTTACTCAATTTGTTCCGGGTCACGTACACCTGAAAGACATGGGCCAGCTTGTAGCGCGTGAAATCGAAAAAGCCGGCGGCATCGCAAAAGAATTCAACACCATCGCGGTTGATGATGGTATCGCAATGGGTCACGGCGGCATGCTGTACTCACTGCCTTCACGCGAACTGATCGCAGACTCTGTGGAGTACATGGTCAACGCGCACTGTGCCGATGCCATGGTATGTATCTCTAACTGTGACAAAATCACTCCGGGAATGTTGATGGCATCTATGCGTCTCAACATCCCGGTTATCTTTGTTTCTGGTGGTCCAATGGAAGCGGGTAAAACCAAGCTTTCTGATCAGATCATCAAACTAGACCTTGTAGATGCGATGATCCAAGGCGCGGATCCAAAAGTGTCTGATGAGCAAAGCGAGCAGATCGAACGCAGCGCATGTCCAACGTGTGGATCGTGTTCAGGCATGTTCACTGCAAACTCAATGAACTGTCTAACGGAAGCACTAGGTCTTTCTCAACCAGGTAACGGTTCTATGCTGGCAACGCACGCTGACCGTGAACAACTGTTCCTTAATGCAGGTCGTCGTATCGTTGAACTGACTCGTCGTTACTACGAGCAAGATGACGAATCAGCACTGCCACGCAACATCGCTACGTTTGATGCGTTCGAAAATGCGATGGCACTGGATATTGCAATGGGTGGCTCAACCAACACCATTTTGCACCTGTTGGCTGCAGCGCAAGAAGGTGAAGTGGATTTCGATATGGAAGATATCGATCGCCTATCACGCCAAGTACCACACCTATGTAAAGTGGCACCATCTACCCAGAAATATCACATGGAAGACGTACACCGCGCTGGTGGCGTCATGGCAATTCTTGGTGAGTTAGATCGTGCAGGTCTTCTACACAATGATGCGCGCACCGTGCTTGGCCTTTCGATGAAAGAGCAGCTGGCGAAATACGACATCATCCAAACTGAAGACGAAGAAGTACTTAAGTTCTACCGCGCAGGTCCTGCGGGAATTCGTACTACTCAAGCGTTCTCACAAGATTGCCGCTGGGATCGCCTTGATGACGACCGTGCGGAAGGCTGTATTCGTACTATCGATCATGCCTTTAGCCAAGAAGGTGGCCTAGCCGTTCTATCAGGCAACATCGCATTAGATGGTTGTATCGTTAAGACTGCTGGTGTGGATGAGAGCATTCATAAATTCACTGGCCCAGCCGTAGTTTTCGAAAGCCAAGAAGACGCCGTAGAAGGCATCTTAGGCGGCAAAGTAAAAGCTGGCGACGTGGTTGTTATCCGTTACGAAGGCCCTAAAGGTGGTCCGGGCATGCAAGAAATGCTTTACCCAACCACTTATCTAAAATCGATGGGCCTTGGCAAAGAGTGTGCACTTCTGACTGACGGCCGTTTCTCTGGCGGCACATCAGGTCTTTCTATCGGCCACGCCTCTCCTGAAGCAGCAAACGGCGGTGCAATTGGCCTGGTAAAAGAAGGCGATATAATCGCAATTGATATTCCAAACCGTTCAATTTCACTCCAAGTGTCTGAACAAGAACTTGCTGAGCGCCGTGCAAAACAAGACGAACTAGGCTGGAAACCAGTTGACCGCCAACGTGAAGTTTCATTTGCACTCAAAGCGTACGCGAGTATGGCAACCAGTGCTGACAAGGGTGCAGTACGAGACAAGTCGAAGCTAGAGGGCTAGCAATGATGGAAGCTCAACCCGAAAAACAAGTGAACCAAACTGGCGCAGATTATCTGCGCCAAATCCTTCGCGCACCTGTTTATGAAGTAGCAACAGTGACGCCACTGCAAGAAATGCCTCGTTTATCTGCACGTATCGGGAATAACGTGCAGATCAAGCGTGAAGATCGCCAACCCGTACACTCGTTCAAATTGCGCGGTGCATACAACATGGTGGCGAGTTTATCTGAAGCACAAAAAGCCGCTGGTGTCATTGCAGCATCGGCAGGTAACCACGCTCAAGGCATGGCGCTCTCTGGTACTAAGCTAGGCATCAAAACCACCATCGTGATGCCTAAAACCACACCAGACATCAAAGTCGATGCGGTACGTGGCTTCGGTGGCAATGTAGTGCTGCACGGCAGCAACTTTGATGAGGCAAAAGCGGAAGCGGAACGCCTTTCTGATCTGCATGGGTACACATTTGTCCCTCCTTTCGATCACCCACTGGTGATTGCAGGTCAAGGCACCATCGGCATGGAAATGCTGCAGCAAAATGGTCACCTTGATTACATTTTCGTCCCTGTCGGTGGTGGCGGTTTGGCTGCGGGTGTTGCGGTACTTGTGAAGCAGCTCATGCCAGAAATCAAAGTGATTGCAGTTGAGCCAGAAGATTCGTCATGCCTCAAAGCTGCTTTGGATGCTGGTGAGCCAGTAGTACTAGACCAAGTCAGCATGTTTGCCGATGGCGTCGCTGTAAAACGCATTGGCGAAGAGACTTTCCGTCTATGCCAAAAGTACATTGATGGCCATATTGCCGTCTCTAGCGATGAAATCTGCGCAGCAGTAAAAGACATCTTTGAAGACACCCGTGCGATTGCAGAGCCTTCTGGCGCGCTTGCTCTGGCGGGTTTGAAGAAGTTTGCTGAGCAAAACAAACTGCAAGGTAAGAATTTAGGTACTGTGCTGTCTGGTGCCAACACTAACTTCCATGGCTTACGTTATGTTTCTGAGCGTTGCGAGCTTGGTGAGAAACGTGAAGGTTTGCTTGCCGTCACCATTCCTGAGCGTCAAGGTGCCTTCTTTGAGTTCTGTAACCTCATTGGCGGCCGCGCCGTAACGGAGTTTAACTACCGCTACAACGATGACGCATTGGCAAATATCTTTGTCGGTGTGCGTTTGCAAGGCGGTCAGGAAGAGCTAGAACATATCATTCACGACTTACGTGATGGTGGCTACCCAGTGGTTGATTTGTCTGATGATGAAATGGCGAAGCTGCACGTGCGCTACATGATTGGTGGTAAGCCGTCTAAGCCGCTTAAAGAGCGCCTCTACAGCTTTGAATTCCCAGAATATCCGGGAGCGCTACTCAAGTTCTTAAGCACACTCGGTACTCATTGGAATATCAGCTTGTTCAACTACCGTAACCACGGCGCTGACTACGGACGTGTTTTATGTGGTTTCGAGTTAGATGAAAGCGATTTAGCTCAGTTTTCTGCACATTTACGTGAACTTGGCTATCAATGCAAAGACGAGACAGACAACCCATCGTATAAGTTTTTCTTGTCATAAAACGCCACATTTTAAACATATCAATGAAAACACCTCGCTAATGCGAGGTGTTTTTTATGACTGTAACCAATCTTTATGTAGCTGATTAGGCGACCCAAGATAGTCCACCATCCACTGGATCAATTTATGATTATCATCTTTGCGCCATACTAAGCAGCAGTGACTGAGCGGTTTATCATCCGGCATGACCTTCTCCACCAGCACACCATCATTGATTAAGGGTGTTGCAATATGACGTGGCATGTAACCCACGCCCACCCCATTTTTTAAACATTCAATCGCACTATACCAATTGGGCAATAATAATCGGCGCTGTTGCGGATAATGGCCAGTATGGCGTTTTGGCAGCACGTTCGAAGTATCATCAAGACAGATCGCCGGAAATTGACTCACAAACGCTTCAGTAAGCACTTGTTGTCGAACGCAAGGATGAGCGGGTGACATTACAAATGCCCAATCTAATACGCCCATATCTTTGACTTCAAAATCTCCCCCAACGGGAACCGCAGATGTCGCGCCAACGACAATGTCGGCTCGACCTTGTGCTATGGCTTCCCAAGAACCATTGAAGACCTCCATATTGATCTGCAATTCAGCAAATTCAAACTCGCGATAGAAATCTTCCACCAAAGGTTTGAGTTTTTCTAACTTCACCACGTTATCTAAGGTCAGCTTTAACGTGCTTTTCCATCCTTGAGCCGCTCGCCGCGTTTGTGCTTTCACCTCTTCCATTTGACGCAGCAAAGAGCGCGCCTCGGCCATAAAAAGTTCACCCGCTGGAGTTAGCTCGACTTTCCTTGGTAAACGTCGAAACAGCACCACATCTAAATCTTGCTCGACCTGCCTTACTCCATAGCTGATGGCTGAGGGGACTTTATGCAATACCTCAGCCGCAGCGGTGAAACTGCCTAAACGGGCAACCGTATCCAGCATTTCCAAAGACGCTTTAGAGAACATGATTTAACCTTTCAAAAAATTTGATTGATAACCAACAATTTTAGCGTTTTATTTTCTCAAAATCGAAAAATAGAATAATAAGGTAAATAAATCAGGGTTGGCGCCAACTGATGTTGATTAAAAAATGATTAAATAATTTGACTGGTTGAATCATGAAAATCTCAAAACTACAGCTCATTTATCTGGCAGCATTATCGATGCTTGGCTTCGTTGCTACCGATATGTATCTGCCAGCATTCAAAGCGATGGAAATCGACTTTGCAACAGGCCCTGAGCAAATTGCGCTCTCTTTAACGGTATTCCTCGTTGGTATGGCGATTGGCCAGCTAATGTGGGGATTGGCATCCGATAAATTTGGCCATCGTAATACACTCGCAGCCGGGTTGGTGCTATTTACTATCGCGTCATTCGGTTTGGCTTTCTGTGATCAAGTATGGCAACTACTCACACTGCGCTTTATCCAAGCTATCGGTGTGTGTGCACCAGCCGTGATCTGGCAGGCTATGGTCATTAAACGCTACTCAAGCAGTAGCCAACAAATTTTTGCGACAATCATGCCACTCGTCGCGCTATCACCAGCACTAGCACCTCAATTAGGGGTAGTGTTGGCAGATAACTTCGGCTGGCACAGTATCTTTATTACGCTAACACTGGTTGGTGTCTTTTTGGTCTTTGCGACCATGGCACAAAAAGACGAGAAAGCAGAAATCAAACAAACCAGTATGTCTGCCGACATCAAAGCGCTGCTGAGTTCTAAAAAATACCTTGGCAACGTGTTTATGTTTGCGACGGCTTCAGCTGCATTCTTTGCTTACCTAACTGGGATGCCAGAAATCATGGCGCAACTGGGCTACGAAGCAAAAGATATTGGTTTGAGCTTTATCCCACAAACCATCGCGTTTATGGCTGGTGGCTACTTAGGTAAAGTAGGCGTTCGAAAATTTGGTGATGAAAAGGTTCTGCGCCAACTGATTGGCCTATTTAGTGTCGCGGCATTAATGATTTTCATTGCTTCACAGTGGGATCTGTCATCGATTTGGCCTATTCTTGCGCCATTCTGTTTGATTGCCGTTGCTAACGGCGCGCTGTACCCAATCGTGGTAAACCGTGCATTGGCCAGCGCACAACAGAGCCCTGCAACAGCAGCAGGTCTGCAAAACAGCCTGCAAATCTGTGTAAGTAGCTTCTCAAGTGCATTGGTAGCCGCAATGGCAAGCCAAGCTCAGATGGTTACTGGCATCGCAATCATCATCTGTATGGGTGGGCTGTGGATGGGATACATTCTGTCGAATCGCGAATTATCCAAGCACTTTACGACTCCTGACAACGCCCGAGTCGTGAGTGAAGACGAACTTTAATCGTTCAGATAATAAAAAGAGCCGCGCAATGCGGCTCTTTCTGTTTATAAGCTTTTCAACCCCCACTTCTTGGCAGTCTGCTTAAAAAAGCCTTGAGTCTTTTTCAACTCTACCCAGTGATTGATGTAATTAATCCATACTTGATCGTCTTGCGGCAACAACATAGCAATTGGGGTTGGTTTACGCGGTGCGGTCACTGGCACTATCGCCAACTGTTTAAACTTGTCCACTAACGTCGCTGCTTCCACATTGGACGTCACCGATACATCGGCCCTGCGAGCTAGTAGTTCTTGGAAGTCGCGCGCTGGCGCTTCAATAACAATATGTTGAGCAGACGGGAAGAATTCTTTCACCATTTTTTCTTGTACCGTACCTAACGTCGCCGCGACTTTTACTTCTGGTTTATTAAAATCCGCCCAATCAGAGAATTTGGCGAGATCTTTCTTTTGCACCACAGGTACAAAGGCAAGGTAGAAATACGGCTGGCTGTATCCAGCTACTTTCGCGCGCGACATGTTCAGAGATGCGCTGCCAGTAATATCGTATTTGTTGGCGGTAATGCCATTAACTAGCGTCTTCCAATCCGTGGGCACATACTCCACTTTTACACCAAGATCTTTAGCAAGCTCTGTTGTTACATCAATATCGAAGCCACGATAACTGTTTGTCGCAGGGTCTTTCATCGTCATCGGATTCCAATCTCCCGTCGTTCCAACTCGGAGTACGCCATTGTCTAAAATGGATTGAAGACGGCTTTCAGCGTGAGCGACTTGAGTCGCAGCAAGCAAACACATTCCTAGCACTAGTAAAATCTTTCTCATTTTTATTCCCTTAAAAATAATGACCTTATACGGTTTAATAATTAACCTTTATTAGAGCTCTACTGATAACATAGCAGCAACAAAGGAAGTTTTTTAGTTAATTCAGGGAGTAAATGTGACGTTTCGAACTCTATGGCTGTTTTCACTGCTATTACTCACTGGTTGTTCAGATTATCAATGGGGCTGGTATGTACTTGACCCTTCGACGGATCAAGGGCTCACCAATCTAAAGTTTTTAATCGCTGGGTTTAACGACACCATTCAGGTATCACTCCTCAGTATGTTATTTGCGATGAGCTTGGGTCTGATCGTTGCGTTACCCGCTCTGTCGGACTCAGCCTCTCTGAAGTGGATAAACCGTATTTATGTCGAGGTGATCCGTTCAGTGCCAGTTTTAGTCTTACTACTTTGGGTGTATTACGGCATGCCTACACTATTGGATGTCTCACTCAATCACTTTTGGGCGGGTGTTATTGCACTGACTATCGCTGAGAGTGCGTTTATGGCGGAAGTGTTTCGCGGTGGGATACAAGCTATCAGCCGTGGCCAACATGAAGCGGCTGAATCTTTGGGCTTAAGCTATTGGCAAAAGATGCGCTTGGTAATTCTTCCCCAAGCATTTCGACAAATCCTCCCTCCACTGGGCAATCAATTTGTCTACATTCTCAAGATGAGTTCTTTAGTCAGCGTGATTGGTTTAAGCGATCTCACTCGCCGTGCTAATGAGCTGGTGGTGAATGAGTACTTACCCTTAGAGATTTATACCTTCCTCGTTTTGGAGTACTTGTTGCTCATCCTATTTGTATCTCAAGCCGTTCGTTGGCTCGAAAAACGTATTGCCATTCCTAGCTACTAGCGATGAAGCCTTAGCTAGAAACAACAAAGCCGCTCTTGTTGAGCGGCTTTGACAATATAGCGACAGAGTGCAGGTAATGCTTATTTCTGTTTTACGGGACGCTGCCAGCCAGTAATTTTGCGCTCTTTGACGCGAGTAATTACTAACTCACCTTCTTCAACATCTTTTGTTAGTGTCGTGCCTGCACCGATGGTTGCGCCATCAGCGATAGTGACAGGCGCCACCAGCTGGCTATCAGAACCAACAAATACATCATTACCGATGATGGTTTTAAACTTGTTCGCACCATCGTAGTTACAAGTGATAGTACCTGCGCCGATGTTAGTACGTTGACCGATCTCTGCATCACCTAAGTAAGTTAGGTGGTTCGCTTTTGAACCTTCTCCGATGCGCGCATTTTTCACTTCAACGAAGTTACCCACATGGGAATCGTTACGCATTTCAGCACCAGGACGAAGGCGAGTAAATGGACCAACCGTACATTCTTCACCAACCGTTGCACCTTCAATCACACTGTAAGGGCGAACGATGGTGTTGTCGTCGATTTCACAATCTTTCAGTACACAACCCGCACCGATAACCACGTTATCACCCAGTGAAACTTTACCTTCGACGATAACATTCACGTCGATTTCACAGTCCATACCGCACTGTAACTCTCCACGCAAATCAAAGCGTGCTGGATCGCGTAGCATGACACCTTGCTCTAGCAGCTTCTGAGCTTGCATTGACTGGAAAGCACGCTCTAGACGAGCAAGCTGTGCGCGGTCATTGACCCCTTCCACCTCAATGGCATTGACTGGGTGTACTGCCTCAACGGCACGACCTTCATCGTGTGCAGCTGCAATAACGTCAGTTAGGTAGTATTCGCCTTGTGCGTTGTTGTTGTTTAAGCCAGACAACCAACGCTTAAGATCCCCACCAGTCGCAACCATCACGCCAGTGTTGATCTCTTTAATTTGTTTTTGTTCTTCTGTTGCATCTTTTTGCTCAACGATCGCCACAACAGGACCATTCTTACGGATAATACGACCGTAGCCTGTCGGGTTATCTAGAATCACTGTTAGTAGTGCAATACCGCCTGTTGGCTGTGCATCTAATAGGTTTTCAATCGTTTCAGCTGAAATCAGTGGAACATCACCGTAAAGCACCAGTACTTTTTCATCGTCTTCAAACTTCGGAGACGCTTGATCAACCGCATGACCTGTCCCTAACTGCTCCGCTTGAAGCACCCAATTTACAGGCTCTTCTGCAAGAGTGGTTTGCATTTGATCACCACCGTGACCATATACTAAGTGGATGTTTTGTGCGCCAAGACCTGTACATGTATCGATAACATGTTTTGCCATTGGCTTGCCTGCCAAAGTGTGTAGCACTTTAGGCATGTTCGAATGCATACGGGTACCTTTACCCGCTGCAAGGATCACAGCACTGAATTTCATTAATAACCTATTGACGTTCTATTTTAATTGGGCGTTATTTTAAACACCTTGGAAGGATTAGTTAATGGTGGGATGTAAATTTCCAACTAAAATTAATCAAAAAGGCGACCAATTGGCCGCCTTTTTTCATGCAACGTTGCTAATTGAGCTTAGCGACGCTTTTTTGTCAGCTCGATAACTCGTAGCTGAGCAATGGCTTTAGCCAGTTCACTGGCCGCTTGTGCGAAGTCCATGTCACCATGCTGATTCTGGATTTGCTCCTCAGCGCGGCGTTTGGCTTCTTCTGCCTTCGCTGCGTCTAGCTCTTCACCACGGATAGCTGTATCAGCTAGTACAGTCGCTGTACCAGGCTGAATCTCTACCATACCACCAGAAACATAAATAATTTCTTCGTGGCCGTGCTGTTTCACAATACGCACCATACCAGGCTTGATAGCGGTCAGCAGCGGTGTGTGACCATGGAAAATACCAAGTTCACCTTCGCTACCGGTCACCTGAAACGTTTCAACACGACCAGAGAAGATTTTCTTCTCAGCGCTTACTACGTCTAGGTGAAAGGTTATTGCTGCCATATCGCCTCCTAGTTAGCCTTATAGCTTCTTCGCATTCTCAATAGCATCGTCGATGCTACCGCAGTACATAAATGCCTGCTCAGGAATGTCGTCGTATTCACCAGCTAGTAGACCTTTAAAGCCACGTAGAGTCTCTTTTAGAGGTACGTAAATACCAGGGTCACCTGTAAATACTTCTGCTACGTGGTAAGGCTGAGTTAGGAAACGCTCAATCTTACGTGCACGAGATACAACTTGCTTATCTTCTTCAGATAGCTCGTCCATACCTAGGATAGCAATGATATCTTTCAGCTCTTTGTAGCGCTGAAGAGTCTGCTGAACACCACGAGCAACTTCGTAGTGATCTTGACCAACGACTAGTGGATCAAGCATACGAGATGTTGAATCTAGCGGGTCGATCGCAGGGTATAGACCCATTGCAGCGATGTTACGGTTAAGTACAACCGTTGCATCCAAGTGCGCGAACGTTGTTGCTGGAGACGGGTCAGTCAAGTCATCCGCAGGTACGTATACCGCCTGTACAGACGTGATAGAACCTGATTTCGTTGACGTGATACGCTCCTGAAGTACACCCATCTCTTCTGCAAGAGTTGGCTGGTAACCTACCGCAGAAGGCATACGACCTAGTAGTGCTGATACCTCTGTACCTGCAAGTGTGTAACGGTAGATGTTATCAATGAACAGTAGTACGTCACGACCTTCGTCACGGAAACGCTCTGCCATTGTTAGACCAGTCAGTGCAACACGTAGACGGTTACCTGGTGGCTCGTTCATCTGACCGTAAACCATCGCTACTTTTGATTCTTCAGGCTTCTCAACGTTTACAACGCCCGCTTCCTGCATCTCGTAGTAGAAATCGTTACCTTCACGAGTACGCTCACCAACACCAGCAAATACTGATAGACCTGAGTGCTGTAGTGCGATGTTGTTGATAAGTTCCATCATGTTAACGGTCTTACCTACACCTGCACCACCGAATAGACCGATTTTACCACCCTTAGCGAATGGACAAATTAGGTCGATTACTTTAACGCCCGTTTCTAGAAGTGCAATTTCGTTTGATTGCTCTTCGTAGCTTGGTGCACTACGGTGGATAGAGTAAACCTCTTCCGCACCCACTTCACCACGCTCGTCAATCGCGTCACCTAGGACGTTCATGATACGACCTAGAGTTTTAGTACCTACTGGTACTGAAATTGGAGCGCCAGTGTTAACCACTTCAACTCCACGACGTAAACCATCAGAGCTACCCATTACGATACAACGAACTACGCCACCGCCTAGCTGTTGTTGAACTTCAAGAACTAGACGCTCTTTTGAGTCCGTTACGTTTAGAGCGTCATATACACTAGGTACATTGCTCTGTGGGAACTCTACGTCGACTACCGCACCGATGATCTGTACGATCTTACCTGTAGCCATCGTTAATCCTCTAAACTATTTCGTTTTACCTAAGCTTAAACCGCAGCTGCACCACCAACGATTTCTGATAGTTCTTGTGTAATCGCAGCCTGACGGGCTTTGTTGTACACAAGTTCCAAATCGTCAATCAAACTGGTTGCGTTATCCGTTGCAGCCTTCATCGCAATCATTCGAGCCGCTTGCTCACAAGCAAGGTTCTCAACCACACCTTGGTATACCTGAGACTCTACGTAACGCACTAATAGCGTATCCAGTAGAGGTTTTGGTTCAGGCTCATAGATGTAGTCCCATGAATGCTCACGCTGCATCTCTTCGCTGTCCGATTTAGGCAAAGGTAGCAATTGATCGATCGTTGGTTGCTGAACCATAGTATTAACAAACTTGTTGAATACTACATATAGACGGTCCAGTTCACCTTCATCGTATTTCTTCAGCATTACGCCAACAGAGCCGATTAGGTCTTGTAGGCTTGGATTATCTCCAAGACCAGAAACCTGTGCCGCAACTTTTGCGCCACCATGTTTAAAGAAAGCTGTTGCTTTTGAGCCAACAACGGCTAGCTCAATCTCAGCACCTTTCTCTCTCCATGCTTGCATGTCTGTAACGGCTTTTTTGAACACGTTAATGTTCAAACCACCACACAGACCACGGTCTGTCGAAACGATGATGTAACCAACACGTTTAGCTTCACGCTCTTCTAGGTACGGATGACGGTACTCTAGGTTTGCGTTAGCCACATGACCGATCACTTTACGCATTGTTTCAGCGTATGGACGAGAAGCTTCCATTGCATCTTGAGAACGACGCATTTTTGAAGCTGCTACCATTTCCATCGCTTTCGTAATTTTCTGAGTGCTTTTAACACTACCGATTTTATTACGTATCTCTTTTGCGCCGGCCATCGTTACTCTCCGTTAGTTGGTGGCAGAAACTGCCACCGACCTAATTACCAAGTTTGGGTTGCTTTGAAGTCGTCAGTCAGTTTCTTCAACTGAGCTTCGATTTCATCGTTGTAAGCGCCAGACTTGTCGATCTCAGCTGCTAGTTCAGCGTATTGACCGCGAGCGTACGATAGTAGAGCCGCCTCGAAATCTAGAACTTTGTTAAGTTCTACATCATCAAGGTAACCGCGCTCTGCCGCGAAGATAGTTAGAGCTTGGTCAAATACAGACATTGGAGCGTACTGCTTCTGCTTCATTAGTTCTGTAACTTTTTGACCATGGTCTAGCTGTTTCTTCGTTGCGTCATCAAGGTCAGAAGAGAACTGAGCAAATGCCGCTAGTTCACGGTATGCAGCTAGTGCTGTACGGATACCACCTGATAGTTTCTTGATGATTTTCGTCTGAGCTGAACCACCTACACGAGATACTGAGATACCAGGGTCAACAGCAGGACGAACACCAGCGTTGAATAGCTCAGTTTGTAGGAAGATCTGACCATCGGTAATCGAGATTACGTTAGTCGGTACGAATGCTGAAACGTCACCTGCTTGAGTTTCGATGATAGGAAGAGCAGTCAAAGAACCAGTCTTACCTTTCACTTCACCGTTAGTGAAACGCTCTACGTACTCTTCGTTTACACGAGCTGCACGCTCTAGTAGACGCGAGTGTAAGTAGAATACGTCACCTGGGAATGCCTCACGGCCTGGTGGACGTTTAAGTAGTAGAGAGATCTGACGGTAAGCTACCGCTTGCTTAGATAGATCATCGTAAACAATCAGTGCGTCTTCACCGCGATCGCGGAAGTATTCACCCATCGCACAACCTGCGTAAGGCGCTAGGTATTGAAGCGCTGCAGATTCAGAAGCTGATGCAACTACAACGATAGTGTTTTGTAGTGCGCCGTGCTCTTCTAGTTTGCGAACAACGTTAGCGATAGTCGATGCTTTCTGACCGATTGCTACGTAGATAGAGAAAATACCAGAGTCTTTCTGGTTGATGATCGCGTCGATCGCCAGTGCTGTTTTACCAATCTGACGGTCACCGATGATAAGCTCACGCTGACCGCGACCGATTGGGATCATTGAGTCAACTGACTTATAACCAGTTTGCACAGGTTGGTCTACCGATTTACGGTCGATTACACCTGGTGCGATCACTTCTACAGGCGAAGTCATTTTCGCTTCGATTGGACCTTTACCATCGATAGGCTCACCCAGCGTATTTACTACGCGGCCTAGTAGTTCTGGACCAACTGGCACTTCAAGAATGCGGCCAGTACCTGTAACTTTCATGCCTTCCTTAAGGTCAGCATATGGGCCCATTACAACCGCACCAACCGAGTCACGCTCAAGGTTAAGTGCCAGTGCATAACGGCCACCCGGTAATTCAATCATTTCACCTTGCATCACGTCCGCTAGGCCGTGGATGCGGATGATACCATCGCTTACCGATACGATAGTACCCTCGTTGCGAGCTTCACTAACAACTTCGAAAGATTCGATACGTTGTTTGATCAGATCGCTAATTTCCGTGGAATTAAGTTGCATGCTCCAATCCCCATTAAGACTGCAATGCATCGCTCAGGCGGTTCAAACGACCACGCGCTGAGTCATCGATGACTAGGTCTCCGGCTCGAATAATAACCCCACCAAGTAGGGTCTCATCTACACTGCAATTCAGCTTCACTTTGCGTTCAAGACGCTTTTCAAGTTTGCTGCCAATGTTTGCAAGTTGTTCATCAGAAAGCTCTGTTGCTGAAATTACTTCAACATCAATTTCTTTCTCATGTTCTTTTTTCAGAGTAAAAAACTCCGTGCAAACATCAGGAAGGGCCGCTAAACGACCATTCTCAGCCATTACCTTCAAAAGGTTTTGACCGTGCGCATCAACTTGTTCGCCGCAAACTGCAACAAAAATTTCTGCCATTTTTTCAGCAGAAACCGAACCCGTTAGTAGTTCGTTCATTTGTTCGTTTTTGGCCACTTCAGCAGCAAAAGATAACATTTGGCCCCATTGGTCCAACTGGTCTTTCTCTAAAGCAAAGTCGAAGGCTGCTTTAGCATAGGGGCGTGCGATAGTAGTCAAATCAGACATATGCGCCCCCAGACTTAAAGTTTTGCAGTAATGTTGTCGAGAATATCTTTTTGCGCATCTTTATCGATAGAACGCTCAAGGATTTTCTCAGCACCAGCTACAGCCAGAGTAGCAACTTGTTTGCGCAGCTCATCGCGTGCACGATTGCGTTCAGCTTCAAGTTCTGCTTCTGCTTGCGCTAGGATTTTCTGGCGTTCTGCCTGAGCTTCCTCGCGAGCTTCATCAAGAATTTGAGACTTACGCTTGTTCGCTTGTTCGATGATCTCAGTTGCTGTGCGCTTCGCTTCTTTCAATTGATCAGAAGCGTTGGCTTGTGCTAGATCCAAGTCTTTCGCAGCACGTTCTGCTGCTTGAAGACCATCAGCAATTTTCTTCTGACGCTCTTCGATCGCTTGCATCAATGGTGGCCATACATACTTCATGCAGAACCACACAAATAGTGCGAACGAGATTGCTTGACCTAGCAGAGTTGCGTTTATGTTCACAACAGCTACCCCTCTATTTGGACTTAGTGTTAATCAGTGACAAGCGATAATCGCCCGTCCCGAGTTAAAGGTGATTAACCTAGTTGACCAACGAATGGGTTTGCGAAAGTGAATAGTAGCGCGATTACGATACCGATCATTGGAACCGCATCAAGTAGACCCGCGATGATGAACATCTTAACTTGTAGCATAGGAGCCATTTCTGGTTGACGTGCAGCACCTTCTAGGAATTTACCACCTAGCAGTGCGAAACCAATCGCTGTACCAAGAGAAGCAAGACCGACGATAATACCTACGGCGATTGCAGAAAAGCTCAGTAAAGTTTCCATTACTATCTCCAATTTATAGTTGTTGGCTTAGTGCCCAAATAAAAAGCTTTAAAAAAATTAATGATCAGGATCTTCGTGTGCCATTGACAGGTAAACAATTGTCAACATCATGAATACGAAGGCTTGAATCGTAATAACCAAGATATGGAAGATTGCCCACGGTAGTGAACCCATCCATTGTAAGTACCATGGTAGCATTGCCGCACAAAGAATGAATACAACCTCACCCGCGAACATGTTACCGAATAGACGCATACCAAGTGATAGAGGTTTCGCTAATAGCGATACCACTTCAATTAGTAGGTTAAACGGAATCATCAGTGGGTGATTGAATGGATGTAGTGCAAGTTCTTTTGCGAATCCACCTAGACCTTTTACTTTGATGCTGTAGTAAATCATCAATGCAAAAACGCCTAGAGCCATAGCCATGGTGATATTCACATCAGCAGACGGTACAACCTTAAGGTAAGGAATACCTAGCCAATGCTCTGCTGGGTATGGTAAGAAGTCGATAGGAACTAAGTCCATCACGTTCATCAAAAATACCCAACAAAAGATAGTCAGTGCTAAAGGCGCGATCAGTGGGTTGCGTCCATGGAACGTGTCTTTGACGTTATCGGCGACAAATTCAACGATCATTTCTACAGCACACTGAAGCTTACCCGGTACACCCGCTGTTGTTCTCTTTGCTACTTTGTAAAAAATTCCGAGGAAAATTAAACCAGTAAACCAAGAAAAAAACAGGCTATCGATATGTACGTTCCAGAAACTTGTCTCCGACCCTACTAAACCCAACTTGTATAGCGATAGGTTAGAAAGGTGGTGGGCAATGTAACCGGACGATGTTAGCGCTTCACCTGGCGCAGCCATAACTCATCCTATTTTTTGTTGTTAATGAATAGCACTGGTGCACAGATATTAATACCTAGTACCAGCAAATAGGTTAGTTTGAGGGGAACAAGTTCCACCTGCATATACATGTAGGCAACATAGAACAGTGCAACCGTGATGAGAATTTTCAGTACTTCACCCGTATAGAAGGAAGCAGCGATGCGCTTGGCAGCGCGAGCTCCACTAAACATGAAAGCACACAGCGCGAATACTGCATTGGCAACAACAAAAATGCCTCCGCCAATCAGCGCTGAAAATCCCCAGTCAGGATTTATGGCTACCGCCATTCCTGCTGCCACAAAAATAACCGCGCCAGACTGGATCATTAACAATTGCCTTGCGAGCTCTCGTCCTGGTCTAGCTAACGCAGCTACCATGTATTCGTACCTCTAGTAATATCCACTTCGCACTTAACTCTCTGTGCTGGGAAATTGGCGAAAATTATACGTTCAGTTCAACGTAAAGCAATTCGATTGCATCAAAAACTTACAGTTTTGTTTACAAAACGACAACTTTCGCACAAAATTCGATTAATTAGATTAATTGACCTAAATCAATTATCTCATCTAGGCCTCAAGCTTGGCAATTAGTTGGTCCAATTTGTGAGGCTCATCAAGACTTATCGTCAATTTCGCTTTTCCGTTTGCAGAACGGGTAAGAGAAACTTTTGCATCAAGCAGCTGACTCAATTTATGCGACATTTGCTCGGCTTCGGTATCCTCTTGTTGCCCTTTTTGCTCATTTTGTGGGGCTAAG
The DNA here is from genome assembly GCF_033340475.1 of Vibrio sp. 1078-1. NCBI lineage: Bacteria > Pseudomonadati > Pseudomonadota > Gammaproteobacteria > Vibrionales > Vibrionaceae > Vibrio > Vibrio sp. 1078-1. The sequence continues at coordinate 44,244 of NZ_JAWOWM010000017.1, forward strand.
CACTTTTTTACTAACTGTTCGGTTTGGCGAACAGTCATTTGCTTCTTAGCCACTTGTTGAGCTACTTCGACTTGCTGTTCGCCTTCTAACGCTAACAGAGCTCGAGCATGCCCCATTTCCAATTTTTTATCTGCAACCAGACCTTTTACATCAACTTCCAACTGATTCAGACGTAATAGGTTACTCACCGTCGTTCTTGATTTACCAATCACATCGGCCACTTGCTGATGTGTCAGCGTGAATTCATCTTGTAGACGCTCAAGCGCTTGGGCTTCCTCAATCACATTCAAGTCTTCACGTTGAATGTTTTCAATCAACGCCATGGCGATGGCGGCACGATCTTCAACTTTTTTCACCAAACACGGCACGCGCTTTAAACCCGCCTGCCTTGCAGCACGCCAGCGGCGCTCACCTGCGATGATCTCAAACTGACCATTTTCGACCTGGCGAACCACGATTGGTTGAATAATGCCTTGTGATTGAATCGAAGCCGCTAGTTCTTCTAGCGCTTCAGGCGCCATATCTTTACGCGGTTGGTATACGCCCGGCTGCAATTGACCAATCGCTAAATCGGTTAACTCACCGTCTGCCGATAATTCTTGGCTATGCGATGCAATATGCTGTTTTTCACGAGCAAACGAACTGGTCGACAATAACGCATCCAGTCCTTTTCCGAGACCACGCTTAGACATGGGATTGAATTCCTTAGGTTAGAGTTAAACTGGGATTTCTTCGCGGCGGAGCATTTCGCCCGCTAGAGCAAGATACGCTTTGGCACCTGCGGAGTACTTATCGTAGTACATTGCAGGCTTACCGTGACTTGGCGCTTCAGCCAAACGAACATTACGTGGAATGACAGTACGGTAAACTTTATTCCCAAAGTGTTTTTTAAGTTGATCGGATACTTCATTCGATAAGCGGTTGCGTGGGTCGTACATGGTACGCAATAAACCTTCGATTTTTAGGTTTTCATTCACAACAGCCGCTAACTTGCTGATTGTATCCATAAGAGCAGTTAAACCTTCTAACGCAAAGTATTCACATTGCATCGGCACCAGCACAGAGTCAGCTGCCGCCATCGCATTGATTGTAAGAAGGTTTAGAGAGGGAGGACAATCAATAAAGATGAAATCATAGTTATCGCGAACTGACGACAATGCATTTTTTAGACGCACTTCACGAGCGAAAACTTCCATCAATTTGATTTCTGCCGCGGTCACGTCTCCGTTCGCCGCGATCAAATCATACTTCCCTGTTGTTTGGGTACAAACGACTTGATCGAACGGTGTATCTTCAACCAAAAGATCGTATGCGGTGGCGTCGACCATATACTTATCCACGCCACTGGCCATCGTAGCATTGCCTTGCGGGTCGAGATCGATCACCAAAACCTTGCGCTTTGTTGCCGCCATCGAAGCCGCTAAGTTAATGCACGTTGTTGTTTTGCCGACCCCACCTTTCTGGTTGGCGATTGCTACAATTTTACCCACGATTACCTCGCTAATTTTCCTTGCGCGATAAGATTACTAGATGACGATCACCTTCCAACTCAGGAACAGCCAAAGATATGATCTCTGTCACACTGCACCATTCAGGAAGCTGATCCATTTCATCTTTAGGGTGCTGTCCTTTCAGCGCTAGAAACACCCCGTGCTCTTGTTTCGGCAAATGGTGGCACCATTCCACCATGTCTGTCATTGAAGCAAAAGCTCGACTCAAAACGCCATCAAATTTTTCTTCAGGCTGGAATTCTTCGACGCGACTTTGAATTGGTGTCACGTTTTTCAGCCCTAATGTGTGCACAACTTGCTTGATAAAACGGATGCGTTTGCCAAGACTGTCGAGCAAAAAGAAGGTTTTCTCAGGGTTCATGATTGCCAAAGGGATGCCCGGTAACCCCGGACCAGTACCAACATCAATGAAGCGCTCACCGGGCAGGTGTGCGCTTACAACGATACTATCAAGAATATGTTTCACTAACATATCAAGCGGATCACGTACCGATGTTAAATTGTACGCTTTGTTCCATTTGTCGAGCAGTTCGACATAACCAACTAACTGCTCTCGTTGCTGTTCTGACACTTCCAAATCGGTTTTCGCGATCAGTGAATCCAGCTTTGTTCGCAATGCGCTCATTATTCTTCCTCACCTTTCTTCAGCAAACCATGCTTTTTCAAGTGAACAAGTAGAATAGAAATTGCAGCAGGCGTAATACCAGAAATGCGTGATGCAATACCGATGCTCTCTGGTTTGGCCTCGCTCAGTTTAGCAACGACTTCGTTTGATAAACCTTTTACATCGCGGTAATCCAAATCAGCAGGTAACTTGGTATTTTCGTGACGCAGTGATTTTTCGATCTCTTCCTGCTGACGCTTGATGTAACCATCGTATTTCACTTGAATTTCAACTTGCTCAGCCGCTTGCTGATCTTCAAGAGCAGGAGCAAACGCTTCAAGTTGCGTCAGTTGTGAATAAGTGATCTCTGGACGACGCAGAAGATCCTCACCACTCGCTTCACGGGCCATTGGGGTTTTCAGCAGCTTGTTCAACTCATCAACACCCTCTGACTTCGGATTCATCCACGTTGCTTTCAAACGCTGACGCTCCGTTTCCATATTGTTGATTTTCTCGTTAAAGCGAGCCCAACGAACATCATCAATCAAGCCTAGCTCGCGCGCTTTTTCCGTTAAACGCAAATCGGCATTATCTTCACGAAGTAGCAGGCGATATTCCGCACGAGAAGTGAACATGCGGTACGGCTCTTTGGTACCCATGGTCGATAAGTCATCAATCAACACGCCCATGTAAGCTTGGTCACGACGTGGGCTCCAGCCTTCTTTGTCTTGGCTAAACAAGCTTGCGTTTAGGCCCGCCATCAAGCCTTGCGCTGCGGCTTCTTCGTAGCCAGTCGTACCATTAATCTGGCCAGCAAAGAACAAACCACGGATGAACTTCGTCTCGTACGTTTGCTTCAAATCACGTGGATCGAAGAAATCATATTCAATCGCATAACCTGGGCGAACGATGTGTGCATTTTCAAACCCTTTCATTGAGCGCACGATTTGTACTTGCACATCAAATGGCAAGCTGGTCGAGATACCATTAGGGTATAACTCGTGCGTGGTTAGGCCTTCTGGCTCAATGAAGATTTGGTGGCTGTTTTTGTCAGCGAAACGCATCACTTTGTCTTCAATAGACGGACAGTAACGAGGACCAATACCTTCAATCACACCAGCGTACATTGGACTGCGATCCAAGTTACTACGGATCACATCGTGAGTTTGTTCATTGGTGTGGGTGATGAAACATGGAATCTGACGCGGATGCTGTTCACGTTTGCCCATGAACGAGAATACAGGCGTTGGGTTATCACCATGCTGAGCTTCTAGCACTGAAAAATCAACAGTACGAGCATCAATGCGCGGTGGAGTACCTGTTTTTAAACGATCCACACGGAACGGCAGTTCACGCAGTCGATCCGCTAATGCGATCGATGGTGGATCCCCGGCACGACCACCAGACGAGCTTTCCATACCTATGTGGATCTTACCACCAAGGAAGGTACCCACGGTTAGCACAACGGCTTTCGCATGGAAGCGAAGTCCCATTTGAGTTACCACACCAACTGCGCGATCTTGTTCAACAATCAGATCATCAACTGACTGCTGGAACAACGTTAAGTTAGGCGCATTTTCTAATGCATTACGAACGTACGCTTTGTACAGAGCGCGATCGGCTTGAGCTCGAGTTGCTCGTACTGCAGGACCTTTGGAGGCATTTAGTGTACGAAACTGAATACCTGCATGGTCGATGGCTTCAGCCATCAAACCGCCCATAGCATCTACTTCTTTTACTAAGTGACCTTTACCAATACCACCGATCGCCGGATTACAAGACATCTGGCCTAATGTATCGATGTTATGGGTAAGGAGAAGCGTTTTTTGTCCTGTGCGTGCAGATGCGAGCGCGGCTTCCGTTCCTGCGTGTCCGCCACCGACAACAATGACGTCAAAGTTTTCGTGATAAAGCATGAACTGACCTCAGGTATTCAAAGGGATTTAATGGACAGATAAAGGAGCCGTATTTTACCTGCTTTATGCCAGAGAGAAAAACGTTTTCTCGTTTTATCCGTTTTAAGCTTCAAGATAAATATATATAAGATCTATATATATGATCTCTTATTAGATCTACTATTAGGATCGACCGTTTCTGTGGATAACCTAAAAATGATCAACAAGATCATGGATCTTCTTTGGATCATATCTTGTGATCATGATTGGATCAGAACGAGGATTACCTGGGATCAAAAGTGGTGGTTATACACAGGGGGTAAAATTGATCAAAGTTGTTATTGGGATAACTAAAGGAAAATCACTGGATATTATTGTAGTTATCCACAGTCTGTTTGGTTAGTTTTTGAGCGGTTAAACAAAATAATTTGGTGGGAGTTATTCACATGGGAGAAAACAGAGCCGAATTTCGACTCTGTTGAAGGGAAAGTCGTGAGTTTAAAAACGTTCGATATTCTCTTTTAACCACATCTCTGCGGCGTCTTCTGGCACATCATGGCTCAGTACATCGATTTTAAAGCAATCTGCGAGAGGGGTTGCACCAATATCCTCTAATAAATCATAAGCGTGTTGACCAGCGGCACAGAACGTATCGTAGCTAGAGTCACCAATCGCAATCACCGCAAATTTTACATCAGTCATTTTTGGCGGTGTATTTTGTAATGCTGCGATAAAAGGTTGGATATTATCAGGATACTCACCAGCTCCATGTGTAGAGGTGATCACCAACCACGTACCTTGATTTTCGATATCACTGAGGGAAGGCTGGTTGTGGATCGTTGTTTCAAATCCATTCTCGTTGAATAGATCACTCAGGTGATCCCCTACGTATTCTGCGCCACCTAACGTGCTGCCTGTAATAATGTGGATCATACTTCTTCCTTATTGAATGCGACGGCTAAAGCTCATGGATGGCTTGCCGTACAAAAAGAAACGCGGTGTGAGTTAAGCTCAGCACCGCGCGTTCGATTATTTACTTCCCGATACAGAATGAAGAGAAGATTCGTCCCAGTAAGTCGTCAGAACTGAACTCACCGGTAATCTCATTGAGATGTTGTTGGGTGATGCGTAGCTCTTCAGCCAATATTTCACCTGCCATATAGCCTTCAAGCTGCTCCTGGCCTATTTGAAGGTGCTGTGCGGCACGTTCTAATGCATCGAGATGACGACGACGAGCCATAAACCCACCTTCACTGTTGCCAGAGAAGCCCATACACTCCTTGAGATGATCGCGCAGAGCTTCAACCCCTGCACCAGTCTTCGCTGACAAACGGATAAGAGTAGGGTTATTGACGTGGCAGATCCCCATATCTTCACCCGTTTGATCCGCTTTATTACGGATCACCGTTATGCCAATGTTGTCTGGTAGGCGATCCACAAAATCTGGCCAGATATCTTTCGGATCGGTGGCATCGGTTGTCGTGCCATCCACCATGAACAACACGCGGTCTGCTTGGGCTATTTCATCCCACGCGCGTTCGATACCGATTTTCTCTACTTCATCGGAAGCATCACGCAAACCTGCTGTATCAATGATGTGTAGTGGCATGCCATCAATATGGATATGCTCACGCAGTACATCACGCGTGGTTCCTGCGATGTCGGTTACGATTGCAGATTCTTTACCCGATAGCGCGTTCAGTAGGCTTGATTTGCCCGCATTTGGACGACCCGCAATCACGACTTTCATCCCTTCACGCATAATAGCGCCTTGGTTAGCTTCTTTGCGCACCGCATCTAGGTTGTCGATGATGGCTTGTAGGTCACCAGCCACTTTACCGTCGGCCAAAAAGTCGATCTCTTCTTCAGGGAAGTCGATGGCTGCTTCAACATAGATACGCAAATGAATCAGCGACTCAACTAAGGTATTAATGCGGCCTGAAAATGCGCCCTGTAAGGATTGCAGTGCCGATTTTGCTGCTTCTTCAGAACTGGCATCAATGAGGTCTGCGATCGCCTCGGCTTGAGCGAGGTCGAGTTTATCGTTCAGAAATGCGCGTTCAGAGAACTCACCAGGGCGAGCAGCTCGAATACCATCTATACCTAGAATGCGTTTTATCAGCATATCCATCACGACAGGGCCGCCATGGCCTTGCAGCTCAAGTACGTCTTCACCTGTAAATGAGTGTGGGTTAGGGAAGTACAGTGCGATGCCCTGATCAAGCACAGTGCCATCTTCTGACTTAAACGGCAGGTACTCTGCGTAGCGGGGCTTTAGTGTTTTGCCAGTGACTTCTAACGCCACTTGGTTGGCTTTAGGGCCAGAAACACGAATAATACCGACACCGCCACGACCAGGCGCGGTCGCTTGAGCGACAATCGTATCTGTAGTCATAATTTTGCCTTTTGAGCTGGGCTATAGGGAAGATACCTAGGGAGCCATTACAATTAATTAGCTGAATTGTAATCAGCCAAAAACAAAAAGGCGACCTTTTGGCCGCCTTTCTCAATCATTTCCTAAAAGGTTACTTGCTGTGTAAGCCTTTTTTCTCTAATCCTTTGTAGATCAGAGTTTGCTGGATAAGCGTTACGATGTTCGACACCAACCAGTACAGAACGAGACCTGATGGGAAGAACAAGAAGAAGAAGGTAAACATAACCGGCATAAAGGTCATGATCTTCTGCTGCATTGGATCCGTTACCGTTGTCGGGCTCATCTTCTGGATTAGGAACATTGACGCACCCATCAGTAGAGGCAGGATGTAGTAAGGGTCCTGCGCTGAAAGGTCATGAATCCAACCGAAGAATGGAGAGTGACGTAGCTCAACCGATTCCATTAGTGCCCAGTAAAGCGCGATGAAGATAGGCATCTGTAGGATAAGAGGTAAACAACCACCTAGTGGGTTCACTTTCTCTTTCTTGTACAGTTCCATCATTTCTTGGCTCATGCGCTGACGGTCATCACCGATGCGCTCACGCATAGCTTGCAGCTTAGGCTGAAGCATACGCATTTTCGCCATAGACGTGTATTGCGCTTTTGTTAGTGGGTACATTGCACCACGAACGATGAAGGTCAGACAGATGATTGCCACACCCCAGTTGCCAACAAAGCTCTGGATGAATGAAAGCAACATATGAAGAGGCTTCGCAATGAACCATAACCAGCCGTAGTCCACTACTAGGTCTAGGTTAGGTGCCACTTCTGCCATTTCATCTTGCAGTTTTGGACCAACCCAAAGTGTTGCTTCAAACTTAGCCTGATCGCCTGTTGCGATAGTTTTGTTCGGCATACGAACGCCGATGTCGCCTAGGTTGCCAATTACACGAGTGTATAGGTTAGTACCTGGTTCGTTACGTGGGATCCAAGCTGCGGCAAAGTAGTGCTGAATCATTGCTGCCCAACCTTGGCCATCGGCTAGGTTAAGAGACAGGTTGCGATCCTGCATATCATCAAAGCTGTACTTCTTGTAACGCGTATCTTCTGTTGAGTATGCGCCACCACGGTAAGTAGGCATTGTGATGCTACCACCATCGTCCATTAGGTTTTGACGTAGGTGAGCGTACATACCAAATGTTGCGTTGTTGCCTGAGTTGTTCACTACATCGTATTCAACATTAAGCGCGTAGCTGCCGCGTTTAAAGATGTAAGTTTTGGTGTATTCGATGCCGTTTGCAGTGAATGTCATCGGAACGCGAAGTTCATCTTGACCGTCAGCCATTGTGAAGCTGTCTGCACTTACGTTGTAGTGAGGGCGATTTGTGCTGCTCAAGTCGATACCTTGAGGACCCACTAGACCGCTTTGAGCGATAAATTGGTGACCTTGAGCGTCTTTAAGCAGAACAAAGGAATCTGATGAATCTAACTCAGCAGAGTATTCGTTAAGGTTGGCATGTACCACATCGCCACCAACGGTGTCGATCGACAGAGTTAAAACATCAGTCGTTACTGTGATAGTTTTTGCAGAAGCTTGCTGTTGACCAGGAACTGGGTCAAGTTCATCAGCAAAAGATGGTGCAGGTAGAGTGCTGCTTGATTGAGCCTGTTCAACTGCTTGAGGTTCTGGATTCTTTGCAACTTGCCATTGTTGAAACAGCAAAAAAGAAACCAGGGCCAAACCGATGAGCAGGATATTACGTTGAGAATCCATCGTTAGTTATCTCTGTCTTGTTTTTGGACTGGTGGAACGGGGTCATACCCCCCTTCATTCAAAGGGTGGCATTTTAATAGACGTTTGCCTGATAACCAACATCCTTTTACAAAACCGTGAGCTCTCAAAGCTTCTAGCGCGTAAGTGGAACAGGTTGGTGTGAACCGGCAACGAGGACCAATCAAAGGGCTGATAAACCAGCGATACAGATAAACGAGCCCAATGGCTATCCACGTGAAGGGCGAGACAGGCGTTGCCATAGCTTATCAAACAACTTAAAAATTTCCTCATTGCTTAAATCTTGCGCGCTTTTCTTTGCAATCACAACAAAATCTTTGTTTGGAAGCTGATGTTGATTGTTACGAAAGCTTTCACGAGCCAAACGCTTAAATCGGTTACGACCGACAGCCGTTTTGATTTGCTTTTTGGGAACCGCTAAACCTAATCGTGGGTGAGAAAGTTTGTTATTGCGAGCAATGATGGTGAAATGAGGCGAGCCAGCTCGATGAGCTTGCTGGAAGACGTTTTGATAATGCTCGGGAGTTAACAAACGTAACTCCCGATTAAACGCGTACGTGTTCAAAATAAACTAGCGATTATTTTGATAGGCGCGCACGGCCTTTTGCACGACGTGCGTTGATAACTTTACGACCGTTCTTAGTTGCCATGCGAGCACGGAAGCCGTGAGTACGCTTGCGCTTTAGAACTGTAGGTTGAAAAGTGCGTTTCATGATAATTACCTTTACTGATCAGTAGTTTTAGGTTCTTGTTAAACCCGGCGTGGGTATTTGCTTTCTTATATAAAGAAGCTCTTTATATAGAGAAGGACAACCGACGCCTCTCAACAAAGAGGCGGAATTGTAATCACACTCACATAATGTGTCAATGACTCAATGAGTACGAAATTCCGGCCGGGCGATTATACGTAGTGTGAGTAAAATCTCAAGGATCAATCGATCCTGATGCTTGATCGTTACTCTATTCCTACTTGGTTAAGGAATTTTTTCAAACGAGGATCTTGTGGATTATCGAAGATATCCTGTGGAGAACCTTGCTCAACGATATTGCCTTCCGCCATGAAGATCACTCTATCAGCGACTTCTTTCGCGAATTGCATCTCGTGCGTCACCACCAGCATGGTTTGATGCTGATTAGCTAACTTCTTCATTAATGAGAGAACTTCACCGACCCATTCAGGATCCAGCGCAGAAGTTGGTTCGTCAAACAACAGCAGTTCTGGTTGCAGCGCCATCGCTCGGCCGATACCCACACGTTGTTGTTGGCCGCCAGACAATGCCGCTGGATAACTATCGCCTTTATCCCCAAGGCCGATGTCATCCAGAATTTGTTGCGCTCGTTTGAGAGCATCGGCTTTTTTCCAACCTCGAACGGTCACTAGACCTTCGGCAATGTTCTGGCGCGCATTCATGTGGGCAAACAGGGCATAGTTTTGGAACACAAAGCCAGTTCGACGACGCAGCGCTAATACTTCGGCTTTAGTGTGTTTTTGAGTATCAACGGAGATGTCATCTATCGTGATACGACCTTCATCTGCCTGCTCTAGAAAGTTCACCGTACGCAGCAAGGTTGATTTACCCGTTCCACTTGAGCCGATAATCACGATGATCTCACCTTGCTTAATATCGAGGTCGATGCCTTTCAGCACTTCAGTCTCACCAAAACGTTTGTGAATATTTTCTAGCTTAATCATCGTACGTACGCCTTATTCAGTTTTGCTTCTGCCCAGATTTGTACGCGAGTCAGAATTACCACCACGCCCCAGTAAATAAGAGCAACCGCAAGGAAAGCTTCAAAGAAACGGAAACTTGATGAGGCTTCCATCTGTGCTTTCGCCATGATTTCGGCCACACCAAGCGTGAAAGCGAGAGACGTTGACTTGATCATATCGATGAAATAGTTCATCAATGAAGGCAGTGCGACACGCGTTGCTTGAGGTAAAATCACTCGGCGCATTGCTTGGGATGTCGTCATACCGACCGATAAGCTCGCTTCCATTTGGCTGCGATCAATGCCAATAATGGCGGCACGAATACTTTCCGCCATATAAGCGGCAAAGTGCAGCGTTAAACCGATTACCGCTGCTGAAAAGGCGTCGATACCGACCATCAATGGAAAAATTTGCGGTAAGCCGTAGTAAAGCAGGAAAAGCTGAACCAACAGTGGGGTGCCACGGAAGAAGCTGATGTACAGTTGGCTTAATTGATCCAGAACTGGCAGTTTAAATACGCGAATATTGGCTAAAATGACGGATAAAATCAGCGAAAACACCAATCCCCATGTCGCCATTTCCATGGTTGTGCCAAGATATTTCAGCAATATCGGCAGCAGTTCCAACATGTAATTAAAGTCAAATCCCATACGGCTTACCTAAAGGCTAGAGAAAAGAAAAGGTGGAAAACAAGTTCCACCTTTACGTAAGTTTATTTTAGTCCGAGAGTGATACCACTTTGCGGCCTAAAGTACAAAGAGTTCTTATTTCGTGATGTCAGCGCCAAACCACTTCACGGAAATTTTCTCTACTGTACCATCTGCGCGCATCTCAGCCAGTGCTTTGTTTACTTCTTCTTGCAGCTTACGACCTTTCTCGTTGTCAACGAAAGGCCATGCGTTTTGAATGGTCTCAAACGGTTCGCCTGCCAATTCCAGAGGAAGGCCAGTTTTCTTAATCAGCTCTAACGCAGAAAGACGATCCATTACAAATGCATCTGCTCGACCGAGCGCCACGTCATGTTCGATACCTGTGTCGTACGTTTTAATGTTGATCTTGCCGTCTTTGTCGTATTGACGCAGCAGTTGTTCAAAGTTAGAGCCTAGGTTCACCGCAACGGTTTTGCCCGCAAGATCGTCAACACCTTTGATGCTGTCGTTGCCTTTACGCACGGTAATTTGTGCGCCATCTACAACGTAAGGGTCAGCAAATAGGTATTTAGCTTTACGCTCGTCAGTCATGGTGATTTGGTTGGAGATCGTATCGATACGACCAGTTTCTAAAAGACCAAATAAACCAGAGAAGTTGGCTGTTACGTATTCGATTTTGTAATCGTTACGTTTACCGATTTCATCCCACATGTCGACTTCAAAGCCTTGTAGCTTGTCTTGCTTTACAAAAGTAAACGGGAAGTAGCGACCTGACATACCAACTTTGACTTCAGTAGCGGCTTGTACGGTTGCTGCCGACAGTGCAATGGCTGCAACGGCAACCTTAATCCAGTTTTTCATAATACATCTCCATAATTTTATGGTTGGAAATACTACTGTTAGTTAGCTCAATTAAATAAATAACCAAGAGCAATAACCTAGACCTGTGAGTTATTAGATAATAGAAGAAGAATGTTAAATGTGACGAAAATGCGAACTGAACCTAGCGAAATGATCGACAAAATCAGCATTGGGAATAAAATAATACACAGACTTATCACCAATCGCTCGATCTTGTGAATTTTGCCCAATTGTGGATCGTTGTGTGGGCAAATTTGGGGCAAGGTGTGTTGATCTCATCAAGTTTGCAGAAATAATTGTGAATAACTTGGATCTTATTCACTGGATCGTCGATCAATCGCTGGCGATCTTGGTTATCAACAGGTAAAATTGCCAGTCTTTTCCGATAATTCAATTACTCAGTGGGGGCACCGTGTCATCTTCGCTTTGGCTGCAATGTTTGCAGCAGCTTCAAGAAGAGCTACCAGCTACAGAATTCAGCATGTGGGTTCGTCCGCTACAAGCGGAGCTCAATGACAATACTCTCACTCTATTCGCGCCAAACCGCTTTGTGTTGGACTGGGTGCGTGATAAGTATCTGAACAATATTACTCGCTTACTGCAGGAATACTGCGGTGGCGATATTCCTAACTTACGTTTTGAAGTGGGGAGCCGACCTGTCTCTGCACCAAAACCAGCGCCGACACGTACGCCTGCAGATGTGGCTGCCGAGTCATCTGCACCTGCGCAATTACAGGCGCGTAAGCCAGTACACAAAACCTGGGATGACGACGCTCAAGCGATTGCGGCTATCAATCACCGCTCAAACATGAACCCAAAACACAAGTTCGATAACTTTGTTGAAGGTAAGTCGAACCAACTGGGTTTGGCTGCGGCGCGTCAGGTATCGGATAACCCAGGTGCAGCTTACAACCCACTATTCCTATACGGCGGCACGGGTTTGGGTAAAACCCACTTATTGCATGCGGTGGGTAACGCGATTGTGGATAACAACCCGAACGCAAAAGTGGTCTACATGCACTCAGAACGTTTTGTGCAAGACATGGTGAAAGCGCTGCAAAACAATGCGATTGAAGAATTCAAACGCTACTACCGCAGCGTGGATGCGCTCCTTATCGATGACATCCAATTCTTTGCTAATAAAGAACGTTCACAAGAAGAATTCTTCCATACCTTCAACGCACTATTGGAAGGTAATCAGCAGATCATTCTAACGTCTGACCGTTATCCTAAAGAAATTAATGGCGTTGAAGATCGTCTTAAATCTCGCTTTGGTTGGGGTCTTACTGTTGCGATCGAGCCGCCTGAGCTTGAAACGCGTGTGGCGATCTTGATGAAAAAAGCTGAAGATCACCAAATCCACCTTGCTGATGAAGTGGCATTCTTCATTGCCAAGCGTCTGCGTTCGAACGTTCGTGAGCTAGAAGGTGCACTGAACCGTGTTATTGCGAACGCGAACTTTACTGGCCGTCCAATTACGATTGATTTTGTTCGTGAAGCGCTGCGCGATCTGCTTGCTCTACAAGAGAAGCTTGTGACAATCGATAACATTCAAAAGACAGTGGCGGAATACTACAAGATTAAAGTAGCGGACTTGCTGTCTAAGCGTCGTTCTCGTTCTGTAGCGCGTCCTCGTCAGCTGGCTATGGCGTTAGCAAAAGAGCTAACCAACCACAGTTTGCCTGAAATTGGCGATGCGTTTGGGGGCCGCGATCATACGACCGTACTTCATGCTTGTCGCAAGATTGAGCAGCTGCGTGAAGAGAGCCACGACATTAAAGAAGATTACTCTAACTTGATTCGCACCCTGTCTTCGTAATCGGTTAGAATAACGGTATTCTAAGCAAATCATTTATTGAGCTGACAGCGTAAAGAGCCAAGCATGAAATTTACCATTGAACGTAGTCATTTAATCAAACCGCTACAGCAGGTTTCGGGCGCTTTAGGTGGCCGACCAACTCTGCCAATCCTGGGTAACCTACTTCTTAAAGTAGAAGAGAACGTATTGTCGATGACGGCAACCGATCTTGAAGTAGAGTTAGTAAGCAAAGTGATGCTAGAAGGTGATTTTGAAGCGGGCAGCATTACCGTTCCTTCGCGTAAGTTTCTCGATATCTGCCGTGGTTTACCGGACGATGCGATCATCACATTTGTATTAGAAGGTGATCGCGTACAAGTTCGCTCTGGTCGCAGCCGTTTCTCATTGGCAACGCTTCCTGCGAACGATTTCCCTAATATTGAAGACTGGCAAAGCGAAGTGGAAGTATCACTGAGCCAAGCTGATTTACGTACGCTGATCGACAAAACTCAGTTCTCGATGGCGAATCAAGACGTTCGTTACTACCTCAACGGCATGTTGTTTGAAATTGACGGCACCACGCTACGCAGCGTGGCGACGGACGGCCACCGTATGGCGGTATCGCAAACTCAGCTAGGTGCGGACTTTGCGCAGAAGCAAATCATCGTGCCACGCAAAGGTGTGCAAGAATTAGTAAAGTTGATGGATGCGCCAGAGCAGCCTGTCGTACTTCAGATCGGTAGCTCCAATGTTCGTGCTGAGGTGAATAACTTTACTTTTACCTCTAAGTTGGTTGATGGTCGTTTCCCTGACTACCGCCGTGTATTGCCTCAGAGCACCAATAAGACACTAATAGCCAGTTGTGACGAGTTGCGCCAAGCCTTCTCTCGTGCTGCGATTCTTTCCAACGAAAAATTCCGTGGCGTGCGAGTGAATCTGGCTGATACTGAAATGCGCATAACTGCGAATAACCCAGAACAAGAAGAAGCGGAAGAGATGCTTGATGTAAGCTTTGAAGGTGACGCCATCGAAATCGGCTTTAACGTAAGCTATGTGCTTGATGTTCTGAACACGTTGCGTTGTGAAAATGTACGTGTGTCGATGTCGGATGCTAACGCTAGCGCGTTGATTGAAAATGCCGACGATGACAGTGCCATGTACGTGGTGATGCCAATTCGTCTATAAGCCAACTGAATGCCTCTTTCTCGTCTCATCATTCAGCAGTTTCGAAACATTAAAGCCTGTGATATTGAGTTATCAGCAGGCTTTAACTTTCTTATCGGGCCGAACGGCAGCGGTAAAACCAGTGTCTTAGAAGCGGTTTATCTGCTCGGGCATGGCCGCTCATTCAAGAGCTCTCTCACCGGACGAGTGATACAAAATGAGTGTGACGAACTGTTTGTTCATGGTCGTTTTTTGAACTCGGATCAATTTGAGCTACCTATCGGCATTAATAAGCAGCGTGATGGCTCAACAGAGGTTAAAATAGGCGGTCAATCTGGACAAAAATTAGCGCAGTTGGCACAAGTTCTGCCTCTGCAGTTGATACACCCAGAAGGGTTTGATTTACTGACAGATGGCCCTAAACATCGTCGTGCGTTTATTGATTGGGGCGTGTTTCATACCGAGCCCGCTTTTTATCAAGCATGGGGAAGGTTCAAGCGCCTGAACAAGCAGCGCAACGCGTTGTTGAAAACCGCCAATAGTTATCGTGAGCTCAGTTATTGGGATCAGGAAATGGCAGGATTGGCTGAAAACATCAGCCAATGGCGAGCAAGTTACATCGAGCAGATGAAAACTGTCGCAGAAACTATCTGTCAGACATTTTTGCCAGAATTTGAGATCCAATTGAAGTATTATCGTGGCTGGGATAAAGACACTCCATACCACGAGATACTAGAAAAGAATTTTGAGCGTGATCAGGCATTGGGATACACCTTTAGTGGCCCAAACAAAGCTGATTTGCGCATTAAAGTGAACGGAACGCCCGTTGAAGATGTTCTGTCACGCGGTCAATTAAAACTCATGGTGTGTGCATTGCGTGTAGCGCAAGGGCAACACCTGACAGAGATGGCCGGTAAACAATGCATTTACCTAATTGATGACTTCGCGTCGGAATTAGATAGCCAACGTCGCAAGCGTCTTGCTGACTGCTTAAAAGAGACGGGCGCACAAGTATTTGTAAGCTCTATCACTGAAAGCCAAATCGCCGATATGTTGGACGATAACGGTAAATTGTTTCATGTGGAACATGGCAGGATAGAGTCAAACTAGAAGAGAGAAACTCATGTCTGAAAATTACGATTCATCGAGTATTAAGGTACTGAAGGGTCTGGATGCGGTACGTAAGCGTCCAGGAATGTACATCGGCGATACGGACGACGGCACCGGCCTTCACCACATGGTTTTCGAGGTGGTGGATAACTCAATTGATGAAGCGTTGGCAGGTCACTGTAAAGACATCGTTGTGACAATTCATGAGGATAACTCGGTTTCCGTTAGCGATGATGGTCGTGGCATTCCAACAGAAATCCACTCAGAGGAAAATGTCTCTGCAGCAGAAGTAATCATGACGGTTCTTCACGCGGGTGGTAAGTTCGACGATAACTCATACAAAGTATCGGGTGGTCTTCACGGGGTAGGTGTTTCAGTAGTAAACGCACTATCAGAGAAAGTTGAGCTAACGATTCATCGTGGTGGCCATATCCATACGCAAACCTACCGCCATGGTGAGCCTCAAGCGCCACTAGCCGTTGTGGGTGATACGGATAAAACCGGTACACAAATTCGTTTCTGGCCAAGTGCCGAAACGTTCTCTAACACTGAGTTCCACTATGACATTCTAGCGAAACGCCTGCGTGAACTGTCATTCCTGAACTCTGGTGTGTCGATCAAATTGGTTGATGAACGTGAAGCGGACAAACATGATCACTTCATGTATGAAGGTGGTATTCAAGCGTTCGTTGATCACCTAAACACCAACAAAACGCCAATCATCGAAAAAATCTTCCACTTTAACTCTGAGCGTGAAGACGGCATTTCAGTTGAAGTGGCGATGCAATGGAACGATGGTTTCCAAGAGAACATCTTCTGCTTTACCAACAATATCCCACAGCGTGATGGTGGTACTCACCTTGCTGGTTTCCGTGCTGCGCTAACACGTACATTGAACAGCTTTATGGATAAAGAAGGTTTCTCGAAGAAAGCGAAAACAGCGACTTCAGGCGACGATGCGCGTGAAGGTCTAACTGCGGTTGTTTCGGTGAAAGTGCCTGATCCTAAGTTCTCAAGCCAAACAAAAGACAAACTGGTTTCTTCTGAAGTGAAATCAGCTGTTGAGTCTGCAATGGGTGAAAAACTGTCTGAGTTCCTGATTGAGAACCCGACAGAAGCGAAGATGGTTTGTTCGAAAATCATCGATGCAGCACGTGCTCGTGAAGCAGCGCGTAAAGCTCGTGAAATGACGCGCCGTAAAGGTGCACTAGACCTAGCTGGCCTTCCAGGTAAACTTGCAGACTGTCAGGAAAAAGATCCGGCACTCTCTGAACTATACATAGTGGAGGGTGATTCGGCAGGCGGCTCCGCAAAACAAGGCCGTAACCGTAAGAACCAAGCGATCCTACCGCTAAAAGGTAAGATTCTTAACGTAGAAAAAGCACGTTTCGACAAGATGCTATCTTCTCAAGAAGTAGCAACACTGATCACCGCACTAGGTTGTGGTATCGGTCGTGACGAGTACAACCCGGACAAGCTTCGTTACCACAACATCATCATCATGACCGATGCCGATGTCGATGGTTCGCACATCCGTACGCTACTGTTGACCTTCTTCTACCGTCAAATGCCAGAGCTTATCGAGCGTGGCTATGTGTACATCGCTCAGCCACCACTATACAAAGTGAAAAAAGGCAAACAAGAGCAGTACATCAAAGATGAAGAAGCGATGAACCAATACCAAGTATCATTGGCTCTGGACAATGCATCGCTACACGTAAACGCAGAAGCACCAGCATTGGCTGGTGAAGCACTAGAGAAGCTTGTTCAACAGTACAATGCGGGTATTAAACTGGCGGAACGTATGAGCCGTCGTTACCCAAGTGCTTTGGTAAACGAGTTGATTTACACTCCTCGCCTAACGCCAGAGCAATGCCATGACGCATCAGTTGTGGAAGCGTGGACGAAGCAGCTTATTGAACAGCTGAATGCGAAAGAAGTGGGTGCAAGCCAGTACAGCTACGAAGTTGAGCAGCACGAAGAGCTAGGCTTAAACTTGCCTAAGATTGTGGTTCGTACTCACGGCGTGACGCACGAACATGCAATTAGCATCGACTTCCTAAACTCGAAAGAGTACGGCAAGTTGGCTGATCTATCAGAAGCACTTGATGGACTTCTGGAAGAAGGCGCGTACATCAAACGTGGTGAGCGTACTATGCCAGTGGCAAACTTTGCAGAAGCGCTTGACTGGTTAGTGAAAGAGTCAATGCGTGGCTTAAGCCGTCAGCGCTACAAAGGTCTAGGTGAGATGAACCCAGACCAACTTTGGGAAACCACCATGGACCCAGAAACTCGTCGTATGATGCAGGTAACGATTGAAGATGCGGTAGGCGCAGATCAACTGTTCACTACGCTAATGGGTGACCAAGTAGAACCTCGTCGTAACTTCATCGAAGAGAACGCACTGAAAGTAGCGAACCTAGACGTATAACGACACTGTTCGTGATAGTAAAAAGCAGCGAGAAATCGCTGCTTTTTTTGTTTTACCACCAGCTAAAATCGCCACTTTCTGCTAAAGCGGATGTTTTTCTGGTACTAACTGCCAACAACCCGATCAAGCCTGCCATTTTATTTCTGTTTTCTTTTTTTCTCGCCATTTTGTTCGCTTGAGCGTTTTTGCTTTCTTTTTTCTGCTCGCTATAGTGCTGAAGAGCTGATGAATAAGGAGACTAAGAAAATGGTGATGACTTTCCTGAACTAAGCCGGAAGTGATGCACTTCCGGTTCAATGCACTGAATTTATTTGTAAGACAAGGCATTAAGAAGGAAATAATCATGTTTGAACGCTGGTTCTCGGCGTACTGCTTGGCGCTGCGAACTTGGTGGTTAACCAGTCGCTTTTTAACCTATCAATCACCACTAAGGTTGTTATCGCTATTTGAAATCTGCGAGCAACAAGCCCATTGCCGTAACCGAGCTCGTATTGCGGTTGGGGACACGGTTCGCTTAGTGGATGTTGAACGCGCCTATCAATATCGCATGACATTGGTCAGCTCGCGCAAGGGGCAACCCATGACAGGTATGCTCGCGGTCGATTCTTATTTGGGGTCTCGACTGTTAGGTCGAGCTAAAAATGATGCGCTCGAAGTGGAAATTTTTAATCAGCGACGCTGCTTTTTGATTACTGAAATTGTTCATCAATCGCAGCCACCAGCTCAGAAAATGCTGTGTGGTTGTCTGTTGTGCCAATAAATAGAGGTGAAGTCATGAGTAAGAAAGAAAAGAAACAACCGCAGTTGAGTCTAAAAGAAAAGCGCAAACTAAAGCAGGAAAAGGCGGCAGAAAAGGGCGTTGTAAAAGCGCGTAAATCCTCCCGCAAGTAAAGTGTAGATTGAGCCCTCCAGAACGGCGGGCTTTTTATCACTGATCGCGAAGTGATGAGGAACTAAGCTGTTCAAGGGGATAGTGGATGCTTTAAAAATTTTTTATTTTTTCCCTTGAAAGTCATTTTTGACGACCTTATATCTAGTTATGAAGAGGGTGACTGGCTTGCTAGAGACTAGAAGACCAGCCCTCTGGAATCGCTAAAACGAGATCGCTCAGAAGAGGATATGGCGTTTTGGTACACAACTTAAACCTTTAGATTCAATATCATGTCTCCGAGCCAAACCAAGGCCAGTGGAATGATAAGAATCTCTTAGTTCGGCGTTGGTTTTTGCATAAACACGCCAGTAGGATGGAACTCATCTGAACTAAGACTATTGCTTAATTAAGAGGATAGATTTATGCGTAATGTAGATTTCTCACCACTATACCGTAATGCAATTGGCTTTGATCGTCTGCTAAACCTGATGGAAGCGAATACAGCGAAAAATACTTCTGGCGGTTACCCTCCATACAACATTGAGCAAAAAGACGAGCACAACTACCGTATTACTATGGCCGTTGCTGGCTTTGCTGAAGAACAGCTCGATCTGACTCAAAACGAAAACATGTTGATTGTGAAGGGCGAACGTAAAGCCGAAGAAGGCAAAAACTACGTTTACCAAGGTATTGCAGAACGCGATTTTGAACGTAAATTCCAGCTAGCGGATTACGTAAAAGTCGTGGGTGCATCAATGGAAAACGGTCTGCTTCATATCGATTTAGTTCGTGAAATCCCTGAAGCCATGCAACCACGTAAGATTGCTATCGGTGGTAACAACCTGATTGAGAACAACTAATCAGTTAACCACCCGGTTATAGAATGAGAAAGAGCGCCATATGGGCGCTCTTTTTAGTTTGGGGGTTTTCAAATCCGCTATTTCAAAGCCGTAATTTCAAAGAGAAGAACGGCTGAGTTCAATCCGTCTATTTACCTTCGCGGTAAGCCTTTTCCACTTCTTCAGCGATAATCGCAATGCCTTTTTGCATCATCTCATCATCTTGAACGTAGTTCATACGCAGGCATTGGTGCGCGTGATCCCACTCGTCTTGGTGACCAATAAAGAAATATTCACCAGGGACAATCAATACGCCACGCGCTTTCAAGCGTTGGTACAGTTCCATTGTTGTGATTGGCAGTTCATCAAACCATAACCACAAGAAGATAGCGCCTTCCGGCTTGTGGATGCGGAATCGCTCATCGGTAATTGCTTGTTGGAGCAGTTCAACCGCACGTTGTGATTTTTGCTTGTAGAACGGCTTAATCACCTCTGAACTCAGTTTAAGCAGATCACCTTTGCCAATTATATGGTTTGCCAGCGCTGGACCAACACTGCCCGGCGCTAGGCTGATGATGCCGTTCATATTAGTTAATGCTTGCGTGATTTCTTCACTCGCAATCACAATGCCACAACGCACGCCCGGTAAACCAAGCTTAGATAGGCTCATGCATAGGATGGTGTTTTCATTCCAGAACGGTTCGACATCTTCAAAGATGATGTTCGGGAAAGGTAGACCGTAAGCGTTATCGATGATCAGTGGGATGTTGTTCTCACGTGCTAGCTTGTCCAGCTTACGTACTTCTTCATCTGTCAGTACATTACCCGTTGGGTTAGTTGGGCGAGACGCGCAGATTGCCGCAACAGAGTCGTCGACGGTTAGCTGCTCAAAATCGACGTGGTATTTAAACAGGCCGTTATCTAACAGCTCGATTTCTGGGTGGTAAGAGATAAAGATATCTTCATCAATGCCAGCATCACCATAACCGATGTATTCAGGCGCGATAGGCAGTAGCACTTTCTTGTGCGAACCGTCTGGCTGTTTACCTGCCAACAAGTTGAACAAGTAGAAAAAGCCACTTTGGCTACCGTTAGTTAGGCTGATGTTTTTTTCGGAAATATCCCAGCCGTAAGTTTCACGGAATAACTGAGCTAGCGCTTTGACGAACGCGTCTTTACCCTGCGGGCCATCGTAGTTGGCGAGGGCGGCGACGAGCTCCCCACTGGCGAGCATTTCCTCACTGGCTTGGTGAAAGTAATCGAGCATGGCAGGAATGGCGGCAGGATTACCTCCACCGAGCATGATGGCACCTGGTGTGCGCAGACCATCATTCAAATCGTCCATTAACTGCGTAATACCTGAATACTGATTAAATTTTTCACCAAACTTTGAGAACTGCATGCTGACTTATACCTAATTCATTGTGATTGCTTTGTGTATGTTTATGCCGATGTTTTATCGGCTTATCGAGTAATCCTTGACCTTACCTCAATGTGTAATTAACGCAAAGTGTGAATTAAGCCGAAAAAGAAAAAAGTGCGTCATCAGACCAGAGGGACGAGACTAAATGGCAAAAAGAACAATAAAAAAGGGAAGCTTATGCTTCCCTTGCTGGTGGAGAGAGTGTGATTTACTCACCGGTGTAAACAATCAGCACCTTGTCGTCTTGGTATTGGCGTTCGAACGCGTAATAACCTTCTTGGTTGCGAGTGATGTGCTTACCTTGAGCAACTGCGGGGTGGCGTTTACGGAATTCCCCCAACTTTTGCCAATGTTGCAGTAGATCTTCTCGTTCGCCTTGAATCTTATCCCATGGCATATCTGAGCGTGTGCCTTGGTGGGCGTCTGAACCAGTAATGCCAAAATCACGAGCTATCTCATCACCGTAATAGATCTGTACTGCACCGGGAGCCAGCATCAGAGCATTTGCTGCACGTGCTTGGTCATCAAAGCTGCGGCTGCGCGCTGACCAAAACAGCTGTGTATCGTGTGAAGACAAGTAGCTCAACACGTTGAACTCAGGATCGGTATTGATGCGCTCTGCATAACGGCGGTAATCATTATCAAGTTGAGCGAAACACTTCAGTGCTTTTGGTGCTACGTCAGATTGGAACTCGAAGTTGATGATGGAATCGAAACCGTTATCGAAATACCTGCTCTTCACCACGCTGTGTGCCCACACTTCACCCGTCATCCAGAAAGGTAGGTCATCCAAGGCTTTGTCCGGGTTGTTTTGTTTCCATTGAGCAAGCGCTTGGGTGGTGCTGGCTTTCAACTCTGCCCACGCTTCCATTTCAACGTGTTTAGCGGTGTCGACACGGAAGCCGTCAATGCCATAGTCGCGCACCCAATCGGATAACCAGGTAATCAGGTGTTCACGTGGGGTTTGCAGCTCATCTTGCGCATTGGTGTCTTTATTGCGGAAGAAGTTTGGTAATCCGGTTTTCTGAGTTGATTCGGTTTTGAGATCCGGTAGGTAGTTCAAAGACATGGTGATGTCGTTGTAGCCCGGAGCATCGTAGTCGCCAATATCGGTGCGGATCCAATCTTTGCCCCACCATTTATCCCACGCTTCGCTATCACCGTATTTGATGTAGTCGTTGAAGCTGTGCCAGCTTTGTCCTGATTTTGGCTGCCAGTCGGTCCATTTTTCACCAAGGACTTCTTTGGCTTCTTGGTCATCAAGGTAAAGCTGACCAAATCCGAATTCCTGCATGTCTGCTAATGTCGCATAACCTGTGTGGTTCATGACCACATCCCAAATCACGCGGATACCTTTCTTATGGGCAGTATCGACGAAGGTTCTGAGTTCATCTTCGGTACCCATGTTGGCATCAAGCTTGGTCCAATCTTGGTGATAGTAGCCGTGGTAGCCGTAGTGCTTAAAGTCGCCTTTATCGCCGCCGCCAACCCAGCCGTGGATTTGTTCCAGTGGTGAGGTTATCCAGATAGCATTGACACCAAGTGATTCGATGTAATCGAGTTTTTTCGTTAGACCCGATAAGTCACCACCGTGGAAGGTACCAATCTCATATTTTCCGTCTTTGCTGCGACCGTAGCTGTTGTCGTTGTCTGGGTTGCCATTGTAGAAGCGGTCGGTCATGACGAAGTACACCGTCGCATTGTCCCAACTGAACGGTTTGTCGGCTTGCTGTTCAACTTCTTCTAGCAGCAATAGACCTTGGCTCATAGGACCCGGCTGCATGGTGACGCTGCCATTGGCGACAGTGGTTTCTTGTCCGGTTAAGGCATCACGAACGACAGTGCCATCATTAAAGGTTTGGGCAACGTTGATGGTTTTTGGCGTGTCAGTTGCGACAGGGCAAGAGTAGGTGATGTCCTGACTCTGTTTTGGTTTGATTTTTACCGTCAGCTCATTGGTGGTTGGATTGAGCGTAAATTGATAGGTATTGGCTTTGAAGATGCGCAGCGGCATTTGTGCGTCAGTGGCGCAGTTATCCATTTTTAATGGACGATTGAATTTGATGCGATCTTCTTCTGCTAGGGCAAAGCTACTGCCACAGCTTTGATTACTGTCGGCAATGGTAAAGGTGTAGCTGCCTTTTTCGAGTTTTTGCTCAGCGACAAGTAAGCCTTGTGAGTTTTCCTCAAAAACAGCAGTGTCATCACCAACGTTTAATACGATGGCATTTTCTGGTATCTGGCTGCAGGCGCTCAGTAGACCGATAGAGAGTGCGAGAATTGTTTTTTTCATTGTGTCCTTCCCCCGAATAAACAGTCCAGTTATAGCAAAACTGTGCCTCTACAATCCGAGCTCTACACCAACAAGTTAAACGCGTCTCACCCTACAAATTTTAGTCTTGTTCACAAAATGAATAATAAGCGTCACCTTCATCGGTTTGAAGGCAACAAAAAAGGGAAGCATCTGCTTCCCTTTTAGTTATTTCTTAATCACTTCGAAGAGTAATGAATTACTTTTGAAGCAAAGAAATGTCTGCGATCTGTAGGAACAGGTTACGCAGGTTGTTCAGTAGTGTCAGACGGTTCTTCTTAAGTGCTTCGTCGTCTGCCATTACCATTACGTTATCAAAGAATGCATCAACTGGTTCACGTAGGTCAGCTAGCTTGCTTAGGGCTTCTTGGTAGTTACCTGTAGCAAATGCTGGCTCTAGCGCTTCCGTCATTACTTCAACGCTTTCTGCTAGTGCTTTCTCTGCGTCTTCTTGTAGAAGTGCTAGGTCGATGTCTGCTGCTAGTTCGCCGTCGAATTTCGCTAGGATATTACCTACACGTTTGTTCGCTGCTGCTAGAGACTCTGCTGCTTCTAGTTCACGGAAGTGAGAAACCGCTTTAACTCGTTGGTCGAAGTCTGCTGGTTTCGTCGGACGACGAGCTAGAACTGCTTGAATGATGTCTACACTGAAGCCTTCGTCTTGGTACCAAGCACGGAAACGACCAAGCATAAACTCGATAACGTCTTGTTCAACGTTGTCGTTGGTTAGGCGGTCGCCGAACAGTGACTTCGCTTTCGCTACTAGGTCAACAAGATCTAGGTTGTAGCCGTATTCAACGATGATACGTAGTACACCTAGAGATGCGCGGCGTAGTGCGAATGGATCGCTGCCTTTAGGCGCTTGACCAATACCGAAGATACCTACGATAGTGTCTAGCTTGTCTGCCATTGCAACTGCAGTTGAAACACCGTTTGATGGCAGTTCATCACCTGCGAAACGAGGCATGTATTGCTCGTTCAGTGCTACTGCAACTTCTTCTGCTTCACCGTCGTGGCGAGCATAGTGCATACCCATAACACCTTGAGTATCCGTGAATTCGAATACCATTGAGGTCATTAGGTCACATTTTGCTAGTAGACCAGCACGCTTTGATTTCTCAACGTCAGCACCGATTTGCTCAGCAATGTAGCCAGCAAGCTCTGTGATGCGGTCTGTTTTGTCTTTGATCGTACCCAGTTGCTTTTGGAAGATCGCTTGCTCTAGTTCAGGCAGACGGTCGATAAGCGGACGCTTACGGTCTGTGTTGAAGAAGAACTCTGCGTCAGCAAGACGAGGGCGAACTACTTTCTCGTTACCTTCGATTACGTAACGAGGCTCTTTTGATTCGATGTTCGATACGAAGATGAAGTTAGGTAGTAGCTTCTTGTTTTCGTCATAAACAGGGAAGTACTTCTGGTCACCTTTCATGGTGTAAACCAACGCTTCAGAAGGCACTTTTAGGAACTCTTCTTCGAACTTCGCTGTTAGTACTACTGGCCATTCAACCAGAGACGTTACTTCTTCTACTAGGTCATCTTCTAGGTCAGCGATACCGCCAACTGCTGCTGCCGCTTTTTGTGCGTCAGCTAGGATGATTGCTTTACGCGCTTCGTAATCTGCCATTACTTTACCGCGCTCTTCTAGGATCGCAGGGTATTGCTCAGCAGAATCGATAGTAAACTCTTGCTCACCCATGAAGCGGTGACCACGGATAGTGCGGTCTGAAGCAACACCAAGGATCTCGCCTTCGATTAGCTCGCTGCCCATTAGCATGGTTAGCGTCTTAACTGGACGGATAAATTGAGTCGTTTTGTTACCCCAGCGCATTGGTTTTGCGATAGGTAGGTTTGCTAGTGCTTTCGCTGCAAGTTCAACTACGATCTCAGACGTTGGCTGACCTTTCACTTCTTGTTTGAACAGTAGCCATTCACCTTTGTCTGTTACCATGCGCTCTGCTTGGTCAACCGTGATGCCACAACCGCGTGCCCAGCCTTGAGCCGCTTTTGTTGGGTTGCCTTCCGCGTCAAACGCTGCAGAAACCGCCGGACCACGCTTTTCAACAACTTTGTCAGACTGGCTGTCTGCTAGTGCTGCTACTTTAAGTGCAAGACGACGAGGTGCCGCGAACCATTTAACGCCTTCATGAGCAAGCTCAGCGCCTTTTAGTTCTGCTTCGAAGTTTGCTGCGAATGCTTCAGCTAGAGTGCGAAGTTGCGTTGGTGGTAGCTCTTCTGTGCCTAGCTCGATTAGAAATTCTTTTGCCATGTTACTCTACCCCTTACGCTTGTTCTTTCTTACACATTGGGAAGCCAAGAGCTTCACGCGATGCGTAGTATGCTTCTGCAACTGCTTTCGTCAGGTTGCGGATGCGTAGGATGTAACGTTGGCGTTCAGTTACTGAGATCGCTTTACGCGCGTCTAGTAGGTTGAATGCGTGACCAGCTTTTAGAATGCGCTCGTAAGCAGGTAGTGGCAGTGGCTTTTCAAGCTCAAGCAGCTCTTTACACTCTTTCTCACACTGTTCGAAGAAACCAAATAGGAAATCAACGTCTGCGTGCTCGAAGTTGTAAGTTGATTGCTCTACTTCGTTTTGGTGGAAGATGTCACCGTAAGTCACTTTGCTGCCGTCTGGCGCGATGTTCCAAACTAGGTCGTAAACAGAGTCTACTTCTTGGATGTACATTGCTAGACGTTCGATACCGTAAGTGATCTCACCAGTTACTGGCTTACACTCAAGACCACCAACTTGCTGGAAGTAAGTAAACTGAGTCACTTCCATGCCGTTTAGCCAAACTTCCCAGCCCAGACCCCATGCGCCTAGTGTTGGGTTTTCCCAGTTGTCTTCTACGAAACGGATGTCGTGTACAAGAGGGTCAATACCAAGAACTTCAAGGGAGCCAAGGTACAACTCTTGAATATTGTCAGGCGATGGTTTTAGCGCTACTTGGAATTGGTAGTAGTGCTGAAGACGGTTAGGGTTTTCACCGTAACGGCCATCAGTAGGACGACGTGAAGGTTGTACGTAAGCTGTCGACATTGGCTCTGGGCCAAGCGCTCGTAGACAGGTCATTGGGTGAGAGGTACCCGCACCCACTTCCATATCTAGCGGTTGAACAATGGTACAACCATTTTGAGCCCAATAATCCTGCAGCGCGAGGATCATTCCCTGGAAGGTTTTGATATCGTATTTTTGCATAAGTCAGGTTCGCGCGATTCTCTTGTTACTCGTTAATTCGTCATCTATGCCGAGTTTTTCAACTCTAACAACGGCGATAAAGAGTAATTACGGTTGAATAAATTAACAATCTAGTATAACCAGATATTGAGCATGGGAGTAGAGCTAATCTTGATTAATTCGTGGGCGATTTTCTCCTTTAATGAATTTTTACCGCGTTATCTGCTGTATTTTTCCTAAAAGGGAGTTTTTGCCTGCTTTGGCTCTTGAGAAGCGCAACAAAGGTGGCTAGAATTGCGCCTGTCTTTGGGGAGTAGCTTACCTGATGAAGTTTCTGTTTCATCTGGTTCGTCCGTCAACATAATTGGTGCAAAATCACCATGGCGTTCGAGACTTGAAGCCTTTCAAGTTTAGCAAGACCTTAGACAAATCATCACGAACCGGGGTAGGGGCGTGAGGTTTGTCTTCGGTTAAAAATAATAATCCCTGCCCCAATGAGCATGTCGTGAGCGTTTTAGCTATTTCAATTACTACTGTAGCGTTAGCAGAAATTGGCGATAAGACCCAATTGCTATCTCTATTACTCGCAAGTCGTTACCGAAAACCAATCCCAATTATTGCAGCAATCTTTTTGGCAACTATTGCCAACCACGCTTTGGCTGCATGGTTAGGTGTGGTTGTCGCAGACTATCTATCACCTGAGATTTTAAAGTGGGTGCTGGTGGTCAGTTTTGTCGCGATGGCGGCTTGGGTTCTGATCCCGGACAAACTGGATGATGACGAACAGATTTCTAATCGAGGCCCATTTATTGCCAGCTTTATCGCGTTCTTCGTTGCGGAGATAGGCGATAAAACTCAGATCGCCACTTCCATCTTAGGGGCGCAATACGCGGATGCGTTAAGTTTGGTGATTATCGGTACCACAATCGGTATGCTGCTGGCGAATGTACCTGTGGTCCTGATTGGTAAATTGTCGGCCGACAAGATGCCTTTAGGGCTGATCCGTAAAATCACCGCATTTTTGTTTATTGCTCTGGCAATAGGGGCTGCACTGTTCTGATTTTTTGCACGTGAAATGATGTGAGTTATCAATCATTAGTAGCGTGCTGCGCGAGTTCAAACTCTGACTCTAAATCGTTCCGTTGCGTGACGGATGACATATAAGTGTCATACTTGTCATGGTAGTTTAATGGTGTGAATGATAGCGAGAGGGCAAGTTTATGCTTACACGTTACATGGGGATGTCCCCGAAGAGTCAGAGTTATTTATTCACTTTTGGTTTAGCGCTGTGTTTACTAGCGATGGTGCTAACTGATATGTGGTTACCGATTGTAGCAGGATCGTTCGTTCTTACTGGATTGACAGTAGAAGCGTGGATTCGTGTCGCTCACATCATTCCTATGCATGAAGAGATGCGGGCAATGAAGAAACAACTTAACAAGCTCCAATCAGAAGTTCGCACACTCGAATACGACGAATAAACAAACGGCAGCCAATATTGGCTGCCGTTTTTAGTTCGACCAGATTATTCCAATCCTTTCTTGATCAGGTACTGATACGGAACTTGCTCCGTTTGTGCCGCAACTAATTGGTGGTCCATAAAGCGGCAGAAACTCGGAATGTCTCGAGTTGTGGATGGATCGTCTGCTTTGACCAGCAAAATCTCACCATCTTGCATGTTGCGAATTGTCTTCCTGACCATCATCACTGGCTCTGGGCAGCGCAGTCCTTCCGCCTCTAATGTCTTGTTTGCCAGTTCAGGATTAAAGCTCATAGTGTGATTCTCGTAACTAACTGAGCGTTGAATTTTACTTTCGTTGAAAAAATATTCAATAACCACTTGGCAAACCGAATTTTTTGTTTTACCTTAAATTAACAATTTGGTAACAACTGGCAAGGGAGAGGCAATGTTAACAGCGTTAGACAGACTTACGATTTACTCAGTGCTGTGTTTTATCTCGTTTTGTGCATTGGTACTCAGGACGCCAGCTGACACCTCTTTGACGCCTCTAGTAGGCATGGTTGCCACTATTATTGGGATTTGGATCGAGATGCGCAGATGGTCTGGCGCATCTGAGCAAGAAAATTAGCGCTTCTTGCTTGGATCAGAATGCTTTTAATAACGCTCACCTATTTTTTACCGACACTTCATTCCGACACTATCCCCATTTTTCTTGGGCTTCCCCGCTGAAAGGCGGGATTTTTTTTGCCTAAAGAGTACAATTTACCCAAACACATACAAAATAAGTGGCTAATTCGTGGAACTGGAAGACATCTATCGCCGAGATTTAAATTTACTGGTTGCGTTGCGAGTACTGATAGAAGAAAACAGTGTCAGTAAGGCGGCAACACGTCTGAACTTGAGTCAATCGGCAATGAGTCGTGTGCTTGGTCGTCTACGTGACTTGTTGGGAGACCCGCTGTTTACTCGTCAGGGACAGCATTTGATCCCAACTCAGAAAGCGTTAGAGATCGATCGCTCATTGGGCGAACCATTAGAGTCTTTACGTCAGTTGTTATCTCCGGTTGAGTTTGACCCATTGCAATGCGTGCAGACTTTCAACATCGTGACCACCGACTATGCCATGCAAACAATCTTACCGTTCGCTTTGCCGAGAATTTACCAAGAAGCGCCAAACGTGTCTTTCAACTTCTTACCACTGCAACACGACCGTTTATCAGATCAGCTCACTTATGAAGGTGCAGACTTAGCGATTTGTCGCCCGACAGGCCCGGTGGAGCCTCTACGCAGTGAAGTGTTGGGGCGAGTGGGGGTGCTGTGTATGCTTTCAAAACAGCATCCATTAGCGGATAAAGAAATGAGCTTGGATGATTATCTGAGTCATCCACATGCCATGATCGCCATCAGTGATGGTGTTAAGACACTGATCGAACAAGCTTTGATGGAGAAACCTAAGCGTAAAATGGTTCTGCGGGCTTATCATTTAGAAGCCGCATTGGCGATCATGGATACCTTGCCAATTATCATCACAGTGCCAGCGGACTTGGCGTATCTGGTTGCCGAGCGTTATGACTTAGTGGTGAAACCGTTACCATTCCAATTCACGCCGTTTGAATACTCGATGATTTGGCATGCGCGTTGCGAGCATTCTCCCGCTCAAGAATGGTTAAGAACGATTGTGCGTGAAGAGTGTAGCCGTCTGATAGCTAAACGTATCGAAGATATGGGACTGAACTGCTAACAAAAAAGAGCCAGCAATGCCGGCTCTTCGTCTGTTTACACTGAGTCAGTATTTATAGCTTGATAACCACACGACCCGTTACTTGACCGTTGGTGATGTCTTCTGCATATTTCGGTGCTTCAGCAAGAGCAACTTCAGTACACGCTTGCTCGAAGTAGCTGTCTGGTAGTAGCTCGACCAGCTTTTCCCATGCAGCGATACGTTTCTCTGTTGGGCACATTACTGAGTCCACACCTTGTAGGCGAACATTACGTAGGATGAACGGCATCACTGTGGTTGGTAGATCAAAACCACCAGCAAGACCACAAGCTGCAACTGCACTGTTGTAATCCATTTGCGCCAATACTTTAGCCAGTACTTTGCTGCCTACAGTATCAACCGCACCTGCCCATACTTGCTTTTCAAGTGGACGTGCTAGTTCTTCAAATTCAGTACGGTCGATGATGCGGCTAGCACCTAGTTTTTCAAGTAGCGGGCCATTTTTTTCTACACGACCTGTCACTGCAGCAACTTTGTAGCCAAGCTGTGCTAGAAGCGTTACTGCGACTGAGCCTACACCGCCACTTGCGCCAGTTACTAGGATTTCGCCATTTTCAGGTTTGATGCCTGCATCAAGCAGTGCTTGAACACACAGCATACCAGTGAAGCCAGCAGTACCAACCATCATTGCTTTCTTGCTGTCTAGACCTTTTGGTAGTGGTACTAGCCAATCCGCTTTTAGACGAGCACGCTGAGACATACCACCCCAGTGGTTTTCACCCACGCCCCAGCCAGTAAGGACAACTTTGTCACCAGCTTGGTAGCGGTCGTCTTCTGAGCTTACTACCGTACCTGCTAGGTCAATACCTGGCACCATCGGGAAGTTACGGATGATTTTACCTTTACCTGTGATCGCAAGACCGTCTTTGTAGTTTAACGATGAGTAATCAACGTCAATCAGAACGTCGCCTTCAGGCAGTTGTGTTTCATCGATTTGCTCGATGTTAGCGATAGTACGTTTGTCTTCTTGATTTAGAACTAGAGCATTAAACATAAGGTTCTCCGATTGTGCGGTAGCATGACTCTGGGTCACATGCAGCAAGATATCAACTGGTCTAAGTGTATGTCTTCTTTGTCTATGAATAAAATGAAACTTGAGCATTTAATGTATGCTCTTCATGCATGTTTGATGTAAAACAAAAAGGGCGACATCAATTGTCGCCCTTAAGTGTAATACTAAAAATTTTATTATTAGTTCATTTGCTTATGATTGTTGGCTCGATCACTACAACAACGTCTTGAACTGTTATGGTCGTTCAAATACTGTCGCAATGCCCTGACCCAAACCGATACACATGGTGGCCAGACCATATTTCGCGTCTTTCGCTTCCATTAGGTTGATCAACGTTGTTGAGATACGTGAACCAGAACAGCCTAGTGGATGACCCAATGCTATCGCACCACCGTTAAGGTTGACTTTCTCATCCATAACATCAAGCAGGCCTAAGTCTTTAGCACACGGCAGAGACTGCGCGGCAAATGCTTCGTTTAGCTCAACCACATCCATGTCTTCAATTGAAAGACCAGCACGCTTGAGCGCTTTTTTCGTCGCAGGTACAGGACCGTAACCCATAATAGAAGGATCGCAGCCCGCAATGGCCATGCCTTTAATACGTGCACGAATCTTCAAACCAAGCTCATTGGCTTTCTCTTCACTCATGATCAACATCGCTGATGCACCATCGGACAGAGCCGATGATGTACCGGCTGTTACTGTACCGTTTGCTGGGTCGAACACTGGGCGAAGTTGAGATAGACCTTCAACGGATGTTTCAGGGCGAATCACTTCGTCGTAATCCAGAGTGAACAGTGTGCCGTCTGCTGCGTGGCCTTCAATTGGTAGAATTTCATTTTTAAAACGACCCTCTACGGTTGCTGCGTGCGCACGAGCGTGAGAGCGAGCGGCAAAATCGTCTTGTTGCTCACGGCTAATACCATGTAATTTACCAAGCATTTCAGCCGTTAAGCCCATCATGCCCGCAGCTTTTGCTACGTTCTTTGACATACCTGGGTGAAAGTCTACACCGTGGTTCATTGGCACATGCCCCATGTGCTCAACGCCACCAATTAGGCAGATTTCAGCATCGCCAGTCATGATGGCACGTGTACCGTCGTGAAGCGCTTGCATTGATGAACCACACAAGCGGTTAACCGTCACGGCGCCAATTTCAATCGGCAGGCCCGCGAGTAGCGCGGCATTACGTGCAACGTTAAAGCCTTGCTCTAGTGTTTGCTGTACACAGCCCCAGTAGATGTCTTCAATCTCGCTTGGGTTCACTTGTGGGTTACGCGCAAGAATGCCTTTCATTAGGCGCGCAGATAGATCTTCTGCTCGTGTATGACGGAAAGCACCACCTTTAGAGCGACCCATTGGAGTACGTAGACAATCGACTACGACAACATTTCTTGTTTGATTAGTCATTTTAGAATCCCTCCTTAGATAGAACCTTGCTGTTGTGCACCGTAAAAGCTTTCACCTTTCGCCGCCATATCAATCAGCATTTGCGGTACTTGGTACATCGCACCTAGCTCGGCGTGTTGTTTTGCCATTTCAACGTATTCAGCAATACCCACGCTGTCTAGATAACGGAATACGCCACCGCGGAATGGAGGGAAACCAAGACCATAAACCAATGCCATATCTGCTTCCTGCGGAGTTGCGATGATGCCTTCTTGTAGGCACAGCACCACTTCGTTAATCATTGGAATCATCATACGTTGAATGATGGTCTGATCGTCAAAGTCCTGCTTATCGGCACAAACGTCAGCAAGTACCGGTAAGATCGCTTCGGAGAAGGTTTTCTTCGGCTTACCTTTTTTATCTATGGTGTAGCTGTAGAAGCCATTACCATTTTTCTGACCATATTTGTCTGCTTCGAATAGTGCATCAATCGCATCACGACCTTGTTTACCCATACGCTCAGGGAAACCGTCAGCCATCACAGCTTGTGCGTGGTGCGCGGTATCAATGCCGACTACGTCAAGTAAGTACGCCGGTCCCATCGGCCAGCCAAACTTACGCTCCATGACTTTGTCGATTTTCGTAAAGTCAGCACCATCACGAAGTAGCATGCTGAAGCCGCCAAAGTATGGGAACAATACGCGGTTAACGAAGAACCCTGGGCAGTCATTAACGACAATTGGTGATTTGCCCATTTTCGCAGCATACGCCACAACACGATTGATGGTTTCATCAGAGGTGTGCTCACCACGGATGATCTCAACAAGAGGCATACGATGCACTGGGTTGAAGAAGTGCATACCACAGAAGTTTTCTGGGCGTTTTAGTGATTTTGCCAATAGGTTGATAGGAATCGTCGAGGTGTTTGAGGTGATAACGGTGTCGTCACCGACATGGGATTCAACTTCACTTAAAACTGCTGTTTTTACTTTCGGGTTTTCAACGACAGCTTCAACAATCACATCAGAGTTTTCAATACCTGCGTAATGTAAGCTCGGTGTGATTGATGCTAAAATACCCGCCATCTTAAAGCCATCAATGCGACCGCGAGATAAGCGTTTATTCAGCAGCTTAGATGCTTCAGTCATGCCTAGGTCGAGCGACGCTTGCGCGATGTCTTTCATTAAGACTGGCACACCTTTTAGCGCTGATTGGTAAGCAATGCCGCCACCCATGATACCTGCACCTAATACGGCTGCACGTTGCGTGTCTTTACTTGCTGACTTCGCTGCTTTTTTCGCAATGCCTTTGATGTATTGATCATTAAGGAATAGGCCAACGAGTGATTTTGCTTCTTCCGATTTAGCCAATTTCACGAAGTGCTTACGTTCAATGTCTAACGCTTCATTACGTGCAAAGCGAGCACCTTCTTCAATCGTGATAACGGCTGTCATTGGGGCAGGGTAGTGAGGACCTGCTTTTTGTGCCACCAGACCCTTCGCCATGGTGAAGCTCATCATTGATTCAAGCTTACTCAGCGTTAGCGGAGATGTTTTCTGTGCTCGGCGTGCTTGCCAGTCAAGTTTCTCGTTAATTGCAGAGTTAAGAGTTTGTAGTGCTGATTCGTATAAAGCATCAGTCTCTACAACAGCATCGAGTAAGCCAATTTTCAATGCTTCATCAGCTCGGCATGCTTTACCTTGGGTGATGATTTCCATTGCGCTGTCTGCGCCAATAACGCGAGGTAAGCGTACACAACCACCAAAGCCCGGCATGATTCCCAGTTTCGTTTCTGGTAGGCCGATGCTGGTG
This sequence comes from Vibrio sp. 1078-1, assembly GCF_033340475.1. Classification (NCBI taxonomy): domain Bacteria; kingdom Pseudomonadati; phylum Pseudomonadota; class Gammaproteobacteria; order Vibrionales; family Vibrionaceae; genus Vibrio; species Vibrio sp. 1078-1. The sequence goes on from NZ_JAWOWM010000017.1 coordinate 78,220, forward strand.
GTTTTGTCACCAATACGCATGTCTGTTGCTAGCACACATTCACAACCGCCACCAAGAGCGTGGCCTTTGATCACTGAGATGGTCGGAACGGGTAAGTCTTCTAATTTGTTAAAGATGCTATTAGCAAATTGCAGCCATTGGTCGAGCTCGGCATCCGTTTTAGCAAACAGACCTAAAAACTCGGTAATGTCTGCGCCTACAATGAATGCGTCTTTATCTGAAGTGAGCAACAACCCCTTGAGGCCTTGATGGGCAATGAGCGCATCAAGAGCTTTATCTAGCGATTCTAATGTCGCTAGGTCGAGTTTGTTGACGGATTTTGGAGAGCAGAAGCTTAGCTCTGCAATACCATCTTGTATTTCCTTTACCTGTAGGGTTTCGGCTTGGTAAATCATTGTCTATCTCCATGACATACAATCGTGGATTGTCTGTATACCTATTTCAACGACGCCGTGTACCTCGGCAAATAGGTATCGAGGAAGTCGTTTTATTTTTGTTCTGGTTTGACCAGTAAGGTTAGTTTGGATCGTGGATTGTTTAATTTCAATACATTTTTTAAACAAGTGTTTAACATTGTGCGCTGTGGCAGATCTTATGCGACGGGTAAATCACACTCGTGATAGACTTCAGGCAAATAGACATGAATCCATAATCCTATGAATGACAAGCCTTATCTGATTCCAGCAGAGCCCGCTCAATTTGAAGAAGAAATTAAAAAGAGCGTCTTCATTACTTATTTGGCACACACGCCAAGTATCGAAGCTGCAAAAGCATTTGTTGATCAAATCAAAGCTAAACACGCTGATGCTAGACATAACTGTTGGGGCTTTGTTGCTGGTCGACCAGAAGATTCGATGAAGTGGGGCTTTAGTGATGATGGAGAACCTTCAGGGACGGCAGGCAAACCAATCCTGGCGCAGCTGTCTGGATCTGGGGTGGGGGAGATCACGGCTGTGGTCACGCGATACTCTGGTGGAATCAAGTTAGGTACAGGCGGCTTGGTTAAAGCGTATGGGGGTGGGGTTCAACAAGCGCTCAAGCTGCTTCAAACTATTGAGAAAAAAATAACCACAAAGCTCAGACTAACGTTAGACTATGGGTTTATGCCTATCGCACAATCAATCATGCCGCAATTTGGTGCAATAGAAGTCGAGGCTGAATACAGCGATCAGGTGGTATTAGTGGTGGAAATTGAGCTTCGAGAAGTGAGCGCGTTTACCCAAGCAATCATCAATAAAAGCGGGGCAAAGGCAATTGTCACTCCGCTAGACGGACAATAATGAAAAACAGGAAGCAACAGGGACAGCTTCGCTAGTCAATTTATCCATGCAATTTCGTTCAATTATTCGAATCGTCGGGCTACTGCTCGCACTCTTTAGTGTCACTATGCTTGCGCCAGCACTCGTTGCGCTGATCTATCGAGATGGTGCTGGTGTGCCTTTTGTCACGACATTTTTTGTTCTGCTGTTTTGTGGGGCCGTTTGTTGGTACCCAAACCGCAGGTATAAGCACGAGCTTAAAGCTCGAGATGGCTTTCTTATTGTCGTCTTATTCTGGACAGTACTTGGCAGTGCAGGCTCGATCCCCTTTCTCATTGCTGACAACCCGAACGTCTCAGTGACAGATGCGTTTTTTGAATCGTTTTCTGCTCTCACGACGACCGGGGCGACCGTTATTGTTGGTTTGGATGAGTTACCTAAAGCGATTCTATTCTATCGACAGTTACTGCAGTGGTTCGGCGGTATGGGAATCATCGTATTAGCGGTGGCGATTTTGCCAGTACTTGGCATTGGTGGTATGCAGCTTTACCGCGCCGAGATCCCAGGTCCAGTCAAGGACACTAAAGTGACGCCGCGCATAGCAGAAACTGCTAAGGCGCTTTGGTACATCTATTTGAGCCTGACTATCGCCTGTGCTTCGGCTTTTTGGTTAGCTGGTATGACGCCATTTGATGCCATCAGTCACAGCTTTTCCACCATTGCCATTGGTGGCTTCTCTACCCACGATGCCAGCATCGGATACTTTGATAGTTACGCGATTAACCTGATTACGGTGGTTTTTCTGCTTATATCTGCATGTAATTACACACTGCACTTTGCTGCATTTGCATCAGGTGGCGTACATCCCAAGTATTACTGGAAAGATCCTGAGTTTCGCGCCTTCTTGTTCATTCAAGTGCTGCTATTTATCATTTGCTTTCTATTATTACTGAAACATCACTCTTACACATCGACATACGATGCTTTCGATCAGGCTCTGTTCCAAACCGTATCAATATCCACAACAGCGGGCTTTACGACAACAGGTTTTGCGGATTGGCCGCTCTTCTTACCTGTGCTGTTATTGTTCTCTTCCTTTATAGGTGGTTGTGCTGGTTCAACAGGCGGCGGCATGAAAGTGATCCGTATCCTGCTTCTTACCTTACAAGGTGCGCGTGAACTAAAACGTTTAGTCCATCCACGCGCGGTTTACACCATCAAAGTAGGTGGCAGTGCCCTACCGCAACGTGTTGTCGATGCGGTTTGGGGTTTCTTCTCCGCATACGCATTGGTATTTGTGGTTTGTATGTTGGGGTTGATTGCAACAGGAATGGATGAGCTCAGTGCGTTCTCGGCGGTGGCTGCGACTCTGAACAACCTCGGTCCTGGCTTGGGAGAAGTGGCGCTTCACTTTGGTGATGTTAACGACAAAGCAAAATGGGTATTAATAGTTTCTATGCTGTTTGGTCGTTTGGAAATCTTTACCTTACTTATTCTACTTACGCCGACGTTTTGGCGTAGCTAAGGGGAAATCGTGGCAAAAGCATTATTTCTATACTCTTCCCGCGAAGGGCAGACTAAAAAAATTCTCCACTATATAGATGAACAACTTCCAGACTTCGATTGTGAGCTGGTGGATTTACATAATGTCGAGACGATTGACTTCAGCCAATACGACAGAGTATTGATAGGCGCCTCTATTCGCTATGGCCATCTTAATAAAAAGCTATACCAGTTTATTGAGCGAAACCTCAATCAATTGGAGCAAAATAAAGTGGCATTTTTCTGCGTAAACCTAACCGCTCGTAAAGAGGACCAAGGAAAGGATACACCTGAAGGTAGTGCCTACATTCGCAAGTTCCTAATTAAGTCGCCTTGGAAACCAACGCTAATCGGTGTTTTTGCTGGTGCACTTTATTACCCACGTTATAGCTGGTTCGACAGAACTATGATTAGGTTCATTATGTCGATGACGGGTGGCGAAACCGATACGACCAAAGAGGTGGAGTACACCAATTGGGAAAAAGTGGCTCTTTTCGCAGATAAATTTAGAGAACTGTAGAAATAACGTGCTCTTTTGACCGCTTTTGATGCAAATTTATCCG
>NZ_JAWOWM010000018.1:0-66537 GCF_033340475.1 Vibrio sp. 1078-1
GGAGCGACACACGAGGTTCGAACTCGTGACCTCAACCTTGGCAAGGTTGCGCTCTACCAACTGAGCTAGTGTCGCATCAACAACGTTTCCGCTGTTTAGGGCTGCGAATTATAAGAGCATTTTTTTGTGATGCAAGTCCTTCCTTCAAAAAAACTTTATTTTTTTACTGAACGACGAAAAAGCAATCAAAAGCGATATAAATTACAACAATTTGGATCGCAACCTTAACAGTTAAATCTTGAAAATAGTACCTCGATAGTACTTAAGTTCTGCGATGGACTCACGAATGTCGTCCAAGGCCAAATGTGTTCCCTGTTTTGTGAACCCATTTAGCACCTCAGGTTGCCAGCGACGTGCTAGTTCTTTAAGAGTACTAACGTCAACATATCGGTAATGGAAGAACTCTTCCAACTCAGGCATATGCTTGTATAAAAAGCGGCGATCCTGCCCAATGCTGTTACCACATATTGGCGAAGCTCCTTTCGGCACCCATTTTTCTAAAAATTCAATGGTTTGTGCGACTGCGTCTTGTTCTGAGATTTGACTGTTTCGAACGCGCTCCACCAAACCGCTTGCCGTATGCGTATTAGTGCACCAGTCGTCCATTTTCACCAGTTCTTCTTCCGGCTGATGAATCGCTAACACTGGACCTTCAGCCAAAATATTTAGTTCGCTATCTGTGACAATAGAAGCAATTTCGATGATTTTGTGCGTTTCAGGATCAAGCCCTGTCATCTCTAAATCAACCCAAATTAGGTTTTGATCGCTAAAGGACATGGTTACGCCGCCTATTTGTTTATCGATAAAAGAGGTACTATACCTCAAAATACGAGAAACACGATACTCATACACGGAGCCAAGAGTACGGCTCAACCATTTGAGTAAATTCACATAAAGTACAGAATTGTGGCAAAGAAGAAAAAGTTAACCAAAGGTCAGGTGCGACGCGTACGTAGCAACCAACAAAAGCGTTTGAAGAAGCAAGAAGATTCCATCCAGTGGGATGAAAACATGCTAGGCGCCAGCAAGCAAGGTCTCGTGATCACTCGTTTTGGTCAGCACGCGGACATTGAAGACCTTGAAACAGGCGAAATTCAACGCTGTAACCTCCGCCGTGGTATTGAGTCTCTAGTATCTGGCGATCGTGTTTTATGGCGCGAAGGATTGGAGTCTATGGCGGGCATCTCTGGTGTTGTTGAAGCGGTAGAACCTCGCTCTTCAGTGCTCACTCGTCCAGATTATTACGATGGTCTAAAACCCGTTGCAGCCAATATTGATCAAATGGTCATTGTCTCTTCGGTATTACCAGAGCTATCGCTAAATATTATTGACCGCTATCTCGTTGCATCAGAAACACTGAATATTGCGCCATTGTTGGTCTTAAATAAGGTCGACCTTCTAGAAGCCGATGACCGTGCAATGTATGAAGAATGGCTCAAAGAATATGAACGTATTGGCTATAAAGTGCTTCTGGTCAGCAAGAAGTCTGGAGAAGGCATTGCTGAACTAGAAACCCTACTGCGTGATCGAATTAATATCTTTGTTGGTCAATCAGGCGTAGGGAAATCCAGCTTAGTCAATGCGTTAATGCCGGAACTAGAGAGCGAAGTGGAAGAAGGCGAAGTCTCTGAGAACTCTGGCTTGGGCCAACACACCACGACGGCTGCACGTTTATACCACATTCCAACGGGTGGCGATTTGATCGACTCACCTGGAGTACGTGAATTTGGTCTTTGGCATTTGGAAGCAGAAGAAGTAACAAAAGCATTCGTTGAATTTCGACCATATTTAGGCGGTTGCAAGTTCCGAGATTGTAAACACAATGATGACCCAGGCTGCCTTCTACGCGAAGCTGTCGAGAACGGGGAAATTAACGAAACTCGCTTTGAAAACTATCATCGCATTTTGGAAAGCATGGTTGAAAACAAAGCAAATCGTCAGTATTCACGTAATAAAAAAGCCGATCTGTAATTGAGTTAAGGCTGTAACTGTGTAAAAAGTCTTCACCTAATACTGACAAGCAAATTAAATTTCAGTAACATCACGCGCCCTAAAGCGCGAATCTAACAGAAGTATCGGAATTAAAGATGGACAAGTTTAAAGTTGGACTGCAGTACTGGATCCCACAACACGGCCTCACTCGCCTAATGGGTAAACTGGCTTCAGCAAAAGCTGGCGGTCTAACAACAGCAGTTATTCGTTGGTTTATCAAACAATACAATGTGAATATGGATGAGGCAAAGCACTCAGATCCTAAGCATTTTAAAACGTTCAACGAGTTTTTCGTTCGTGAGCTAAAAGAAGGCGCACGCCCAATTTCTGAAGGCGAAAACGTCATCACTCATCCAGCCGACGCTTGTGTTAGCCAGTTTGGCCCTATTGAAGCTGGTCAACTTATCCAAGCAAAAGGTCATCACTTCTCAGCACAAGAATTGCTGGGCGGTGACGCGAATTTAGCGGACGAATTTAAAGATGGTTCTTTTGCCACATTGTATCTATCTCCGCGCGATTACCACCGTGTACACATGCCATGTGACGGCACTCTGCGCCAAATGATTTACGTACCAGGTGACCTGTTCTCAGTAAACCCTCTGACAGCAGAAAACGTACCGAACCTATTTGCTCGTAACGAGCGTGTGGTGTGTATCTTCGATACTGAGTTTGGTCCAATGGCACAGGTGCTTGTTGGTGCGACAATTGTTGGTAGCATTGAGCAAGTATGGGCTGGCACTATCACTCCGCCTCGTGGAAACACTGTCTACAAATGGGATTACCCAGCAGAGGGTGACAAGGCCGTGATCTTGAAAAAAGGCGAAGAGATGGGCCGCTTCAAACTGGGTTCTACTGTTATTAACCTGTTTGCCAAAGACGCGATTGAGTTTGACGCAAGCATGGAAAACGGTAAGCCAACCGTTATGGGCACACCTTACGCCTTGAAAAAATAAGTAAAACACCGTTAAAGAGCCCTTTATTAAGGGCTCTTTTTATTGATAAAAAGCAAAACTCCGTTCGAAATTTAGCCTCTATTTCTCAAACTCATACCTGCCTCTAAGACCCTCATTCCACAATCAATTATCCTGCGCTTAGAATGAATATTTAGAGGGGCAGCCAATGCCAAAGATGAGTGTAAACACGTTGGCGAAATTGCTGGTGTGCTTTTTAATTCCGCTCGGTGTTTTGATGATGCCGATTGATGCTATTCCTATTGACGATCTCACTTTAATTCAGCATCGCCTGTTGGCTATTTTTCTTCTTGCTGCCCTACTTTGGGTTCTCGAGCCGGTTCCCGTTTTTGCTACGTCCATTCTTATTATCGCTCTTGAACTGATCATGATATCGGATAAAGGTTTGCATCTATTTCGCAATCCACCAGCGGGGCATGATTTAGGAGAGTTAATTGCTTACACCGATATTTTCTCGGCCTTCTCTTCACCGATCATTATTCTTTTTATGGGTGGTTTTGCTCTTGCGATTGCGGCTTCCAAATACGAGCTCGACAACAACCTCGCCCGAGTTCTATTAAAACCATTCGGCACCCAACCTAAGTTCATCATGCTGGGCTTGATGTTAATTACCGCCGTTTTTTCAATGTTTATGTCCAATACTGCCACGACCGTGATGATGCTAGCCCTGCTTGGCCCCATCGTCGCTTCAGCACCTAAAGGGGATTTAGGCATTAAAGCACTGGTGTTGTGTATTCCAATTGCCGCGAATACAGGCGGCATTGCGACTCCGATAGGCACGCCACCTAATGCGATAGCGCTTCAATATCTCACTGGAGAAAACGCGATAGACTTCCTATCGTGGATGACAATGGGTCTACCCTTTGTGTTGGTACAACTCACTGTAGCTTGGTTCTTGTTGCAAAAGCTGTTTCCGTCTAGCGAACCAGAAATGAAACTAAAGCTAGATGGTACATTCAAAAGGAGCTGGCGTGCGATCGTCGTCTACATCACTTTTGCACTAACCATTGTGCTTTGGATGACAACGAAAGTGCATGGCATGAATACATACGTTGTCGCGATTATCCCACTAGCAGTGTTCACGTTAACGGGCATTATGGGAAAAGAAGAGCTCAAGCTGATTAACTGGGATGTTTTATGGCTGGTTGCCGGTGGTATAGCAATTGGTATTGCCTTAGACAAAACGGGCTTAGCCGAAGCATTAGCGCACGCCATTGATTACAGCCTGCTATCACCATTTGCCGTTGTTTTAGCCCTGTCAGTAGTGTGTTGGTTAATGGCGAACTTTATGTCTAATACCGCAACAGCAAACTTATTGATGCCTATTGCTGCCGCTATTGGTACATCAATGCCAAGCCTTATTGCGGTTGGTGGCCTACAAGGTTTACTGGTTGTCGTCGCCTTCTCCGCATCACTTGGCATGATCTTACCGGTTTCCACACCACCAAACTCTTTGGCTTATTCAACAGGCCTCATCGAGAGCAAAGACATGGCGAAAGTGGGGCTGATTCTTGGTTTGATTGGTCTATTTATCGTGTATGGCGCAGTTCTGGTGCTGTTTTAATCGATAAGCTCCGTGACAGAGCTTGTTGTCATGGAGCTGTTCGCCAACTATTGCCCTTGCAGAGCCGCTTTTACATCCATTAAATTTCGTGCATATTAAGACTCCTCTACTCTACAAGGACGTCGACACATCATGGGTTACGAATGGCTTGCTTTATGCGCCGCTTTTCTGTGGGCAGTTTCTAGCCTAATTTCGGTCATTCCTGCACAACACCTAGGCGCATTTTCTTACAGCCGCTGGCGTATGGGCTGCACAGCCGTGATCTTATCAACAATGGCCTGGATAACTGGCGGCTGGTTAACGGTTTCTTGGGAACATGTAACGCCAATGATGGCCTCAGGACTGATTGGTATTTTTATTGGTGATACCGCTCTATTCGCGTGTTTGAATCGTATGGGGCCAAGACAGGCCGGGTTACTATTCTCTTGCCACGCCGTGTTCTCTGCCATCTTGGGCTACTTCTTATTTAGCGAAGTCATGACCACAATAGAACTACTGGGCGCATCATTGGTATTTAGCGGCGTGGTGATGGCGATATTCTTTGGCCGAAGAGGTCAAGTGAATAACGTCTTGGAAGACATTAAAGGTAACATCTGGGTGGGTATTGGACTTGGCTTAACCGCAGCAATGTGCCAAGCATTGGGCGGCATCATCGCCAAGCCAGTAATGCAAACCAGTATTGACCCAGTTGCGGCTTCTGCTATTCGAATGATCAGTGCCTTTTTCGCCCACAGCATGTTGTTAATTCTAGGGGTCAAAGTCGCTCACTCGACGCAACACATTACTTGGCGCGTATTTGGTATTACTGCACTTAATGGTTTCTTGGCGATGGCCGTCGGCATGACGCTAATCTTATACGCACTGCAAGAAGGAAATGTAGGTATGGTTGCACTGCTATCTTCAACCACGCCAATTATGTTGCTACCACTGCTCTGGATTTACACGAAACGCCGACCAAACCGATTTGCATGGTTGGGCGCAGCCCTAGCTGTGATTGGTGCGGGCATATTGGTTCAGTAACCTTACAGACCAGCCCTTACTGCCAGATACAAAAAAGCCCGAGTTTAAACTCGGGCTTTTGTCATTCGGAGCCGTTAGTTAATCATTTAACTAGTACTTCACCCGTCATTTCTGCTGGGATTTCTAGACCAGCTAGAGAAAGCATGGTTGGTGCAAGGTCAGACAGTTTACCGCCTTCTTTGAATTCAACCGCTTTGTCACCTACATAGATTAGAGGTACTGGTAGGTTAGTGTGAGCAGTGTGGATGCCGCCAGTTTCAGGGTCGATCATCATTTCTGCGTTACCGTGGTCCGCAGTGATCAATAGTTGACCGCCAACTTCTTTGATTGCTTCAACCACTTTACCCACACTTTCATCTAGAGCTTCGATTGCTTTCTCAGCCGCTTCATAAACGCCAGTGTGACCAACCATATCTGCGTTCGGGTAGTTACAGATGATGGTATCGAACTTACCTGACTTGATAGCCGCAACCATCTTATCTGTTAGTTCTGGAGAGCTCATTTCAGGCTGCATGTCGTACGTTGCAACTTTTGGAGAAGCAACCAATTGACGCTCTTCGCCTTCAAATTCGTTCTCAACACCACCGTTGAAGAAGAAAGTCACGTGTGCGTATTTCTCTGTTTCAGAGATACGTAGCTGAGTTTGACCTTGTTTAGATAGCCACTCACCGTAAGTGTTTTCTAGAGACGCAGGTGGGAATGCGATAGCTAGAGGGATATCAGCCGCGTATTGAGTCAGCATCACAAAGTTGATTGCTGGGAATACTGCACGCTCAAAGCCGTCAAACGCAGGAACGAATGCACGAGTGATTTGACGTGCACGGTCAGCACGGTAGTTCATGAAGATAACCGCATCACCATCTTGCATGATTGCGTCTTCTTGACCTTCCGCTTTGATAGCTGTTGCTTTAACGAATTCGTCGTTTTCTTCACGAGCGTAAGCCGCTTCTAGACCTGCAACTGCCGTTTCTGCTGTGAACTCAGCTTTAGCTTGAGTTAGAAGATCGTAAGCAACTTGGACGCGATCCCAGTTGTTGTCACGGTCCATTGCGTAGTAACGACCTACTAGAGAAGCAACGCGGCCTTTACCTAGTTTCGCAAATAGGTCTTGGAAACGTTGTAGTGAGTTTTCAGCACTACGTGGTGGTGTGTCACGGCCGTCTAGGAAGCAGTGTAGGTAGATTTTCTCTGCGCCACGCGCCGCTGCCATTTCAACTGCTGCGTAAATGTGGTCTTCGTGAGAGTGAACACCGCCTGGAGACATCAGGCCCATGATGTGTACTGCTTTTTCAGCTTTCACAGCAGAGTCGATTGCTTCAACTAGCGCAGGCGTTTGTTCGAACTCACCATCAGCAATTGATTTAGTGATACGAGTCAGGTCTTGGTATACAACGCGGCCTGCACCAATGTTAGTGTGACCAACTTCAGAGTTACCCATTTGACCATCAGGAAGGCCAACATCCATGCCTGAAGCAGAGATTAATGTGTGTGGGTTATTCGCAATCAGAGCATCCATTACTGGTGTTTTCGCATTCGCAATTGCGTTACTTGCTGTGTCTTCACGGTAACCGTAACCGTCAAGGATAACTAGAGCCAATGGCTTCTTAGCTGACATAGTGATGACCTCATCAAATTTAAGTAACTTTTGGCGTAGGGCCTCGCTGCCCTATCTAACCTTGAAACAAAACTAGCGTAATTTTACTACACTTTTTAACCAAAACTGTAGGTTAAGATCAAATAATGTTTGCGATTTATTGTTGCTATCTTACAAGTTAAGCGAACAACGAGTCAGTGCCGACAATCGTGTTCCACAAGCATAGTCATTTCTAATACGCTTTGTACACCCCAGTCTAAGTTCGGTTTTCTTACGCTTCTCATTCTTATTTTTGCACTTGAAACAGCGCTAATTTAAAGCAACATCAAACAAGATGGGTTAATACCTATTGTTCTCTTTTCTCAGTAAAACAGAAGTCACTTAAACCGATAAGTCCAATAGGCAAAAACAATCAAGCTACCAGAGCAAAATGTACGGATAGTAAGGGCATAACGGGTTTATAGAGATCTCAATTATTCGTTAGAAAATTTTAACCCTCTCGCCTAAGAGCCGTAACCTCGCTATACTCCTGCTTTATTTTTCCGCCAACAGCGTAAGAGCTCAAGACATGCAAGAGTACATTGAATTTTTCCAACAGAACATGATTCTATCTTTGGTTTGGGTAGGTCTTCTTGTCGCCTTTATCATGAACATCGTGAAGTCAGCGACAGCCGCATACAAAGAAATCAACGTAAACCAACTGACTCATCTTATGAACCGTGAAAACGGCGTTGTAGTGGATATCCGTACCAAAGACGAGTTCAAAAAAGGTCATATCACCGACTCACTTCACATTTTACCGTCAGACATCAAAGCGGGTAACTTGGGTAGCCTTGAAAACCACAAATCAGACCCAATCATTGTGGTATGTAAGACAGGACAGACCGCTCAAGAAAGCGCAAACCTACTAGTAAAAGCAGGCTTCGAAAACGTGAGCCTACTAAAAAATGGTTTGATTGCGTGGAACGAAGCGAACCTGCCGTTAGTTCGCGGTAAGAAGTAGGAACGTGGCAAGAACGAAAGTTCGCGTTTAAACGCGCTTTTACCAAGCCTCGCGGACAAAAAACTGAGCAAATTGAAAGCAGTTGGAGCACTAAGTTGTGACGCTTTGCACGTAATACACGCTTCATCTAGTCAAGGTAGATTGGCTCAGTTAGTCTCAGGACATACCAGTTTTCTGAGCTTAGACGTTTCTAAGCTCAACAAATATTGATTTAAGGATTAAAAAATGGCTGAAGCAGCACCTCAAGACGCACAACAAAACTTCGCAATTCAACGCATCTTCCTAAAAGACGTTTCTTTTGAAGCGCCGAACTCTCCAGTAATTTTCCAGAAAGAGTGGAACCCAGACGTTAAACTAGACCTAGACACTCAAAGCCGTGAGCTTGGTGAAGGCGTTTACGAAGTTGTTCTACGCCTAACCGTTACTGTGAAGAACGAAGAAGAGACTGCGTTCCTATGTGAAGTTCAACAAGGTGGTATCTTCACTGCTGAACAAATGGAAGCTGGTCAACTTGCACATTGCCTAGGCGCATTCTGCCCGAACATCCTATTCCCATACGCTCGTGAAACTATCTCAAGCCTAGTCGTTAAAGGTACGTTCCCTCAACTGAACCTAGCGCCAGTAAACTTTGACGCGCTATTCATGAACTACCTACAACAGCAAGCTCAACAAGGCGAAGCTGAAGCGTAATTCACGTTTTATAAGTGACGAATAGCCACAGTGCTGACGTCACCGAATCAAATAAAATGCACAGAGCGTCTACCATCCGATGCAATGTGCATTTTTTATTTCTGACAAAAGTTCCTAGTTCCTAATCGCCAGAAGGCGTAAAATTTGACGATTAGGAACTAGATTCTACTAGTAGCAAGACAATTAGGCGGTAGCATGACACAAGCAAATACAAACAATGCTTACGGTAAAGACATCGCAATGACTGTGATTGGCGCAGGCTCATACGGCACCTCTTTGGCAATCTCACTCGCTCGTAACGGCGCGAACGTTGTTCTTTGGGGACACGAGCCAGAGCACATGGCTCGCCTAGAAGCAGACCGAGCTAACCATGCCTTCTTACCAGGTGTTGATTTCCCTGAAAGCTTGATCATTGAATCGGATTTAGAAAAAGCCGTTCAAGCAAGCCGAGATTTGTTGGTTGTGGTTCCAAGCCATGTCTTTGGCATCGTGCTAAACAGCTGTAAACCATTCTTGCGCGAAGACTCTCGCATCTGTTGGGCAACCAAAGGGCTTGAACCTGAAACGGGGCGCCTGCTGAAAGACGTCGCTTATGACATTATCGGTGAAAACTACTCACTAGCAGTATTGTCTGGCCCAACGTTTGCGAAAGAGCTCGCAATGGGTATGCCGACTGCAATTTCAGTTGCGTCTCCAGATTCTGAATTTGTTGCGGATCTACAAGAAAAAATCCACTGTAGCAAAACCTTCCGCGTATATGCCAATAGTGACTTTATTGGTATGCAATTGGGCGGTGCTGTGAAAAACGTTATTGCGATTGGTGCAGGTATGTCTGATGGTATCGGTTTTGGCGCCAACGCCCGTACTGCATTAATTACTCGTGGCTTGGCTGAAATGAGTCGCCTTGGTGCTGCGCTGGGTGCACAGCCAGAAACCTTTATGGGCATGGCAGGTTTAGGCGATCTTGTCCTGACATGTACCGATAACCAATCACGTAACCGACGCTTTGGCTTGGCATTAGGCCAAGGTAAAGACGTTGATACGGCTCAAGAAGAAATTGGCCAAGTGGTTGAGGGTTACCGCAATACAAAAGAAGTATGGCTACTTTCTCAACGTATGGGTGTTGAGATGCCGATAGTTGATCAAATTTATCAAGTATTGTATCAAGGAAAAGATGCGCGCTTAGCAGCGCAAGATTTACTTGCTCGTGACAAAAAAGCCGAAGGAAAGTAGCAATCTACCGCCCTTTGCAGCTCATCTGAGAAAAATTGAAGTTGTCGGGTCACGGAAGAACCACTCTGGATATTGAGAATGAAACACTGCGAAAAACAAAAAGTCTGGAACAAAATTGTCTCAGAAGCCCGTGAAATGTCAGAACAAGAGCCTATGCTGGCGAGCTTCTATCATGCCACCATTATCAAGCATGAAAGTTTGTGTGCCGCTCTGAGTTATATTCTGGCTAACAAATTGAACACCGCTTCCATGCCAGCGATGGCTGTGCGTGAAGTGGTTGAAGAAGCCTTTGCGGCTGATCCAACCATCACTGACGGCGCGGCTTGTGATATTTGTGCCACGGTCAATCGCGACCCTGCTGTTTCAATGTACTCAATGCCATTGCTGTACCTAAAAGGCTATCACGCACTGCAAGGCTACCGAGTAGCAAACTGGCTATGGAAGCAAGGTCGTCACGCTCTTGCGACTTACCTACAAAATCAGATTTCGGTAGCATGTCAGGTCGATATCCACCCTGCAGCGCGCATTGGTAGTGGCATCATGCTCGACCATGCAACAGGCATCGTGATTGGTGAAACTGCCGTGGTCGAAAACGACGTGTCTATACTGCAAGATGTCACCCTTGGTGGTACTGGTAAAGAATGCGGTGATCGTCACCCGAAAATTCGCGAGGGTGTGATGATCGGAGCTGGTGCAAAGATTCTTGGCAATATCGAAGTCGGTGAAGGCGCGAAAATCGGATCTTGCTCTGTGGTATTGCAAGCCGTGCCTCCTCACACAACGGTGGCTGGCGTGCCTGCAAAAATCGTCGGACGTCCAAAAACGGACAAACCCTCTCTCGATATGGATCAAGGCTTTAACGGCAAGTCGCAAAGCTTTATCCATGGAGATGGTATTTAATCGTCAACAAACCTTTTTGACAACAACGTGGTAGGTAACTCTCAAGTGCGAAAACAAAATCACCCTGTTCTACGCTCGGCTATTTTATTAACTTGTGCTTTATCTGCCACTTATCCCATTACCTCCTCTGCTGTGAGTCAGCAAGAGCTCAAAGGCGTATCCAGTGAGATAAGCCGTCAGCGCAAATCGCTCTCTTCCCAAGAAAAGCAGCTCAATGAGTTACAGAAATCACTAAAAGATCAAGAGCTTGGTATTTCTAAGCTTGAGCGTGAAATACGACAAACCAAGTCTAACCTCGCACAAGCAGACAAAAACATAGAAAACCTGGAAGAGAAAATTGCCTTGCAAGAAGCACAGCGTCAAGAGCAAGAAGAAGAACTCAAACAGCTGCTGCAAACGTATTACGTAACCGAGCGAGCGAAGGCCAATGGTCACTTGTTAAATCAAGGTGTGGAAGAAGACCGCATGAGCCAATACTTCCAGCATTTAGCTAAAGCACGTGCTGAAGTGATTGATGCGATCACCAAAATAACCCAAGAATTAGCGCACAACAAAAACCAGCTCGAGCTAGAAAAAGAGCAAATCGAGACTCTGCTCAAGCAGCAATCCGAAAAACGTACAGCGCTAGCGAGTACACAATCCAAGCGTAAACAAACCCTGACTAAAATTCAGAGCAGTATCAAGAATGACAAACGCTACTTAGCCGAGCTGCAACGCAACGAAACCCGTTTAAAAGCAGAGATAGCCAAAGCAGCGAAGCGTAATGCGGTGCCAATGGACGGACTCGGCAAACAGCGCGGTAAGTTGCCTTGGCCACTCAAAGGCAGTGTGTTACACAACTTTGGTACGCGACAAACCGGGCAGGTAAACTGGAAGGGCATGGTGCTGTCTGCCAACTATGGTCAACAAGTGAAAGCCGTTTATCCTGGTACTGTCGTATTTGCGGAGTATCTGCGCGGATACGGTTTAGTGGTACTGCTCGACCACGGCAAAGGTGACATGACCCTCTATGGTTACAACCAAGCCTTAACTAAAAAAGAAGGCGACCGAGTCACCGCCGGCGAAGTGATTGCTCTCGCGGGTGATACAGGTGGTCAAGACAGGCCATCGCTGTACTTTGAAATTCGTCGTAATAGTGAAGCGCAGAATCCGAAATCTTGGTTAAAGCGCTGATTATCTGACTTATTGACTTGTCATAAAAAAGGAGCCACTCGGCTCCTTTGTTGTATTCATGTTTTGGAAAATGCTATGCGTAGTAGGTTTCTACCGCATCAATAAAAGCATTCACATCATCTTTGCTTAACGCGTTGATTCCTGCCGCCGCCTCTCGCCCCCCACCTGTCGGGAACTGACCACACACGGCCACGGCACCTTGTTTATTGTTTAACGGGGCACGGAGTGAAACCGTATAAGTACCATCTGCATTTTCAGTAAGTACCGCATGCGCAGAGTCAGGGGTTTGGTTTGCTAGCCAGTTGCCATAAACACCACTGATTCGGCGTGATGCCGCCGTGTTTGGTAACTCAAACAACTTCAGCTTACCGCTCTCATGCATGGCAGGCACTGCGAGAGCCGCCTCCATGTCTTGTTGGTAAGCCGATTGCAATTGGTAGTATGGCGAGGCCGTATCTTCAATAGCTTCAAATGGTGACATGTACTTCAGCAAAGCTCGGTACAGCTCCGCAGGATGAAAGTGTAAATCTTCGACTTTCGAGCCGTAGCCGTTGTAGTTAATTAAAGTACCCAGCTCTTTTAGCTGCTCTTTCTGTTGCTGCGACAAGCCCGCGTTATTCGCTAACTCATTGGCTTTAGCAATCATGTTATCGCCATAAGCCGCCGTAATCGCCCAGTCATGAAAACGCCCATCAAGCAACTTATCGACAATCAACGCCGTGCACATGTTGGCATCGAGATCGATGTGCGCATCCAAATTACCATGCTGAGGAATGTCACCAGCTTTGTGATGGTCGGCGTAAAAGACGTGCGCGCCTTGAGCCAAAGCTTGCTCTAGACCTGCCATGTTCTTTTCCATCGAAATGTCTAACACAGTCAGCTCATCACCCGCTTGCACGTCTACTTTTTCCACCAGTTTGATGTCGCGCTTTACACCGGTTATTAACTGGGCATCGACAGGATCAGCCAAACGTAATTGCAGAAGAGCAATGATGCCATCAGCATCACCATTAAAAATGTCGTAATTCATGGGGCGATAGTTCCTTTATCGAGAATCTTATCCCTGCAAGGGTTTTTAGCGTATGGGACTATTGTGCGTGGCATATTTGACAAGTCAACTCGAGCCACGACTCGAAAATGAGAGTGACTCTCGAAATATTAAGCAGTTTGACGTTTAACTGTGTAGATTGCTAACCGCATCTTCTAATAACAGTAGCTGCTCTAAGCCCTGCTCAGTTGCTAATGGCTTAACGACATTAAGCATCTGCAACATCCCTTGCTTCACCATTTGCTCGGTAATGTTGGTTTTTGAAGCCATCGCGGATTGATACGCCAACCAACTACACGCAATCAAGTGTAATGTACATACCAATGACTTCAACTGTTGTTGATCGACATTCAACAGCTTCATCGTTACGAACTCTTGCATAATAGCAATGAGGTTGGCTTGCAGCTTCTCTTGCACATCGATGTACTGCTCGTGCAGCTGTTCATCTCGTGACAAGATTTCTGGTAGGTTTGCGTAGAAAAAGCGGTATTTCCACATCAAGGTAAAAATAGAGTCTAGGTAGCTCTTCAGCATAGTCAGGCTCTCTTGTGAGCCTTGAATAGGGGTAAATCTTTCTAAAAGTTCTGCTGAATAAAGCGCAAAGATCTCACGAACGATTTCTTGCTTATTGCGGAAGTGGTAATACAGATTACCAGGGCTAATTTCGATGTGATCGGCAATGTGATTGGTGGTGATGTTGCGCTCACCATGTTGGTTGAACAACTCCAGTGCCGCGTAGACGATTTTGTCGCGCGTTTTCATTGTTATCGTATTCCCTCTTCATTAACGAATCGAGTATAGCGACTTCACCAACCTAGGTCGATAGAGGCTCCAAATACGGTAACATAACAGACCAGTTAAGATGCCAGTCGAGTTGGCGACAAGGTCTAACCAAGAGGTTTGTCTGCCGACATAGCCTTGTAGCCACTCAATGACGGCGCTAAATAGCAAAATACCCATCGCCACCGCCCAACGTTGACGCCAACGCCACACGCAAAAGCAACCTAAAAACGCAAAGCCGCTGTACGCCATGGCGTGCTGCATTTTGTCGAGGTACGCGATATTGCCCCAGTCTTGTAGTTCACCTGAACTCAGAGATAAAAAAGCGATCAATATGGCGTAGCTCAAGATGACGAAACGTGCAGCCGTCAAGTTCATTGGATATCCTTATGCGATTGGAAATGGAAAGGCCGTGACTTGATCAATGTGGTCACAGCCTAGCGCCAGCATGATCAAACGATCGATACCCAGCGCAACCCCTGCACAGTCTGGCAATCCTGCTTCCAGTGCAGAAATCAGATGATAATCGATCGGCTGCGGTTTTAAACCCATTTCGATACGCTTTGCGTTATCTTGTTCAAAGCGCGCTAATTGCTCTTTCGGGTTGTCCAGTTCATGGAATCCGTTCGCCAGCTCTATCCCCTTAAAGTACACTTCAAAACGATCCGCGACGCGATGATCTTGAGGATTGATTTTTGCGAGCGCCGCCTGTGACGCCGGGAAGTCGTACACAAAAGCCGGCACATCCTGACCAATTTTGTTTTCTACTCCCACGCTAAATAACAGTTGCAGCAACGTATCGCGATCTTCTTCTGGCTCAGCAATGTCACTCAAACCCAGCTTGCTTGCCGCCGCTTTCAGCTCAGTCATCGAGCCTTCCAGTGGACACACACCCAACACATCAATGAAGGCTTGCTGATACGTCATGCGCTGCGCTGCGCCACACTTCAATACCAGCTGCAACAGGTCATCCATTTCATCCATCAATTTATGATGGTCAAAGTCAACGCGATACCACTCCAACATCGTAAACTCGGGGTTGTGGTATCGACCATTTTCTTCGTTACGAAACGCTTTATTGATTTGATAAATACAACCACTGCCCGCTGCCAAAAGGCGCTTCATATGGAATTCTGGACTGGTCACAAAGAACAGCTTACTGCCATCAGCGTAACCAGGGCCAACAAACTCGGTTTGGAAAGTATGCAAATGAATGTCAGTCACGGTCGCGTGGCTCATCGCTGGCGTGTCCACTTCCATCACCTGTCGCTCTGCAAAGAATTGACGAATGGCGGCGATTAACGTCGCACGTTGACGAAGTTGCTCAATGGAAGCGGTAGGTTGCCAGTTGGTTTGCATAATAAGTCTCTCAAAACTCTAATTTAGCGCGTAAAAACCCCATTCTACATGCTTTTCACGGTTCGACGAGAGGGGAATTTCCCTTCTCTATTTTCCCGCCACATTGTTTAAATTTGAAGCAAGCATTACTCGTGCTGCAGTACAAAAAACATTCGAAATAAAACCTGTTATCAATGACAGCAATGTCGGGCAACACTCATTTAACATTCATGGATATGACGTTTGAGTTTCAAATGTTTCGTGCCGTGATAGCAGTCACATAACCTATAAATTCTATGCCCTTAAGTGCATTACCGAAGCAAAAACCCAATTACATCAATTTTTCTGCCATGTGGCTCATCTACACTAACCCTACTACTTTTGGGGAGTTCTTTTAAAAGAGCGCCTCGCAATCACAATAACAAGCGGATTTCCGCAATCACACACTGGAGGATAACTGTGCAAATTATCACCACAGATATCGCAGTCATCGGCGCAGGCGGCGCTGGTCTTCGTACTGCTATTGCAGCGGCTGAAGCAAACCCTGACTTAGAAGTCGCTCTGATTTCTAAAGTTTATCCAATGCGCTCCCACACGGTCGCTGCAGAGGGTGGCTCAGCAGCAGTTATCAAGGATGAAGATAGCTTAGACAACCACTTCAACGACACTGTTGGCGGTGGTGACTGGCTATGTGAACAGGATGTTGTTGAATACTTTGTAGAGAACGCGACTCGCGAAATGATCCAAATGGAGCAATGGGGTTGCCCATGGAGTCGTAAAGAGAACGGTGAAGTCAACGTACGCCGCTTTGGTGGTATGAAGGTTGAACGTACTTGGTTCGCTGCAGACAAAACTGGCTTCCACATGCTTCATACGCTATTCCAGACATCAATGAAGTACAGCAACATCAAACGTTTTGATGAGTACTTTGTGTTGGATCTGCTTGTTGATGAAGGCGAAGTTCAAGGTCTGATTGCTATTCACATGTCTGAAGGCGAGCTTGTTACTATCAAAGCAAAATCTGTTGTTCTAGCAACAGGTGGCGCGGGCCGTGTTTACCACTGTAACACCAACGGCGGTATCGTAACGGGCGATGGTATGGCAATGGCGTACCGTCACGGCGTTCCTCTACGTGATATGGAATTCGTTCAATACCACCCAACCGGTCTTCCTGGCACAGGTATCCTGATGACGGAAGGTTGTCGTGGTGAAGGCGGTATCATCGTTAACAAGAACGGCTATCGTTACCTACAAGATTACGGCATGGGCCCTGAAACTCCAGTTGGCCAACCGAAGAACAAATACATGGAACTGGGTCCTCGTGACAAAGTTTCTCAAGCTTTCTGGCACGAACAACAGAAAGGCAACACCATCAAACACCCACTGGGTGACGTGGTGCACCTAGACCTTCGCCATCTTGGTGAAGAGTACCTACAAGAACGTCTACCGTTCATCTGTGAGCTAGCAAAAGCTTACGTAAACGTGGACCCTGCAAAAGAGCCAATTCCAATTCGTCCAACCGTTCACTACACCATGGGTGGTATTGAAACGGACGGCGGATGTGAAACTCGCATTAAAGGCCTATTCGCGGTGGGTGAATGTGCGTCTGTTGGTCTTCACGGTGCAAACCGTTTAGGGTCTAACTCACTGGCTGAGTTCGTGGTATTTGGCCGCGTAGCGGGTGAAAACGCAGTGAAACGCGCAGCAGAATTCAAAGGTTGGAACGACGCGGCAATTGACGCGCAAGTCAAAGCCGTTGAAGAGCGCATCGCGAAACTGATGAACCAAGAAGGCGACGAAAACTGGGCAGAAATACGCACAGAAATGGGCCACACCATGGAAGCGGGCTGTGGTATATACCGCCAAGAAGATTTGATGCAAGCGACTATCGACAAAATCACTGAGTTGAAAGAACGCTACAAACGCATCAGCATCAAAGACAAAGGTAAAGTGTTCAACACAGACCTTCTATACGCAATCGAAGTGGGTTATGGCCTAGAAGTCGCAGAAGCGATGGTTCACTCTGCGATTCTACGTAAAGAATCTCGCGGTGCGCACCAACGTCTAGACGACGGTTGTACAGAACGTGATGACGTGAACTTCCTAAAACACTCACTTGCTTTCTACAAGCCAGAGTCAGCACCAAGTATCGATTACAGCAATGTGACCATCACTAAGTCACAACCAAAAGCTCGTCTATACGGTGAAGCAGCAGAAAAAGCCGCGGCTGAAGAGAAGAACGCAGAGGAGCAAGCATAATGTCAGCAAATCGCATTCAAAAAGTAGACATCCTGCGTTACGACCCAGAAAAAGATGCAGAACCATACAAGCAAACATTCGAAGTCCCATTCGATGAAACCATGTCTGTACTTGACGCACTTGGTTACATCAAAGACCACCTAGACAAAGATCTGTCTTACCGTTGGTCTTGCCGTATGGCGATCTGTGGTTCTTGCGGCATCATGGTGAACAACGTACCGAAACTTGCTTGTAAGAGCTTCCTACGTGACTACCCAGACGGTGTGACTATCGAGCCTCTAGCGAACTTCCCAATCGAGAAAGACTTGATTGTTGATATGACGCCATTCATCGAGCGCCTAGAAGCAATCAAACCATACATCATTGGTAACGATCGTAAACCAGAAGACGGTACGAACTTGCAAACGCCAGAACAGATGGCGAAATACAAGCAGTTCGCTGGCTGTATCAACTGTGGTCTGTGCTATGCAGCATGTCCTCAGTTTGGTCTTAACCCAGAGTTCATCGGTCCTGCTGCACTAACGCTAGCCCACCGCTACAACCTAGACAGCCGTGACAACGGTAAAGATGAGCGCATGAAGCTTATCAACGGTGAAAACGGTGCTTGGGGTTGTACGTTTGTTGGTTACTGTTCTGAAGTTTGTCCGAAGAACGTTGACCCAGCAGCGGCAGTAAACCAAGGCAAAGTGGAGTCTTCTATGGACTTCGTGATTGCTATGTTGAAACCTGATGGTTCACCAAAGAAAGTGGAGGCATAAGGATGAGCAATCGTAAACCTTACGTTCGTGAAGTAAAACGCACTTGGTGGAAGAACCATCCTTTCTACCGCTTCTACATGCTACGTGAAGCGACGGTGCTTCCGTTAATCCTATTCACTCTGTTCCTAACTTTCGGTTTAGGTTGCTTGGTGAAAGGTCCTGAAGCATGGCAAGGTTGGTTAGCGTTCATGGCGAACCCAATCGTAGTCGCAATCAACATCGTTGCACTACTCGGTAGCCTATTCCACGCTCAAACTTTCTTCAGCATGATGCCACAAGTAATGCCAATTCGTTTGAAAGGCAAACCCGTGGACAAGAAGATCATCGTATTGACTCAGTGGGCCGCGGTTGCGTTCATCTCACTGATCGTTCTCATCGTGGTGTAAGGAGCTGAGCAATGAAACCGAATTATAGTGTAAACACATCACCAAAACGTTCTGATGAGCCAATCTGGTGGGGTCTGTTTGGCGCAGGTGGTACTTGGTTCGCGATGATCACGCCAATCACTGTTCTTGTGCTAGGTATCTTGGTCCCACTAGGCGTGATTGATGCAGAAGCGATGAGCTACGAGCGTGTCTCTGCATTCGCAACCAGCATCATCGGTGCGCTATTCATCATTGGCACGCTAGCATTGCCAATGTGGCATGCAATGCACCGTGTACACCACGGCATGCACGACCTTAAGTTCCACACTGGTGTGATTGGTAAAATTGCATGCTATGCATTTGCAGGCCTCATCACTGCACTAGCAGTTATCTTTATCTTCATGATTTAAGAGACTAACCAAAAAAAGAAAAAGCTGGCTAAATGCCAGCTTTTTATTGCTTTGGGTTACCTATGATCTTTTTGCTTTTTAAGCTTTTGACCACCCATGATCTTATTGCTGTGCGACCTTCTTTGTCTGGTCCATAAGACCCAGAGCACCAAAGCCAGTAATCACATCTAGGTTTGTTTTCAAGCCCGTTTCGTCACTTCCACCAATGTAATTTTGTGGCATCTGAACTTGGAAGTTTTGCAAATTGTTGTACAGCGAGTTCGCTACGTCTCGATTCAATTCTGCCAAGTAAACTTCACGGTTTGCTCCTAACGCCGCATACTTACCTTTTAGGACTTCAGATTCTGCGCGACCTTTCGCTAATATCGCTTTCGCTTCAAACTCAGCAGAAAGTGCGTTCGCTTTTTGAATCGCTAAGTTAGCCTCTGCGATAGCTAGCTCTTTCTCCTTCTCGACCTCAGCAAGTCGTTTGGTTTTTTCCACTTCAACGATTTCACGCTCTGCAATCTGACGCGCCACTTCCACTTCTTTTTGTTGAGCAATAATTGCGAGTTCTTTACCACGCTGGGCGTCTTGCACCTCACGTGTTCGTTGAATCTCTTTGCGTAACTGCTCGGTCTCTGCCTGTGCTTTCGACGTTTCTTGTTCCTGAATCGCGCGAATACGATCCGCCACTAAACGCTTTTTATCTGCCAATAGCTGATCTAATTGCTTTTCGGGCTGTGGGTCACCAATGGTCACCTGCGTCACTTGAATACCGTATTGTTGTAACGGATTGTCTTGACGAATCGGTTGCCCGGTTTTGTCTACGACTGGCACAGTTTTCCATACCAGTTGATTGGTGCGCTGTAATTGGTTCGGATTAGCTTGATTCGCCCCAACAGGCGCAAGATCCAACTCTTCCACTTCAACCTGACGTCGCTCTGTTAGATAAATCCCCTCTCGTAACTGATCGCCAAGTTTCGATTTGAACTGGTTCAAACCACCTTGGAAAAACTCTTCACCCGTGTATTGGGTTGCGGTAATCACCGTTACGTTACGTGCGTTCTTTACAAGCAGCGCATCGATCAAGTTACTGTTGTTGCGGAACTCTTTATGCATCTTCTTCACCGCTTCAGGGTCATTACTGAGCTTAAAGCGGAATGTTACGGGGATCTGACCAATATAGGTGTCGGCAAATCGAACCTGAATCGCATCAAGACGTTGATAAAAATCTTCGCCCTTGCTGTTACCGAATGACACGGTGATGACTTGGTCATACTTGGTGATTTTGGACAGAAATGGCATGCGAAAATGAATGCCAGGTTCAGTAAACACATCCAACTCACCAGTAATATTATTCTGATGCACGTAGCTGTAACCCGCATCGGTCATCAGCACCGAGCTATTAATCGTTAAGCCTATTGCCAACAGCGGTACGCCAAATACGGCTGCTTTTAATCCTTTATGTAGTAACTGACGTCTTTCTTCCACCTTTAAACCCCTTCCTAAACCTCTGCTTTCCATTTTGTTCTCCTTTTTGGATTGTTACTGAGTTAAATCGATAAAAATCAGATTGCTATGCAACTCAGCGACAAGTACTAATGTATCAAAATGTTACATTAAGGAATAATCGACAGATTCATGGAATAAATAAGATTTTTACGAATAATACAAAATCATCAAAAATTTGCGGAGGATATCGATGTTTTACGCAGAGGGATTAAAAGAGAAGAATCACAGGCAATAAAAAAGGCCGCCGAAGCGACCTTTCTAACAATCATATAAAGTGCTTACTTCACACGACCTACGTATTCAGCAGTACGAGTATCTACGCGAATCACTTCACCAATTGAGATGAACAGAGGAACACGAACAACAGCGCCAGTTGATAGCGTCGCTGGTTTACCGCCAGTACCTTGAGTATCACCTTTCAGGCCTGGGTCTGTGTCTACAACTTCTAGCTCAACGAAGTTTGGTGGAGTAACAGTAATTGGGTTACCGTTCCAAAGAGTGATCATACAAGTGTTGTTTTCTACCAACCACTTAGCGTTTTCACCTACCGCTTTTGCATCCGCTGCGATCTGTTCAAACGTTTCACTGTTCATAAAGTGGTAGAATTCGCCGTCTGAATATAGATAATCTAGGTCGATATCCATTACGTCTGCCACTTCACAAGTGTCACCAGACTTGAATGTTTTCTCTAGCACTTTACCAGAAAGAAGTTTACGAATTTTAACACGGTTGAACGCTTGGCCTTTACCTGGTTTAACGTATTCGTTTTCCAGAATTACACAAGGCTCGTTATCAAGCATTAACTTAAGACCGCCTTTAAATTCATTGGTGCTAACTGTAGCCATTTTTTCCTCTTACATTCTTAGAGCTAAATTCAATGCCGCACATAATAACCCGAAAAGTCGAATCTGTTGAGCAAAACTGGCTCAAACAGTTGGCGAATGGGATCTCTGATCCTGCAAAATTGCTCGAAATACTGGAAATTGATCCTTCACCGTGGCAAGACGGGTTTGCCGCGCGCAAGCTGTTTGCACAGCGTGTACCGCAAAGTTTTGTCGATAGGATGGAGAAAGGCAACCCTAAAGACCCTCTTTTACGTCAGGTTTTACCACTGAGCGACGAATTTGAGGTGCATCCGGGTTACTCCAATGATCCATTGGAAGAGCAGGACAATGAAGTCCCTGGCCTGCTACACAAGTATCGCAACCGCGCCCTGATGATTGTCAAAGGTGGCTGCGCGGTAAATTGCCGTTACTGTTTTCGTCGTCACTTCCCTTATCAAGAGAACAAAAGCGGGAAACAAGCCTGGACCAAGTGCTTAGAGTACATGGCACAACAACCAGAGTTGAACGAAGTCATCTTCTCAGGTGGTGATCCATTAATGGCAAAAGACGATGAGATTCATTGGCTTTTAGAGCACATGGCTCATATTCCTCACATCAAACGTCTGCGTATTCATAGCCGTTTACCTGTGGTGATTCCTGCTCGAGTCACTGATGAACTATGCCAACTGCTGCAGGCATCAAGGTTACAAATCATCCTCGTCACTCACATCAACCATGCTAACGAAATCAATGACGAATTTGCTGAACAGATGTTCAAGCTCAAAAGAGCGGGCGTTACGCTTCTAAACCAAGGCGTTCTGCTGAAAGGCGTGAATGATTCGGTAGAAGCTCAAGTGGCATTAAGTGAGGCCTTATTTGACGCGGGTATCTTGCCTTATTACCTCCACGTTCTTGATAAGGTGCAAGGCGCAGCGCACTACTTTATTTCGGACGAAGAAGCGAAAGCTATTATGCGCGGACTCATCACGCGTGTATCGGGTTATCTGGTGCCAAAACTCACACGAGAAATTGGTGGCAGGCCAAGTAAAACGCCGTTGGATTTGCATTTAGAGTAAGCTCTGACGCTCAATTAAATTTGTCGTCTAGATTGATTATTTTTGTTCGCTTTGCACGGTAAGTCTATGCATACTCCGCACTTTTGGAGGTCAAGATGCATACAGCATTCGAACAAATTTTCGATCTTGGCCCATTCAGTTGGCCTGCCCTACTATGCTGCGCCATTAATGGGCTCATGATCGGTATAGAGCGCCAAACTCGTGGTAAACCGGTTGGCATTCGCACAGCAATATTAATTATTTCAGGCACCTACCTGTTTATGTCGATGGCAGTGTCGTTATCGCCAAATACACTTGATCAAGCACGAGTGCTTGGTCAGATCATTACTGGCGTCGGCTTCTTAGGCGCTGGCGTTATGATGACACTTGATGGAAAAATCCATGGCGTAACATCCGCGGCTGTAATATGGGTGCTAGCAGGTTTAGGTTTGATGATAGGTTTGGGTTATTTAACGCAGTCGGTGGTTATTACTCTCCTGACATTAACCGTGTTGTTAGGTGTGGATAAAGCAGAAAACCACATCAAAGCATTACGCCGCGGTGTTCATCAAAGAATTCAACAACGCAAAACTTCATCACGATTAATTAAATAGTTAACGATCCGAGAAACTCGCTTCATCCCATCTGTAATTAAAAAGCCCTCGACGAACATCGAGGGCTTTCTGTATATAAAGATTCTGACTTTCTCAGGGATTACTTAGCAAAGTTGATGAGTGGGAAACACTTGAAGAAACCGTTATCCGCACAGTTCAAAAGACCAATTTGCACGCCATCGATTTGATCGGTCATGTTGAAGAAACCAAACTGGAAATTAGACTTCTTAGAGATACTCGCTAAGCCCACATCCGCCATGGTGTAGCCTTCAGAATAGTTCACCGCGCTCCAGTTCAAGCCTTTTACGTTGTTCGTAATGTTAACAGCACCCAAGTTAACACCCGTCGTCTGACCTTGGTTCCAGTTAACTAAGCCTAAAGACGCGCCTTTCATTTCTTGATTTACTTTTGCTGCGCCAAAAAACAGACCGAAGTTCACACCTGTCGTACGATCCGTTTCTGACATACCAAGCAGTGAAAAGTCGACACCTTTAACCTCATTTACCTGCCCATGCAGCACAGCTAAACGAACGCCACCAACTGAAGAATTAGAAGGTGCGTTTGTGTTGTCGATAGTAGAGAACATCACAGGTGTACTGTCGGCAAAAGCAACAGGTGATGCGATAGCGGCAGCAACCGCCAATGACGTCATAAGCTTTTTCATTTTCATCTCCATGATGGGAAGCAACAATTTACAACATAGTGTAATGTTAAGATTTTGCTCTGTCCCCGTTCAAAAAGTGTTAGCAATAGGTCAGATTTAACCATCTGACTCAAAAGAAAAAATATTTCTCTTCGATTTTTTGCTTCTGAAATGGCGCTTTTTACGCTCAAAAATTTCATGATAAGCCACACCAGAACGTCATGTTTCTCAGGTGATACGCATAAAAAAGTCGAGGCATCTGCCTCGACTTTTAAAGGTTTGGTCGGTTATCTTTCCGCTATAAGGTTTCCCTAGAGCGATGAGATAAGCTGGCTTACATCATGCCGCCCATACCGCCCATGCCACCCATGCCGCCCATGTCAGGCATCGCTGGCGCGTCTTTTTGCGGTAGGTCAGTAACCATCGCTTCAGTTGTGATCATCAGACCTGCAACCGATGCTGCGAATTGTAGTGCAGAACGAGTAACTTTAGTTGGATCTAGGATACCCATTTCTAGCATGTCGCCGTATTCGCCTGTTGCCGCGTTGTAGCCGTAGCTACCTTCACCCGCTTTCACGTTGTTCGCAACAACTGAGTCTTCCTCACCAGCGTTCTTCGTGATTTGACGGATTGGCGCTTCCATTGCACGTAGTGCAACGCGGATACCAACGTTTTGTTCTTCGTTGTCACCCGTTAGGTGAGCAATCTTAGATGCCGCACGGATAAGTGCAACACCACCACCAGCAACAACACCTTCTTCAACCGCTGCGCGAGTTGCGGCTAGCGCATCTTCTACACGGTCTTTCTTCTCTTTCATTTCAACTTCGGTCGCTGCACCGACTTTGATTACTGCAACACCGCCAGCTAGTTTAGCAACGCGCTCTTGTAGTTTCTCTTTGTCGTAGTCTGAAGTTGCGTCTTCGATTTGTTGACGAATCTGAGCAACACGGCCAGAGATCATCTCTTCTTCACCGATACCATCGATGATAGTCGTGTTTTCTTTCGTGATAGAAACACGCTTCGCTTGACCTAGATCTTCTAGTGCAACTTTTTCTAGCTCTAGACCGATCTCTTCAGAAATCACAGTACCGCCAGTTAGGATAGCGATGTCTTGTAGCATTGCTTTACGACGGTCACCGAAGCCAGGTGCTTTCACAGCTGCAACTTTTACGATGCCACGCATGTTGTTCACAACCAATGTTGCTAGCGCTTCGCCTTCTACATCTTCTGCAATGATAAGCAGTGGACGAGATGCTTTCGCGACAGCTTCTAGCGTTGGAAGAAGCTCACGAATGTTTGAGATCTTCTTGTCTACTAGAAGAATGAATGGGTTTTCTAGATCAACACTGCCTGATTCTTGGTTGTTGATGAAGTAAGGAGACAGGTAACCGCGGTCGAACTGCATACCTTCTACTACGTCTAACTCGTCTTGTAGCGCCTGACCTTCTTCAACCGTGATAACGCCATCACGACCCACACGCTCCATTGCTTCTGCAATGATATTACCTACGCTTGCGTCTGAGTTTGCAGAGATAGTACCAACCTGCGCGATCGCTTTTGTGTCGTTACATTCAACAGAAAGCTCTTTTAGTTGCTCAACTGCCGCGGCAACAGCTTTGTCGATACCACGCTTAAGATCCATTGGGTTCATGCCCGCAGCGACTGCTTTTAGACCTTCGTTAACGATAGATTGCGCTAGTACCGTTGCTGTTGTTGTACCGTCACCCGCTGCGTCGTTTGCTTTAGACGCAACTTCTTTAACCATTTGTGCGCCCATGTTCTGGAATTTATCTTCCAGCTCGATTTCACGCGCTACTGATACACCATCTTTCGTGATAGTCGGTGCACCAAAAGATTTGTCTAGAACGACATTACGTCCTTTAGGACCCAGTGTTACTTTTACTGCGTCAGCCAGAACGTTTACACCTTCCAGCATTTTAACTCGTGCGTCATTACCAAATTTAACGTCTTTAGCAGCCATCTTTGATTTCCTTTCTAAAATTCTTTGTGTGTAATTTCGTAATTGAATCTGAGCAAAAAATTACTCAATGATTGCTATTATTCAACGATCGCCATGATGTCGTTTTCAGACATGACAAGCACTTCTTTACCGTCGATTTTTTCAGTTTTTGTACCGTAACCTTCAGCGAAGATAACGGTATCACCGACTTTAACGTCTAGTGGCAGTACGGTGCCGTTTTCTAGGATGCGGCCTTTACCCACAGCTAGAACAACACCGCGAGTCGATTTTTCTGCAGCAGAACCAGTCAGAACGATGCCACCAGCAGACTTAGATTCAACTTCTTTACGTTCAACGATAACTCGGTCATGTAATGGACGAATGTTCATCGGTCGTCTCTCCTGAAAATTTCCATGTTTATTTGATAATTGTCCTTAGGGACTGTAGCCCCAGACACGTGATCCCTATATAAGGGGTCGAAGCAGCGATCCCAAGGGGGTGGCACAAAATTTTTGTGACTTAGTTAAAATAACGAACAACTAGGCAACGGTTTGCGTTAGAAATGCTCACTCGCTCGGCATCTCGCTTTCTTGTATCCTTGCATTTTGCTCACCAGATAGTTGTCACACATGCAGGAAAATAACAAGCTGGAACCCCAAGCGACCGATAAGCATGGTTTGTTGACCGCACCCATTCCTGAAACGCTGCGGAAAATGACCGTACCCATGACCATGGGCATGATCGCAATTTTGATGTTTAACTTGGTGGACACGTTTTTTATCTCGTTGCTTGGCACTCAAGCGCTAGCAGCTATCAGCTATACCTTCCCTGTCACCTTTGCGGTTAACTGCATTACGATGGGGATTGGGATGGGACTATCGACCAATATTGGTCGCTTGCTTGGGCAAGGTCATGCACCACAAGCTGCTCGGTTCACCACCCACGGTTTGTTGTTAGCCGTGTTACTTGTGGCTATCGCGTCTTCTATTGGCTTTACCACCATTGCGCCATTGTTTCGTTTTCTTGGTGCGTCTGATGATCTCATCCCTCTTATTGAGCAATATATGCAGGTCTGGTATCTCACCATTCCTCTGCTAGTGATCCCAATGGCGGGCAACAGTGCTATCCGAGCTACTGGCGACACAAAAACACCAGCAAAAGTCATGATGTTGGCTGGTTTGATTAATGGCATGCTCGATCCATTGTTGATTTTCGGTTATGGCCCTTTTCCGGAACTTGGCATTCAAGGCGCAGCCATAGCAAGTGCCTTTAGCTGGTTAGGTGCTTTGTGTGGCTCATTCTATGTGCTAATTAAACGGGAAAAATTGCTTGCTCAACCCCAATGGGCTTTGCTGAAACAAGACTGGCAACAGACACTAAAAATTGGTACCCCTGCAGCGCTATCAAACGCGATGAATCCGTTGTCCGGTGCCATTCTGATGATGCTGTTATCCAACCACGGTACAGCGGCGGTTGCTGCTTACGGCGCAGCGCAGCGTATTGAGTCTATATTGATTTTAGTATTGATGTCGCTGACCTCTGCCCTCACACCGTTTATGGCACAAAATTTAGGAGCCAAACAACCGCAACGAGCCTTTTCCGGTTTATTTATTAGCATGCGTTTTGCAGTGGTATTCCAAGGGTTTATCTTCTTGATGATGGTGCCACTGAGCATTCCTCTGGCTGCGCTGTTTTCTCAGGAAGATGCGGTGAAAAACCTGCTTTGGCATTATTTACTGGTGGTGCCATTTAGTTATGGCTTCCAAGGCATCGTAATGATGTTAGTCAGTGGTTTGAATGCGATGCACAAGCCATTGCGTGCATTCCAGTGGAGCTTTATGCGGCTGTTCATTTTTACCTTGCCATCGGCGTGGATCGGGAGCCAAATCTACAGCATTGAAGGCTTGTTTATCGGTATCGCGGTTGGAAATACGTTGGGTGGGCTACTGGGCTACTTGTTTGCGCTGCGCGAGCGCAAGTTAACGCTCATAGAGCAGAGCAGCGTGTCTTAGCACTCGTCTATCGCTAGTTTCTTTTTTGTTGATTCTCAAATACAAAAAAACCGCGGAAAGCCGCGGTTTTGTTTATCTATTTCAAGCTTGCTTAGAACAACTCTTCAGCAACTTTGTATAGATCGTTGCGTATTGGACGCTTCATGTTTTCGATTGCGTCGATGATATCGTGGTGAACAAGTTGCTCTTTCACGATACCTACACAACGACCACCATGACCTTCGATCAATAGGTGAACAGCGTAGTTACCCATACGAGATGCTAGTACGCGGTCAAATGCAGTTGGACGACCACCACGTTGGATGTGACCAAGTACTGTTGCACGAGTTTCACGACCTGTCGCGGCTTCGATGTCACGTGCTAGTTCATTAGCATCCATCATTAGCTCAGTAAGCGCGATGATCGCGTGTTTCTTACCTTTAGCGATGCCGTCTTGGATGTTGCTGATCAGCTTGTCTTTGTCTAGACCAGTTTCCGGAGTGATGATGTATTCACAACCGCCCGCAATTGCAGACATCAGAGTCAAATCACCACAGTGACGGCCCATGATTTCTACAATTGAAATGCGTTGGTGAGATGAAGAAGTATCACGTAAACGGTCGATTGCATCGATAACGGTGTTTAGTGCACTTAGGTAGCCCACAGTGTAATCCGTACCTGCGATATCGTTGTCGATTGTGCCCGGAAGACCGATACATGGGTAACCCATTTCAGTCAGTTTCTTCGCACCCATGTACGAACCATCACCACCGATTACCACTAGTGCATCGATACCATGTTTTTTCAGGTTCTCAATCGCTTTTTCACGAACTTCCACTTGTTTAAATTCAGGGAAACGTGCAGAACCTAGGAACGTACCACCTTTGTTGATCACATCTGAAACGCTAGAACGATCTAGCTTCTCGATGCGGCCTTCGTATAGGCCTAGGTAGCCGTCGTACACACCGAATACTTCCAGTCCTTCGGATAGTGCTGTACGTACTACGCCGCGTATCGCAGCGTTCATACCAGGTGCGTCACCGCCACTTGTTAAAACACCGATCTTCTTAATCATGCTCACCCTCGATCTTTGGCAATCAATTATTTAATTTTCTTTTAGGCCCCTTGTTACCAAGCAACCTGCATAATCCAGAACTGTGCGTTATGTTACATTTCCTCTACAGGATTACCAATGAAAACGCACTTTTTTATGTAACTTTTCTACTTATGTAAGAGTATTACAGTTTCTCTATGAAACTTTGTTGATTCATATCAGGATCACGAATCTTAATAGGTATTGATGGAAAGATAGTCAATAAGTACCTGTTTGTCGTCGGGCACTGATGGATTTTTCAAGCCTACCAATGTTGCGCTTTTTGCTCTTTCTCTGGTCCGAAAACGACAGACAATGGATCTTGATGGATCAATACGTCCGCATCAGGAAAAAGAGCCAATAAATTATCTTCCACTTTATCAGCGATGTAATGCGCCTCAATTAATCGTAAGTTATCGTCTAGCTCTAAATGCAACTGTATAAAGCGCGTCGGTCCGGACATTCGCGTGCGTAACTGATGCACACCCAATACCCCTTTTACGCTCAAACAAGCTTGGTTAATTTGCTCAAGTTCTTCATCGGGCAACTTTCTATCAAGTAAGGTTTGAATCGCTTCGCTGACCATTTTGAAAGCGCTATAAAGAATGAAGACACCAATACCAATCGCAAACACAGCATCCGCTTGAGTCACTCCAAAATAACTGAGCCCCAGAGCCACCATGATCGCAGCATTCATATACAAGTCAGTCTGATAATGCAGAGAATCCGCCGCTATTGCTTGGCTCCCCGTCACGCGAACCACATGTTTTTGGAACATCACCAAGCCAAGTGTGACCACAATCGCAAACAGCGATACATACACACCTAACTCCGGTGCGTGTAAAGCATGTGGGCGGAAAAATCGGTCAATCCCGTTAAGAATCAAAAATACTGCCGAGCCCGAAATAAACATTGCTTGGGCTAGGGCCGCTAAGGACTCAGCTTTACCATGTCCAAACGTATGTTCGCGGTCTGCCGGTTGTAAGGCGTAACGAACCACCACAAGATTCACAACCGAAGCCGCGATATCTAACATGGAGTCAATCAATGACGCCAATAAGCTCACTGAGCCGGTTACCCACCACGTGATGACTTTTACTATCAGAAGAAGCGTCGCCACAATGGTTGCAGTCCAAGCGGCGGTCGTAACTAAACGTGCGTATTGCTGTTTCATAATCAAAGAGTTAACTAAAACCATACGTTGAGTATATTGAATGACCATGAAATAACCAGATCAAAAAGAGGCAACCAATGGCTGCCTCTTTATATAACATCAATTCATGACTTAATTATTGCGCGACTTTTCCATGCGCTTGTGCATTCTGTCGCCACACTCTTGCATACGTTCATTTTGTAGCTCAACAAATTTCGCTTTCTGCTCAGGTGTTAATACGCTAAGCATTTGGTGCTTTCTTTCTAGCATTTGCACGCGACGTTCCGTTTGGCGCTCAACCATCTCTTTTGCTAACTCGGTAGCTTGAGCTTCATCAAAATTATCCGCCAGCAAAAGCGATTGCACTTTTGCGTGATGCGCTTGACGCTCAGCCATACGTGCTTCTTTGCCATCAGCGAATTTTGCTTTCATTTCTGCTTTGTTTGCTTCACGCATTTCTTTTAGCTGATCTTTTTGTGCATCAGTCAGGTCTAGTTGACGCATGACACCTCGGTCCATACCCATGCCGCATTCGTCACGAGGACCTTTATGATGGTTTTTACCACCGTAAGCGAATGCGCTTGCGGCGCCAAGAGTAAGAGGTAGAACAACAGCAGCTAACACAAGTTTTTTTGCAGACTTCATAATACGATTCCTTACACAGGTGAGTGGTTCTTCTGAGCTGTTCTCACAGCGCTTGAGTATAGAATACGACCCGCTAGGTAAAGCGACGTATAGGGAGCGTAAAGAATCGTAAAGAGTGATTTTTCTCCTCTTCGTTGCGCATCATTCCAATGTAATATTAGGCTATCGGTAACTTACTATAGGTGCCCCCATGGCAAACATTCTTTTAATCGATGACGATATCGAGCTAACCAGCTTATTAAAAGAAGTACTCAGTTTCGAAGGCTTTGACGTCAGCGAAGCAAATGACGGTGAAGCCGGCTTAGCCGCGATCAATGATAAGATTGATTTGATTTTGTTGGATGTCATGATGCCAAAACTCAATGGCATGGAAACGCTGAAACGCTTACGTGAAAATTGGGAAACTCCCGTCTTGATGCTGACCGCTAAAGGAGAAGAAATTGATCGCGTGATCGGCTTGGAACTGGGCGCGGATGATTATTTACCAAAACCTTTTAGTGACCGAGAGCTGTTAGCGCGTATCCGCGCGATTTTACGCCGCACTAGCAGCACACAAAAAAATACCAAAAACAGCGATTGCATTGAGTATCAAGAAATCCGCCTCTATCCCGGTAAGCAAGAAGCGTATTGTGAGCAACAGCTACTCGATCTCACGGCAACCGAGTTTGCGCTACTCACCCACTTCGTACAAAACCCAGGACAAGTGCTGACCAAAGAGACACTGAGCTTAGATGTGCTTGGTAAACGACTCGCTGCTTTTGATCGCGCTATCGATATGCATGTCTCGAACTTACGTAAAAAATTACCAGATCAAAGCAATGGCAAGCCGCGAATCAAAACCCTGCGTGGTCGTGGCTACATGCTGCTTGAGGAGGATTAATGCGCCTATCACGCATCAAACTGCCAAACATCAATAGCCTGTATGGACGCATCTTTGCCATTTTTTGGTTCACCATGTTATTAGTATTGATAGCCGTGCTATCACTGCCACATTTGGACCCACGCAAAGCTCGCGATATTCCAGAAGAACACTACAAACGTATGGTAGAAACGCGTGACTCAATCCAACAAAAATACAGCCAGCAAACAGATTTAGGCCGCATACTTTTTCGTATCGAGGGCAACCGCCACGGCAAGCACGACCCTCGCCCACGAGTGTTTTTTTCTGACTACAGCGGTAATGTTCTTACGACAGAAAAACGCAGCAATTTTCAATTGCGTGCAATGCAAAACTTTGTCACCAGTATCGAAGATTACAATAATCCAAAGCAGAAGCTGTATGGTCGATACATGATTGCGGGCCCAATTCCTATCACTTTGGCAGGTTCCGATATCTTGATGTACGTGGGCTTCAAGTGGAATGAGCCACCACCTCTACTCCTGCGTCTGTTTGATCACCCATTCCAGCTCTTGCTTGCGGTCATGCTGGTTAGTACACCATTGCTGTTATGGCTTGCTTGGGCATTGAGTCAGCCTGCACGTCGTCTTGAAGCCGCTGCTCAACGTGTAGCGAAAGGTGAATTTGTCACAGACCCAAATTTAGAAAAAGGCACAGCGGAGTTTCGTCAAGCAGGTAGCAGCTTCAACCAGATGGTCGAAGCGGTTAATCAAATGATTTCAGGACAACAACGTTTGCTATCCGATATTTCTCACGAGCTGCGCTCACCTTTAACTCGTCTGCGCATGGCAAGTGCATTAGCGACGCGTAAACAAGGCGAAAGCCCAGAACTG
The DNA here is from genome assembly GCF_033340475.1 of Vibrio sp. 1078-1. Lineage (NCBI taxonomy): Bacteria > Pseudomonadati > Pseudomonadota > Gammaproteobacteria > Vibrionales > Vibrionaceae > Vibrio > Vibrio sp. 1078-1. The sequence continues at coordinate 32,302 of NZ_JAWOWM010000018.1, forward strand.
ACTCGTATCGATACCGAAGCGCAGCGCTTGGAACAGATGATCAGCGAACTATTAGAGCTTTCTCGCATGCAGGCGAACAGTCATATGACTCGCGAAACACAGCCACTAGAAAGTTTATGGGAAGAAATCATTAAAGATGCGCAGTTTGAAGCAGAGCAAATGGGCAAACAGCTACACTATTCAGAATTACCTAAGCGCAATATTTCCGGTAACCCTAAACTGCTGATGAGTGCGGTGGAAAATATCGTTCGTAACGCCATTTACTACGGAAAAGATGAGGTACAAATCGACATCAAAGCCGATGACGATACGCTTCGTATCACGGTTGACGATAATGGAGAAGGTGTACCAGAAGAGGAACTGGCCGCGATTTTTCGCCCGTTCTATCGCGTTTCCACGGCACGCGATCGCCACTCTGGCGGCACAGGTCTCGGCCTAACCATTACCGAAAGTGCCATTCGCCAGCACAGTGGCACGATCGCAGCCAGCCGAAGTCCTTTAGGCGGATTGCGTATGAGTATCACCTTACCGATCAATTGTTAGTCTCAATTTGATGAACTAACAATAATTCGCACCATATTTCTAGAGTGAGTGATTCACAGCCCCACCCTCACTTTAGAAATTGGTGAGGCTTCTTAGAATACCCTTACAAAGATCAAAGTTGATAATAATTATCGTTAGCATTAAAGTAAATTTTCCAATTAAGGAGGATTTACTATGTCACATACATTTCCCGCTCTGCCTTACCCGTACGATTCACTAGAGCCGTACATCGACGCGAAAACCATGGAAGTGCATTACAGCAAACACCACAAGACGTACTTTGATAAGTTTGTAAATGCCGTTGAAGGGAGCGAGCTCGAAACTCAGTCATTAGACGAGATCTTTGACAATATCTCTAAGCTCAGTCCAGCAGTACGTAATAATGGGGGCGGCTATTACAACCACATCATTTATTGGAATTGCATGTCACCAAACGGTGGCGGAGAGCCTCAAGGCGCGCTTGCTCAAGCAATTAACGATAAATTTGGTAGCTTTGCGCAATTTAAAGAGGCGTTTGCCCAAGCTGCCATCAATACCTTTGGGTCTGGCTTTGCATGGCTGATCGTAAAAGATGGTGAGATTCACATTACGTCCACCAGTAATCAAGACAACCCTCTGATGGACGTAGTGGATGTGCGCGGTGAACCAATCCTCGCATTAGACGTGTGGGAGCACGCGTATTACATCAGCTACCAAAACCGTCGCCCAGAATATATTGATGCGTGGTGGAACGTCGTCAACTGGCGAGCAGTTGAAGAAAACTATGCTCACGCTCTCTTATAAAGAGCATCACTACTTACGGTATTAACATCCGCGCTAATGCCTGCTTTCATACCCAGGTCAATCTTGCTGAATCTCGCATATCTCGGTGACTTGGGTATATACTGCCCCTCTCTTTGACCAACTCTATTTCAATACCATGTTTGATATCGCTTTATACGAACCAGAAATCGCGCCGAACACCGGCAACATCATTCGACTATGCGCCAACTGCGGTGCAAACCTTCACTTAATTGAACCTCTGGGTTTCGATCTTGAAGAGAAAAAAGTCCGCCGTGCTGGTTTGGATTACCATGATTTAGCTCGCGTAACACGCCATAAAAACTATCAAGCGTTCTTAGAGTATTTAGAGAAAGAGAAGCAAGGTAACTATCGATTGTTTGCCTGCACCACCAAAACCACAGGTCACCACGTTGATGCACAATACCAAGCGGGTGATGTTTTGATGTTTGGTCCAGAAACTCGTGGCTTGCCTGCTGAAATCATCGATAGCTTGCCAATGGAGCAGCGTATTCGCATTCCAATGATGCCAGATGCGCGCAGCCTAAACCTTTCGAATGCCGTTGCGATCATTGCTTTTGAAGCATGGCGTCAAATGGGCTTTGAAGGCGCATTGTAAGCAGCACGAATTCCAAATACAGAAAAGGGCGCTTGGTGCGCCCTTTTGTTTTCTTTACTGTCTAACTCAATCAGTTGAGCTTGTTGCGATCATCATCGTCTTTACGCTCGTATTCCCCTTCGAAGGTCTTGCCATTATCTGACTGGGAATCAAATGGGTCACGACGGAACGGGTCTTGCTCAAATGGCCCCTGGTTAGAGAAACCACCTTGGAAGCCACCACCATGCATGGTTTTCACCACCATTTTGCTCATCAAGTATTTAGCTATCGCGGCGCGTGGCGCAGGAAGCAACACCAACATACCAAGGGCATCGGTCATAAAGCCCGGGGTTAACAGTAGCACGCCAGCCACCGCTAGCATTACGCCTTCAAAAATTTGCTGGGCTGGAATTTCACCTTGTTCAAGACGCCCCTGTACTGACATCAGTGTTTGTATACCTTGGCTACGAACCAACGACGCACCAACAAATGCAGTGATTAAGACTAGTGCAATGGTCGGCCATAAACCTAAAAAGCCGCCCACCTGAATAAATAAGCCGATTTCAATGATCGGAACAAAAATAAACGCTAATAATAAGATAGGAAACACACGCCCTCCTTTGTTTAATTCAGTGTAATGGTAAAAGCAGACTAAGCTCAAACGAATCGTTGTAAAAAAGCGTGTTCATACTGGTCTCCTTCTCTTTTAGGCAAAGTAGCAGGAGCACGTTTCATTCAATTGCATACCGATTTTTTCGTGCTTTTAAAGTGCTAATTTCGAACTCTAAAAATTCATGTTTGTCGAGGAAAATCGAGTACCTATAAAGGGTTATTAATAACCCGTTCATACTTTGCAAATTATTGACTCATGAAAAATGAAAAAGGTGATCTAGTTACTATTTTTATGCGCTAGGTGCAGTATCATGTGCCACATAAGTCAGGACGGATTTTCCAGCCAAAAATTCTGATGAATGGATTCTAGATTGCAGAAATGGCTAATAAATAACTTTATTATCAGAATTATCATCTAAGGATCCTGCTATGGCTACCCTATCTGATGCTCCAAAAACAGCAAACCCAGCCACTCGTATTGAAGAAGATCTATTAGGTCAACGTCATGTCCCTGCAGATGCGTACTACGGTATTCATACGCTACGTGCGATCGAGAACTTCAACATCTCTAATATGACCATCTCTGACGTACCAGAATTTGTACGCGGCATGGTAATGACCAAAAAAGCAGCAGCGTTAGCAAACAAAGAACTTGGCGCTATTCCAAAAGACGTTGCAAACTACATCATCGAAGCGTGTGATTTGATCCTAGAAACTGGCAAGTGTATGGATCAGTTCCCATCAGACGTATTCCAAGGCGGTGCAGGCACTTCAGTTAACATGAACACGAACGAAGTGATCGCAAACGTCGCGCTTGAGTTGATGGGTAAAGAGAAAGGCCAATACGAATTTGTTAACCCAAATGACCATGTAAACAAGAGCCAATCAACCAACTGTGCGTACCCAACAGGTTTCCGTATTGCAGTATACAACAGCGTACACAAGCTAATGGAAGCAATTGAGTACCTAAAAGGCGCATTCGAACTTAAAGCCGTTGAGTTTAAAGATGTACTGAAAATGGGCCGTACTCAGCTTCAAGACGCAGTACCAATGACAGTAGGTCAAGAGTTCCATGCGTGGGCGGTAACACTAAACGAAGAGATTCGTGCTCTAGATTACACATCTAAACTCCTCCTAGAAATCAACCTAGGCGCAACCGCAATCGGTACTGGTCTAAATACACCAACTGGCTACCAAGCGCTTGCAGTAAAACACCTAGCGGAAGTAACAGGCCTTGACGTTGTTGCAGCAGAAGACCTTATCGAAGCAACGTCTGACTGTGGTGCATACGTAATGACTCACGGCGCGCTAAAACGCCTAGCAGTGAAACTATCGAAGATCTGTAACGACCTTCGTCTACTTTCTTCTGGTCCTCGTGCGGGTCTAAATGAATTGAACCTACCTGAAATGCAAGCAGGCTCTTCAATCATGCCAGCTAAAGTAAACCCAGTTATCCCAGAAGTAGTAAACCAAGTTTGCTTCAAAGTTCTCGGTAACGACAACACGGTTTCTTTCGCAGCAGAAGGCGGTCAGCTACAGCTAAACGTTATGGAACCTGTGATCGCACAAAGTGTGTTTGAGTCTATCTCTCTACTACACAACGCGTGTGTGAACCTACGTGATAAATGTATCGACGGCATCACTGTGAACAAAGAAGTTTGCGAAAACTACGTTTACAACTCTATCGGTATCGTCACTTACCTAAACCCATACATCGGCCACCACGAAGGTGACATCGTAGGTAAGATTTGTGCAGAAACTGGTAAGAGTGTTCGTGAAGTCGTGCTAGAGCGCGGTCTGCTTACAGCAGAGGAGCTTGATGAAATCTTGTCAGTAGAAAACTTCATGCATCCTACTTACAAAGCAAAACGTTACGAGTAATAACGAATCCGAAGGGGGCCACTCAGGCCCCTTTTTTAGGCTCTCATACGGTTAACCACATTTTTTATATGCTTTTATTGCCGCTAAACCACTAGGTTCTCATTCTCTGAGCATTTACTCCTGTTCCTGAGTGTTCAAAAAATCAGAATCAAATAAAAAACTAAAGAGGTATCAATATGGTCATGGTCGAACTCTTCGTGGTTCTGCTCTTCATCTATTTGGGGGCAAGAATCGGTGGTATCGGCATTGGTTTTGCCGGTGGTGCTGGGGTCATTGCGTTGTCTTTGATCTTGGGCGTACCAACAAGCCAAGCTTACATTCCCGTTGACGTAATTTTGATCATCATGTCTGTAATCACCGCTATCGCAGCAATGCAAGTCGCTGGTGGTTTAGACTGGATGGTGCAAGTTGCTGAAAACTTTTTGCGCAAGCATCCTGAGCGCATCACCTTTTATGCGCCTATCGTAACTTACCTAATGACATTAATGGCGGGTACTGGCCACACGGCATTCTCTACTTTGCCAGTGATTGCAGAAGTAGCGAAAGGCCAAGGCGTGCGCCCTTCTCGTCCACTGTCTATCGCGGTCGTAGCATCGCAAATCGCTATCACCGCATCACCAATCTCAGCGGCTGTTGTAGCGTTCGCGGCAATGCTGCATCCATTTGGCGTTGACTACCTAACACTACTAGCAATCTGTATCCCAACGACGTTCATCGCGTGCATGATCGGTGCGTTCGTGGCGAACTTCATGGGCTGTGAGCTAAAAGACGATGCTGAATACCAAGAGCGTCTAGAAAAAGGCTTAATCAAGCTAAATACAGAAGCAAAACGCGAAATCCTACCAACAGCGAAGAAAGCGACATTCATCTTCCTAGGCGCAATCGCATTCGTAGTATGTTACGCAGCAGCAATTTCTGGCTCTGTGGGTCTTATCGAGAACCCTGCTCTAGGTCGTAACGAAGCTATCATGACGGTAATGCTCGCAGCTGCGGCAGCTATCGTAATGAGCTGTAAAATCGATGCTGGCAAAATCCCAGCAGCAGCAACATTCCGCTCTGGTATGACAGCGTGTGTGTGTGTTCTTGGTGTGGCATGGCTAGGTTCTACGTTCGTTAACGCGCACGTTGACGGCATCAAAGAAGTTGCGGGTGCGCTACTAGCAGACTACCCATGGATGCTAGCACTTGTTCTATTCTTCGCTTCAATGCTGCTTTACTCTCAAGGTGCAACCACGGTTGCGCTAATGCCAGCAGCACTTGCTATCGGTGTGGCACCACTTACCGCAGTTGCATCTTTCGCAGCAGTAAGTGCGCTATTCGTGCTGCCAACTTACCCAACGCTACTTGCCGCGGTTGAGATGGACGACACGGGTTCAACTCGTATCGGTAAGTACGTATTCAACCACCCATTCTTTGTACCTGGTGTGGTAACCATCGCTTCTGCGGTAGCACTTGGCTTCGCATTCGGTGGTCTACTGATCTAGTAGAAACAGAGTCTTACTCGGGGAGCTTCGGCTCCCTTTTTTATTGCCTGCTGTCTTGATTTATGCTCAATAAATCTTCATTTTCATGAAACTTATTGACTCGCCTCCGGGTCTGATTGAGTTACACTAACGGCAATTATCTAAGATGAATTGACTCTTTTATGCGCGCATTACTTTCCGTTTTACTCTTAGGGCTCATTACCTTTTCCACTCCGTCTTTAGCTTTATTTGGCAAAGACCAGTTTAACAGTAGCCAGAACAACAGTTTTAGTACCAGCAGCGACAGTTTTGTTCCTGTTGATCAGGCGTTTCCATTTAACTTCTACCAGCAAGATGACAAATTGATGCTCGATTGGCAGGTACGTGACGGGTACTACCTATATCAAGAGCGCTTGTCTGTAGCTGGTGAGAAAGTATCGCTAAGCGAACTGCAAATGGAAGACGGCACACCGCATAAAGATGAATTCTTTGGTGACGTGCATATCTATACTCAACCTCTCTTCGTTAATGTACCAATGCATGATTGGCAAGACGGTGCTCGCGTAGTCGTGCAATACCAAGGTTGTGCGAAAGCAGGCTTCTGTTACCCGCCAGAAACTCGCGTGATTCCTATCAGCGCGTTTACTTCGTCGAACTCAGATTCAACAACGGCGACAACTGCATCAAAAGCAGAACAGGCACCAATAGCAACGCCACCAGCGGCGCAATCATCTACGTCTGGTGACACATCATCAGCGCCAGTAACACAGCAAGATAGCCTTGCTGCCAACCTTGCTGATAACTGGTGGACACCACTTCTGTTCTTGGCGCTTGGTGTGGGCTTGGCGTTTACACCTTGTGTGCTGCCGATGTACCCAATTCTGACCAGCATAGTGCTTGGCAGTGGCAAGCTAAGCCAACGCCGCGCGCTAGGCTTGTCATTCGTCTACGTGCAAGGCATGGCGCTGACTTACACCCTACTCGGCCTTGTGGTGGCATCTGCAGGTATGCAGTTCCAAGCGGCAATGCAACACCCTTATGTGCTGATTGGTTTGAGCGTACTGTTCATCGCACTCGCTTTGTCTATGTTTGGTCTGTACTCATTACAGCTACCAAGCAACGTTCAAACGTGGTTAAACAACCTCAGCAACAAACAGCAAGGCGGCAGCAGTGCAGGCGTATTCGCCATGGGGGCGATTTCTGGACTGGTGTGCTCACCATGTACCACGGCACCTCTGTCTGGTGCGCTACTTTACGTGGCACAAAGCGGCGATTTGCTGACGGGTGGTATCGCGTTATACGCGCTGGCGATGGGCATGGGTATTCCGCTTATTCTTGTTGCAGTCTTCGGCAACAAACTGCTACCAAAAGCAGGTGGTTGGATGGACAGTGTGAAAACACTCTTCGGCTTTATTCTGCTTGCCGCGCCTATCTTCTTACTAGAGCGCATCATGCCAGAAATGTGGTCAACGATTCTGTGGTCAGCACTGGGTATTGCTGCTTTTGGTTGGCTATACCACATCAAAAACAGTCTAGAGTTTGGTGGCTGGAAACAAAGTGCCGTGGGCATAATCGCCGTCTTAGGTTTGCTAGCCTCAGCACAACCTATCTTAAATTACTGGTTTGGCAACAGCACAACACAAACTCAGCAGGCCACTGTTAGCTTTACTCACATTGCTAACGTGGCGGAGCTTGAAGAACAACTGGCACTTGCGAAAGCGGCAGGTAAACCCGTCATGCTCGATTTCTACGCCGATTGGTGTGTAGCATGTAAAGAGTTTGAAAAGTACACCTTCCATGACCCAAGCGTCGAAGCCAAACTGCAAGACTTCGTTCTTCTGCAAGCGGACGTGACCAAAAACCAAGTGCAAGACATCGAACTACTGAAGCACATGAGTGTGCTTGGTTTACCAACAATTGAGTTTTGGGATGCCAGTGGTGAACACGTTTCAAACGCTCGTTTGACGGGCTTTATGCAAGCCGAGCCTTTCTTAGAGCATATCAAGCAGTTCTGATAACCAGATATTCAAACGCCAGTGATGTCCACTGGCGTTTTTTATTGCTCAGATTTGAATAAGAACATTGCGTTTATATGCAATTTTCCTAATAAAAGTCGATTTGGTTCAGACTTTTAGCGAATAAATATTGTCCACTCTCTCAAAGCTGGACAATAATAAATTTAACGAAATAGTCAAAAGTGTTTAACGTCATGGATTCGACCTACACCATCATTATTGCAGATGATCACCCACTCTTCCGGAATGCCTTGTTTCAATCTATCCACATGGCTATTAGTGGTGCAAATTTGCTGGAAGCGGACTCACTCGACGCACTTCTGGCTTTGTTGGAGCGAGAGGAAGAGCCAGATTTAGTGCTATTGGATCTCAAAATGCCAGGAGCAAATGGTATGTCTGGCTTGATTCATTTGCGAGCAGAGCATCCAGATTTACCTATCGTCGTCGTTTCAGCGAGTGAAGAGCCGGCGATCGTGACGCAGGTGAAAAGCCATGGTGCATTTGGTTTTATTCCCAAGTCCAGCGACATGCGCGAATTAGTGAACGCGCTCAATCAAGTGCTGAATGGCGACCCATACTTCCCTGAAGGGTTGATCACCAATAACGCGGCATGTAATGACTTAGCGGAAAAGATTGCTGCGCTAACACCGCAGCAATATAAAGTGTTGGGAATGTTGTCCGATGGCTTGCTGAACAAGCAAATCGCTTACGAATTGAATGTTTCAGAAGCCACCATAAAAGCGCACATGACAGCGATTTTCCGTAAGCTCGGTGTAAAGAACCGCACGCAAGCCGTGATTATGCTGACGGAAATGAGCGACTAGATTGACGTCTTATCGTCAGACTTACTTTTTTCGTTTGGCAATCGGATACCGACTTTAGTGACCTGCTGATCAACAACATCAGCGACGATCCAATGCAAACCTTGCCACTCGAAATGGTCTCCCAATACTGGCGTGCTACCTAATTGCTCTTCGACAAGGTTTCTCAAACTTTTATCCAGCGGTTCATCCCCCAGATTCAAACCATACATCACGGCAATATCGGCAAGCTTCACTTCAATATCGAGGAAGAAGTCACCGAAGAATCGCGCTAGCGACGCTTTCTCTGGGGCTTCACTAAACAGTAAGCTCAGTGCATCTAAATCCTTTTCTTGTGCTAATACACACAAGGTATCATCTTCCTCAAGACGCGTACTGCCGGATGGGTGCAATAGCTCTTTACTGCGAAATACAGCGGCGATACGCGTTCCTTCCGGCATCGAAAGACTACGTAATGGCTCACCAATGCACCATTTATCTGCTTTAAGTCTATAGATAAACAGCTCCCACTCACTGGTCGGGTAAATCTCTACACCCGTACGCGAAATTGGCTCAGGCTTAGAAGGTAGCTCGACCTTTGCAAGAGACATCGCCTTAGTCAACGTGCCCCCTTGTACTATCAAAGACACCATTACTACAAAGAATGCCAAATTGAAGTACAGTTGAGCATCTGGCAACCCTGCCATCATTGGAAACACCGCGAGGATGATAGGTACAGCGCCACGCAATCCTACCCAAGAGACAAACCACTTTTCACGTGGCGTGAAACTCTTGAATGGCAGTAAACCAATCCAAACTGAGATTGGTCGGGCAAACAAAATCATCCCGAAGGCAAGCGCAAGACCTGGCAACGCAATAGAGAGTAAATTAGATGGTGTAACCAACAAGCCAAGCACCAAGAACATACCAATTTGAGCTAGCCACGTCATACCATCTAAAACATGAAGAATAGAGTGGCGGCTGCGTGTTGGACGGTTACCTAATAAAAGACCAACGAGGTAAATCGACAAAATACCACTGCCACCCAAAGTGTTAGATAAAGCAAAAATAAGCAAGCCACCACTGACCGTTAAAATAGAATACAGCCCATCTGGTAATTGATTGCGATTGATAACTTTCCATAAGATCCAGCCACCAGCGAAGCCAAGTAACGCGCCGATACCAAACTGCTTAAGAAAACTGAACGCCAAAAAGCCCGCACTTAAGTCAGCGCCAGGGTTCGCTAAAATAGCAATCAGAGTTACGGTCAGAAACACCGCCATTGGGTCATTGGTGCCGGATTCAATTTCCAGCGTTGAACCAACACGTTCGTTCAGGCTACGACCTTTGAGTAGAGAGAAGACCGCGGCAGCATCGGTGGAACCAACAATCGCACCAACCAATATGCCTTGCAATAAATCTAAGTCGAATAACCACGTTGCCATCAGCCCGGTCAAAATGGTGGTGATCGCAACGCCAAATGTCGCCAAAGAGACCGAGGGCCATAACGCAACCCTAAAGCTGGCGACCCGCGTTCTCATCCCACCATCAAGCAAAATGATGGCTAATGCGAGGTTACTAACCAAATAAGCGATCGAAAAGTTATCGAATAAGATGCCGCCTAAGCCGTCTTCCCCCGCCAGCATTCCAACGGCTAAAAATACCAAAAGAATTGGGATTCCCAACTTAGAAGACACTGGGCTTAAAAGAACGCTAAGTGCGATTAACAACGCACCTATTAGAAAAAAACTGTTAATGGTGTCTGCGTCCATTCTCACCCTCCCTTAATGAAAAACGATAATAATTGTGATGAGCAAGGCTACTTCGTTAATGAGGTAATGCCCTAATCTGCCTCCCCTTTACACCGTCTCAAAATGCGAGGTTGTACGAGAATGACTCAGTTATATTACTTTATTGTGCGTTAAAACGGTGATTTGATGCGAAAACTTTATGTAAATAAATTACTTGAGAGCTTTCTTATCTACGCCTTCTCTCTTTAAGAGCCACAAGATCACCACCAATATTTACACAGCATCTCCAAGTTCAATGAAGAAAAGATTAATGGCCCGTCTTAATCATGCTTGTTTATCCAATCAACCTTTAGACCTTTGGCTAACTTAACAGTTTATTAACATAACATTTTACCCCTTTGTTCGCTGCAAAAGCCCATAGCATGGGGATTCTTCATTTTTAACACCCCGACTAAAGTTGAAAAGAGTTATTGCCAACACCTTGCTAATGTACATATTGAAACATTTCATTAACAACAATACCAATCGTAAGGAGACGGCAATGGCATTTGAAAGTGAAGAAAGAGCCAAAGCCTATTGGGACAAAAACGTGAAGCTCATGATCGGCCTAATGGTCATCTGGTTCGTCGTGTCTTTCGGCTGCGGCATTTTATTTGTCGACGTACTAAATCAATTTCAACTAGGCGGCTACAAACTCGGTTTCTGGTTTGCTCAACAAGGCTCCATCTATGCCTTCCTAGGAATTATTTTCTATTACGCATGGAAGATGCGCCAAATTGACCGTGAATTCGGCGTGGACGAATAAGGAGTCACTCAGATGGATTTGAAAACTATTACCTACCTGGTCGTTGGCGCCACGTTCATCCTGTACATCGGGATTGCTATTTGGGCTCGCGCCGGATCAACCAAAGAGTTTTATGTTGCTGGTGGCGGTGTAAACCCGATTGCAAACGGTATGGCAACCGCAGCCGATTGGATGTCCGCAGCGTCGTTTATCTCAATGGCAGGCTTAATTGCCTTCATGGGCTATGGCGGCTCAGTATTTCTAATGGGTTGGACTGGTGGCTACGTTCTGCTTGCGCTGTTGCTAGCGCCTTACCTACGCAAATTTGGTAAGTTTACGGTGCCAGAGTTTGTTGGTGAACGCTTTTACTCCAACACAGCACGTATCGTAGCGGTTGTTTGTCTTATCATCGCATCAGTGACTTATGTTATCGGTCAGATGAAAGGCGTGGGCGTTGCGTTTGGTCGCTTCTTAGAAGTGGATTACTCCACCGGCCTATTAATTGGTATGTGTATCGTTTTCATGTACGCGGTTCTTGGCGGCATGAAAGGCATCACTTACACGCAGATTGCTCAATATTGCGTACTCATTCTTGCTTACACTATCCCTGCAATCTTTATCTCTCTGCAACTCACTGGTAACCCAATCCCACAAATTGGTCTGGGGAGTACCATGGCTGGTACCGATGTCTATCTACTCGATCGGCTTGACCAAGTTGTGACCGAACTCGGATTCAGTGAATACACGACCCAAGTACGTGGCGACACACTTAATATGTTTGTCTACACCATGTCACTGATGATTGGTACTGCCGGTCTACCACACGTAATTATCCGTTTCTTTACCGTGCCGAAGGTTCGCGACGCACGTACATCAGCAGGCTGGGCTCTGATCTTCATCGCAATCCTTTACACTACTGCACCAGCGGTATCAGCGATGGCTCGCCTCAACCTAATGAATACGGTAAATCCAGCTCCGGGTCAGCACCTAGCGTATGACGAGCGTCCTGCGTGGTTCAAAAACTGGGAAACAACTGGACTACTCGGTTTTGACGATAAAAATGGCGATGGCAATATCCAATACACTTCAGATGCGTCCACCAACGAACTGCGCGTTGATAACGACATCATGGTATTGGCTAACCCAGAGATCGCTAAACTACCAAACTGGGTGATCGCACTTGTGGCAGCAGGTGGTCTTGCAGCTGCACTATCTACCGCAGCAGGTTTACTACTCGCCATTTCTTCAGCTATTTCCCATGACTTAATCAAAGGGGTTATCAATCCGAACATATCCGAGAAAAAAGAGCTACTTGCTAGTCGAATATCAATGGCAGTAGCGATAGCAGCCGCAGGCTATCTCGGTTTAAATCCGCCTGGATTTGCCGCAGGTACGGTAGCACTCGCCTTTGGTCTTGCCGCTTCATCCATCTTCCCTGCATTGATGATGGGCATCTTCAGCAAGAGCATCAATAAAGAAGGCGCAATCGCCGGTATGATTGCAGGTATCAGTATTACGCTGTTCTACGTATTCCAACACAAAGGCATCCTTTTCGTTGCTGATTGGAAATATCTAGAAAGCTGGGGAACAAACTGGTTCCTGGGTATTGAGCCAAACGCGTTTGGTGCTATTGGCGCACTATTTAACTTCATCGTCGCATTCGCTGTCTCCAAAGTAACAGCAGAAACGCCACAAGAAGTAAAAGACCTAGTCGAACACGTTCGCGTGCCAATAGGTGCTGGTAGTGCAGTGGATCACTAAAAACTAATCAAAACCACAAAAGCCCCGCTTGGAACCAGCCGTCCGGGGCTTTTTTATTCTCACTTTTCAGTTACCATATTCGCAGTATGTCGTTGCAAGGAAGCCAAGATGTTCAAAAACAAGCACTTTATTCTCGCTCTACTGATTGCGCCAGTTCTCTCTTTGATCGCTTACTTCGGTACCGATATGGCCCTCAGCGAGAAACCCCACGCGGCGCAAGAAGGGGAAACTTACAAACTCGCGAGTAAGTCTAATTGTCGTTACACCAGTGGTCTGTGTGATATGGAAAATGGCGATTTTAAAGTGAAATTTCGCTCTGAAAAACTCACTAAAAATAACTTAGAATTGTCACTCAACGCCGCTTACCCACTCGAAGGGGTTAAAGTTTCTATTGTGAGTGACAAAGAGAAAAACGCTCAACCGATTGATATGAAGCCCGCCGATCAAGCAGGCCAAAGCTGGTACATCACCTTACCAAAGCCTGCATCTGCAGAAAGCTGGTTAAGAGTCGTCATTCAATCAGGCGGCACACTGTATTATGGTGAAACACAAACCGCATTTGTGAAGTACGAAACCTTATTTACTGAATAACGGCGACAAGCTAATTCACCGGTATTCAAACGACAGTGACTTAGTTTCACTCAGCATAAATGAATTCCTACTCAGCCGACGCCTTTGCGTCGGCTTTTGTTTCCGTAAGTCTTTCTTCAACAACCTCTTACTCTAAAAAGGGTTGCCAATCCACAACTTAATTGATAATAATTATCATTACATTTAATGAGAGGTGGTTATGGACAACAAACGGGACATCTTTAACGCATTTTTTAAAGCCCAAGATAGATTCCTTCTCGCCGCACCACATGGCTTTGAGCCAGACGTGATTCATGACTATATTCATTGGGGAATGGTGTTGTCTTCTTGTTATGAACACGATGCCGATGAAGAAAATCTATTGTTGTGTGAGCTGTTTTTACGTCAGGTTTATTTCCATTTACTAGACGCAATTCAAGACTCAACTCGCAGTCGTATCTTCCGTCGTGTCTGTCTCGATTCTATCCATACGCCATTATTTTGCCTCAAACGCTATTACTACCAGTTTGAACAAGGCGACGTGAAATTTCTCGCACTACAACAACAATTACGCCTGATTCAAATCTCACTCGATTAACCAAAAGGATCCCTACCATGAGCACCGAATTCCGCATAGAAACTGACAGTATGGGCGAAGTAACGGTCCCTGCAGATGCTCTCTACCAAGCCCAGACTCAACGCGCCGTCGATAACTTCTCATTCAGTCAACATAAAATGCCATCTGGTTTTATCAAAGCGTTAGCACACATCAAGCAGACTGCGGCACTCACCAACGCACAGCTAGGGCTGCTTGAGGGAGATATTGCCAACGCGATTGCTGACGCAGCTCAAGCAATTATCGAAGGCAATCATATTGAGCAATTCCCAATTGACGTATTTCAAACCGGATCAGGTACTAGCTCAAATATGAATGCGAATGAGGTAATTGCAACACTGGCCTCCCAGCATCTAGGCGGCACTGTCAGCCCTAATGATCACGTCAATATGGGACAAAGCAGCAACGATGTGGTACCAACGGCCATTCAAGTTAGCGCAGCATTAGCCATTGAAAAACAGCTCTTCCCGGCCCTGTCACACCTAAGCCAAACACTAGAGTCTAAGCAACAAGCATTGAAAGATGTTGTAAAAACCGGTCGCACCCACTTAATGGACGCGATGCCAATTACCTTTGCTCAAGAACTTGGCGGTTGGCAGTTCCAAATCGAGCATGCAAAACAAGCGATTGAACAAACACTTCCTGCTGTAAAAGCCTTAGCCCAAGGTGGTACGGCGGTTGGAACGGGGATCAATGCCGATCCACGCTTTGCAGACTTATTCGCTAGCAACCTAACCCAGTCAACTCGTATTCAGTTCATGGCCAGTGATAACTTCTTTTTCAATTTAAGCAGTCAAGATGCGATCGTCGCTCTGTCGGGACAGCTCAAAACAGCAGCAGTTGCGATCATGAAGATCGCAAATGATCTTCGTTGGATGAATTCAGGTCCATTGGCTGGTTTAGGTGAGATTGAATTACAAGGCTTGCAACCGGGTTCTTCCATCATGCCTGGCAAAGTAAATCCTGTGATCCCAGAAGCCGCAGCTATGGCATCAGCGCAAGTCATTGGTAATGACACCACCATTACCGTCGCAGGCCAAGCGGGCAACTTCCAGCTTAACGTCATGCTGCCAGTTATTGCTCATAACGTATTGGAGAGCATCGAGTTACTCTCTAACAGCGCAACCGCTTTAGCTGACAAAGCCATTGCGACGTTTGAAGTTCGCCAAGATAACTTGGATGTAGCACTCGCCAAAAACCCTATTTTGGTCACGGCTCTCAACCCGGTCATTGGTTACCTAAAAGCGGCAGAAGTCGCGAAAAAAGCCTACAAACAGGGACGCGCGATTATTGATGTCGCGGAAGAAGAAACTGATTTGGATAGAGCCACACTAGAGCGATTGCTTAATCCAGCCAAACTGACTCAAGGCGGCGTCGCAGAATAAGCGGCAAACTCAGCCTATCAACTAAGATTACAAACATCGAGACCTCCATTCGGAGGTCTCTTTTTATAGCGATTTTTCAAACACTCCAATCCTAAGCGACTCGATTGAGCACCGAACGCAGCTTAAGCGGCTTAACTGGCTTAGCAATAAAGCTGAACCCATTTGCTTTGATGCCATCAAGCATATCATCGGTACGATCTGCACTGATGATGACGCCTTCAAAGCTGTGGCCTAATCTTAGGCGGCATTGCTGTAGCACTTCTAAACCAGTACGACCATCATCAAGTCGGTAATCGGAGAAAATTACATCCGGAATCCAACCATCCTCAAGCGCTTGTAGACTTTCAACTAAATCAATCGCAACTCGTGTATCGCAGCCCCATCGGGAAAGTAAGTTTTCCATGCCGACTAGAATGTCAGGCTCATTATCGACACATAGGATTCTCAGATGACCAAGTTCAGATTGCTTACTCATTGCCACGTGAACTGGATGAGGCTGAACATGATCAGCTTTATCTAGGGTGATGGAAAAAACACTGCCTTTTCCAACCCAAGAGCGCATCGAAATTTCATGCCCAAGTACCTGAGCAATTCCTTTCGAAATCGCCAAACCAAGTCCGAGGCCTTGGTCGGAACGAACTTGAGTTCCGCGATTAAACTCTTCAAAAATCTCTTGCTGCTTCTCTTCTTCAATCCCCACTCCATTATCCCATACATCAATACGCACTCGCCCTTTCACGCGGCGAACACCGAGTGCGACTTTGCCATTCGGGTTATAACGAAACGCATTGGTCAGGAAGTTTTGCACCACACGGCGCAGCAGTTTGGGATCCGACTTAACCATGAGTGAGGACGGAATCATGGTGAACTCTATACCTTGCTGTTTGGCTAACGCACTAAACTCAGCATTCAAATTCGATAACACATCATTTAACGCAAAGCCATGCACGTTGACTTCCAACTTGCCCGATTCCAAACGCGAGATATCCAGCAAATCTCCAATTAAGTCTTCGGCAGCCTCTAAAGCACTTTCAATGTGTGCTGACAGCTTTTTGGCTTCGCTGTCTTTGGCGACTTCCGATAGTGAAGATGCGAATAGACGCGCCGCGTTGAGCGGTTGCATCAAGTCATGGCTTACTGCCGCCAAGAACCGTGATTTGGACTTCGATTCCAAATCAGAGCGCTGCGTCGCTTCCACCAGCTGCTTGTTGAGTTGTTCTAATTCTCGAGTCCGCAGACGTACCCTTTCTTCCAATGTCTCGTTGGCGTCTTTCAGTGCTTGCTCTGCATCACGGAATACGGTGATGTCGGTAAAGCTCATCACAAAGCCACCACCTGGCATTGGGTTACCTTGCACCTCTATCACGCGACCATCGGGACGAACCCGAGAAGAGGTGTGCCGAGTCCCTTGCTCAAGGTGATAAACACGGCGACGAACGTGGTCATCAGGGTCACCAGGGCCACACAACCCCTGCTCTGCATTGTGCCGAATCACATCCGCAATCGGTCGACCTACTTGAATCAGGCCTGGCGGAAATTCAAAGAGTTCTAAATAGCGTTGGTTCCACGCTACCAAGCGTAGTTGCTTATCGACGACCGCAATACCTTGTCCAATATGCTCAATCGCGCCTTGGAGTAAACCCCGACTAAAATCGTACAGTTCAGAGGCTTCATCGACGATAGTCGCCACCTCTTCAAGCTGCATGTTTCTTCCTTGCAGAGCAGAAGTAAGTACTAACTTAGCAGAAGATGCTCCAAATACCCCTGCTAGCACACGCTCCGTATGCCGAATCAGAGAAGATGGCGCTTGTTGATTCGGCATCAACTCTTCTCGTTGCTGGCTCCAGTAGGCTTGAAACGCCGCTTTAACTCGCGTTCGTCCTACAAATCTAGACGCTAGCATTTCCAGTTCTGCAACCGTAACGCGGCTCTGGTACAGACTCATATTTTCGCTTTCAGGCAGCGGTGTACCAACGAATGATGCCGATTGTAAGCGCTCACTTAGGCTTGGTCGGGTAGCCATAGAAACCACAACAAAACACACTGCATTAGCGACCACACTGAGGATCATCCCCCAATCTGAAATCGCGATATCAAAACTAGCCAATACCTCTGGTGGCGTAATCAACCAGATCAGGAAGTTATTACTGGCGTCTCCGGCAAGCATGTCTGTTTGGCTCATTAACGTAATCAACCAGGTAGCAAAACCCACCGCGAGGCCAACATACACACCTTTCTTATTCCCTTGACGCCAATACATACCGCCAACCAGCGCAGGAGCGAATTGCGTGATAGCCGCGAACGAGAGAAAGCCGATAGCAGACAGTGAATGAATAGTGTCCAACGCTTGATAGAAACACCACGCGCCAATCAACAAAACTAATATCAAACCACGGCGGATCCGCAGTAATAATTCAGAAAAATGGTGATGGTTACGCTGCGTCAGTCGCATGCGACGCAATAGCAATGGCATAACCAAGTCATTCGAGACCATGATCGCTAAGGCAATCGTCGATACGATAACCATGCCACTTGCCGCTGAAGTACCGCCTAGAAACGCAAGTAAGGCGATTTCACTCGCCCCTACCGACATCGGCACACTGATGACATAAGTATCAGGCGAAGCGCCACTCAAGAGACCTTGCCCTACCCACGCAATAGGTAAAACAAAAATCCCCATTAAGATCAGATAAATGGGGAACAACCAACGAGCCACGTGCAAATCTTGAGCACGTTCATTTTCCACAACCATCGTATGGAATTGTCGCGGAAGGCAAACGATCGCCAGCATCGTGAGTACAGTATGAATCAATATAGTCGGGATATTTGGTGACTGATACGTCTGTGCGGCAACATCAATTAAGCTCAAATTCTCGGTGTTCATCGCCAACCAAACAATGAAAACACCAACCACTAAAAAAGCCAGCAGTTTGATAATGGATTCGAAGGCAATTGCCATCATCATCCCACGATGGTGTTCCGTGTTATCAATGTGGCGGGTACCGAATAGCATCGTAAAAATCGCCAATGCGACCACAACAAACCACGACACGCTATCGTTTTGATAACCAAAATCAGTAGCCAGCTCCGGAGCAATGATTTCAAGCCCCATAGTGATACCACGCAGCTGTAAAGCGATGTACGGCAAAATTCCCGCAACCGCTATGAGCGTAACAACCACGGCCAAACCTTGGGATTTACCGTAGCGTGCTCCGATAAAGTCAGCAATCGACGTGATGTGTTCCCGTTTAGCAATCAAAATAAGCCGAGCTAAAACGCGCCATCCGATGGTAAACACTAAAATGGGAGCAATATAGATAGGCAAGAAAGACCAAGGATTACTGCTGGCCTGCCCGACCGTGCCGTAGAAGGTCCACGATGTACAGTACACCGCAATGGAAAGGCTATAAATCCAAGGCCGCCAGCGCGCTAGCCACCTTTTCTGAATGTCGCCGTACCACGCGATGATAAATAAAGCTCCCAAATACGCTAAAGAAACGGGAACCACCAGCCATCCTTGCATCCGATATCCTTTCTTGCCTTTCTTGCTACTTTTAAAGCAAGAGAATAAAAAAACCTCTCCATGAGGGAGAGGTTTCATTTAACACTGCTTTGATAACGGAGACAAAGCTTAGTTTTTAACCTTTGTTACATAAGTCTAATTCTGTGTTTCAAGTGGCTTGTCTGATACATCAACCACCTGATGTGGGTCTTGCGAATCAAGCTTGATGAACAGAGCCAATAACCCCATCGCGGCCATGCCCCAGAACACAAGCGATCCCCAGTGCTCATAACCCCAGCCACTCAATACGGTCATTAACGCGATAAATGCGCCCAACGGAATCGCGTTATACAACGCTTGCAACGCTACGATCTTATTTTCTTCGGAGTTTTGGATATATTGGATCGCGGCAATGTGTGCGGTAGCGAAAGTCACACCATGCAATAGTTGAACAACCACCAAAGCAATAATTGATGTTGTCGACGCCGTAATACCCCAACGCATCATTACACCAACGGCAGCAGCAATAAACAGCGCGCGTATTGACCAACCTACGAATAAGCGCTTACTCAATGCAAACACTGCCACTTCTGCGGCCACTCCTAAGCTCCACAAGTAGCCAATGACATCTTCCGAGTGACCAGCGGCCTTCCAGTGAATCGCACTAAAGCCGTAGTAAGCCGCATGACTGCCCTGAATTAGTGACACCAACACTAAGAATTTTAGTATCGGCTTGTCGGTCAAAAGAGCGGTCAGCTTTGGACGTTCTGCGCTTTGCCCACCGTGCGTTACAGGCATTGGGTTAGTCGGTCGCATAGCAAACAGCAACGAGATAAACACGCCGAACATCGCAGTGTACAAGATCATATCGGAGCCAAATTCAGCCACCAGGTAGCCCACTGCCGTCGAGCCTGCGATAAAGGCGATCGAACCCCATAGCCGCGTGCGGCCATAATCGAGCATTTTCAGGCGAGCGTAGTAATTTGCCATCGCGTCCGACAACGGAATAATCGGTCCACAACAAAGATTGAACAACACTGTCGCTAGTGCCATTAACCAAAAGCTACCACCCGTAAAAAAGTGAAATCCAACAAAAAGGAGGGCAGCGAAACTCAACCAACGTAAAGCAGGCATAAGATGTTCGACTTTGTGTACTCGTGGGGTGATCACGATATTGGCAACACAACGTGTCGCAAGGCCTAACCCGACCAGCAAACCGATATCTGTCGAAGATACGCCCTGATCCTTAAACCAAAGTGACCAAAATGGCAGATACACGCCATACGCAAAGAAGAATCCGAGAAAGTACTGGGAAATCCAGCCATACGGAGAAGGTTTCAACATTACTAATATCCTAAAACGGGAACACCAACGTTCGAGCCGGGAATTATGGATCGCCATGCGTATTATAAAAAGGGAAGAATAAGAAACTTATCGTTTCCTCGATGGAATACTAACTTTGCGACATTTGGCATCTTCAAGCGAAAACATCGTAATTTAGACCAAAGTCGTCTGGCTTCCGGTAAGAAATTTGTCAGACTTAGAGAGTGTTCCTTCCATCATTATTGGGTGTTCTCATGCCTGACAAATTTAACATGCAATCTCCACCGTTCGATCGCTTAACTGAAGCACAACAAACGCGACTGCGATCGTCTCTGGACGTCGCCTACTATCGAGCTCGAGATGTTATTTTATCCTGCGGACAGAAGAACCCCCACTTACATATTCTGATCAAAGGCGCGGTAGAAGAGCGCTCCAACGATCAACAGGAAGTGTTCGCACATTATGCCAACGACGATATGTTCGATGTACGCTCGTTACTTGAAGACAAGGTACGTCATCACTACATCGCGCTTGAGGACACGCTCTCTTACCTACTGCCGAAAGAAATTTTCCTTGCCCTTTACAACGAAAATGGCCAGTTTGCAGCCTATTTCGATAACAATTTATCGAAACGGCAAGAGCTCATCGAAGCGGCCCATCAACAGCAAAACTTAGCGGAGTTTATTCTCACTAAAGTTGACCGCAGCATTTATCACCCACCGATGATCCTTGAACCAAATACACCAATTAACGAGGTAACACGTTCCTTAAAAGAAAATGGGATTGACGCTGCATTGGTTCAACTCCATGGCGATGATCCACGATTGGAAAAATGGCCATCAGCCCACCCGTACGCAATAGTGACTCGTACTAATATGCTGCATTCTGTGATGTTGGATGGTTGCGCGCTCGACACACCAGTGGGTGAGATCGCGAGCTTTCCTGTTTATCACGTTGATGATGGTGACTTTCTATTCAACGCCATGATCACAATGACCAGAAACAGAATGAAACGCCTCATGGTATGTGAAGGCAACAGAGCCGTCGGCATGCTGGATATGACCCAAATTCTTAGCGCGTTCTCAACCCACTCTCACGTGTTAACGCTCAGTATTGCTCGAGCAAGCAGCGTGGAAGAGCTCGCTTTGGCCTCAAACCGCCAACGTCAATTGGTCGAGAGCTTATTGAAAAACGGCATCCGCACTCGCTTCATCATGGAGCTGATCTCAGCCGTAAACGAGCAAATTATCGAGAAAGCGTTCGAGTTAGTAATACCACCAGCCTTGCACGACCATTGTTGCTTGATCGTACTCGGCTCTGAAGGCCGAGGAGAGCAAATTCTCAAAACCGATCAAGACAATGCCCTGATTATTCAAGATGGTCTGGAATGGCCTCATTGCGAACAAGTGATGCAATCCTTCACACACACCCTACAACAGCTCGGTTATCCACTTTGCCCTGGTAAAGTGATGGTTAACAACCCGAAATGGGTCAAAACACAGCAAGAATGGATAAGCACCCTAAACCACTGGATAGCTAAAGCCGAACCACAACAAATCATGGACTTAGCCATTTTCAGTGACGCCCATGCTGTTGCTGGGAATTGCGAGCTGCTGGCTCCAATTGCGGCGCATCTTCGTGACACAATGAAAGATCGCATGTTGATATTGTCTGACTTTACTCGCCCTGCCTTGCAGTTTTCGGTGCCCCTAACTCTATTTGGCAACGTAAAAAGTGCTAAAGACGGATTGGACATTAAACGCGGCGGTATTTTCCCAATTGTACACGGCATTCGCACCTTGTCTTTGGAATATGCCATTGAGGAGAAGAACACGTTTGAGCGCATTGAAGCTCTGAGAAATAAGCGCATCTTAGAATCTGAAACGGCAGATAATCTCAACGAAGCACTGAAATTGTTCTTTAAACTTCGTCTTAATCAGCAACTCAAAAAGCAAGAAGCGTTGAATAACATTGATATTAAACAACTGGATAGAACTGAGCGTGATTTGCTTCGCCACAGCTTACATGTGGTGAAGAAATTTAAGCAATTTTTAGGCTTCCATTATCAAATTCGTGATTAACCCTGATTTTCATAAATCACAGAGGCGTAAGCAATGAACTGGTTACAACGCAAATACTGGTACTACAAATTGAAAGGCTCGCCTTATCAGTCGCTGTTTTGCACGCCAGATAAAACAGAATACGTCTCTCTTGACTGCGAAACCACCAGCCTTGACCCAAATCGTGCCGAGCTGGTGACTATTGCAGCCACCAAGATCATCGACAACCGTATTATCACCAGTCAACCATTTGAAGTCCGCTTACGCGCGCCACAATCGCTCGACTCTGGCTCGGTCAAGATCCATCGAATTCGCCACCAAGACTTAGTCGATGGCATCAGTGAAAAAGAGGCGCTGCTCGAGCTGCTCGACTTTATCAGCAACCGACCACTTGTGGGCTATCACATTCGTTACGATAAAAAGATCTTAGACCTTGCTTGTCTGCGGCAACTTGGCTTCCCACTTCCTAACCCACTCATCGAGGTCAGTCAGATTTATCACGATAAGTTGGAACGACATTTGCCGAATGCCTATTTCGACTTAAGTCTGGATGCCATTTGTAAACACCTCGAACTTCCTATCCAAGACAAACACGACGCCTTGCAAGACGCGATTTCTGCCGCTTTGGTCTTTGTCCGCTTAACGAAAGGCGATTTACCCAACCTAACCGCGCCGTATACATAAAAATCAGTTGACCTAGCTCCCAGAAATACTTTTGTTTCAGCGATTTCCCGGCGCTTCCATCACTCTCATCCTAAAGTCTAATTGTGGAATTACGCGCGGTGACTGACAGTTATAAGCACAACGTCGTCATTACCACGACCAAGTTATTTAGAACCAAAAAACAGCCCTACAAAAATATATTCAAAATCTTATCTAGATTGGTGTAAGGCCGAGAAATAAGGCACAAGGAGAGAAGCCATGAGCGAAGCCCACGTTTATCCGGTAAAAGAAAATATTAAAACTCATACACACGCGGATAATGATACTTACTTAGCCATGTATCAGCAGTCGGTAACCGATCCAGAGGGCTTCTGGAACGAACACGGCAAAATCGTTGATTGGATCAAACCTTTCACCAAAGTAAAAAGCACTTCTTTCGACACTGGCCATGTTGATATTCGCTGGTTTGAAGATGGCACACTGAACGTCTCGGCTAACTGTATTGACCGTCATCTTGCAGAACACGGGGATGACGTCGCCATCATTTGGGAAGGCGATGATCCAGCCGACGACAAAACACTCACTTTCAACGAACTACACAAAGAAGTGTGTAAATTCTCCAACGCATTGAAAGAGCAAGGCGTACGCAAGGGCGACGTGGTGTGTCTATACATGCCAATGGTGCCAGAAGCTGCAGTGGCTATGCTCGCTTGTACCCGTATTGGTGCGGTTCACACCGTAGTATTTGGCGGTTTCTCACCAGAAGCGCTATCCGGCCGTATCATCGACTCTGACGCTAAAGTCGTGATCACCGCAGACGAAGGCGTACGTGGCGGACGCGCTGTTCCACTGAAAAAGAACGTGGATGAAGCACTAACCAACCCAGACGTAAAAACCATCAATAAAGTCGTCGTGCTTAAACGTACAGGTGGTGATGTTGAATGGCATGAACACCGTGATGTTTGGTGGCACGAAGCAACAGCCAACGTTTCTGACGTTTGCCCACCAGAAGAGATGAAAGCCGAAGACCCGCTGTTCATCCTCTACACATCTGGCTCGACAGGTAAACCTAAAGGCGTACTACATACTACTGGCGGTTACCTCGTCTACGCGGCAATGACCTTTAAATATGTCTTCGATTATCAACCAGGTGAAACCTTCTGGTGTACCGCGGATGTGGGCTGGATTACAGGCCATACTTACCTAATTTATGGTCCACTAGCGAACGGGGCCAAAACCATTCTGTTTGAAGGTGTTCCAAACTACCCAAGCACGGCTCGTATGAGTGAAGTGGTTGATAAGCACCAAGTGAACATTCTCTACACTGCGCCAACCGCTATTCGTGCACTAATGGCAAAAGGTAACGAAGCGGTAGCAGGGACATCTCGTTCAAGCTTACGTGTGATGGGTTCAGTAGGTGAGCCTATCAACCCTGAAGCGTGGGAGTGGTACTACAAAACGATTGGTAACGAGAGCTCGCCTATCGTTGATACTTGGTGGCAAACAGAGACCGGCGGTATCTTAATTGCACCACTACCAGGTGCAACAGATTTAAAACCAGGCTCAGCAACTCGACCATTCTTCGGAGTCCAACCTGCACTGGTTGATAACATGGGCAACATCATTGAAGAAACCGCAGCAGAAGGTAACTTGGTGATCCTTGATTCATGGCCAGGTCAGATGCGCACTGTTTATGGCGACCACGAGCGCTTTGAACAGACCTACTTCTCAACCTTCAAGGGAATGTACTTTACTAGTGATGGAGCTCGTCGTGACGAAGACGGTTACTACTGGATCACGGGCCGTGTTGATGACGTACTAAACGTGTCGGGTCACCGCATGGGTACCGCTGAAATAGAATCGGCTCTTGTCGCACATCATAAAATTGCTGAGGCCGCTATTGTGGGCATTCCGCATGATATCAAAGGCCAAGCTATCTACGCTTACATTACCTTGAACGATGGTGAATTCCCGTCAGCAGAGCTACACAAAGAAGTGAAAGATTGGGTGCGTAAAGAGATTGGTCCAATTGCAACACCAGATGTACTGCACTGGACGGATTCCTTACCGAAGACTCGTTCTGGTAAGATCATGCGTCGAATCCTGCGTAAAATTGCAACGGGTGATACCAGCAACCTCGGAGACACATCAACGCTTGCCGATCCGAGCGTTGTAGATAAACTTATCGCAGAGAAAGCAGAATTGGCATAAATTCAACCAACTGTTTTAAAAGCACTTTAAAAACCGCCATCACTCATGGCGGTTTTTTGCTTTAGTGCGCAAATTGGCCACACAAAAAATATGGCAATTATGTTGTTTTTGTTAACTTGGTTACAGAAACGAGAGTGGCTATTAGGAGATTAGACCAGTAAATTGCTGCTAATTGCTATGAATTAGCTATAATCTTGGTCGATTTTTTAAAATTTGCTCGGTTTTAACAAAAAAATCGTGCTGAACTATCGTATATTTGGGAATATAAACGTTCCACTCACGATAAGGGAAGATAGCAACACAATGTCTGCAAAGTCACGGATTCTTGTTCTAAACGGACCAAATCTTAATCTATTGGGTCTGCGCGAACCGACACACTATGGTCACAGTACCTTAGCTCAAGTTGTGGATACTCTTACAGAGCAAGCCCATAACGCTGGGGTAGAACTGGAACACCTACAATCAAATCGTGAGTACGAACTGATTGAAGCCATTCACTCTGCCTATGGCAAGATTGACTTCATCATCATCAATCCAGCGGCTTTCACTCATACTAGTGTGGCGCTGCGAGATGCATTACTTGGCGTCGCCATCCCATTTATTGAGGTGCACTTATCAAATGTGCATGCACGTGAACCATTCCGTCATCACTCTTATCTGTCAGATAAAGCAGAGGGTGTGATTTGCGGTTTAGGCGCACAAGGCTATGAATTTGCTCTGTCTGCAGCGATCAATAAGCTACAGGCAAAGTAACCCTAACACTCTGCAACCCTACGAGGGTTGTCTTAATCACAAGATAAAAGAGAAAGAAAAGATGGATATTCGTAAAATCAAGAAGCTAATTGAGTTAGTTGAAGAGTCTGGCATTGCTGAGCTAGAGATCTCTGAAGGTGAAGAGTCAGTGCGCATCAGCCGTCATGGCACTGCAGCCCCTCAAGCACCAATTCACTACGCAGCAGCTCCAGCAGCGGCACCTGCTCCAGTAGCAGCGGCACCAGTAGCGGAAGCACCAGCAGCAGAAGCTCCAGCAGCAACACCTGTAGGTCACCAAGTTCTTTCTCCAATGGTTGGTACTTTCTACCGCTCTCCAAGCCCAGACTCTAAAGCATTCGTAGAAGTGGGTCAGAAAGTAAATGCTGGCGATACTCTGTGTATTGTTGAAGCAATGAAAATGATGAACCAAATCGAAGCGGACAAATCTGGCGTTGTTACAGCAATCCTAGCTGAAGACGGCCAACCAGTTGAATTCGACCAACCTCTTGTTGTAATCGAATAAGCGGGGCTTGCCTTATGCTAGACAAAGTAGTCATCGCGAACCGAGGTGAAATTGCACTTCGTATTCTTCGCGCTTGTAAAGAATTAGGTATTAAGACCGTCGCTGTTCACTCAACAGCGGACCGCGATCTTAAGCACGTACTACTCGCAGACGAAACCGTATGTATCGGCCCTGCTCGTGGTATCGACAGCTACCTAAACATTCCACGCATCATTTCTGCAGCAGAAGTGACTGGTGCTGTGGCTATCCACCCAGGTTACGGCTTCCTGTCTGAAAACGCAGACTTCGCAGAGCAAGTTGAGCGCAGTGGTTTCATCTTCGTTGGTCCAAAGGCAGACACTATCCGCCTAATGGGCGATAAAGTATCTGCTATCAATGCAATGAAGAAAGCAGGCGTTCCTTGTGTACCGGGTTCTGACGGCCCTCTAGACAATGACGAAGAGAAAAACAAAGCATTTGCTAAGCGCATTGGTTACCCAGTAATCATCAAAGCATCTGGCGGCGGCGGCGGTCGTGGTATGCGTGTTGTTCGCGCAGAGAAAGACCTTATCCAAGCCATTGCAATGACACGTGCTGAAGCAAAAGCGGCGTTCAACAATGACATGGTTTACATGGAGAAATTCCTAGAAAACCCTCGTCACGTTGAAGTTCAGGTTATTGCTGACGGTCAAGGCGGCGCAATCCACCTTGGTGAGCGTGACTGTTCAATGCAACGTCGTCACCAAAAAGTAGTGGAAGAAGCTCCAGCACCTGGTATCACCGAAGAAATGCGTAAGTACATCGGTGAACGCTGTACTCGTGCATGTATCGAGATCGGTTACCGCGGCGCAGGTACGTTTGAATTCCTATACGAGAACGGTGAGTTCTACTTCATCGAAATGAACACTCGTATTCAGGTAGAGCACCCAGTAACAGAGATGGTTACTGGCATCGACCTAATCAAAGAACAGCTTCGTGTTGCAGCGGGTCAGCCTCTGTCATTCACTCAAGATGATATTAAGATCCGTGGCCATGCGATTGAGTGTCGTATCAACGCAGAAGACCCTGAGCGCTTCCTACCATCTCCGGGTAAGATCGAGCGTTTCCACGCTCCTGGCGGTATGGGTGTACGTTGGGAATCTCATATCTACACAGGCTACACAGTTCCACCTCATTACGATTCAATGATTGGTAAACTGATCACTTACGGTGAGAACCGTGATGTAGCGATTGCACGTATGAAAAACGCACTGGGTGAGATGATCATCGAAGGCATCAAAACTAACGTGCCACTGCAATTCTCCATTATGAATGACGAAAACTTCCAACACGGTGGTGCAAACATCCACTACCTAGAGAAGAAGCTTGGCTTACAATAAGCCTAAGCAAACGTCTTAAAAAATGCCCACTCCCGTGGGCATTTTTGTTTTATATGTACGCGAACGGCTCAACATATAAATCGGCTTATTTGGGTATATACTCAAACAAATCGTAGAGTTCTGGTAAACTCTGCGCCACTTCATTCACTTTAAGAGCAAAAACCAATGCCTTGGATTCAAATCAAACTCAACGCGACCAATGAAAACGCTGAGCAAATCGGCGATATGCTAATGGAAGAGACTGGCGCGCTGTCTGTTACATTCTTAGACGCGCAGGATACACCTGTATTCGAACCTCTACCTGGCGAAACTCGCTTATGGGGCGATACTGATATTCTGGCACTGTATGATGCAGAAGCAGACACTAACTTCATCATCGACCAAATTAAAGCGAGCAATATGCTGGCTGACAATTTTGCTTACAAAGTAGAACAGCTTGAAGATAAAGACTGGGAACGCGAATGGATGGAAAACTTCCACCCAATGAAATTTGGTGAACGCCTATGGATTTGTCCAAGCTGGCGCGACATTCCAGATCCTGACGCTGTTAATGTTATGTTGGATCCAGGCCTTGCATTCGGTACGGGTACTCACCCTACAACAGCACTTTGTCTTGAGTGGCTAGAAAGCATGGACTTAAGCGGTAAGACCGTTATCGACTTCGGTTGTGGCTCAGGTATTCTTGCGATCGCAGCGATCAAACTGGGCGCTGAAAAAGTGATAGGGATCGATATTGATCCTCAAGCCCTGCTTGCTTCAAAAGACAATGCTGAGCGTAATGGCGTTGCAGACAAACTAGAAGTTTACTTACCGCAAAATCAACCTGAAGGTCTCGTCGCTGACGTCGTTGTGGCCAACATCCTTGCAGGACCTTTACGTGAACTTGCACCAATCATTAAAGGCCTAGTTAAACCAAATGGCGACCTTGCAATGTCTGGCGTATTAGACACCCAAGCTGAAGATGTTGCGAACTATTACCGTGACGAGCTTCACATTGACCCGATTGTTGAGCAAAGTGAATGGTGTCGCATCTCTGGTCGTAAGCAAGGCTAGACAAGGTTTTCAGAGCTAATTGTTTGAAATTCATACAATTTACAAAAACAATTTGTAAATGCTCAAATATTAGTCTTTTCACGCAGTGAAAAAATGCGTAAAATGCGCGCCCTTGCTGGTACAGAACTGTGATGACGTTTTGAAAATCGGAAACTATCAACTTAAGAACAATCTAATCGTAGCCCCTATGGCTGGTGTAACGGATAGACCGTTTCGCGAGTTGTGTCTTCGCTATGGTGCGGGAATGGCCGTCAGTGAAATGATGTCTGCTAACCCAAAGCTATGGGGAACGTCAAAGTCGAAACAGCGCATGGTACACGAGGGCGAATCGGGCATTCGCTCTGTACAGATTGCGGGTTCCGATCCACAGCTTATGGCGGATGCAGCTCAATTCAGTGTTGAGAACGGTGCACAAATCATCGACATCAACATGGGCTGCCCGGCAAAAAAAGTGAATAAGAAGCTAGCGGGCTCTGCTCTGCTTCAATACCCAAACATTATCGAAGAGATTTTGAAAGCGGTCGTGAATGCAGTGGACGTTCCTGTAACGTTAAAGACTCGAACTGGCTGGGATACAGACAACAAGAACTGTGTCCAGATCGCTAAATTAGCCGAAAACTGCGGCATACAAGCTCTTGCTCTGCATGGCAGAACGAAAGCATGTATGTACAAAGGTGAGGCCGAATATGACAGCATTAAAGCGGTAAAAGAGGCGATTTCAATTCCGGTTATCGCGAACGGTGATATCGATAGCCCGGAGAAAGCCAAATTTGTACTGGAGTACACCGGTGCGGACGCTTTAATGATTGGACGCCCTGCCCAGGGTCGTCCTTGGATTTTCCAGGAAATCCATCACTATTTGGAAAACGGCACCACAATGGAGGAACTTCCAACTGAGGAAGTGAAAACCATTATGCTTGGTCATGTAAATGCTCTGCATGAATTTTATGGGGAGTTCTTAGGTCCACGTATCGCGCGCAAGCACGTTGGGTGGTACCTGAAAGAGCATGAACAGGCAAGTGAGTTTCGCCGTACCTTCAACGCTATCGACGCAGCTCCGCTGCAAATTGAGGCGTTAGAAGGTTATTTTGATAACGTTGCATCATAATTAAGAGAAGAGCTAGACCGAATATGTTCGAACAAAATCTGACTTCAGAAGCATTAACAGTAACTACAGTAACGTCACAAGACCAGATTACTCAGAAGCCTTTACGTGACTCTGTTAAAGCGTCTCTTAAAAACTACCTTGCTCAACTAAACGGCCAGGAAGTAACAGAACTATACGAATTAGTTCTAGCTGAAGTTGAACAGCCACTACTAGATACTATCATGCAGTACACTCGCGGTAACCAAACTCGCGCAGCAACTATGATGGGTATCAACCGCGGTACTCTTCGCAAGAAACTTAAGAAATACGGCATGAACTAAGACCGTTTTTCAAAAAGTATTTGGAACAAGCCGTTACCTTTTTAGGTAACGGCTTTTCTTTATCTACTAAAACACTACGAATAACGCTCACTTTGTTCAGTATTACCAACTGGCTTTAAGATAACTACTGCTGAGCCAAACAATAGGAAAGCCACGAAAGCGACCCATTCATTGCCTACAGAATACGCGAAGCCCGCCAAGGCAGACCAAATCGCGACACCAAAGTGCATCATACTCATTCCAAAAGACATTAACACACCTCGATATTCATCAGATAAGCTTGCGATATGTGCTTGTAATGCCGGAGAACCAACCCCTCCAGCGAGAGACCAGAGCACTAGAACTGGAAGATAAGCGGTCACCGTACTCATCTCATTTGAGAACACCCATGCACTGCAAGGTATGCACACCATTAAAGCCACTCGCATAACGGCTCGAGAGCTACCAAGCCAACAGCAAGCTCTCCCCACGCACATATTTCCAACCACACTAACGATCCCTAGAGCAGCATAAATAGCGCCCACCCAACCGAGCGCCAACTCGCTGGTATCTCGAATATGGAGGCCTATCAGGTTAAATACACCAATACCTCCCCCTAGGCCTAAACACATCGCTAGAATCGCTCTCAACGCGCCTGGAAGATGAATGACGTCTGCGATAGGTGGCAGAGTATCTGACTTCTTGGACTCATTATGCTTGTTGTTCATGAACACTACGCTCATGGCACTGACAAGAAGAGCCGCAACGCCCAAAATAATAAAAGCGGCACGCCATGATAAAAGCTGGGTCAACAATGCTCCGATCGCCGGGCTAGTTATCATACCTAGCGTTAATCCCGCCTGAACCATCACAATTTGACGCATCGCTCTATTACCCTTCGCGTCTCCCGCTAACGCGAATGCAATTGGTAACATGCCTGCACTTGCAATACCAGTGATCACACGAGTTGCAATAGCAAGTTCAAAATCATGAACTATGCCCGTCGTAATAGGCACAACCCCAAATACAAAGCAAGCAGGCACCATGATACGAATACGCCCAGCTCGGTCTGATAAACGGCCCAAGTAAGGAGCGAAAATTGCTATGGCTAAACTATATGCCGTAATAAATAAGGTCACCTGACTCGGTTGAACACTTAAATCATTTCCGATAGGTTCAAGAATAGATCCAAGCATCAACTCATCAGCACCAACAAGAAAAGCAACGAGAAATAGGATCATGGACTGCATCATAGCTCCACCTCCTGTTCTGTTTCCGATTCAGCACAAGTGAGCAACGAAATATCTAAAACTCTATCAGGCCAAGATTGCAAAAATGCCTTCTCATGAGATACCACAATCACGCTACCGGAAAAGCGCTGGAGAGCCTCTTTAAGCGCATTTTTACTGCTGCTATCCAAGTGTGTTGTTGGTTCGTCCAACAGCAAAACATTGCATTTCTGAACCGATAAACAACACAACTTCACCCGAGTTTGCTCACCACCGCTCAATGTATCTAAGTGGCGCTGCGTCTTATCCCCCGTAATCCCAAAGCGAGCTAATAGCTTGCGTGACTCTTTGCTTGAGATTGTTGGCGCACAAGAGCACAGCTCCTGTTCAGGCGTGTTCTGAGGATGGCGCCAAGACAAATCTTGAGAAAAATAACCAATCATTGCACCTTTTGCCAATACCACCTCACCAGAGAGTGGCTCGATCTTCCCCATCAGGGTTTTAAGTAAGGTCGACTTACCCACGCCGTTAAAGCCAGCAACAACCAACTTTTCCCCGCGCGCTAACGTGATATCAAATACTGGAAGCAGAGGCTGCTGATAACCGATCATCAACGCTTTTGCCTCAACCACATTCGGTTGCTCAATGGGCTGGTAAGCAAAGTCAAACGTCGATACTTTCTCTACATGATTCAGTTGAATACGTTCGATTTTATCCAGTCTCTTCTTACGCCCTTTAGCAAGACTGGCGTTAACTCCTGCACCATTTTGGGCAATAAATTTCTCTAACTTTCGAATTTCACTTTGCTGAGCCTTATATTGCTTTTCTAATAAAGCACCGTCGTGCTGCTTTTGCTGCATTGCTTTGACATAAGTACCGCTGTATTTTCGAACCGTTTGATAATCAATATCACAAACACTGGTCGCTACTTGATTAAGGAAATCAATATCATGAGAAACCAGTAAAACGGTGCCAATGTAATCATTGAGAAACGCGACTAGCCATTCAATGTGCGGAGCATCAAGATAGTTTGTCGGCTCATCAAGAATTAACACATCGGGGTTGCGAAGTAACAACTTGCCTAAAAGGACTTTGTGTCTTTGACCACCACTTAGCGAGACAAGCGGTGTATCTAAGCCAAATTGATAAATACCAAGACCTACAGCAACTCGTTCAATTTTGGTATTAATTGCATAGAAGTCTTCATCTTCTAAATATGCCTGTAGCCGAGCGACTTGGCTTAAAAGAGATGTAGAGTGAGACTCGGTCATCGCCTGATACAAAGTCCAAAGCTTCTGCTCGGCAGCGTATAAGTTCTCAAAAGCACTCTTTAAGCATTCATAAACCGTCAGCGCATTATCCATCTTAAAATGTTGCTCTAAATACCCCACCTCAAGGTTTGGTAACCAGTCAATGCAGCCCTTATCTGCAGATAATTCACCAATAAGCAATTTTAATAAGGTGCTTTTTCCAACACCATTCGCTCCGGTGATACCTATTTTCTCTCCCACGTTAATACGAAAGGTTACGTTGTTGTATAACGTCTTATCAGCTATCTGATAAGACAAATTTTTAACTTGTAAAATACTCATGTTTTCAACTAAATAAAAAAGGGCCGGTGATCAATACCGGCCCTTATTTCAATACTGGGTAATGCTTTGTAGCTGCTTAACAGATACAAAAAGGCCGATGATGAAATATCACCGGCCATCTCTTCTCTTTTATCAGGTGTACAAGCTCCTGCGTATAACTTCAGCGAAGCTACCCACACATAAAACACCTGATGAAGATTAATTTAAGACTCCGAGCAACACTTCATCGCGTTTTTTGCATGGAGTTCAGCCTTCTTACAAAGCTTTTAAACAAGAGATATAACATGATTTACTGTCGAAAAAATATTCGATGTGAAGCGTACACCTTTAGAATAAAAAGTACCAGATAATTATTAAAACTATCGTGACTTACACGAAGGTCCACAGAAAGAAGACTTTTCCTCAGTCAATGTGCCAGGTGAACTGCTTACTCAGCAAACACAGCTATGAAAGCACCTATACCGCTCACGTTATACGTACGTAGTGGTGGCTTTGAAGGTTGGAGAGGGTTAGAGGGAAGAAGTAGCGAATATACTTTAAGACACTGGCTTAAATAGGTCGACAAAACAAAATCCATGTTTGGAAAGTTTTAAATGCGCTGAGTTTATATTAATAAGCGCCTATGGCTAAATCAAAACATCTAAAGCAGAGAAATCTCCCCCGAAAATAACATAACCTAGTGAATAAATTTTCCAGGTAATAATAAAGGAAGCTTTGGTAAGTAAGCACAAGGGCTGAGAACTAGCGCTCGATACTAGGACCCGGTTCAGTAGAAACCACACAAAACTGAGTTCCACTTCACTCATATAGGGCTTAGAAAGCATCGCCAGAGGGAAGCCGGCCTCTCGATGCAAGGTTTCAATACGAAAGTGGGTTTAAGGTAAGTCGGGGAACCAAAACGAAAAAAGCCCCAGTCTTTCGACTGAGGCTTAATATAAGTGGCGGAGTGGACGGGACTCGAACCCGCGACCCCCGGCGTGACAGGCCGGTATTCTAACCAACT